>QBMB01000131.1 GCA_003241965.1 Burkholderiales bacterium | reverse complement strand
GCTTGCGAAACGACTGCTGCAGCCGGCCCAGGCCCAGCGTCACGTCGAATTCGGAGACCTCGTCGGAAGCCCAGAGGTCGCCCAGATCGCGCGCCGCCGGCTCCGAGACCCACATGCACGACGCACGCAGCGAGCCGGCCTCGGCGTGCAGGATGTCCAGCAGCGCAAACGCCTCGGCCGGGTCTGCCGCCACCAGCAGGCGGGCCAGGCTGGCCATACGGGGATCGCGCTCGGCCGCCACGTGCAGGGGCTGTTCGACACCGTAGCGCGGCGTCACCTGGGGCAGCACGGTGGAGTCCACCACGCGCTTGAGGATTTCGTGGTCCAGCCGCGCGAACTCGTGCTCGAACTCGGGCTGCACCGGCGCCTTTTGCCACAGGTCGGTGGGCAGCGCGTGCGGCACACCCTGCTGGCTGCGCAGCAGGTCGAGCAGGTTGTGTGGCGGGCTCATGCGCGCGTCGTTGGCGGCGTTCGGGCGCTCGTTCGGGTCGCGGTCGCCCAGCTTCATGCCCCAATCGGGGAAGCAGCGCACGGTGCTGGGCATGCGGCCCAGAATCTCCACGTCGGTGTGTCGGCCATCGGCCTGGATCGACTGCCAGATGCGGTCCACGCTCTCGGCTGGGCCTTCCAGCCATTGCAGGAAACGCCCGCCGTCGTAAATCAGCAGGCCGGTGACCGATTCGGCCTCGTTGCGCTGCAGGGCAGCCTGCACGAGTTGCTTGAGTGCCGATTCGTCCAGTGGCGTGACGCAGCGGCTGCGGTAGACCAGCGTGGACAGAGCCAGCGCGGAGCTGCCCGCGGCCAGCACGACATGTGCACTTGCAGAGGATGAGGTGGAAGATGAACGTGCCAAGGGGATGCACTCGTGAGCCGCAAAAACAAGCCGTCGCCTGACGGCGACTGCACGCGAAGACTGTCTCGTCAATCCATACGGGAACTCTGTGACAAATCGATGATCGGCGTGAGGCCGAGACGCTGTCAAGGGAGTTTTCCCCTTCGTGACCAAAGAGACGGGGCTTTGTCGCCAAGGGCGTCGACACAGCAAAGTAGTGCTAAACAACGCGCTCCGTTGATCGGATCGACGGGATGTGCCGGGCCTTGAGGAATCTTTCGTGGCGGTGGATTCGTGCGATAACCCCCCATCAACTCACCACACGAACCGATGACCGACTGGAAGACACAACAAATGATCAAGGCCTCGGGCTGGCCGCTGGCGCCCGAGCTGCTCGCGCCCGGCGCCGACTTCAGCGCCCCGGCCGAAGGTGGTCTTGTGCCGTGGCACTGGGCCTGCAGCGAAGGCAAGGCCGGTCTGGTGCGTCACATGCTGGACAACGGCGCCGACCCGCAGGACCGAACGCCGGCGGGCCAGGCCATGCTTCACATGGCGGCGCGCGCCAAGAGTTTTCAGGTGGTGATGCTGCTGGTCGATCAGCTCAAGGCCACCGGCGCGCCTGCCCCAGACGAAGGCCTGCGCTCGTTCCTGACCAAGACTTTCAGCAAGGGCCATCCCGATTCGAAAAACCGGCTGCAGCAGGCGCTCAAGGACTGGGACCGACTGCAGCGGCAGGCGGCGCCGGGCAAGGCGCCCGGCGCCGTTTGATCAGGCGCTCTGCTGAAGACCGGCCAGCAGCCAGCCGCCATCGCCGTGGCGAGGCTTGGTCAGGTGCCAGATCTCGTCAAAGCGCTCGGTCAATGCCGCGCCGTTCTCGCGCGTTTCGCCCGTGAAGCGCACGCTCACCACGTACAGGGCAGGACCCTCTTCCACTTCCAGCACTTCGGCGTTGATTTGAACCACGTCGGTGTGCTGGGTGGCTGCGCCACGCTCGCTCAGGTCCATCTGCAGCTCGGCAAACATCTCGGGCGTGGTGAAGGCGCGGATGTCGTCGAGGTTGCCCGCGTCGTTGGCGGCCTGCAGGCGGATGAAGTTGACCTTCGCGTTGCGCTCGAACCCCTGCACGTCGAAATCGGCCGGAATGCTGCTGGCAACGGTGCCGCCCAGCGCGCTGCCGATCATTGAACCGCCACCGGCACTGGCCGGTGCGCGAAACGCGTTGAGGGGTTCCGCGCTCTGGCGGTTGGCGCCGGCGTTGGCGTACGCCAGACCACCGGATCCACCTTGTTGAGCCATGGCGCGCTTGCGCATGATGAAGCCGAAGACCGCGATGGCCGCCGCGATCATCAGGCCGATCATCAGCATGTTGGCCATGCCTTCACCAAAGCCCAGGTGCGAGGCCAGCGCCATGAGGCCCAGACCGGCGGCGAGACCCGCGATCGGGCCCATCCAGCTGCGACCGGTTCCGGCGGCTGCGGCACCTGCACCCGCTGCTGCAGGCGCTGCGGTCGGTGCAGAGGGCGCCTTGGCTGGTGGAGCGGCCTGGCGCTGCATGCCGAACGACCGGCCGCCGCCCATGCGCTTGGCTTCGGCGTCGAAGTGAACCGTGCTCAGACCCAGGGTCATGATCACGGCAAGCAAGGAAAGCCACTTTTTCATCAGAGTCTCCATCAAGAAAAATTGAACACTGCACAGGGTACGGGTTCCGGGAGTTCCGAAAAAGCAGAAATAAATGGACAATCACATCGAAAAAGCAGGAGTTTTCAGGCCAACGAATGCAGCCATGCTTCCTGCTGCCGCTTGCCGCCAGTGCGTCACCGCGTGCGGGATTGCGCCGCCCGCACGTCAAAACCCTCCGCCAACGCCACCCGCAACCAGGCAACCAACGCCGACACCGAGCGCGGCACGTGACTGGCGTAGGGTCTGATCGCATGGATCTGCGCGGCGAACGTGCCCACCGATGCCCAGCCCGGGAGCACTTCCACCAGCTGACTGGACTGCAGCGCCGCCTGCGCGCTGAAATCGGGCACCAGGGCGATGCCCAGGCCCGCGATGGCAGCGTCGCGCAAGGCTTCGCTGTTGTTGGCGCAGAACGGGCCCGAGACCGGTACCGTGACGCGCTGGGCCTGGGCCTTCCTGCGGCCCTCGGCGGGCGTGAAATGCCAGGCCGACGTGTCCTGCGCACGCGGGTAGTGCAGGCAGTCGTGCTCAGCCAGGTCCTGTGGCGTGGACGGCGTGCCGTGGCGGCGCAGGTAGTTGCGGCTGGCCACCAGCACCGAACGCGTGCTGCACAGGGGCCAGGCGACGTGGGTGTCGGGCGGCGAGTCGGTGTGGCGGATCGCCAGATCGAAGCCCTCGGTGGCCAGCGAGCTCAACCGGTCCGACATGTCCAGCTCCAGACGGATCTGGGGGTGCGCCTGCACGAACGCCGCGATCCTGGGCACCAGTTGCTGGCGCGCAAATGCCACTGGCGCAGTGACCCGAACCAGACCGGCCGGCTCGTCGGCGAGGTCACGCACGCTGGAGAAGCTCTGCGCGATGCGCTCGAACGGCTCACGCAGACCATCCACCAGCTGCTGACCAGCCTCGGTCAGGCGCACGCTGCGCGTGGTGCGCTGCACCAAGGGCACACCAGCGGCCCGCTCCAGCTCGCTGATGCGCTGGCTCATGGCCGCCTTGCTCACACCCAGCCGCTGGGCGGACGCGGTGTAGCTGCCCTGCTGTGCCAGCACGGTGAGCCAGTGCAGATGCATCCAGAGCGCTTCGACTTTTTTCTCATTCATGTTCTGATTGTTCACCATTTCAAACAATCAGTTCACGCCACACGGCTAGGCGAGTGGGTGTACGGTGCCTACACTGCCCTCACTATCTGGACCACCCCAACCGAGACCGCCATGGCAACCACCCCCACCCCGATCAACCACTTCATCGGCGGCCAGACCGCAGCCGGCACATCGACCCGAACGCAAGACGTGTTCAACCCCGCCACCGGCGCCGTCACCGGCCAGGTCGCGCTGGCCAACGGGGCTGACGTGAATGCTGCTGTGGCTGCCGCGCAGGCCGCGTTCCCGGCCTGGGCCGATACGCCGCCGATCCGCCGGGCGCGCGTGATGTTCAAGTTCCTTGAGCTGGTGAACCTGCACAAGGACGAGCTGGCCCACCTGATCACCGCCGAGCACGGCAAGGTGTTCACCGATGCGCAGGGCGAGGTTGCACGCGGCATCGACATCATCGAGTTCTCCTGCGGCATCCCGCAGTTGCTCAAGGGCGACTTCACCGACCAGGTGTCCACCGGCATGGACAACTGGACGCTGCGCCAGCCGCTGGGTGTGGTGGCGGGCATCACGCCGTTCAACTTCCCCGTCATGGTGCCCATGTGGATGTTCCCGGTGGCGATTGCCGCGGGCAACACCTTCATCTTGAAGCCCAGCCCGACCGACCCCTCGGCGTCGCTCCTGATGGCCGAGCTGTTCAAAAAAGCCGGCCTGCCCGACGGCGTGTTCAACGTGGTGCAGGGCGACAAGGAGGCGGTGGACGCGCTGCTGGTGCACCCCGACGTGAAGGCCATCAGCTTCGTCGGCTCCACGCCGATTGCCAACTACATCTACGAGACCGGCGCCCACCATGGCAAGCGCGTGCAGGCGCTGGGCGGCGCGAAGAACCACATGGTCGTCATGCCCGACGCCGACCTGGACCAGGCGGTGGACGCGCTCATCGGCGCGGCCTACGGCTCCGCCGGTGAGCGCTGCATGGCGATTTCCGTGGCGGTGCTGGTGGGCGACGTGGCCGACAAGATCATGCCCAAGCTGATCGAGCGCACCAAGGCACTCAAGGTGCTCAACGGCACCAACCTCGCCGCCGAGATGGGCCCCATCGTCACGGCGGTTGCGCACCAGCGTATCACCGGCTACATCGAGGCGGGTGGGAAAGAAGGCGCGCAGATGCTGGTGGACGGCCGGGGCTTTGACGCATCGGGCGTGGGCGAAGGTTGCGCCAACGGTTTCTGGATGGGCGGCACGCTGTTCGACCATGTGACGACCGAGATGAAGATCTACAAGGAAGAGATCTTCGGCCCGGTGCTCAGCTGTGTGCGCGTGCCCGACTTTGCGCAGGCGGTACAGATCATCAACAACCACGAGTTCGGCAACGGCGTGAGTTGCTTCACCCGCGACGGCAACGTGGCGCGTGAATTCGCCCGCCGCATCCAGGTGGGCATGGTCGGCATCAACGTGCCGATTCCCGTGCCCATGGCGTGGCACGGTTTTGGCGGCTGGAAGAAGAGCCTGTTTGGTGACATGCACGCCTACGGCGAAGAGGGCGTGCGCTTCTACACCAAGCAGAAATCGATCATGCAGCGCTGGCCGGAGTCGATCGGCAAAGGCGCAGAGTTCGTCATGCCCACCGCAAAGTAAAGATGTCACCCCTGCGCGCCTGCGGCGCTTCCCCCCAACGGGGGGACGCTGCCTGTGGACCGGCAGAGCCGGATCCACGGCAGCCCTGGGTTGGGGGCATAGAGCGTCGGAAGGAATTGTCTTGACCGATGGCAATTCGGACTACGACCCGGAGCTGGGCGACTGGAAAACGCTGGTCACCTTCTTCAATCCGACCGAGGCCTTCCTGTTGCGCGGTTGCTTGCAGGCGGGCGGCGTGCCGGCTGCGGTGGCCGATGCGAACCTGGTGCAGATGTACACCCTGCTGGCGGGCGCGATTCCCGTGCGGGTGTTGGTGCCGGAGCACCGCATGGCCGAGGCCGAAGCGGTGGTGGCCGCTTTCCAGCGCGGTGACTTCAGCCTGCCCGATGATGCGTTGCCGCCCGAGTGAACGCTGGCCCCGGAACAACGACAACGAGACACGACATGAGCGACAACACCTTCGACTACATCATCATCGGTGGCGGCACGGCGGGTTGCCTGATGGCCAATCGCTTGTCCGCCAACCGCAGCAAGAGCGTGCTGCTCATCGAGGCCGGCGGCAAGGACGATTACCACTGGATCCACATCCCGGTCGGCTACCTGTACTGCATCGGCAACCCCCGCACCGACTGGCTCTACCAGACCGAGGCCGAGGCGGGGCTCAACGGGCGCGCGTTGCGCTACCCGCGTGGCAAGACCTTGGGCGGCAGCTCCAGCATCAACGGCATGATCTACATGCGTGGCCAGGCGCGCGACTACGACCACTGGGCAGCGCTCACGGGCGACGATGACTGGCGCTGGGACAACGCACTGCCCGACTTCAAGCGCCATGAAAACCACTACATGGGCGACCAGCAGAACGCCGCGCAGCGCGACCCCAACTTCAACGCGTACCACGGGCATGGCGGCGAATGGCGGGTGGAGAAGCAGCGCCTGCGCTGGGACATCCTCGATGCCTTCGCCGAGGCCGCGCAGCAGGCCGGCATACCCGCCACGGCCGCTTTCAACCGGGGCGACAACGACGGTGTGGGCTATTTCCAGGTGAATCAAAAGTCGGGTTTGCGCTGGAACACTGCGCGCGCCTTCCTGCGCCCGACCTGTTACGGGCGGCCCAACTTCGAGCTCTGGAACGCCGCACGGGTCACCCGGCTGGTGACGCAGCGCGGGGCGGACGGCGAGCTTCGCTGCACCGGCGTGGAGGTGTGGGACGGCACCGCGCACGTGCTGGCCTCTGCCACCGAAGAAGTGGTGCTGTGCGCCGGCAGCATCGGCTCACCGCAGATCTTGCAGCTCTCGGGCATCGGCCCGGCCGCGCTGCTGCGCCAGCACGGTATCGAGGTGGCGCTCGACCTGCCCGGCGTGGGCGCCAACCTGCAGGACCACCTGCAGATCCGTGCGGTCTACAAGATCGACGGGGCACCCACGCTCAACGTGTTGTCGTCTTCCATGGTGGGCAAGGCGCGCATCGGGCTGGAATACCTGCTCAAGCGCAGTGGGCCGATGAGCATGGCGCCTTCGCAGCTCGGTGCCTTCACGCGCAGCGACCCCGGCCGCGAGCACCCCAACCTCGAATACCACGTGCAACCGCTGTCGCTGGACGCGTTCGGCGAGCCGCTGCACACCTTCCCGGCGTTCACGGCCAGCGTGTGCAACCTCAACCCCACCAGCCGGGGCACGGTGAACATCCGCAGCGCGAACTTTGAAGACGCGCCCGCCATCGCACCCAACTACCTCAGCACACCGGAAGACCGCCAGGTCGCCGCCGACAGCCTGCGCGTGACACGCAACATCGTCGCGCAGCCCGCGCTCTCGAAGTACCGACCCGAGGAGTTCAAGCCCGGCGTGCAGTTCCAGAGCGACGAAGAACTCGCGCGCCTGGCCGGCGACATTGCAAGCACCATCTTCCACCCCGTGGGCACCACGAAGATGGGCCGCGCCGACGACCCGATGGCCGTGGTGGACAGCCACCTGCGTGTGCGCGGTGTGGCCGGGTTGCGCGTGGTCGATGCCGGCGTGATGCCCACCATCACCAGCGGCAACACCAACAGCCCCACGCTCATGATTGCTGAGAAGGCCGCCAGCTGGATGCTGAAAGGCGAGTAACCGAAGGCGGATCAACCGCCGGGCAGCGGACCACGCGCAGCGGGGAGCGTGGGGGCAACGGGCCAGCCGCCGGGCCGCCCCCAAGGCAGGCCCAGCCCCCTCGGGGGAGCGTGGGGGCTCTTAACGGATTCCGCCGATGTAGCGGGTGTCTGGGTCTTCGCCTTCCTTGCGCGGGCCTCCGAACGCCGACATCAACGCGGACTCGATGAAGCCGCTGTTGCTGTTGCCCGGCACCGAGTTGGCGAACCCTCCCGATCGGGGTGTGGCGGCTTTGGCGGCCGTGCTGGCGCTCACCTGACCGGCTTTCAGCGTGTCGGCTGCAGCCTGCAGCAAGGGCTTGCGCGCTGGGGAGGCGATCAGCGGGATCGCCGCCTCCAGCTTGTCGGCCAGCGCCAGCAGGTCGGCGTTGGCGTCGCCCGCTGCCTTCTCACGCGTGAACCGCACGATCTCTCGGGCGTAGTCTGCATTCGTGGTCAGCCATTCGGTGTCGGTCACCCGGCCGGTCTTGCGCCGCAGCAGCACGTGCATGTGCGCGGCCAGGGCAAAGACGTCGTTGGAGGTCATGCGGGTGTGGCCTCAGTGGCCAATTTGTTCGTTGTGCAGCGAAAGGTCGAGCCCGGCGCGCTCCTCGAACTCGCGCACGCGCAGCGTGGTGAAGCGCGAGGTGATCCACAGCACCACGGCCGTCATGACCAGGCTGTAGGCCAGCACGGACACGCAGGCGATCAGCTGCGCCACGAAGCTGGCTTGCACACCCGAGATGGCCGGGTCGGACAGCACGCCGGTGAGCAAAGCACCCACCAGACCGCCCACGCCGTGCACGCCGAACACGTCCAGCGAGTCGTCGGCGCGCAGCTTGCGCTTGAGCGCGGTGGCGCCCCAGTAGCAGGCCACACCCGCCACCAGACCGATGATGAGCGCGCTGCGCGGGGTCACAAAACCCGCCGCCGGCGTGATCGCCACCAGGCCTGCCACCACACCCGAGCACAGGCCCAGCAGCGACGCGCGCTTGCGCGCCAGCCACTCGGCGCCCATCCACGAGAGTGCACCGGCTGCCGCTGCGATGTGCGTGACCAGCATCGCCAGCCCGGCGCGGCCGTCGGCGGCCAGGGCGGAGCCGGCGTTGAAGCCGAACCAGCCCACCCACAGGAGGCCGGTGCCGGCCATGGTCAGCCCCAGGTTGAACGGAATGAAAGGCTCGCGGCCATAACCTTCGCGTGGGCCCAGTGCGTAGGCGCAGACCAGCGCGGCGGCACCGGCGTTGATGTGCACCACCGAACCGCCGGCGAAATCGAGTGCGCCGAGCTGGGCCAGCCAGCCGCCCGGCTCCCACACCCAGTGGGCGATGGGTGCGTACACCAGCAGCAACCACAGGCCGGTGAAGGTGAGCAGCGCGCCAAAGTGCATGCGCTCCACCAGCGCGCCCACCACCAGCGCGCAGGTGATGATGGCGAAGGTCAGCTGGAACATGGCAAACACCGACTCGGGCACGTGTTTGGCAATGTGGCTCACGGCCACCTGGCCGGTGGCGCCCAGGAAGTCCATGCCCGAGAAGCCCATGCGCTCCACGCCGCCGATGAAGCCGCCGAGCGCCCCACCCGGCGTGAAGGCCAGCGAATACGCCACCCCGAACCACAGCAGGCTCACCACCGCGGCGATGCCCACCACGCTGGCCATGGTGTTGAGGACGTTGAAGCGGCGAACCATGCCACCGTAGAAGAGTGCGATACCCGGTAGGGTCATCAGCAAGACCAAAGCGGTGCTCACCATGAGCCATGCGGTGTCGGCGCCCTGGATCGTGCTGACCGCCACGAGGCCAGGC
>QBMB01000130.1:3034-9177 GCA_003241965.1 Burkholderiales bacterium | reverse complement strand
TCGCATGACCTGTGAAGAGCTCATTGCGTAGAAGCGGGGATTGAGAAAAGCGAGATCGCCTGGTAGGCTCAAACATACCCCGCAGGGGTATCGTCAAGTGCTGCAGGTTCCTCGGCACTCGTTCCAAAACTCAAGGCGTACTTTTCGCATGGCCGACGACACGACCTACTACGTTTACGCCCTCAAGGATCCCAGAGCATCACCCGCCCTACCCTTCTACATTGGGAAGGGAGTTGGCACCCGTTCGCATGATCATTTGGTCAAACCCGACAGCACCCGCAAAGGATTGAGGATCCAAGAAATTGAACATGTGGGCTACAAGGTATTGGTCAGTCGCCTCGTAGACTCCTTGACAGAGACGCAGGCGATAAAGCTCGAAGCTGAATTGATCGCCGCACTTGGCACGATTGATACCGGTGGACTCCTTACCAATACAGTGATGCCATCTGGCCTGAGCAAGAAGGTAAGAGCTCAAGTAGTCGTGCCTTCTGGTGTCCAAGAAAAAGCCCAGATCGGCTTGAACCTCTTGAAGGAATCAGTGCTGGAGCTCGCAAAAGCCAACCCTTTGGGTATCACCAACTCGGACGCGGCCAGTTTGCTCGGACTTCGAAGCGACTATGGCGGAGGTTCCAAGGACTACCTGTCTTACAGTGTCCTAGGCGTGCTCATGCGCGAAGGCAAACTAGCGCGGTCAAGCAGTGGCAAGAAGCACATTGCTAGGGTTGGGTGAGCTATTCTCCAAAGGCCAAGTAGCCCGAGAGGCTACGAAAAATCGCGGCGTCAAGACGCATGTAGGGATGTGGAAGCGATCTGAAATGGGTCTGTTACCTCCCACCTAAGTAAAAGAATATCGGGGATTTCGCAATGCGTAGCGTGGAACTTTTTGCAGGGGCAGGTGGCCTCGCCATTGGCATGGCCAATGCTGGATTCCAACATGCGGCTGTAATCGAGTGGGACCAATTCGCCTGCGAGACCTTCCGTGAAAATCAACGCCACCACGCGCAAGCAGTTGAGGGGTGGCCTGTACACGAGGTTGATGCGAGAAGTTTCGATTTCAGCCGACTCGGTCGGGACATCTCCGTAGTCTCAGGTGGTCCTCCTTGTCAGCCATTCTCTTTGGGTGGAAAGCATCAAGGACAGCGCGATGATCGAAACATGTTTCCCGAAGCGGTCCGGGCCGTACGTGAATTGATGCCCAAGGCGTTCATTTTCGAGAATGTGAAAGGCCTCACGCGCAAGACCTTCGAACCATATCTTTCACATATCCATCTACAACTGCAGTATCCGGAGTTGGTGCGCCGTAAGGGCGAGAATTGGATGCACCATCGCTCTCGGCTAGAACAGCATCACTCGAGCAACAAGGGGGCAGCGACATATAACGTTCTATTTAATGTGCTCAACGCCGCCGATTACGGCGTGCCTCAGAAGCGTGAACGGGTTTTCTTCGTTGGTTTCCGATCAGATGTTGGGGCGCGCTGGTCTTTTCCTGAGTCTACTCATTCCGAAGAGGCTCTACTCATTTCGCAATGGCTTGACCGCAGCTATTGGGATGAGCACAAAATAGGACGAAGGCAGATACCTGAAATTCCACCGAAGAATTCCCGACGAGTACAGCGCCTGCATGCGACATCACCTACATTGAATCGCGAGCGCTGGCGAACGACCCGAGATGCGTTATACGGACTTCCTGATCCGGAGAGCCATCGATACCATCAGATACCTAACCACCTTTTTACCCCAGGCGCCAGAAGTTATGTGGGTCATACGGGAAGCCAATTAGATGAACCTGCCAAGACACTGAAAGCTGGATATCACGGGGTACCAGGTGGCGAGAACATGTTTGTCAAGGACGACGGAACGGTACGCTACTTTACTGTCCGAGAGTCGGCTCGACTCCAAACTTTTCCCGACGAGTATGAATTCCATGGCTCATGGAGTCAGGCAATGCGTCAACTGGGAAACGCGGTGCCGGTGAAACTAGCAGAGGTAGTGGCTAGATCTGTAGCGCTGAGCTTGAATGCCTGCGGCTTGCGCAACGTGAAATCTGTTTGAGAAATACATGCGTGGCCTACATATTCTCTCTAATTCGCTCAAAAATTTAACTATGTGGTCGACAACTGCAGATAAAGTTTTGAAGAGCAATAAATCACTAATAGATAACTGCAGGGACTAGTGCGATGCCTAAACTAACAGTCTACACAATAGATTCGGTATCAGAGTTCGCAAAACATGCACAAGACCTTCTACCTGACACTTCGGCTGGGCCAGTTGAGCGCAAATTAGAAGGCAACTGGTATAGAGGCGTCGGACGTGGAAAAACATACGGATTAAGTCCCGGCCTTTTTAGACATGAAAATTTGAAGGATGCAAGAAACCTGTTGCGCCTAGAACGAGTAATGCTAGAGGACTTTCGTCGTCAAGCAGTATTTCATAATGAAGCAAGCAACGGAAATCCTGAAGACGCCGATTTTCGATTGCTTTTCATAATGCAGCACTATGGAATACCAACTCGATTGCTCGATTGGTCATCAAATCCATTCATTGCGTTGTATTTCGCGTTAAGCACCGCACCCCTTGTGAAAGGGCGATATACAGAGGACGCTGCCGTTTGGGTAATGAATCCAGTGTCATGGAATCGACATGCTCTCGTGATGTTGGATCACAAGGATTTAGGGGCGATTTCGCATGGCACGAAGCCCGCAACGGCATATGGCCCAAAGCAAATCATAAATGGTGAACTGGAAGCATCCGCGATGGCATCCATGCAAGAACGCCCCGCAGCGATACTTGGAATAGCAAATAATGCCAGAATGTTTGCCCAAAGAGGCGTATTTACTATCTTCGGCAAGGATTTATCGCCTATGGAAACTCAATACGAAAAGTCAGATTTTCCGAAAGAGTCACTAATTAAAATTCTTATTCCCAAGGAAAAGATTTCGGAAATGCTTATCGTTTTGGTTCGCCTGGGTTACACCGATTCGGTTAGCTACCCCGATCTACAGGGTCTTGCGATGGAAATTCGTCGTAGTCGTGGCTTTGGAGTGCAATAATGCTCAAAATCACTCTTCATGAATCAAAGAACTTTGCCGCGTGGCATAGGGATTATTTGTCTGGCAAAATTGATATGGATCCACCGTATCAACGCCGCGCAGAGATATGGAGTCGTTGGAAACGGGCACATTTAATAGATTCACTACTGAACGACTTCGACGTACCTAAGTTCTATATTGGTAATTTTTATGAAATGCCTGTCGCCCAACTTAATCCTGCGCACAAGCCATATTCCATAATCGATGGCAAACAAAGATTCGGGGCAATTTTCGATTTTTTTTCCGACAATGTTCGCCTCAATAAAAGTTGTGTCTGCGATGAATTTCCAGACGCAGCAATTGGCGGCTTGTCTTACAGTGAATTAAAAGAAAATTTTAGCTTGATAGCCGAAAAAGTCGAATCATTTATACCGACAGTGATGAACGTATTGACGGACAACGAACGCAAAATTGAGCAGTTGTTTTTACGTTTGAATATGGGGGAAGCAGCGACTGGTGCAGAGCAGCGGAATGCAATGCAAGGGCCAGTACCACTGCTAGTAAGGGAACTGGCCGCTCATCCATTCTTCACGTCAAAAATCCGCTTTTCCATCGGAAGAATGCAAGAACATAATTTGATAACAAAACTCTTGCTTCTTGAGTTCACTGGGCAATTCACCGATACCAAAAAGACTGATCTTGATAATTTCGCCAAGAGTGCAGCGAAATGGGATACCGAGAACCAAGGTCAGATTGATGGCAATGTTAACCCTTACACCAATGCGCGTGACAATGTGTTTGAGACGCTTGAGTTACTGACCAAGGAGTTTTCGGATAAGGATAAGGTTCTTTCTTCGGCGGGAAACATTCCAATTTATTACTGGTTTGCCAAGAACCATTCCCGGTGGATAACTGAAATTAGAGATTTTATTCTGTACTTGACAGAGGAAGTTAAAGAAGCAGTGCAATTACAGCGGGTCAATCCATCAGCCGCCAACGCTCAGATCCTGTCGTACTACACAATGGGTAGAACGACAAATGATCAATCTAGTTTGGACGGGCGCTATCGAATTTTCGAAAGGCTCTTTCGCGAGTGGCAAAAACCCCATCCACTTCGTCGCCGATAGCTTGAGCAATCCATGTAGACACTGGTAAATCCACACCATGGCTTCACGAAACGATTTAAGCGCCCGCCTTAGTCGTCAAAAAGTTCCCGTCGACCCCCAACAAAAACTCCATGCGCGTGCTGGCCATGCGGGAGCCCAAGGGCATGAATTCGCCACGAAGATCGAGGTCATCGCTGATGCCGGGGCGCAGGTAGTCGATACGCAGGTTATTGGTGCCGAGTCTTCTAAAGCGCCTCGTCCACAGGCCAACGGAGGTCACCCCGATCAGCAAACCAGCCTCCTACCCCACCACCACTTCACTGATCTGCATCACCGGCGCGATGTCCGTGTAGTTCGGCACGTCGGCCATGATGTCTTTGGCGTGGGGGCCGAAACCGGCTTGGAAGGTTTCCACGGAGTCGCAGAACAGGTGGCACATGCCCACGTAAGTGGCGGGTGCGCCGGGGGCGCCGCCGGCCAGGCCTTTGTCCACCGTGTAGGACTTGAGGGCTGCGCCCATCTTGGCCTGCACCATGGGCATGTGTTTGTCGCGGTAGTACTCGTGGTTGAAACGGGCGCCCGGGGTGTTGGGGTACATCACGCTGACTTTGATCATGGCTTGTCTCCAGGGTGGTGGTTGGGGGAAATCAAGAAACGATATACGCGCCCGCCCCGGTGGACAACAACTTCCCGTCGGCCCCCAGAAATTCCATGCGCGTGCTGGCCACGCGCGAGCCCAGGCGCATGACTTCGGCGCGCAGTTCGAAGTGTTCGCTGATGCCGGGGCGCAGGTAGTCGATGCGCAGGTCGATGGTGCCAAGTTTGCTGAAGCGCTGCAGGCGCTGCGTGGGCGGCTCATCCATGTGGCGGGCGCCAATGGCGGCCATGCAGGCGAGGCCGCCCAGGGCGTCGAGGCAGGCGCTGATGACTCCGCCGTGGATGCGGTTGTGGCTGTAGT
This sequence comes from Burkholderiales bacterium, assembly GCA_003241965.1. Classification (GTDB taxonomy): domain Bacteria; phylum Pseudomonadota; class Gammaproteobacteria; order Burkholderiales; family Burkholderiaceae_C; genus Hydrogenophaga. The sequence continues at coordinate 4,084 of QBMB01000130.1, read as the reverse complement.
GGCCGACCAGCTGGGGTTTCATGTCGATGCGGCCGGTCACCTTGTCGGGGGTGATGGTGGTGATCTTCAGGCCCAGCACCTGGTTGAACACGATTTTTTCTTCAAACAGAAGTTTGAGCGCGTCGATGAACTCAGCTTCGAATTCAACGGCGACAGGGGGCGTGTTTTTGGTCATAGCGCCCATTGTCGTGCGGCGAGTTCTTTCATGATCTCCTCAGCGCCGCCGCCGATCATCATGACCTTCACCTCGCGGTACACGCGCTCGCTCACGGTGCCGCGCATGTAGCCCATGGCGCCGAGGATCTGAACGGCGGCATCGGCGCAATGCTGCATGGTCTGAGTGGCGTGGTTCTTGAGCAGGCAGACATTCGCCACCCAATCGGTGCCATCGTCTCCGGCATCCACCCGCGCGCCCAGCGCGTCCACCCAGGCCTGGGTGGACTGGATACGCATCTGCATGTCCATGAGTTTGTGGCGGATCACCTGGCGCTCGATGAGGGGTGCGCCGAAGGTGCTGCGCTGGCGCGCCCAGGCCAGAGCTTCGTCGTAACACGCCTGGGCGAAGCCGAGTGCCATGGCCGACATGGCGAGGCGCTCGCCGTTGAAGTTGCCCATGATCATGCGAAACCCCGCACCCTCGGCCCCGAGCCGGTAGCGCGCGGGCACGCGCACGCCGTCAAAGCGCAGGTGCGCGGTGTCGCTGCAGTGCCAGCCCATCTTGTGCAGCTTGCTGCGCGAGACGCCGGGCGTGTGGCAGGGCACGACGATCATGCTGATGCCGCCTGCGCCCTTGTTGTTCACATCCGTTCGCACCGCGAGCGTGATCCAGTCGCAGCGCATGCCGGAGGTGATGAACACCTTCTCGCCGTCGATCACGTACTCGTTGCCCTCCAGCCGTGCAGTGGTGCGCAAGGCAGCCACATCAGACCCGCCGCCGGGTTCGGTGATGCCCAGCGCGGCGATCTGCTCGCCACGCAACACCGGCGGGATCACCTCGGCCTGCAGCTCGGATGTGCCGTGGGCCAGCACCGGCGGCAGGCCGATGTTGTG
>QBMB01000130.1:0-3024 GCA_003241965.1 Burkholderiales bacterium | reverse complement strand
GCCGCCAAAGCGGGCCAGCGTTTGCGACATGGCGTTGCGCACGCTCCAGGGCGCGGGTGTGCCGCCCAGGTGCTCGGGGTAGCCCAGGCCGAGCAGGCCAAGCTCGGCGGCCTGGCGGTGGAGGCCGCGCGGGAACTCGCCCGCTTCGTCCCACGCGCTCACGTGGGGTGCAATGGCTTGCGCGGCGAAGCGCTGCACGGTGTCGAGCAGCGCCGTGCGGTCTTCGGGGGTGAAGTCGTGCGTGGTGTTCATGCTGAAAACGTGATGAGCAACTGTCCGGGCGCGACCTGCTGCCCTGCTGCAACCGAGAGGCTGTCCACGGTCACATCGCGCGGGGCGCTCAGCGTGTGTTCGAGCTTCATGGATTCGATGACCAGCAGCGGCGCGCCTTTGGCCACGGCGCTGCCGGGCTGGGCGTGTACTGCGATGAGCTTGCCGTTGAACGGGGCGCGCAGTTCGCGCGAGCGGTCGGCGCCGCCAGCGCGCTGGGCCGGGTGGTGGCTCAGATCGGTGAGCCAACCCTCCACCGCGGCGCCCGCGCCTTGCACCTGCACATGCCAGCGGCCTCCTGGCGTGGGCATGGCGCTCGCCGACCATTGCAGGCCATCGAGCACCACGCGCAGCGCGCCGCCGGCCAGGGATTCCACGTGGGCGGTGTGGGTGGTCTGGCCGTGCGTGGCTTCGTGGGTGATGCGCAGCTGCCCGGCGCCGAGTTCCTGCACGCCGAGGGTGCACACGGCGTCGTCGATGCCGAAACGCAGCGGGCGGTTGAACGGCACCGCCAGGCTGGCTGCGGGCGGTGCAGCCGCGTGCTGCACCGCGAGCATGGCCACCACCAAAGCGGGCTGGCCGGGTGCGTGCTGCGCGGCCAGATCGGCGCGCAGCTCGTCGCCGTGTTCGGCCAGAAAGGGGATGAGCGCGTCGCCCGCACCAAACACCGGGTGGCGCAGGCAGGCCGCGAGGAAGGCGCGGTTGGTCGGCAGGCCGAGCACCTGGGTTTCGTCGAGCGCGTGGGCGAGCTGGGCGATGGCCTCGCTGCGCGTAGGCGCGTGGGCAATGAGCTTGCCCAGCATGGCGTCGAAATACGGCGTGACTTCGCTGCCAGTTTCCAGCGCGTGGTCAAAGCGCAGACCGGGGGTGAGGGATGGCGCGGTGAAGCGGCTCACGCGGCCGGTGTGCGGTGTGTGGTGGTCGTCTTCGGCGCAGAGGCGCACTTCGATGGCGTGGCCTTTGAAGCTGATCTGTTCTTGGGTGAGCGGGAGTGTTTCGCCGCGTGAGACACGGAGCTGCCATTCGACGAGGTCCAGACCTGTCAAAGCTTCGGTGACGGGGTGTTCCACCTGCAGACGGGTGTTCATCTCCATGAGAAAGAACGCGCCAGAACCCTCCACCAGAAACTCCACCGTCCCCGCGCCCACATACCCCGCCGCCTGCGCCAGCGCCACGGCACACCGCCCCAGCACTTCGCGAAGCTCGGGCGACACCGCCGGGCTCGGCGCTTCTTCAATGATCTTCTGGTGCCGGCGCTGCACCGAGCAGTCGCGCTCGCCCAGGTGCACGCAGTGGCCGTGCGCGTCGGCAAACACCTGCACCTCCACATGCCGCGGGCGCAAGAGCGCGCGCTCGATCAGCAGGTCGCCATTGCTGAAACCGCTGAGCGCTTCGGAGCGTGCGCTGCGCAGCGCGGGCCGCAGTTGGTCGGCGGTGTGCACCAGGCGCATGCCGCGCCCGCCGCCGCCGGCCACGGCCTTCACCATGAGCGGAAAACCCACGCGCTGAGCCTCGGCCACAAAGGTTTCTTCGCGCTGGTCGGCACCGAAGTAAGCGGGCAGACAAGGCACGCCCTGCGAGAGCGCCAGCGCCTTCGCGGCCGACTTGCTGCCCAGCGCGTGGATGGCGGCGGGCGGCGGACCGACCCAGGTGAGGCCGGCGTCGATCACGGCCTGCGCGAACTCGGCGTTTTCACTGAGGAAGCCGTAGCCGGGGTGCACGGCGTCGGCGCCGGTGGCGTGCGCGGCTTCGATCAAGCGGTCCACGCGCAGGTACGACTCGGCCGAGGTGGTGCCACCCAGCGCGAAGGCGGTGCTGGCCTCGCGCACATGCATGGCATGGCGGTCCGGGTCGGCGTACACGGCCACGGTCTGGATGCCCATGGCGTGCGCGGTGCGGATGACGCGGCGGGCGATCTCGCCACGGTTGGCAATCAAGAGTCGCTTCATTTTTTTGTTGCCCAGGGTGCGGGCTGTTTCTTTGCAAATGCGGACAGGCCTGCCGCGGCTTCCGGGCTGCGCAGCGCTGCTGCAAACGCAATGGCCGCTTCATCGCGCAGATCGGGCACGTCGCCGCGCAGGCGCTGCAGCAGGCGTTTGGTGCTGGCCACGGCGCCGGGGGCGGCGCGCCTCAAACGCGTCAGCCGTTCCTGCAAACCCTTCTCCAGCTCCCCGTCGTCGGCCACCTCGTCCACCAGGCCGAGCTGCATGGCGGCCTCGGCGCGAAAGCTCAGGCCTTGCAGCAAACACTGGCGGGCCTTGGCCTCGCCCAGGCGCATCCACACAAAAGGCGCAATCTGCGCGGGCGGCAATCCAAGCGTGACCTCGGGCGTGCCGAACACCGAACGCTCGGTGGCGATCACATGGTCGGCACAGCACACGAGACCAAAACCCCCGCCCATGGCCGCGCCGTCGACCGCGCACACCAGCAACTGCGGCAGCGCGCACAGGGCATGGAGCACGTCGCCAAAGCCACGGTTCATGGCGATCAGCGGGTCGTCTTCGCCGGGCTTGAGTGGCTGGCCGATGGTGCTGGCGAAACTGCCCAGGCTACCACCGGCGGTGAAAGCGCCGGGTGCGCCGGTGAGCACGATGATGCGCAGGGACTCGTCTGTTTGCGCGCGCAGGGTTGCCTCGTACAGGCCGAGCACCATGGGGTCGCTCAGTGCGTTGCGGGTGGCGGGGTCGTTGAGCGTCCAGCGTTCGGTGTCGCCTTGGCGTTGTGTTTGGAAGGGGGTCATGGGTGGTGGTCCTG
>QBMB01000012.1:71393-75895 GCA_003241965.1 Burkholderiales bacterium | reverse complement strand
TTCTCCAACAGGGGCGATTCAATGCCGTGATTTTCGGGCATCGGGGGCGGTGGCACACTGAACCTTCCATCGCCCCGGAGACACCCATGACCCACGATCACGACCATCCCCACGATCACGCCCCCGCCTGGAAGCACGACGGCGTGCGCGTGGTGCCCGGTAACCAGCTCGACGGCAACGTGCCTTCAACGCCCGGCATGGACCGCAAGGCCGCCATCAACTTCGCGCGTGTGGGCTCGCAAAAGCTCTGGGCCGGCACGGTGACCATCCACCCCGACGCCAAGACCGGCGCCCACCACCACGGCCCGTTGGAGAGCGTGATCTACGTGGTGAAGGGCCGCGCGCGCATGCGCTGGGGCGAGCATCTGGAGTTCACCGCCGAAGCCGGCCCGGGCGATTTCATCTACGTGCCGCCGTTCGTGCCGCACCAGGAGATCAACGCCAGCGCCACCGAAGTGCTGGAGTGCGTGCTGTGCCGCAGCGATGGCCAGGCGGTGGCGGTGAACCTGGACATCGAGCCGGTGGAAAAACCCGAACACGTGCTGTGGGTCGACCCGACCCACCCGACCGGCGCGGTCTGAGTTCCTGGTTCAGCTGCGCACGGCGACTGTTTCTGGTTCAGCCGCGCACGGCGGCTTCGAGCGCCAGCGCCGCGCTCAACGCCTTGGCATCGCGCCAGCGCGGGCCGATCACCGTCACGCCCACGGGCATGCCGTGGCTGCCCACACCGGTGGGCACGTGCACGCAGGGCACACCGAGCAGACTCCACATGCGGCTGAAGATCGGGTTGCCGGTGGCGTCCAGCCCCGGCGGGGCTTCACCGGTGGCGCTCGGTGCGATCAACACGTCGACCTGTTGCAGCAGGCTCTCGATCTCGCCGCGCGCGTGGATGGCCAGCGCGTGGGCTGCGGCCAGGCGCTCGCCGCTCACCGCCGCACCGCTGGCCAGCACCTCGGCAAACGCCGGGCTGAACAGGCCCGCCTGGCTGCGGCGTTCCGGTGCAAACGCGGCCCACGCCTCGAAACCCATGATGTCCATCTGCGCCTGCGCCAGGCCCACCCACGCGCCGGGCACCACGGCCTCGACCACGCGGGCGCCGAGCTTGTCGAAATGCCGCGCAGCCACCTGCAGGGCGCGGCGCGCATCGTCTGACGCCAGCTCCCAGTGCGGCGTGTGGCAGATGCCCACGCGCCAGGCTTTCACGGGGTTCAACGCCAGTTCGATGCGCGAGAGCGTGCTCACAAAAAACGCGGCGTCGTCCACCGAGCGGGCGAACACGCCGGCCGTGTCCAGCGTGGGCGAAAGCGACTTGATGCCCGCCATGGGCAGCAGGCCGAAGGTGGGCTTGTAGCCGATCACGCCGCAATAGGCCGCGGGCCGGATCACCGAGGCGGCGGTCTGCGTGCCGAAGGCCAGCGGCACCATGCCGCAGGCCACCGCGGCGGCCGAGCCGCTGGACGAGCCGCCCGGCGTGCGCGGTGCTTCGGCACTGGCGCGCGGGTTGCGCGTGACGCCGGGCTTGAAGGTGGCGAACTCGGTGGTCACGGTCTTGCCCATGACCACGCCGCCGGCCTCTCGCACGCTGGCCACCACGGCCGCGTCCACCGAGGGGCGGTGCCCGGCGTAGATGGGCGAGCCGTAGGTGGTGGGCATGTCGGCGGTGTCGATCAGGTCTTTCACGGCGATGGGCACCCCGGCCAGCGGCCCTTGAGCGCCAGCGCTGTCCACCGCTTGCGCCTGCGCGATCACCCGCGCGGCGTCGAAATGTTGCCAGGCCCCGACGCCCGGCTCCAGCGCCTGGACACGCTCCACGAACGCGCGCGCCACCGCCTCTGCGCTGACCTCGCGCTGCGCCACGCGCGCGGCGATCTCTCGCGCGGACCAGTCTTCCATCTTCTGCATGCCCAGGCCTTCATCACGCGTGCCGGACAGCCGGCACTTCAGCGGTGCATTTTGCGGGGCGCCGGGCGCGAGGCAAGCCACTGAAGCGACAGCTTCCGGTTCGTGGGAGCAGCGAGCGCCGCTACGATGCGCGCATGAACTACGAACAGATCCTCCTCGAACAATCCGAAGCCTTTGCCCTGCAACTGGGCGAGCGCATCGACCACATGCCCGAACGCGACGACAGCCACCGCGCGCTGGCCGCCGCCTTTGCCTGCGAGCTCGGCATCGAACACGCCTACGCCTTGCGCATCCTGTTTGCCACCGGCGCACAAAACGCGGCCTGCGCAATGCTGCATGTGCAATACGACGCGCTGGTGCGCGCCGCCTGGTACGCCTACGCGGCCAGCGACGCCGACTTCCAGGCCATGCTCAAGCCCGACAGCGGTTTCACCCTGCCGCACACCGGACGCATGGTGCATGGCCTGAAGGCGCGGCTGGCGGACGAGCCGGGCCTGGCCGGTCTGGTCAAGCCGCTGCTGGCCATGAACGATGCGTTCACCGCAGCGCTCGGTGACTTCGAGCACGGGGGCATCAACCCGATGCACCGCACCGGCTCGGGCTTTCCCCTGGACTTGTTCGACACGGTGGTGCGCTGCTCCAACGGCCTCATGCACCTGAGCTTTCGCCTGCTGGCGCGCCAGGGCCCGCCAAGCGATTTCATCCAGAGCATCGACGGCGCACTGGCGGGCTTTGAAGACGCACTGCCGATGGCCTGCTTCCAGGACCCGGCACGGGCGCTCTGAGCGCGCCTACTGCGGCTGGCGCTGGTGGCGGATAGAGAGCACCGCACCCGATCGGATGCGCACCGTGGCCATCAGGTTGCCGGGGCCCCGGTCGTAGATCCAGTCGTCGATCCGCTGACACGGCACAGCGTTGCTGGCGAAGGGCTCGGGCACGGGCACCAGGGATCGGTTCTGGAACACCGGCGCACAAAAGCTGTCCTGCAGCTGGGGCTGCCCGCATTTCTGCAACAGCGAGACGCGCGAGTCGCCCTCTTCCACCGTGCCGCCACCGCAGCGCAACGACTCGGCGTGAACCGGCATCGAGAGCAGTGCGACCACTGCCAGCAAACCCCAACGAACCTGACCACCCATGTTCACCTCCAACCTGCAAGGTGGCCGAGTGTGCGCTGGGTATGTGTCTGAAGTGTGTGTGGGCGCAACGCCCGGTGGCCGGGAGGTGAATCGGCTGGCGACCCGGCTCGGCGGCTCACCAGAGCGCAGAGTCGCGCATGTCTTCCATCTTGCGGCGGCTGCGGGTGCGCCAGGCACTCAGCGCAAACCCCAGGCCCACCAGCAGCAGCACGGTCACAGCGATCGCCTCACCCGTGCTCAGATGGCGGCCCAGCAAGAGCGACACCAGCCACGACAGACCGAGCAGGCATGCGGCGATGCCGGCGGCGGCGAGAGCAATGTACGGGAGGGAGCGCTTCATGGACTTTGCATTCTCGCATCAAGGTGACCGCTTGCGTCACTACACTCTCCCCTCCTTCAACGAACCGCCCAGCGCGCCGGTTGTGCGACAAAAAGGCAACAAATTGGCCATGGAGCTGCGATGGATGTTCTGATTTTGGTACTGCTGGTGGCCTGTGGCCTGTGGGTCTTGCGCTCCACCGAGCAACGGCGCCGCATCGCCCTGCTGGGCCGGTCTCTGGGCCAGTACCAGATTGAAACGCTGATGGAGACCCTCACGCAGGGCTACCTGCGCGCGCTGGGGGAAAGCGACCCCGAGCGGCGCCAGCAGATCCTGAACATGTTGAACTCGGCCGAGCAATCGGTGGCGCTGCAGTTCGGCAGTTTCGCCACCGAGTGTGCGCGGCTCGACGAAGCCCAGACCCGGGTGAGCAAGCTGAGCGTGGCGCTGCCGTTTGCAGACCGACTCTTTCCCCAGGCCACGTTCGACGTGCGCAAGGCCTTCAGCATTCACGCCCGCGGTCTGGCGCAAGCCGCGAGCAACGAGCTCGGCCGCTCAGCACGGGACAAGGCGTTCACCATGTCTGCCGAGCTGCTGCTGATGCAACACACCTGCCATTGGTTCTGCCGCTCACTGACCACGGCCTCCGCGCGCACCCTCATGCGCCACCAGACACCTTACGCGCAGCTGGTGGACTCGGTGGCACCGGCCACCCGCAGGGACTACGAAGCCCTGTTGCGCGGCTGATCGACGGGCGCCGGGCGGATCATGCGCGACCGAGGTCGCTGAGCTGGCCCGAGTCCAGCTGCTCCAACATGTCGCGCAAGATCTGCGCGTTGCCGGCATCCTGGGCGTTGTCCAGCGCGTCCACCAGCACATCGCGGATGGCGTCCGCACCGACCAGCTCCATGTCCCAGTCTGGGAACAGCCGCTCGCGCGCTTCCTCGCCCGAGGCCAGCGGCACCACGGTGTGGTGCCGCATGTCGGTCTTGAGCAGGGCCATGAGCGCCAGCACGCTCTCGCGCGGGCCTTCGAGCCATTGAAAAAAGATGCCGCTGCCGAACACCAGCAGGCCGGTGATACCGGTCTGGGGGTTGTGGCGGCGCGACGTTTCGATGATCCGCTGCACGGCGGCAGCGTCCCCG
>QBMB01000012.1:54178-71383 GCA_003241965.1 Burkholderiales bacterium | reverse complement strand
CAGCGTCCACGTCGGCTGCGGCGCGGCTGCAGTACACGACGTTGTAGAGCATGGGCAGCGTGGGCCTGGCCATGGGTTCGTCGGCGCGCTCGGATGGATGGTTGTTCATGGTTCAGCCTCCCAGACCGGCAAACACGTTTTGCACATCTTCGTTGGCGTCCAGCGCGGCGAGAAACGCCTCCACTTCTTCGAGGTGCTCGGCGCTCAGGCTGGTGGGGTCCATCGGGTTCTTGGGCTTGTAGCCGAGTTTGGCGGAGAGCACGGTGAAGCCCTGCGCCGGCAGCGCTCGGCTGACCAGGTCCAGGTCGGTGGGGTCGGTGAGGAAGACCACCACGCCTTCGTCATCCGCAGGATGGAAGTCTTGCGCGCCGGCCTCGATGGCGGCGAGCTCCAGATCAGCGCCTTTTGTGGCGGCTTCGGCCTCGATGATGCCGAGGTGGTCGAAGTCCCACGAGACGGAGCCCGAGGTGCCGAGCTGACCTTTGCGGAACAGCACGCGCATGTCGGAGGCGGCGCGGTTCACGTTGTCGGTCAGGCACTCGACCATGACGGGCACGCGGTGCGGCGCAAAGCCTTCGTAGACCACGTGCTCGAAATGCACGGTTTCACCGGTGAGCCCGGCGCCCTTCTTGATGGCGCGGTCCAGCGTTTCCTTGGGCATGGACACCTTGCGCGCCTGCTCCACCACGAGACGCAGCCGCGAATTGGCAGACGGATCGGCGCCGTGGCGCGCGGCGATCATGATGTCCTTGGCCAGCTTGCCGAACAGCCTGCCTTTGGCGTTGGCCGCCAGATCCTTGTGTTTTGCTTTCCACTGCGCGCCCATGGCCATGTTCCTTTGAGTTGACGCGCGAGTTTACGCGTCACTCCCACCGCCGGGCGTGTTACTGCGCCCCGTAATAGGTGCCGCCGGTGCCCACGACCCGCCCCGATTCCATGGACGCCCTGCCGAACAGCCGCTTGAGCGCCTGCGCTGCGGGCGCCGCTGCGGGCGGCTCGATGCGCGCGGCTTCGGCCAGCGCCAGGGTGTCCTGGATCGTCTGGATGAACTGCTGGCGCGCCGCAGGCTGGCTGCGAAAGGCCGCCACGCAACCGGCCGAGGTTTCCAGCAGCAACCCCTGAGGCACGACCCGCATGCAGTCCTGGGCGAAATCGATGTCTTGCGCCTGCGCAGCCTTCGGCAGGAAGCCGCCCATACCCACCAGCAATGCAGACGCGCAGGCCCACGCCGCAGCCCGGGCGGGTCGGAGGGCGTTCAGGGGCGGGTGCGAAGGCATGCGGGGTTTTTCGGGCCTGCAGGCTCCAGACCGTGTGACAAAGGCCCGCCGTTGGCCCGATGGGCAGCACCGTTCGTGAACCTGCGCACGATTGCAAAGGTTTCACACACATGTCTGTAAAAATGCACCAACGGACCCCCTCATGCCCCACAACCTCACACTGATCAACACCATCGCCGCCGGGCTGGGCCTGGCGTTGATCTTCGGGTTCCTGGCGTCCAAGGCACGGCTGCCCGCGCTGGTGGGCTACTTGCTGGCGGGGGTGATCATCGGCCCGTTCACGCCGGGCTTCGTGGCCGACGCCGACATGGCGGCCCAGCTGGCCGAGATCGGCGTCATGTTGCTGATGTTCGGTGTGGGTCTGCATTTTTCGCTGGACGACCTGCTGTCGGTGCGCAAGATCGCCCTGCCCGGCGCGGTGGTTCAGATGGTGGTGGCCACGCTCATGGGGCTGGGCCTGGCCACCTGGTGGGGCTGGGGTTTCGGCCCTGCACTGGTGTTCGGCATTTCGCTCTCGGTGGCCAGCACGGTGGTGCTGCTCAGGGCACTGGAGAGCCTGGGCATCCTGGAGTCGTTCACCGGGCGCATCGCGGTGGGCTGGCTCGTGGTGGAAGACCTGGCCATGGTGCTCGTGCTGGTGCTGCTGCCACCGTTGGCCGGATTTCTGGGCGGCACGCAGGCGGGCGACGGCGACGCCTCGGTCTGGCAAACGCTGGCCCTGACCCTGCTGCGGGTGGGCGCCTTCGTGGCGCTGATGCTCGTGGTGGGCCGCAAACTGTTTCCGTGGATCCTGTGGCAGGTGAGCAGCACAGGCTCGCGCGAGCTCTTCACCCTGTGTGTGGTGGCCGCCGCCGTGGGCATTGCGTTCGCCTCGGCGGCGCTCTTCGGGGTGTCGTTCGCGCTGGGGGCCTTCTTCGCCGGCATGGTGTTGCGCGAGTCGGAGTTCAGCCACCGGGCCGCGCAGGAATCGCTGCCGCTGCGCGACGCCTTTGCGGTGCTGTTCTTCGTGTCGGTGGGCATGTTGTTCAACCCCTATGTGCTCATCGAACGCCCGCTGCAGGTGCTGGCGGTGGTGGCCATCATTCTGGTGGGCAAGTCTCTGGCCGCGGCGCTGCTGGTGCTGGCCCTGCGTTATCCGCTGAACACGGCGCTCACCGTGTCGGCCAGCCTGGCGCAGATCGGTGAGTTCTCTTTCATCCTGGTCGGGCTGGGTGCCTCGCTCGGGCTCATGCCCACCGAAGGACAAAGTCTGGTGCTGGCGGGCGCCCTGATTTCGATCGCGCTCAACCCGCTGCTGTTCAAGGCCATCGCACCGCTGCAGAACTTCCTGCGCGCGCGCTCGGCGCTGGTGCGGCGGCTGGAGGAACGGGACGACCCCCTGGCCGAGCTGCCACAAAGCACGGAAGAACGTTTCCTGTCCCGCCAGGTGGTTCTGGTGGGCTACGGCAGCGTGGGCCGGCGCATCGCCAAAGCCCTGCAGGCGGGCGGCCAGGCCTTTGTGGTGGCCGAGCAGAACAGGGAGCTGGTGGAGAGTCTGCGCGAGCAGGGCATTGCCGCGGTGTACGGCGATGCCGCCGACCCCGCCGTGCTCATCCAGGCCCATGTGGCGCGTGCGCGCATGTTGGTCATTGCCACGCCGGACGTGATGGCCGTGCTTCCGATGATCGAGACGGCCCGGGCACTCAATCCCACCATCGAGGTGGTGGTGCGCTCGCACAACGAAGACGAGGCCCGTCTGCTGCAGTCCAGCGGCGAAGGCACCGTGTTTTTGGGGGACGAAGAGCTGGCCGATTCCATGGCCCGCCATGTGCTCGCCCGGGCTGGTACCTGAGGACACGGACGAAGACCTTCACCGTGCGTGCACCCTTGCAGTGCATGGCGCAGATTTTCTTGGCATGACGCTTGCGTTGGTGGTTGTCAACACAGCCCCCGGGTCACGAGCGCATGCAACTGGATATTTTCAAATCCCTCTGGGGATGGACGGGCGATTGGAGCCATTGCTCGGCCCAGGTGCGCGAGATGGGTGCCGTGGGTGTGGAAACGCGCCTGCCACTGGAGGCCGGTGCGCAACGCGCCATGGCCCACGCGCTGGCCCAGCATGGCCTGGCCTGCATCGCCGTGGTGTTCACCGGCGGTGGTGTCATTCCCCACCAGGCATGGACGGTCGAGCAGCATCTGCAGCGCCTGCGCGAAGCCCTGGACGGCGCCGCGCTGGTGCAACCGCGCTTCCTGAACCTGCTGGCCGGCAACGACCGGTGGAGCCTGCCCCAGCTGGTCGACTTCTTCGGACGCGCCCAGGCCATGGCCGACGAGGCCGGTGTGGTCTGCAGCTGGGAGACCCACCGCGGCAGCGCTCTCTACAGCCCCTGGGTCACGCTGGCACTGATTGAACAGCTGCCCCAGCTGCGCTTCACCGCCGACATCAGCCACTGGGTCGTGGTGTGCGAGCGGCGGCTGGACGACCCGCTGGACGATCTCTCGGCCTTCATCGAGCGGGTGCACCACGTGCAGGCCCGTGTGGGCTACGACCAGGGTCCCCAGGTGCCGCACTTTGAAGCGCCCGAGCACGCCCAGGACGTGGCCTTTCACCAGGGCGTGTGGCAGTCCATCTGGGCGTCACAAGCACAGCGCGGCTACGCCCGCAGCACCCTCACGCCCGAGTTCGGACCCGACGGCTACACCCACCGGCTGCCCTTCACCCAGGCGCCGGTGGCCGATCTGCACGCCTTGAACCTGGGCATGGCGCACCGCCAGCGCTCGCGGTTCGACGCCTGGACCCCACCCATGGAGGTGACCCCTTGAACACACCCGAACGCGGCGATTTTTCAGCCTTGCCCGTGATCAACATCCGGGGCCTGTTCAGCGACAGCCCCGCCGAGCGCCAGGCGGTTGCAGAGGCCATCGCTCACGCGTCGCGCCACATCGGCTTCTTCTACATCACTGGCCATGGCATCGCCGCACAGCAGATCGCAGCCCTTCGCGCGGCCACCGCGAATTTCTGCGCCCAAGACTTTGCGTGGAAGATGCAGCACCACATCGGTCTGGGGCGCGGGCACAAGGGCTATGTGCCCGAAGGCGAAGAGATGTATGGCGCGGGGCGGCCCGACCACAAGGAGGCGTTCGACATCGGCTTTGAAGCCGCCGACGACCACCCCATGGTGCTGGCCGGTCTGCCACTGATCGGGGGCAACAAGTGGCCCGACCTGCCCGGCTTCAAACCCGCGGTGCAGGCCTACTACGCCAGCGTCTTCGAGCTGGGCCAGCGCCTGATGCGCGCCTTTGCGCTGGCGCTCGGTCAACCGGAAAACGCCTTCGACGCCCTGGTGAGCTGCCCGCCGTCCAAGCTGCGCCTGGTGCACTACCCGGTCGACCCCGGCGCCGAGGACGCGCCCGGTATCGGCGCCCACACCGACTACGAATGTTTCACCCTGCTGCTGGCTGACCAGCCGGGGCTGGAGGTGCTGAACAACCGGGGCGAATGGATCGATGCGCCACCGCTGAGCGTCGATGGCGAAGAGGCCTATGTGATCAACGTGGGCGACATGTTCGAAGTGATGACCGCCGGCGCCTTCGTGGCCACCTCGCACCGCGTGCGCAAGGTGCAGCACGAGCGTTATTCGTTCCCGCTGTTTTTTGCCTGCGACTACAGCACCCGCATCCGGCCGCTGCCGCAGTTCGAGACTCCCGGCTCCACCGCCCGCTACGAAGAGCTCAGCATCGGCGAGCACATGTGGAGCATGGCGCTGCAGACCTACAGCTACCTGCGCGAGAAAGTGCGCGCTGGCGAGCTGCAACTGCCCGCCGGCGCACGCCCCACCTCCAGTTTTGGCCATGCCCTGCCACCCAAGACCTGACCCCTTTCCCGTTCGTCCATCCCCGTTCTCTGTTCAACCTTCAGGAGTCTTCATCATGTTCAAGCCATCCACCACCGCCCGCCGCATCGGCCTGGGCCTTGTGTTCACCTCCACGCTGCTGGGCACCGCCCTGCAGGTCCAGGCGCAAACCACTGTGCCCGGCGCCATCAAGGTCGCCATGGAGGTCTCTTACCCACCGTTCGAGTCGTACGAGGGCGACAAGATCGTGGGCTTCGACCCCGAACTCACCGCCCTGCTGGCGCGCGAGATGAAGCTCAAGCCCACGCTGGTCGACACCAAGTTCGCCAGCCTGGTGCTGGGCCTGGGCGGTGGTCAGCACGACACCGTGATCTCCGGCCTGTACATCACCGACGAACGCCTGGCCATCGCCGACGCCGTGCCCTACGCCAGCACCGGCGCACTGATCATGGTGGCCAAGGACAGCGCGGCCCAGCCCAAGACCGAGAACGACCTGTGCGGCATGAAGGTGGGTTTGCAGGCCGGCACCAGCTGGGTGAAGAAGCTCGCCACCTTGTCCACCGAGTACTGCAAGCCCAACGGCAAAGCCGCGGTGACCGTGGCCGAGTTCCCCACCGCGCCCGAAGTCTCGCAAGCCCTGATGTCCAAAAACGTGCAGGCCCAGCTGGAGGTGGCCGCCGCCGCCAAGGCCTTCGCAGGCAAGAGCAACGGCCGCATCGTCATCAGCTCACCCGCACCGGTGTATCTGCAGACGCTGGGCATCTACGTGAAGAAGGGCAACGCTGCGCTCAAGAGCGACTTCGAAAAAGCCATGGCCTCGATCCAGAAGTCGGGTGAGTACGCCGCCCTGATCAAGAAGTACGACCTGACCCCGGTCGCCGCGAAATAAGGCCCTGACTTCGCTTCGCCATCACCCGAAGCCCGCAACGCAAGGACCTTCATGGAATTGAACTGGCCGTATTTTTTCTCGCTCTTTTCCATGGGGATGTTCTGGCGCGCGGTACTCACGGTGGTGGAGCTGGGCACCCTGTCGTGGTGCATCGGGCTGGTGCTGGGCTTTCTGGTGGCCAGCGCAGGCCTCTCTGGCCAGCTCTGGCTGCGCAGCGTGTCCAAGGTTTATGTCTGGTTTTTTCGCAGCGTGCCCTTGCTGGTGCTGCTGGTGTTTGTCTTCAACCTGCCGCAGATCTTTCCGGCCAGCAGCCCGGTGCTGTCCATTCCTTTCCTGTCGGGCCTGATCTCGCTGGTGCTCACCGAGACCGCTTACATGGCCGAGATCCACCGGGGCGGCCTGCTCTCGGTCTCCAAGGGCCAGCGCGAAGCCGGTCGGGCCCTCGGCATGGGCTTCCTCGGCATTCAGCTGCGCATCGTGATTCCGCAGGCCTTTCGCATTGCACTGCCCACGCTGGTGAACGAATACGTGACGGTGATCAAGCTCACCTCGCTGGTGTCGGTCATTTCACTGCCCGAGTTGCTCATGACCGGGCAGCGGCTCTACAGCCAGAACTTCCTCGTGATGGAAACCTTGCTGGCGGTGGCCGTGTACTACGTGCTCATCGTCACCGTCTTCGGCTGGGCGTTCCAGTGGCTGGAGCGCCGCCTCGACCTGCAGCGCCGCCAGCCGCACGCCCTGGACGACGCTGCCTGCGAGCGGCTGCGCACTGGCCTGGTGGTGACGCCAGCGGCGCAGTCCGCCACGGCTCAGCCCGGCCAGCCGCTTGCGCTGGAAATGCGCAACATCACAAAACGCTACGGCAACCACACCGTGCTGGACCGCATCCATCTGTCGGTCGCCCCGGGTGACGTGGTTAGCCTCATCGGGCCTTCGGGCTCGGGCAAGACCTCGTTGATCCGCACCATCAACGCGCTGGAGCCCATCAACACCGGCGAGGTCATCCTCTTCGGCGAAAACTACCTGAGCGCGGGCGACGATCCCGACAACCGCGTGATCCGAAGCGGCGTGCGCCGCATCGGCATGGTGTTCCAGAACTTCAACCTGTTTCCCCACCTCTCGGTGCTGGACAACATCCTGCTGGCGCCGCGCTACCACGGCACCCAGGCGGCCGGGAGCCGGCAGGACGTCGCGCTCGGCCTGCTCGACAAGGTGGGCTTGCTGGCGCACGCCCACAAGTACCCGCACCAGCTATCGGGCGGACAGCAGCAGCGCGTGGCCATTGCGCGGGCCCTGGCCCTGCAGCCCGACATCATGCTGTTTGACGAACCCACCTCGGCGCTCGACCCCGAGTTGGTGGGCGACGTGCTCAAGGTGATCCAGAGCCTGGCACGCGAGGGCATGACCATGCTGATCGTGACGCACGAGATGGACTTCGCGCTGAACATCTCGGACCGGGTGGTTTTCATGGAAGGCGGACATCTGCAGCTGGACGTGTCACCGCAACGCCTGCGTGACCCGACAGACACCAGCGAAGGCCTGCAGCGCGTTCGCAAGTTCATGGGCATGGCGCCCGTCCCCACATGAAGGCACCCTTCGGCCCGTCCGTGTGCGCACCTGTCGGGGCCACCTTGCTGGTTTGCAGCGCTGTCGATCCCTTGCACGCGCTTCGGGACGAAATGCAGCGTGTGGCGACTCACCTCATGCCCGGACTGCAGGTGTGCCTGTGGCCCGAATCCTTCCTGCCCGAGGATGTGGTGGCCGTGGCGGCCTGGCATCCACCGCCGGGCCTGTTGTCCACGCTGCCCAACCTGCGGCTGATCGCCTCCATCGGCGCCGGCAGCGAACACCTGCTGAGGCGCACCGACCTGCCCCAAGGCGTGCCCATCACCCGGATCGTCGACCCCGAACAGGCCCGCGGCATGGCGCAGTACGTGTTGTGGTGCGCATTGCACTACCACCGGGGCTTTGACCGCATGCGCGAGCAGCAAGCGAAGGGCAACTGGCTCATGCCGGCACAGACCGGCGCCGCTGCGTTTCAGGTCGGCGTCATGGGCCTGGGCGGCATGGGCCAGGCTGCAGCCTTGATGCTGCGCGACGCCGGCTTTCAGGTGAGCGGCTGGTCGCGCAACGAAAAGCACATCGCGGGCGTGCACTGCCTCGCGGGCGACGCCAGCCTGACCCGCTTCCTGGCTCCGTTGGACATGGTCGCCTGCCTGCTGCCTTTGACCCCCGCCACACAAGGCCTGTGCAACGCGCGCTTCTTCGCCAGCCTCAAACCCGGTGCAACCTTCGTCAACACCGGACGCGGCGAGCACGTGGTGATGCCGGATCTATTGGCTGCGCTGGACAGCGGCCAACTCCGGGGTGCCGTGCTCGACGTGTTCGAGCACGAACCGCTGTCGGCAGACAGTCCCTTGTGGTCCCATCCCGGACTGGTGATCACGCCACACATGGCGTCATCCGCCTCCGACGAGGTGATCGCCCGGCAGATTGTGGAGAACGTCGTGCGAACCGGCGATGGCCTGGCACCAGAACATGGGGTGGACAGGGAACGCGCCTACTGATCCGACAACCACTGGCGCCCGCACCCAACGATCGCCCGGCTGGCGTGGGGCCACGTCATTCCACAGGCATGACTTCAAGGCCGGTCCAGTGCGCTGCGAAGGCCCACATGTCGGCGTACAGCGCAATGATCTTGTCCAGCGGCATGCCCGCACCGTGGCCGGCCCGGGTTTCGATGCGGACCAGACGGGGCTTGGGGCCCAGGTTGCCGGCCTGCAGTGCAGCCACGTACTTGAACGTGTGCCCGGGCACGACCCGGTCATCGGCGTCTGCCGTGGTCGCCAGGATCGCCGGGTAGATCGTGTTCGGCCGGATGTTGTGGTACGGCGAATAGCCGAGCAAATTCCTGAAATCGCTTTCTTCGTCCGGGTTGCCGAAGTCGGACATCCACATGACGCCCCCGGTGAACCGATGGAACCTCAGCATGTCCATCACACCCACACCCGGCAACGCCGCGGCGAACAGGTCTGGCCGCTGGTTGACCACCGTACCGACAAGCAGCCCGCCGTTGGACTCGCCCTGGACCGCCAGACCTCCCGGGGTCGTGATCCCTTCGGCCTTGAGAAACTCGCCAGCGGCCATGAAGTCGTCAAAAACGTTCTGCTTCTTCTCCAGCTGCCCGGCCATGTGCCAAGCGCGACCATATTCCCCGCCGCCCCGGATGTTGGCCACAGCCATCACACCGCCCTGCTCGACCCAGGCCAGCTGAGCGGGGTTGTACACCGGGACCTGACTGATACCGAAACCCCCATAGCCGTAAAGCAGCGTCGGTGCCGGTCCGCTCACATCCTTGCGACGCACGATGAACATCGGCACCCGGGTTCCATCGCGTGACGTGTAGAAGCGCTGGTCGACCACCATGCGGTCCACATCGGCAGAAGCCTCGGGTTGGGCCCATACCATGTACTCATTGCGCGCCACGTCATAGCGGTACACCGTGATGGGCAGGTGGTAGCTGGTGTGGATGAAGAAGGCCTCGTTGTCGGTGCTGTGGCCCCGAAATCCGCCGGCGCTGCCGATGGCGGGCAACGCGACCAAGCCGTCGGGCGTACCGTCGGTGTGGAAACGGCGCACTTCGGTCATCGCGTCGACCAGGCAGGTCGCCAGAAGCCGCCCGCCCAGCAGCGAGGCCGAAGTCAGCACCGCGTCGGTTTGCGCAACGACCTCGACGGGATCGGGATGTGTTTGCGACAGGTCCAGGGACACGATCCTGCGCCGCTCGGCATCCTCGCTTGTCAGCACATACAGCACCGTGCCCTGGCTGCCGATCACCGACCACTCGGCATTGAAGTCTTCGACGAGCACCCGCGGTGTCCAGTCCTCGCGGGAGAGATCGATCACAGCCAGCGCGTTCACGCCTGCACCCGGTGTGGAATAGAGGATCAGGTGGCCACCATCATCGGTGCGGTCGCACAGATTCAGCGCCCCTGGCTGGGCGGGGTTGGAGTACACCCATCGATCCTGCGTCTGGGGCGTCCCGAGCGCATGAAAGCAGACGGCATGGTGGGCGACGCCCGCCGTGGACGCGATCCCTTCTGCGGGCTGCGGATAACGCGAATAGAAGAAGCCGGCGCCGTCATGTGTCCAGGTCATGAAGGAGAACCGCGCCCACTGAAGTTCGTCTTCCAGCACCAGCCCGGTATCGACATCGAATACCCTGATCGTTCGCCAATCCGTGCCCGCGACCTGAACGCCGTAAGCGATCCGTTTGCCGTCGTCCGACACCCCCCACTCACCCAGTGCATCGGCACCGTCTTCTGACCAGTCATGCGGGTCGAGAAGGACCCGATCTTCGCCATCCATACCCTCTCGAACGCAAAGCTTCGGCTGGTTCTCCTGGCCGGAGCTTCTCGTGAAAAAGTAACGTTGGCCGCGCTTGATGGGCGCGGTGAGCTGTTCAGTGTCCAGCAGCTTCGCCAGCCGTTGTCGGAAGATTTCACGGCCGGGCAGTGTTGCCAGATGATTCTGTGTGAGTGCATTCTGCGCAGCCACCCACCGAGCGACGTCTGGGTCTTTGCGCACATCGTTCTCAAGCCAGCGGTAGGGGTCGCTGATCTTGTGGCCGAAGTGGATTTCAACGTTGTCGATGGTCGGCGTATATGGATAGGTGATGGGTGTCATCTCTGGGGTCTCGAACTGTTGGAGCGCGAACGCCGTGCGCGAACCCGGAACAGATGGGACCCACCATACCGGACGGGTTGTTGCGCAGGGTGTTCGAATGTTGAGTTACAAGTTGGTGCTTGAGCTGCCCCACCCGCCCCCGATGGCTCGGACCAGCCGCACGGTGGCTTGCTGCTGCGCCGCTTGCACGCGCTGCGCCTGGCGCCGGTTGAGCAGTTCGTTGCGGCGCGCGTCCAGCAGCTCCAGCTGGCTGACTAGGCCATTTCGGTAACGCGTCTCCGAGATGGCACTGGCGCGCTGTGCGGCCCCGACGGCACGGCCTTGTGCCAGCGACTGCTGCTGCAACAGGCGCAGGGCCGAGAGCTGGTCTTCCACCTCACGCAGTGCGTTGAGCACCTGGCCGCGGTACTGGGCCGCTGCGGCATCGAACTGTGCCTGCGAGCCCTGCACACCGGCCTCGCGCCGCCCGCCGTCGAACAGCGGCATGGACAGCAGCGCGCCAACACCCCAAGCGCGCGCGGACCACTTGAAGAGGTCACCCAGTTCGGGCGAGGCATAGCCGGCCGAGCCGGTGAGCGAGACACTGGGAAACCACGCGGCCTGCGCCACGCCCACACGGGCCTGCGCGGCCAGCAGGGAAGCCTGCGCGGCGGCCACGTCGGGTCGGCGCGCCAGCACGGTGGCCGGTACCCCCGCCGGAATCACGGGCAGGGTGCGCAGTGTCGCGTCGGGCGTGAGGGCGAAGCTGGACACGGGCTCACCCAGCAGCACTGCCAGCGCATGTTCAAGTTCGGCGCGCGCGCGGTCCAGCGCAAACACCTCGGCCTCGGTGGCGGCGAGTTCGGTCTCGATGCGGATCACATCAAGCTCGGCCACATCACCGGCGTCAAAGCGGCGTTGTGTGAGGTGCAGCGTGTCGGCATAGGCCGTGGCTGTGTCCTGGATCAAAGCGCGTTCGGTGTCGGTGGCGCGCAGGGCCAGGTAAGTCTGCGCCACCTCGGCCTGCACCAGCAGGCGCGTGCTTTGCAGCAATGCCTCGCGCGATTGCGCATCGAGCCCGGCCGCGTCCTGGGCGCGCGCGAGGCGGCCAAACAGGTCCGGCTCGTACGACAGGCTCAAGCCGGTCTGCAGCAATGTGGCCGGCGCCGATCCGCCAGCAGAGGTGGAACCGGCACCCCGGTCGGCGGCAGCGCCCACACCGATCTGTGGTGCGTGGTCGGCTTGCGCGCCGCGCATCAATGCGCGGGCCTGAGCCAGCCGCGCTGCGGCTTCCTGGATGCCGGTGTTGCCTGCACCGGCGCGCTCAACCAGTTCGTCCAGCACAGGATCGTTGAAGGCTTTCCACCAGGTGCCGCGGCTTTGCGCCTCGGCGGGCGGGGCGATGGTCCATTGTTCGACCTGGCGCGCTTGTTCCTTGAACTGGAGCGGCGCCTCGACCGAGGGTGGCAAAGTGGGCAGCGCGGTGGCGCAACCGGCCAGAACCAGGGCCGCGGCCAGCGGCAGCAGGCGATGGAGATGTTTCATGGGGTTTCCTTCAATGGGTCAGCGGTCTACGTCGAGGTGGCGGGCACGGGGTGGGCATGGCCGGCACCGGTGGCGAAGCCTTCAAAGTGCGGGGTCTCGCCGTGCTGGCGCAGTGGGCGGTTGCCCGCGAGCTGGCGCAGCAGCACATAGAACACCGGCGTGAGGAACAGGCCAAAGGCAGTGACGCCGATCATTCCGGCGAACACGGCGACCCCCATGGCCGAGCGCATCTCGGCGCCCGCCCCCGTGGCCAGCACGAGCGGCAGCACACCCATCACGAAAGCCAGCGAGGTCATGAGGATGGGGCGCAGGCGCAAGCGGCTGGCTTCAATGGCGGCCTGCACCGGCGTTCGCCCGGCAAACTCCAGCTCGCGCGCGAACTCCACGATCAGGATCGCGTTCTTCGCCGACAGCCCCACCAGCACGATCAACCCGATCTGCGTGAACACGTTGTTGTCACCCCCGTCCAGCCACACCCCGGTCATGGCAGCGAGCAAGCCCATGGGCACGATCAGGATGATGGACAACGGCAACGTCAAGCTCTCGTACTGCGCGGCCAGCACCAGGAACACCAGCAGGATGGCGAGTGGGAACACCCACATCGCGGAGTTGCCGGCCAGTATCTCTTGATAGGTGAGTTCGGTCCATTCAAACCCGATGCCCTGCGGCAGCGTCTCGGCGGCAATGCGCTCGATCGCGTCCTGCGCCTGGCCTGATGAAAAGCCCGGCGCGGGGCCGCCGTTGATGTCGGCCGAGAGATAGCCGTTGTAGCGCATGGCGCGTTCCGGGCCGAAGCTGGAATTAACCTTCATCAAGGCTGAGAGCGGCACCATCTCGCCCGAGTTCGAGCGCACCTTGAGCAGGCCCACGTCTTCAGCGCGTGCGCGGTAGGGCGCATCGGCCTGGGCTCGCACGCTGTAGGTGCGCCCGAACTGGTTGAAGTCGTTCACGTACAGGCTGCCGAGGTAGATCTGCATGGTGTCGAAGATGTCCGTCACCGGCACGCCGAGCTGGCGCGCCTTGGTGCGGTCGATGTCGGCATACAGCTGCGGCACATTGACCTGCCAGCTGGTGAACATGCCGGCGAGCTCGGGCGTTTGATGGGCCTTGGCCATGAAGGCCTTCACCGCCGCATCCATCGTCTCAAGCCCAACCGAAGCCTTGTCTTCCAGCTGCAGCTTGAATCCGCCCGTGGTGCCCAGGCCCGCCACGGGTGGCGGCGGGAACATCACGATGAAGGCGTCCTGGATCTGGCCGTAGGCCTGGTTCAACTGGTCCGCCACGGCGCCGCCGCTCTGGTCGGCGCGTTTGCGCTCGGCAAAAGGTTTGAGCGTGGCGAACACGATGCCGGAGTTCGAGCTGTTGGTGAAGCCGTTGATGGACAGGCCGGGGAAGGCAATGGCGTCTTCCACATTCGGGTTCTGCTTGGTGATCTCGCCCATGCGCTGAATCACGTCTTCCGTGCGGTCCAGCGTGGCACCGTCGGGCAGTTGCGCGAAACCGATCAGGTACTGCTTGTCCTGTGCGGGGACGAAGCCACTGGGCACAGCCTTGAACAGCCCGAAGGTCACGCCCACCAGCACCAGGTAGATCACCATCATCAGCGCCTTGCGCGAGATGACGCGCCCGACGCCGCCGCTGTAGGCCTCGGAGCCACGGTTGAACAGGCGATTGAAGCCACGGAACAGACCACCGAAGACGCGGTCCATGCCGCGCGTGAGCGCGTCCTTGGGCTGGTCGTGCCCCTTGAGCAGCAGCGCCGCGAGTGCGGGCGAGAGCGTGAGCGAGTTGATCGCCGAGATCACGGTGGAGATGGCGATGGTCACCGCGAACTGCTTGTAGAACTGGCCGGTGAGGCCACCGATGAAAGCCAGCGGCACAAACACCGCCACCAGCACCAGCGCAATGGCGATGATGGGGCCCGAGACCTCTTTCATGGCGCGGTAGGTCGCGTCGCGCGGGGAGAGGCCAGCCTCGATGTTGCGCTCCACGTTTTCCACCACCACGATGGCATCGTCCACCACGATGCCGATCGCCAGCACCAGGCCGAAGAGCGAGAGCGCGTTGATGGAGAAGCCGAGCAGGTGCAGCACCGCGAAGGTGCCCACCACCGACACCGGCACCGCCAACAACGGAATGATGGAAGCACGCCAGGTCTGCAGGAACAGGATCACCACAAGCACCACCAACGCAATGGCCTCCAGCAAGGTCACGACCACCGAATCGATGGAGGCGCGCACGAACTGGGTGGGGTCGTAGGCGATGCGGTACTCCACGCCTTCGGGCATGTTCTTCTGCAGCTCCAGCATGGTTTCGCGCACCTGGGCCGATATCTCCAGCGCGTTGGAGCCTGGCGCCTGAAAGACGCCCATACCCACGGCGGGTTTGTTGTTGAGCAGCGAGCGCAGTGAGTAGTCGGCCGCGCCCATCTCCAGGCGCGCAATGTCGCGCAAGCGGGTCACAGCACCGTCGGCACCGGTCTTCACGATGATGTCGCCGAACTCTTCTTCGGTCTGCAAGCGGCCCTGGGCGCTGATGGACAACTGCATGTCCACACCCGGCAGGCCGGGCGATGCGCCGACCACGCCGGCGGCGGCCTGCACGTTCTGGCCTCGGATAGCGGCTACCACGTCGCTGGCTGAAAGGCCGCGCTGCGCGACCTTGTGCGGATCGAGCCAGACGCGCATGGAGTAGTCGCCTCCGCCGAAGATCTGCACCTGGCCCACGCCCTGGATTCGGGCGAGCCGGTCCTTGACATTGAGCACAGCGTAGTTGCGCAGGTAGTTGATGTCGTAGCGGTCGTTGGGTGAGACCAGATGCACCACCATCGTCATGTCGGGCGAGCTCTTGATGGTGGTCACGCCCAGGCGGCGCACCTCTTCGGGCAGACGCGGTTCGGCCTGCGAGACGCGGTTTTGCACGAGCTGCTGCGCCTTGTCGGGGTCGGTGCCGAGCTTGAAGGTCACGGTCAATGTCATCACGCCGTCGGTGGTGGCCTGGCTGCCCATGTAGAGCATGCCTTCCACACCGTTGATGGACTCCTCCAGCGGCGTGGCCACGGTTTCGGCGATGACTTTGGGGTTGGCACCGGGGTACTGGGCGCGCACCACCACCGAAGGCGGTGACACCTCGGGGTATTCGGAGATGGGCAGACCGCGCAGCGCGACCAGACCAGCGATCAGGATCAGCAGCGAGAGCACGCCCGCGAAGATCGGTCGATCGATGAAGAATTTGGAGAGATTCATGGTGTTCTTTTAACTTGCGTGGCGAGTCAGGACTTGGCCACGGACACAGCGTTGTTCATGGGCACAACCTGCGGTTGCACCACGTCACCGGGGCGCACGCGCTGCACGCCGTTGACGACGATGCGTTCGCCCGGCTTCAAGCCGCTGAGCACGGTGCGCAGGCCATCGACGGACGCGCCCAGCGTGACTTCGCGGTATTCGGTCTTGTCGCCCTCGCCCACGACCAGCACGTACTTCTTGTTCTGATCGGTGCCCACGGCACGCTCGCTCACCAGCAGGGAGCGCGCGGTCTGCGGCTGGCCCATGCGGATGCGCGCGAATTGCCCGGGCATCAGGCTGCCGTCCTTGTTGTCGAAGACGGCGCGCACGCGCACCGTGCCGCTGGCCGGGTCGACCTGGTTGTCGATCAGCTGCAGTTGGCCGGTGTGGGGCGTGTCGCTGGTGGTCGACGTGCCCATCTGCACGGGGATGCGTTCAACCGCCGGGCGAGCACCACCGGACAGGCCTTTGAGCGCGTGCGCCACGGTGGATTCGTCGGCGTCAAAGCTGGCGTAGATCGGGCTGACCGACACCAGCGTGGTGAGCACGGCCGCGCCCGGGCCGGCGGCGACCAGGTTGCCCACGGTCACCTCCAGCCGGCCGATGCGACCGGCCACCGGCGCACGCACCTGCGTGTAGCCCAGGCTCAGTCGGCTGCTCTGCAGTTGGGCCTGCGCGGCCTTGAGGTTGGCCTCGGCTTCGCGCAACGCGCTCTCGCGGTCGTCCAGCTCGCGCCGGGCAATCGCCTTGTCTTCCCACAAGCGGCTGGCGCGCGTCAGCTCGTTGCCGGCGTGCGCCACGCGAGCTTGTGCCGCCACCGTTTGTGCTTCGGCGCGCGCCACTTCCGCCTCGTAAGGCGCGGGGTCGATGGAGATCAGCAGGTCGTTCTTTTTCACCAACGCGCCTTCGTGGAAATGGGTGGCCTGCACCACCCCGGCCACACGCGGACGAATGTCCACCCGCTCCACCGCTTCGAGGCGGCCGGAGAACTCCTCCCACGCGGCAACGTCGCTCTCGGTCACGGTGGCCACGGACACCGGCGCGGGCGGTGGTACACCGTCGGGCGCGCTGGCCTGCGCTGGGTTGGACTCCTGCGCGAGCACGATCACGGCGATGGTGATCGCGGCGAGGGCGGCGGCGGTTGGCCACCAGAGGCGGCGCAGAGGAGTGGGCAAGGTGGGCATGGTTTTTCCTTTTTGAGGGCGAACGAAACCGCCCCCGGTGGGTAACCGGGGTTGGCATCTCAGGGGTGGAGAGAAAAGGGGCGCGGGCCGTCAGGACGGCGGCGTGGCGGCCTGGAAGAAGGCTCTGAAGTGTTCGCGCACCTCGGTGGCGCACGGACATTCTTCGGCGGGCTGCTCGCTCAACGAGTCGGGCCAACCGGTCGAGGAAGGCAGCATGCCGCTGTGCACGGCAATGCCCGACCCACGAAGGCGTTCGGCGTAAGCCAGGGCCTCGTCGCGCATCGGATCGTCACCGCCGGTCAGGATGAGCGTGTGCGGCAGGCCGGTGAGGCGTTGCGCGCGCCCGGGCACAGCGTAGGGATGCTCGGCATCCATGGGGCCGCGCAGGTACTGCTGCCACCCAGCCATCCATTTGCAGCCGGTGGCGGAGCCCATGGTCTCACGCAGCGAGGCCGTGGCGTTGCACGGGTCCAGCATGGGCGCCACCAGTATCTGTCCTGCCAGTGGCGGGTGGGCGCGGTCGCGCAC
>QBMB01000012.1:0-54168 GCA_003241965.1 Burkholderiales bacterium | reverse complement strand
CCATGAGGGCCACAGCGGCCGCGATGTTGCCCCCCGCCTCTTCGCCTGCCACGAACAGCGGCGCGCCCGTTCCGGCCAGACGGGTGCGCTGCTTGTGCAGCCACTCCAGCGCCGCATAGCCGGCCTCGGCTGCGTCCGGGAAACGGTGGGCGGGCGCCAGTGGGTAGGCCAGCGAGGCCACCACCGCGCCCGAGCTGGCCAGCAGCTCGGCCAGGCAGGCGCCGCTGTCCAGGTCTCCCGATACAAAGGCGCCACCGTGAAAATGCAGCACGAGCGGCACGGACCCGCCGCGCGGCTTCTTGCCCACGACGCGCAGCTCCAGCGGTGGCGTGCCGGGTATCGACAAGGTCAGTGGCGGAACCGAGGGGTCGAAGGTGGAGGTAGTTGAGACCATGGGTTGGACTATAGGCAAGGCACTGTTCCAGATAAAGCCTCCTTGAACCAGTTGTCTGTTTCCATTGCATGAACAATCGGCCTATAAAGCAGCACATTGAGGAGTGAGTGCATGGATCAGATTCAATCAATACGCGTGTTTGCGCGGGTGGTGGAAGCCGGCACTTTCACCAAGGCTGCAGAGTCGCTGGACCTGCCCAAGGGCACGGTGACCAAGCTGGTGCAGCACCTGGAGGCGCGCCTGAAGGTCAAGCTGCTCAACCGAACCACGCGGCGCGTGACCGTCACGCCCGATGGCGCGGCCTACTACGAGCGCACGGCGCGCGTGCTCAATGACCTGGACGATATCGAGGCCAGCATGACCAATGCGCAGGCCAAGCCCAGCGGGCGCTTGCGCGTGGACGTGGGCACCTCGGTGGCGCGCGAGATCATCATCCCGGCGTTGGCCGACTTCTACCGCCGCTACCCCGACATCCAGCTTGATTTGGGCGTGACCGATCGCTCCGTGGATCTGATGGCCGACAACGTGGATTGCGTGATCCGGGCCGGTGAGCTGTGGGACCAGTCACTGGTGGCGCGGCGCGTGGCCAACGTCGCGATGATCGCAGTCGCCTCGCCGGCGTACTTGGAGGTACACGGGGAACCCGCGCATCCGGAGCAGTTGGAGAACGAACACACCACGGTGAATCAATTCTCCACCCGCACCGGACGCCCCTACCCGGCCGAGTTCCACAAGGACGGGCAGATACTGGAGATTTCAGGCCGCTACAAAATCGCTTTGAACGAAATCAATGCAGTGACCACCGCGGCGCTGGAGGGCTTGGGTGTCGCACAGGTACCCTCTTTCACGGCTCGGCCCTTGATCCAGCGCGGCGAGCTGGTGCAGGTGTTGAGTGATTGGACAGGCCCGACGATTCCGCTGTACGTGGTCTACCCACCCAACCGGCATCTGAGCGCGAAGGTGCGGGCGTTTGTGGAGTGGGTCGCAGAGCTGCTCGGCAGCAATCCGCACCTGAACATCGACGGCTCGATGCTGCATGCAAAAAAACTCCCCCGTTGAGGAGGAGCCGACCTGGGACGGTTCAATTCGCGCAAACAGAAAAGCCTGCAATCTGCGCCTGACTCGCGCGGACTCCCTCGTTCCATCACACAGCCTCGCTACACAACGAGGCATCGCCCAAGAAACAATAACAAGCCAGATTGGGATCGTCAGTCGACACGTTGCCCAACGGGCATTGCTCCACTGGCTGATTTCGCTGATTGTTGTGACGACACAAACTTCGTCACAAACAAAAAAGCCCTCGTTTCCGAGGGCTTCAGTGCCAAGCAGGTGCTTGATTTGGTTGGTTGCGCGGGCAAGATTTGAACTTGCGACCTTTGGGTTATGAGCCCAACGAGCTACCAGGCTGCTCCACCGCGCGTCAAGCCTTTGATTCTATCACGCTTTGTCGGCTTCGGCGGCCGGAGCAGCATCTTCTGCACGATCCACCAACTCGACGAGTGCCATGGGCGCGTTGTCACCCACGCGGTAACCCATTTTCAGGATGCGTGTGTAGCCACCGGGACGTGCTGCGAAGCGCGGGCCCAGTTCGTTGAACAGCTTCACGACGACATCGCGATCGCGAAGGCGGTCAAACGCCAGACGGCGGTTGGCCACAGTGGCGATCTTGGCCAGCGTGATCATGGGTTCGACCACGCGGCGCAGTTCTTTGGCCTTGGGCAGCGTGGTTTTGATGACTTCGTGCGTGAGCAAGGAGTTCATCATGTTGCGAAGCATCGCAAGGCGGTGCTCGCTGGTGCGGTTGAGTTTTCTAAGTCCGTGTCCGTGACGCATTTTTCATCCTTTCAGTTGTTTTGCCCGCAGCCGTGTCAGGTACTGCGAGTTCGTCCGTCGCCAGCCTCATGCTGGCTCGCGGAATTTCAGTGCTTGTCCAGGCCGGCTGGCGGCCAGTTTTCAAGCTTCATGCCCAAGGTCAGGCCGCGCGAAGCAAGCACTTCCTTGATCTCGTTGAGCGACTTGCGACCCAGGTTGGGGGTCTTGAGCAACTCGTTCTCGGTGCGCTGGATCAGATCACCGATGTAATAGATGTTTTCGGCCTTGAGGCAGTTGGCCGAACGCACGGTGAGTTCCAGCTCGTCCACAGGACGCAACAGGATCGGGTCGAACTGCTGCGAGCTGCGCTGTGCAGGGGCTTCGAAGTTGAGTTCGGCGCCTTCGAGCTGTGCGAACACAGCCAATTGCTCGACCAGGATCTTGGCCGAAGCACGAACCGCTTCTTCAGGGCCGATGGAGCCATTGGTCTCGATCTCGAGCACCAGCTTGTCCAGGTCGGTGCGCTGCTCGACGCGAGCGCTCTCAACGGTGTAGCTCACGCGCTTGACAGGCGAGAACGACGCGTCGAGAACGATGCGGCCGATGGAGCGGGCCTGGTCATCGTTGCGGCGCAGGCTGCCGGGAACGTAGCCGCGACCTTTTTCGACCTTGATCTGCATGTCCAGCTTGGCACCGGCAGACAGCGTGGCGATGACATGACCAGGGTTCACGATTTCAACATCGTGCGGGGTCTGGATGTCGGCAGCCGTTACCAAGCCCTCGCCGTCCTTGCGCAGGCTCAGCGTCACTTCGTCGCGGTTGTGGAGCTTGAACACCACACCCTTGAGGTTCAAGAGCATGTTGACCACGTCCTCTTGAACACCGTCGATGGAGGAGTATTCGTGCACTACGCCGGCAATGGTGACTTCGGTCGGCGCATGGCCGGTCATGGAAGACAACAAAACGCGGCGAAGGGCGTTGCCCAGCGTGTGACCATAGCCACGCTCGAAAGGCTCCAGCGTGACCTTGGCTTTATTGGCCGAGACTTGCTCGACGTTGATGGTTTTGGGCTTCAGCAGATTGTTCAGCATTCAAACTTCCTTCAGTACCCTCGGCTCGTTACACCGATAAGGCAGATGGAGCATGGCCCGGCCGCACCCATGAGGGTGCACGCCGGGAACGAAATTAACGGGAATACAGTTCGACGATCAGCGATTCGTTGACGTCGGAGGCGAACTCGTCGCGGTCAGGCGACTTCTTGAACACGCCTTCAACCTTCTCGACCGATACATCAACCCAAGCGGGGAAACCGATCTGCTTGGCCAACTCCATGGCTTCGAGCACGCGACCCTGCTTCTTCGATTTCTCGCGAACGGCGATCACATCGCCGGCCTTCACGGAATACGAAGGAATGTTCACCGACTTGCCGTTCACCAGGATCGCCTTGTGCGACACGATCTGGCGCGCTTCGGCGCGGGTTGATGCAAAGCCCATGCGGAACACGACGTTGTCCAGGCGAGCTTCCAGCAGGAACAGCAAATTGGCGCCGGTGTTGCCACGGCGGCGGTCGGCTTCGGCGAAGTAGCGGCGGAACTGACGCTCCAACACGCCGTACGTGCGCTTGACCTTCTGCTTCTCGCGCAATTGCACGCCAAAGTCGGAGGTGCGCTGACCCGAAGTGCGGCCATGCTGGCCTGGCTTGGAGTCAAATTTGGCCTTGTCGCTGATGGAGCGGCGGGCGCTCTTGAGCAACAGGTCGGAGCCTTCACGGCGGGAAAGTTTGGCCTTGGGGCCGAGGTAACGTGCCACGTTGATGTCCTTGTGTTTCTGCCGCAACCCACATCAAACGATGTCATTGCGGGAGCCACTTCTCGAATGAAGTGGCGGTGGGCTTAGCAAAAAATGCCACCGCAGGCGACTGCGGTGGCGCTCGAAAAAAAGCTTTCCATTGTACCGCGTGAGCGGTACCGCCTCAAATGCGGCGGCGCTTCTGCGGACGGCAGCCGTTGTGGGGCACGGGCGTCACGTCAGCGATGGAGTTGATGCGGATGCCCAGGGCACCCAAGGCACGCACCGAAGATTCGCGACCAGGACCAGGACCCTTGATCTCGACATCCAGGTTCTTGATGCCCTGCTCAATGGCAGCGCGGCCGGCCACTTCCGAAGCCACCTGGGCTGCGAACGGGGTGGACTTGCGCGAGCCCTTGAAACCTTGGCCACCGGACGATGCCCAGGACAACGCGTTGCCCTGGCGATCGGTGATCGTGATGATGGTGTTGTTGAACGAAGCGTGCACGTGGGCGATGCCGTCAGCAATGTTCTTGCGGACTTTCTTGCGAACGCGTGCGGATGCGCTGGTGGAGGGTGACTTGGCCATGGGGATCCTTCGAACCGATTACTTCTTCAGCGACTGGGCCGCTTTGCGAGGACCTTTGCGGGTGCGCGCATTGGTCTTGGTGCGCTGACCGCGCAGCGGCAGGCCACGGCGGTGGCGGAAACCGCGATAGCAACCGATGTCCATCAATCGCTTGATGTTCATGGTGGTCTCGCGGCGGAGATCGCCCTCGATCGTGAACGTGCCGACCTGGTCGCGAACTTTTTCAAGCTCCGCGTCACTCAGGTCCTTGATCTTCTTGGTGTAGTCGATCCCGCATGCCTCGCAGATCTTGCGAGCGCGGGTGCGACCGATGCCGAAAATTGCCGTCAAGCCGATTTCGGCGTGCTTGTGCGGCGGAATGTTGATGCCTGCAATACGAGCCATGGTGGTCCTCTAAACTTCAATCAGCCTTGACGCTGTTTATGACGCGGATCGGTGCAAATGACTCGCACAACACCGTGCCGCTTGATGATCTTGCAGTTGCGGCACATTTTCTTGACCGAAGCCGAAACTCTCATAGTCTTCTCCTAGATATTCAAAAATATTCAACAACCAACCACTCACTTCGAGCGAAAAACAATTCGCGCCCGGGTGAGGTCGTAGGGCGTGAGCTCTACCTTGACCTTGTCGCCTGGCAAGATCCGGATGTAGTGCATCCGCATCTTGCCGCTGATATGTCCCAGCACCACATGACCGTTTTCGAGTTTGACCCTGAAGGTCGCATTGGGAAGGTTTTCAACAACCTCACCTTGCATCTCGATCACGTCGTCCTTGGACATACAAAAACTCAACTTCCGGGTGAGGTCTTGAAGTTGGCCTTTTTGAGCAGCGATTCGTACTGCTGCGACATCATGTAATTCTGAACCTGTGCCATGAAGTCCATGGTGACCACCACGATGATCAACAGGGAGGTGCCACCAAAATAGAACGGCACGTTGTACTTCAGGATCAGGAACTCGGGCAGCAGACACACGGCGGTGATGTACACAGCGCCGGCCAGTGTCAGCCTCAGCAAAATCTTGTCGATGTAGCGCGCAGTCTGATCGCCAGGGCGAATACCGGGAATGAACGCACCGCTCTTCTTCAGGTTGTCGGCTGTCTCCCGGCTGTTGAATACCAGCGCGGTGTAGAAGAAGCAGAAGAAGATGATCGCGGCAGCGTACAAGGCCACATAAATCGGCTGACCTGGAGACAAAGCCGAAGCCATGTCACGCAGCCAACGTGTGGAGTCACCGGTGCTCACCCAGCTCACCACCGTGGTGGGCAGCAGGATGATGGACGATGCAAAAATCGGAGGAATCACACCCGCCATGTTCAGCTTGAGCGGCAGGTGCGACGACTGACCGCCGTAAACCTTGTTGCCGACTTGCCGACGGGCATAGTTCACCAGAATCTTGCGCTGACCACGCTCCACGAACACCACGAAGTAGGTCACCAGGACCACCAACGCGATGATGAAGATGGCGATCAGGATGTTCATGGCGCCAGTGCGAACCAACTCCAGCAAACCACCCACGGCACTGGGCAAACCAGCGGCGATACCGGCGAAGATCAGGATGGAGATGCCATTGCCCAGACCGCGCTCGGTGATCTGCTCACCGAGCCACATCAGAAACATGGTGCCAGCCACCAAGCTGACCACCGCCGTCAGGCGAAAGCCCATGCCAGGATCGATCACCAAGCCAGCAGAGCCTTCCAGCGCGAGGGCGATGCCCATCGACTGGAAAATCGCCAGACCCAGCGTGCCGTAGCGGGTGTACTGCGTGATCTTGCGACGACCGGCCTCGCCCTCTTTCTTCAACTGCTCAAACGTGGGGACCACGTAAGTCATGAGCTGCATGATGATCGATGCCGAGATGTACGGCATGATCCCCAGCGCAAACACGGTGAACCGCGACAGCGCTCCGCCCGAGAACATGTTGAAGAGGCTCAAAATGCCGCCCGCTTGCCCTTTGAACAACTGTTCAAGCTGTGCCGGGTCGATGCCTGGCACTGGAATGTGCGCACCGATGCGGTACACCACCAGGGCGAGCAGCAAGAAGACCAGCCGGCGACGCAGGTCGCCGAACTTGCCGGTCTTGGCTAGGGTCGTGGATCCAGTTGCCACAGGTCGATTCCGTCAGGTTCCGCTCAGGAGGCGATCGAGCCGCCAGCGGCCTCGATCACAGCCTTGGCACCAGCTGTCACCAACACGTCCTTGAAGGACACCGCACGTGTGAGTTCACCGGTTTTGATGATCTTCACGCGCTTGGTCAGGTGAGGCACGAGGCCTGCTTGCTTGAGCACCAGCATGTCCACATCGGCCACGTTGAGTGCGCTGATGTCGGTCAGGGTGACTTCGGCATTGAACTGCAGCTGGGTCGACTTGAAGCCGCGCTTGGGCAGACGGCGCTGCAGAGGCATTTGACCGCCTTCGAAGCCCACCTTGTGGTAGCCGCCCGAACGGGACTTTTGACCCTTGTGGCCACGACCTGCGGTCTTGCCCAGGCCGGAACCAATGCCGCGGCCGACACGGCGCTTGGCGTGCTTGGCGCCCTGAGGGGGCTTGATGGTGTTGAGTTGCATGTCCGTGACCCCGATCAGAGTACTTTGACCAGATAGCTGATCTTGTTGATCATGCCGCGCACCGCAGGTGTGTCCTGCAGCTCACTGGTGCTGTTGAGTTTGCGCAAGCCCAAGCCACGAACGGTGTCGCGGTGGGACTGCTTGGTTCCGATGGGGCTGCGCACCAGCTGAACCTTGACGGTGTTTTGAGTGGTCATGATCGCTCCATTCAACCCAGGATGTCTTCAATGGACTTGCCACGCTTGGCAGCCACGTCGGACGGGGTGGTTGAATTCTTCAATGCGTCCAGCGTGGCACGCACCAGGTTGTAGGGGTTGCTCGAGCCGTGGCTCTTGGCGACGACGTCGGTGATGCCGAGCACTTCGAAAACAGCGCGCATCGGACCACCAGCAATGATGCCGGTACCCTTGGAGGCTGGCAGCATCATGACGTTGGAAGCGCCGTGCTCGCCGTGCACGCTGTGGTGCAGCGAACCGTTCTTGAGCGACACCTTGATCATGTTGCGGCGGGCTTGCTCCATGGCTTTTTGCACGGCCACGGGCACTTCACGCGCCTTGCCCTTGCCCATGCCCACGCGGCCATCGCCGTCGCCGACGACGGTCAGTGCTGCGAAACCGAGGATACGACCGCCCTTGACCACCTTGGTCACACGGTTGATCGCGATCATCTTTTCGCGCAAACCGTCTTCGATCGCTTCGTTCTTGATGTTTGCCGTAAATTTAGCCATTTTGTGGTTTCCGTTTGATCAGAACTGCAGGCCGGCTTCGCGGGCGGCGTCTGCCAGGGCTTTCACCCGACCGTGGTAGGCAAAACCTGAACGGTCAAACGCCACCTTTTCGATGCCGGCAGCCTTGGCCTTTTCGGCGATGCGCTTGCCCACCAGGGCTGCAGCGGATGCGTTGCCACCTTTGCCGGCGCCACCGATCTGGGCACGCACTTCGGCTTCGGCCGTGGAGGCAGAGGCCAGCACTTTGGAGCCATCGTCGGAAATGACGCTGGCGTAAATGTGCAGATTGGTGCGGTTCACGCTCAGGCGGACAGCGCCCTGCTGCGCAATGCGGATGCGCGTTTGGCGGGCGCGGCGCAGACGTTGCTCTTTTTTGGTCAACATGATCCTGATCCTTATTTCTTCTTGGTTTCCTTGATCACGACCTTTTCATCCGCATAACGGATGCCCTTGCCTTTGTAGGGCTCGGGGGGGCGCACGGCCCGCACTTCGGAAGCGATCTGACCAACACGCTGACGGTCCGAACCCTTGATCAGGATTTCGGTGGGCGTCGGCGTTTCCACCTTGATACCGGCAGGCATGTCCATCACCACCGGGTGGGAGTAACCCACCGTCAGGTTGAGCTTGGTGCCTTGTGCCTGGGCCTTGTAGCCCACGCCCAGCAGCGTGAGCTTCTTCTCGAAGCCCTTGCTGACGCCGTTGACCATGTTGTTCACCAGCTGACGCATGGTGCCCGACATGGCGTTGGCTTCGCGAGAATCGTTCACAGGAACGAAGGTCAGCGCGCCGTTGTTGCTTTCAACCTTGACCAGCGCGTTTTGCGCCAGCGCCAAGGCACCGAGGGTGCCCTTGACGTTGATCAGGTCTTCTTTGACTGCGATCTCGACCCCGGCAGGGATGGAGACCGGCTGTTTTCCAATACGTGACATTAATTGCTCCTCAATGCCCGCATCAGGCGACGTAACACAGGACTTCACCACCGACACCGGTGGCACGAGCCTTGCGATCGGTCATCACACCCTGGGGCGTGGTGACGATGGCCACGCCCAGACCGTTCTGGACCTGGGGGATGGCGTTGCGACCGCGGTAAACGCGCAAACCAGGGCGGCTCACACGCTCAATGCGTTCGATCACGGGGCGGCCAGCGTAGTACTTCAAGGCGATTTCGAGTTCGCTCTTGCCGTCGTTGTTCTTGACCTGAAATCCGTCGATGTAGCCTTCGTCCTTCAGGACTTGGGCGATCGCGGCTTTGACCTTGGAGGCCGGCATCGACACGCTGGCTTTTTCCACCATCTGCGCGTTGCGGATGCGGGTCAACATGTCGGCGATAGGATCACTCATGCTCATTTGTGGTTCTCCTAGGGCTTACCAGCTGGCTTTGGTGATGCCGGGGATTTCCCCGGCAAAAGCCATTTCACGGACCTTGGCGCGAGCCAGGCCGAAGTGGGCGAAGGTGCCGCGCGGACGACCGGTGATCGCACAGCGGTTGCGCTGGCGGGTCGGGTTCGAATTGCGGGGCAGCTTCTGCAGACCCAGGCGGGCCGCATCGCGCTCTTCGTCGGTCTTCTTGACGTCGTTGGCGACGGCTTTGAATTCGTTGTATTTCTTGGCGAACTTGGCGGCGAGTTTCTCGCGCTTGAGTTCACGTTGCAGTAGTGCTTGTTTAGCCACGCGCCACCTCAGTTCTTGAACGGGAAACGGAAACCAGCCAGAAGAGCCTTGCACTCTTCATCGTTCTTGGCGGTCGTCGTGATGCTGATGTTGAGACCGCGCAAGGCGTCAACCTTGTCGTACTCGATCTCAGGGAAAATGATCTGTTCCTTGACGCCGACGTTGTAGTTGCCACGGCCGTCAAATGAACGACCGGAGATACCACGGAAGTCGCGCACCCGGGGCAGAGCCACGGTAACGAAGCGGTCCAGGAACTCGTACATCTTGGCGCCGCGAAGCGTCACCATGCAGCCGATGGCCTGCTGTTCGCGAATCTTGAAACCGGCGATGGCCTTGCGGGCCTTCGTGACCACAGGCTTCTGGCCAGCGATCTTGGTCAGGTCGCCCACGGCGTTGTCCATGACCTTCTTGTCGGCAACGGCTTCGCTCACACCCATGTTCAGCGTGATCTTGGTGATGCGGGGCACCTCCATGATCGACTTGTAGCCGAACTTCTCCACCAGGCTGGGCGCGATCTTGTCGCGGAAAATGTCTTGCAAACGTGCCATGGTCATGCCGCCTTGATTTCTTCGCCGCTGGACTTGAAGACGCGCACTTTCTTGCCGTCAGCCAGGAGCTTGATGCCCACGCGATCTGCCTTGCCCGTGACGCCATTGAAGATGGCGATGTTGGACTGGTGGATGGGCATGGTCTTTTCGATGATGCCGCCGGTCACACCCTTCATGGGGTTCGGCTTGGCGTGTTTCTTGACGATGTTCACTCCCTCGACAATCAGCTTGCTGTCGTCGACACGGAGCGCAACCTTGCCGCGTTTGCCTTTGTCGCGACCTGCGATCACGATGACTTCGTCACCACTGCGAATCTTGTTCATGATGATTCCTCAGAGAACCTCGGGCGCCAGCGACACGATCTTCATGAACTTTTCGGTGCGCAGCTCGCGCGTCACCGGTCCGAAGATGCGGGTGCCGATGGGCTCCAGCTTGGCGT
The DNA here is from genome assembly GCA_003241965.1 of Burkholderiales bacterium. Lineage (GTDB taxonomy): Bacteria > Pseudomonadota > Gammaproteobacteria > Burkholderiales > Burkholderiaceae_C > Hydrogenophaga. The sequence continues at coordinate 43,635 of QBMB01000012.1, read as the reverse complement.
TGAGCAACACTGCTGCGTTGCCGTCGAATTTGATGAGGGCGCCGTCTTGACGACGAATGCCCTTGGCGGTGCGAACCACCACAGCGTTGTAAACCTCGCCTTTTTTGACGCGGCCGCGGGGCGCTGCTTCTTTGATGGTGACCTTGATGACGTCGCCAACGCTGGCATAACGCCGCTTGGAGCCGCCGAGCACCTTGATGCACATCACGGATTTGGCACCCGTGTTGTCAGCAACATCGAGTCGAGATTGCGTTTGGATCATTTGATTTAAGTCCCAACTTGAATCCCTTCCACCACCGCGGCAGAAAGTGATCAGTCTTGGGCCCGCCGTTGAAAACCGGATTGGCCGAAGCCAGATCCAATTCCTTCCGAGTGGGCAGATTGCCTCGCTTTTTTGGAGCGAAGCCGCGCAGTATCACATGGTTTCAGTGGACTGTCAACGCACTGGCCTGCGAAAAACCTCAAATTCCGCGCGCCGCCGGCAGATAGCGGTCGCAAAGGTCCAGAAAAGACCGAAGTGCGGGATCGGTGCCCAGCTCCTGCTGCAGGATGTCGGCCACGGCGGGCGCCAGCCGGGCGGCTTCGCCTGCGTCCAGGAACAGGATGCGCGAACGCCGGGCGAGCACGTCCTCCACGGTCTGGGCGTGCTCGAAACGTGCGGCGTAACGCACCATGGCCTCGGTCAGGCCCGCTCCCAGGACGTTGTCCTTGCCCGGGCAGTCGTTCACCCGTGCCGCTTCGGAGCCATACAGATGCAATCCCGGCGTGGCGTACAGGGGTGTTGCAGGGCCGGCCACGGCAGCACCTGTGAGCGCATGAGAGGCGCTTTGGCCTCCGGCGCGCCGGGGCAAGAGGCGGCTCGCGAAACAGCGCTCCAGCACGTCTTCAGCCATGGCGCGGTAGGTGGTCCATTTGCCCCCGGTCACCGTGACCAGCCCGTTGGCATCGACCACGATGGTGTGTTCGCGCGACAGCACTTTGGTGCCGCCCTCGGCCGCTGCGGGCGCGGCCACCAGCGGGCGCAGGCCGACCCAGAGGCTTTTGATGTCTTCGCGGCGCACCGGCCGGCTCAGCGCCTGGCTGGCCTCGCTGAGGATGAATTCCAGCTCTTCGGCAAAGGCGTCGGGCTCGCGCGGCAGGTCGCGGCGCGGGGTGTCGGTGGTGCCCAGGATCAGCTTGCCCAGCCAAGGCACGGCGAACAACACGCGCCCGTCGCGCGTCTTGGGCACCAGCAACGCATGGCCCCCAGGCATGAAGTCACGGTCGACCACCACGTGCACGCCCTGGCTGGGGCTGACCATGTGCGAAGGCGTACCCGGGTTCGCCGCCGGCTGGGTGTGGTCTCGCAGGGCGTCGACCCAGACGCCGGTGGCGTTGACCACGCAGCGCGCCTGCAATTGAAAGGAGGCACCACCGAGCCGATCGTTCACGTCGATGACCGACAGCGGGCCTTCGCCACCGGGCAGCTGGCGCACCGCCGTCACCTCGGCGTAGTTCAAGACCTGGGCACCTGCAGCCTCGGCGCTGCGGGCGAGCGCCAAGGCCAGACGCGCGTCGTCGAACTGGCCGTCCCAGTACTTGACGCCGCCGCGCAACCCCTTGGGGTTCACCCCCGGCAAGGCCTGCAAGGTTTGCGCTCGGCCGAGGAATTCGGTGCGGCCCAGCCCTGCGCTGCCGGCCAGCAGGTCGTAGAGCTTGAGGCCGATGCCGTTGAAGGGGGTCTGCCACCAGCGGTAGGAGGGCATGACGAAGGGCAGCGGCTGCGCCAGGTGGGGCGCGATGCGCAGCACCGTGGCGCGCTCGGCCAGCGCCTCGCGCACGAGCGCCAGGTTGCCCTGGGCGAGGTAGCGCACGCCGCCGTGCAGCAGCTTGGTGGAGCGGGAAGACGTACCGCCGGCGAAGTCGTGCGACTCCAGCAGAACGACGGAGAAACCGCGCAGCGCGGCGTCGAGCGCGACCCCGAGGCCGGTGGCACCGCCACCGACGACCGCCAGGTCGTACACGCCGTGGCGGGGCAGCAATTCAAGCAGTTCTGCGCGTTTCATGAAATGGGGAGTGACCCTGCGCACCAGGGAGCGTGCGCAGGGCGGGTTGCTACAAAAACAGATGCGTTACATCAGCGCGCCTTGCCATTCTTCCACGCGTTGAGCAACTGGTCGTAGGCGATGGTCTCTCCCTTGGGCTTCTCGTTGGCCAGCTTTTTCCACGGCGCGGCTTTGTCGCTCAAGTACTTGGCCGGGTCGCCCTTGGGATTGAGCTTGGGCGCGCAACGTTCCATGCCGGCGCGTTCCAGCCGGCCCATGACCTGGTCCATCTGCTCGGCCAGGTTGTCCATCGCCACCTGAGGCGTTTTCTCACCCGTCACGGCCTGTGCCACGTTCTGCCACCAGAGCTGCGCGAGCTTGGGGTAGTCGGGCACGTTGGTGCCGGTGGGCGTCCATGCCACACGGGCCGGGCTGCGGTAGAACTCGACCAGACCTCCGAGCTTGGGCGCCAGGTCGGTCATGGCCTTGCTCTGGATGTCGCTCTCGCGGATGGGCGTGAGGCCGACGATGGTCTTCTTCAGCGAGGTCGTTTTGGCGGTCACGAACTGCGCGTACAGCCAGGCCGCAGCGGTCTTGTTTTCGTCATGTCCGTTGAAGAAGGACCACGAACCCACGTCCTGGTAGCCGTTCTGCATGCCCTGCTTCCAGTACGGGCCGTTCGGGCCGGGGGCCATGCGCCACTTGGGCGTGCCGTCGGCGTTGACCACCGGCAGGCCGGGCTTGGTCATGTCGGCGGTGAAGGCGGTGTACCAGAAGATTTGCTGAGCGATCTGGCCTTGTGCGGGCACCGGGCCGGCCTCGCCGAAGGTCATGCCGGTGGCTTCTTTCGGCGCGTACTTCTTCATCCAGTCGATGTACTTGGTGAGCGCGTACACGGCGGCCGGCGAGTTGGTGGCACCACCGCGCGAGACGCTGGCACCCAGCGGCGTGCAGCCGTCGGCCGAGGCGCGAATGCCCCACTCGTCGACCGGCTTGCCGTTGGGAATGCCGATGTCGGCGGTGCCGGCCATGGAGAGCCATGCGTCGGTGAAGCGCCAGCCCAGCGACGGGTCTTTCTTGCCGTAGTCCATGTGGCCATAGATCGGCTTGCCGTCGATGGTCTTCACGTCTTCGCTGAAGAAGGCGGCGATGTCTTCGTAGGCGCTCCAGTTCAGCGGCACGCCCAGGTCGTAGCCGTACTTGGCCTTGAACTTGTCTTTCAGGTCCTGGCGTGCGAACAGGTCGGCGCGGAACCAGTACAGGTTGGCAAACTGCTGGTCGGGCAGCTGGTAGAGCTTGCCGTCGGGTGCGGTGGTGAAGCTGGTGCCGATGAAGTCCTTGATGTCCAGGCCCGGGTTGGTGTACTCCTTGCCCTTGCCGGCCATGTAGTCGGTCAGGTTCATCATCTTGCCGTAGCGGTAGTGGGTGCCGATCAGGTCGGAGTCGCTGATCCAGCCGTCGTAGATCGACTTGCCCGACTGCATGGACGTCTGCAGTTTCTCGACCACGTCACCCTCTTGAATGAGGTCGTGCTTGACGGTGATGCCGGTGATCTCGGCAAAGGCCTTGGCCAGGGTCTTGCTCTCGTACTCGTGCGTGGTGATGGTCTCCGAGACCACCGAGATCTCCTTCACGCCCTTGGCCTTGAGCTTGGCCGCGGCGTCGATGAACCACTTCATTTCAGTCGCTTGCTGGGCCTTGGTCAGGGTGGAAGGCTGGAACTCGCTGTCGATCCATTTCTTGGCGGCGGCCTCGTCGGCCCAGGCCGGCAGGGAGCCCATGGCGAGCAACGCTGCCAGGGCCAGAGGGGTGTGTCGCAATCTCATGTTGTCTCCTCGATCGATGTGCTTCCCCGGTGGGTGACAGGTCTCGGCCCCGGGGAAGCAATGGGCCGAATACCGAAAACCATGAAGCGATCAGCCTTTGCGCAGTGCCAGCAGCAGCCAGGCCATGGACGCCACAAAGGAGATCCAGATGCTGGGCTCCTGCTCCAGCGAGAGCCACTGAGTGAGCCAGCCCGCCATGCCGATGAAGGCCAGGTTGATGTAGGCCGCGCCGAGCAGGCCGATGAAGAGCCGGTCACCGCGCGTGGTGACCATGGGCAGGAAGCCCTTGCGCTCGATCGTGGGGGACTTGAGCTCCCACACGGTCATGCCGATGAGCATCAAAGCGATGCAGGTGAAGAAAACGGCCACCGGGGTGGTCCAGACCATCCACGTAAACATAAAACCCCCAGTCAGTTGGGGTCAGAGCACGCTGCGCGTGGTCTGACCCACAAAGTTTTAAACACGCCCCATCGCAAAGCCCTTGGCGATGTAATGCCGCACGAACCAGATCACGATCGCGCCGGGCACGATGGTCAGCACACCCGCCGCCGCCAGCGTGGCCCAGTCCATGCCACTCGCACTCACCGTGCGCGTCATGGTGGCCACGATGGGTTTGGCGTTCACGCTGGTGAGCGTGCGCGCCAGCAGCAGCTCAACCCAGCTGAACATGAAGCAGAAGAACGCCGCCACGCCCACCCCGGCTTTGATCAGCGGCAGAAAGATGGTGAAGAAGAAGCGCGGGAAGCTGTAGCCGTCGATGTAGGCGGTCTCGTCGATCTCGCGCGGAATGCCGCTCATGAAGCCTTCCAGAATCCACACCGCCAGAGGCACGTTGAACAGCAGGTGCGCCATGGCCACAGCGATGTGCGTGTCCATCAAACCGAGCGTCGTGTAGAGCTGGAAGAACGGCAGCAGGAACACGGCGGGTGGCGTCATGCGGTTGGTGAGCAACCAGAAGAACACGTGCTTGTCGCCCAGGAAGCGGTAGCGCGAGAAGGCGTACGCGGCAGGCAGGGCCACGGTGAGTGAAATCACCGTGTTGATGCCCACGTAGATCAGGCTGTTGATGTAGCCCGAGTACCACGAGGGGTCGGTGAAGATCGTCTTGTAGTTGGCCCAGGTGAAATCGGCCGGCCACAGCGTGAACGAGGACAGGATTTCCTGGTTGGTCTTGAAGCTCATGTTGACCATCCAGTAGATGGGCAACAAGGCAAAGATCAGGTAGGCGATGAGGAACAGCGTCCTCTTCTTGAAACGCCGGTTATCCATGGCCCTGCTCCTTTTCCGACGTGCCCAGGCTCTGCATCCAGTTGTAGAGCACGAAGCAGAACAGCAGGATGATGAGGAAGTAGATGAGGGAGAATGCCGCCGCCGGACCGAGGTCGAACTGGCCGACCGCCTTGGTGGTGAGGTACTGCGAGAGGAAGGTGGTGGCGTTGCCGGGGCCACCGCCGGTGAGCACAAAGGGCTCGGTGTAGATCATGAAACTGTCCATGAAACGCAGCAGCACTGCGATCATGAGCACGCCGCGCATTTTGGGCAGCTGGATGTAGCGGAACACCGCCCATTTGCTGGCGCCGTCGATGCTGGCGGCCTGGTAGTACGCGTCGGGAATGCTGCGCAGGCCGGCGAAGGCCAGCAGCGCCACCAGCGGCGTCCAGTGCCACACGTCCATGGCCAGCACCGTCCACCAGGCGTGTGAGGAGTTGCCGGTGTAGCTGTATTCAATGCCCGCCTGCTGCAGGTAGTAGCCCAGCGGTCCGATGTCGGCGCGGCCGAAGATCTGCCAGATGGTGCCCACCACGTTCCACGGAATCAGCAGCGAGAGCGCCACCAGCACCAGCACGGCGGAAGATTTCCAGCCCTGCGCCGGCATGGACAGCGCCAGCGCGATGCCCAGCGGAATCTCCACCAGCAGCACCGCAAGCGAAAACTGGATCTGGCGCCACAAGGCCAGGTGCAGCTCTTCGTCGCGCATCACGGCGGCGAACCATTCGGTGCCGACGAAAACGCGGCGGTCGGGCGAGAAGATGTCCTGCACCGAGTAGTTCACCACCGTCATCAGCGGCAGGATGGCCGAGAAGGCCACGCAGACGATGACCGGCAGCACGAGGAACCAGGCTTTCTGGTTCACGGGTTTCGTTGTGGTGCTCATGAAATCAAAGCCTCGTCTTGATAAAAGCAGGTGTGCTCGCCCAGCACCCGAAGATGCACGGTGTCGCCCGGCAGGGGTGCGGCGGCCTCAGGCGCAAGGCGGCACTTCAGCCGGTGTTCGCCAGCCTCGCAGGTCACCATCACATAGGTGCCGATGTCCTGGACACGCGTCACTTTCACAGGCAAGGTGTTGGGCTCGCCGGCCTGGCCGAGCGCGAGGTATTCGGGGCGGATGCCGAGCTTGAGCGGGCCTTCGGGCAGGGTCTGGCCGGCAGTGAGTGCCAACGGGTGGTCCAGCACCACCAGACCACCGCGCACGCTGATTGCCGGTAAAAAGTTCATGCCGGGTGAACCGATGAAGTGGCCCACGAAGGTGTGCGCCGGCCGCTCGAACAGCGCCTCGGCCGCGCCCACCTGCACCGCGCGCCCACGCGTCATCACCACCACCTCGTCGGCGAAGGTCAATGCCTCCACCTGGTCGTGCGTCACGTAAATCAACGTGAGCTTGAGCTCGTGGTGGATCTGTTTGAGCTTGCGCCGCAGCTGCCATTTCAGATGCGGATCGATCACGGTAAGCGGCTCGTCGAACAGCACGGCCGACACATCGGAGCGCACCAACCCTCGGCCGAGCGAGATCTTCTGCTTCTGGTCGGCAGACAGGCCCGCCGCGCGCATGTCGAGCTGGTGGCTCATTTCCAGCATCTCGGCAATGCGGCCCACCTGTGCCTTGATCTCTGCCTCGGGAACCTTGCGGTTCTTCAGCGGAAACGCGAGGTTCTGTGCCACCGTCATGGTGTCGTAGATCACCGGAAACTGGAACACCTGCGCGATGTTGCGCTGCTGCGGGCTCTGGCGCGTCACGTCGCGACCATCGAATGTCACCGTGCCTTGTGACGGCACCAGCAGACCCGAGATGACGTTGAGCATGGTCGTCTTGCCACAGCCCGAGGGGCCGAGCAACGCGTAGGCGCCACCGTCCTCGAAGGTCATCTTCAGCGGAAGCAGCGCGTAGTCCTCATCCACCTTCGGATGCGGCTTGTAGGCGTGCGCCAGGTCGAGTTCGATGCGTGCCATCAGCGGGCCTTTCCCGGGCGCGCCGGTGCGCGCACCAGCGGACCCTCGGCGTCAAAGACAAAAAGGCTGTCGGGTTGCAGGTACAGCGTGATCGGCTCGCCCAGCGGGCACACATGCACGCCGGTGAGTTGCGCCACCAGCTCACCCACGCCGGTGTGCACGTGCACAAAGGTGTCGGAGCCCGCGATCTCGGCCAGCTCCACGCGGCCAGGCAGGGCCACGTCGCCCGGGCGCTGCGTCACGCGCAGGCCACCGGCGCGCAAACCGAGCGTGAGGCGCTTGGGCGCGTCTGCCGGCAGCTGCACGGTCCACACCTCGCCGCCTTGCACGCGCACACCACCGGCCACCGCCTCGGCCGCCAGCAGGTTCATGGGCGGGTCGCTGAAGGCGCGTGCCACGCGGATGCTCTTGGGCCCATGAAACACCTCGGCGGTGGGGCCGTACTGCAGCAGCTCGCCGGCGTCCATCACGGCGGTGTAGCCGCCCAGCAGCAGCGCCTCGCCCGGCTCGGTGGTGGCGTAGACCACGGTGGAGTCACCGGTGGCGAACAGCTGGGTGAGCTCCTCGCGCAGCTCTTCGCGCAGCTTGTAGTCGAGGTTCACCAGGGGTTCGTCGAACAGCATCAGCGGCGCCTGCTTGGCCAGGGCGCGTGCCAGCGCCACGCGTTGCTGCTGCCCGCCCGAGAGCTCGGCCGGTAGGCGGTCCAGGAACATGTCGATGTGCAGCCGCGCGGCGATGTCGCGCACCTTCTGGTCCACGTCGCGGTCGCCGCGCAGACGCATGGGCGACGCGATGTTCCGCGCCACCGTCATCGACGGGTAGTTGACGAACTGCTGGTAGACCATGGCCACGTTGCGCTGGCGCACCGACATGCGCGTCACGTCCACGCCGTCCACCAGCACGCGGCCGGTGCTGGCCACGTCCAGACCGGCCATAACGCGCATCAGGCTGGTCTTGCCGGCCTGCGTGGCGCCCAGCAGCACCGTCACCGCACCGGGCGCCAGGCTCAGGCTTTGGGGATAGAGGTGGACGGCAGGCCCGACGGTCTTGCCCACATGCTCCAGAGACAATTGCATTCGACTCCCAGCGTGAAAAATCGCACACCCATGATCAGGTGGCATTTCGTTTGCTGGATTCTATGTTTCGTTTATGTTCGTTTTTATTCGGTATTTACCCTGACTGGCGTCAAAAAGAATTCCGTTATGTTCGAGTGGCTCTGTTTTCCCAGTGACCACCGATGAATCTCAATCCCCGACACACCCAGCTGCTCGACGAAGTGCGCGCCCACGGTCCACAGACCATCGAGGCCATGGCCGAGCGCTTCGGCGTCACCCTGCAAACCGTGCGCCGCGACGTGCAGCGCCTGGCCGAAGCCGGCCTGCTTTCGCGCTTTCACGGCGGCGTTCGCCTGCCGGGCTCGACCACTGAAAACATCGCCTACCGCCAGCGCCAGGCCATGCAGTCGGATGCCAAAACGCGCATCGCCCGCACCGTGGCGCGGCGGGTGCCCAACGGCTGCTCGCTGATCATGAACATCGGCACCACCATCGAGGCGGTGGCGCGTGAGCTGCAGCACCACCGCGGCCTGCGCGTGATCACCAACAACCTGCACATCGCCTCGCTCATGAGCACCAACCCGGACTGCGAAGTGATCGTGGCCGGCGGCCTGGTGCGCGGCGCCGACCAGGGCATCGTCGGCGAGGCCACGGTGGATTTCATGCGCCAGTTCCGGGTCGACATCGGCCTGATCGGCATCAGCGGCATTGAAGCCGACGGCACGCTGCGCGACTTCGACTACCGCGAAGTGAAGGTGGCGCGCGCCATCGTCGAGCAGTCGCGCGAGGTCTGGCTGGCGGCCGACCACAGCAAGTTCAACCGGCCCGCCATGGTCGAGCTCGCGCGGCTGGACGACATGGACGTGGTGTTCACCGACCTGCCACCGCCGCCGCCCTTTACCGAGCTGCTCGCGCAAGGCAACGTCGAATGCGTGCTCGCGCGCATCGACACCCAGAACGACGCAGCCGTCGCCTGACCTTTTTCCGAAAGCCGAGATGACCTACCTGCTTGCCCTGGACCAGGGCACCTCCAGTTCGCGCAGCATTGTGTTCGACCGCTCAGGCCGCGTCGTGACCATGGCGCAGCGCGAGTTCCGCCAGATCTACCCGCAGCCCGGCTGGGTGGAGCACGACCCGCGCGACCTCTGGACCACCCAGCTGGAGACGGCGCGCGAGGCGCTGAAGCAGGCGAAGCTGCGCGCCGACCAGATCCAGGCCGTGGGCATCACCAACCAGCGCGAGACCACCGTGGTGTGGAACCGCAAAACGGGCGAGCCGGTCTACAACGCCATCGTCTGGCAGGACCGCCGCGCCGAGGCCACCTGCGCCGAACTGCGCGAACGGGGCGCGAGCGACACCGTGCTGCAGAAAACCGGCCTGCGCATCGACGCCTACTTCTCCGGCACCAAACTCAAGTGGATCCTGGACCACGTGCCTGGCGCACGCGCCCAGGCCGAGCGCGGCGAACTCGCTTTCGGCACGGTGGACAGCTGGCTGATCTGGCAACTCACCGGCGGTGCGCGCCATGTGACCGACGTGAGCAACGCCTCGCGCACCATGCTGTTCAACGTGCACACCCGCCAGTGGGACGACGAGCTGCTCGCCCTGCTCGACATCCCGAAAAGCCTGATGCCCGAGGCCCTGCCGTCCAGCGCGCACTTCGGCGAGATGCAGGCGCAGTGGCTGGGCGCACCGCTGGAGATCGGCGGCGTGGCCGGCGACCAGCAAAGTGCCCTCTTCGGCCAGGCCTGCTTCACCGCCGGCATGGCCAAGAACACTTACGGCACCGGTTGCTTCATGCTCATGCACACCGGGGAACGTTTCCAGATCAGCCAGAACGGCCTGATCACCACCGCCACGGCGCAGCCACCCGGGCCTCAGCAATACGCACTCGAAGGCAGTGTGTTCATCGGCGGCGCCGTGGTGCAGTGGCTGCGCGACGGCCTGCGCGCCATCGAGTCGAGCAGCGAGGTGCAGTCGCTCGCCGAGAGCGTGCCCGACGCCGGCGGCGTGGTGCTGGTGCCGGCCTTCACCGGCCTGGGCGCGCCGTACTGGCAGCCCGACACCCGCGGCAGCATCACCGGCCTCACGCGCGGCACCACCATCGCGCACATCGCACGCGCCGCACTCGAAAGCATTGCGTTCCAGAGCGCGGCCCTGCTCGACGCCATGAGCCGCGACGCGGTGGCCGCCGGTGGTGTGCCCGTGAGTGAACTGCGCGTGGACGGCGGCGCCTGCGTGAACGACCTGCTGATGCAGATCCAGGCCGATCTGCTGGGTATTCCGGTGGTGCGGCCCGCGGTGATCGAAACCACCGCGCTGGGCGCGGCTTACCTGGCCGGCCTGCACACCGGTTTGTACGGCGGGCTGGACGAACTCTCGAAACAGTGGCGCGCCGAGCGCACCTTCCACCCCACGCTCTCGCGAGAACGCGCGGCTGAAAAAATGGCGCAGTGGGAACACGCTGTGAGGCAGACCGTGGCGCCCTGAGGCCGTAGCTGGAGGCACGCGACAATGGCGCGATGAACACCCCCACCCACCCCACCATCACCTTCATCGGCGGCGGCAACATGGCCAGCGCCATCGTCGGCGGCCTGCTCCGTCAGGGCCATCCTGCGAGCGCGCTGCAGATCGTCGAACCCTGGGACGAACAGCGCGCCAAGCTCGCGCAGCAGTTCCCCGGCGTCTCACTGCTCGCCGCCGCCAGCGCGGACCTGCGTGCCTCGGACCTCGTGGTCTGGGCCGTGAAGCCACAGACCTTCAAAGAAGCCGCACTCGCCAGCCAGCCCCATCTGGGCAGCGCACTGCACCTGAGCGTGGCCGCAGGCATCACCAGCGAGAGCATGGCCGGCTGGCTGCAGACCCAGCGCATCGTGCGCGCCATGCCCAACACACCGGCGCTGGTGGGCCTGGGCATGACCGGGTTGTTTGCCCGCGACGGCGCCAGCACCGCCGACCGCGCACGGGTCGAAGCCGTGGTGAAGACCACCGGTGAGCTGGTGTGGGTGGGTGCCGAAGTACAGCTGGACGCGGTGACCGCACTCTCCGGCTCGGGCCCGGCCTACGTGTTCTATTTCCTGGAGGCCATGCGCGACGCCGGCGCCCGCATGGGCCTGCCGCCCGAAGTGGCCTACCAGCTCGCGGTGGGCACGTTCATCGGTGCTGCCACGCTGGCGCAACGCTCGGACGATCCGCCGCAGGTGCTGCGCGAGCGTGTGACGTCCAAGGGCGGCACGACCCACGCGGCGCTGACCTCGATGGAGGCCGCGGGCGTGAAGGCGAAATTTGAAGAAGCGCTTTTCGCTGCGCAAAAACGCGCCGCAGAACTCGGCCGCGAATTCGGCACATGAAGCTCCAGCGGCTCGCGAACGAAGCGTCCCTGCGCCGGCCCACCAGGTGCCTGTCGCCGCGGACCCGGTGGCAGACGGTTACAACGGGACGGGAAGCACGCCCTAGAATCCTTGTTTCAATCAATGAGCCCCAGATGACCACTGTCAAAAAACCAACCGCCTTCTCCCGTGCACTCACCCCCAGCGCCGAGCTGGCCGCTGTGATCGGTGCAGCGCCGCAACCCCGCACCGAAGTTGTGAAGCTGATGTGGGAGTACATCAAGGCCAACAACCTGCAGAACCCGAAGAACAAACGAAACATCCTGGCGGACGCCAAGCTCAAGGCCGTCTTCGGAAAAGATGAAGTCACCATGTTCGAGATGACCGGGCTGGTGGGCAAGCACCTGAGCTGACGGGAAACCACGGGTGCGGCGCACTCAAGCCAAGCCGAGCACCACCCCCACGAACACGGTGAACCCCAGCCAGTGGTTGAGCCGGAAGGCCTTGAAGCAGCCGTCTCTGCTGCGGTCCTTGATCAACAGGACATGCCACACCACCTGAGCCAGCGCCACCACCAGCATGGCGCCCCACACCCAGGGGTTCACCACGCTCCACAGTGCGGCCGTCCAGACCGCGAGGAACACCAGGTAGAAGGCTGCGACGGCGGGCACGTCGTACGCGCCCAGCGTGATGGCCGAGGTCTTCATGCCGATGCGCAGGTCGTCGTCGCGGTCGACCATGGCGTATTCGGTGTCGTAGGCCAACACCCAGAACAGGTTGCCCAGCAACAGCACCCACGCCAGCGGCGGCAGCTGCGCCTGCACAGCGGCAAACGCCATGGGCACACCGAAGCTGAAGGCCACGCCCAGCACGGCCTGCGGCATGGACACGAAACGCTTGGCGTACGGATAGGCCAGCGTGATCGCCAGCGCCGCGCACGACATGAGCACCGTGGGCGTGTTGGTGGTGAGCACCAGCGCAAAGGCTGCCAGCGCCAGCACCGCGCCCAGCGCGAGCGCTTCGCGGGGTGAGACCTTGCCCGAGGTCACCGGGCGCTGCGCGGTGCGCTTCACGTGTTTGTCGAATTCACGGTCGGCCACGTCGTTCACGCAGCAGCCCGCGCTGCGCATGAGCACGGTACCGAGCACGAACACCACCAGCAGGTGCCAGCCCGGGAAGCCTCCGGCCGCCACCCACAGTGCCGAGAGCGACGGCCAGAGCAGCAGCAGCCAGCCCGCCGGGCGGTTCCAGCGGATCAGGTCAAGGTACAGCGCGAGGCGCGAAGGCGCGGGAGACGTTGCAGCGACCATGATCGAAAGATCACTCCTCGAGGATGGAGCGCAGCATCCACGCGGTTTGTTCGTGCACGGTGAGGCGCTGCGTCAGCAGATCGGCCGTGGGTTCGTCACCGGCTTTGTCGACCACCGGAAACAGCTCACGCGCCGTGCGCGCCACCGCCTCATGGCCCTGCACGAGGATGCGCACCATCTCCATCGCCTTGGGTGGCGTGGCCGGCGCGTCGGGCACCGAGCTGAGCTTGCCGAACTGCGCGTAGCTGCCCGGGGCGGCATGGCCCAGCGAACGGATGCGCTCGGCCACCGGGTCCACCGCCGTCCACAGCTCGGTGTACTGCGTCATGAACAAGGTGTGCAGCGACGTAAACATCGGCCCGGTCACGTTCCAGTGGAAGTTGTGCGTGGTCAGGTACAGCGTGTACGTGTCGGCCAGCAGCTTGGACAAACCTTTGGCGATGGCTGCGCGGTCCTTCTCGTTGATGCCGATGTTGATGGCGGGGGCTGCGACTTTGCTGGCGATTTTGGCCATGGAGAACTCCTGAGGGAAGGGTTGAAAAACGGAAGTTAGGAGAGGCGTTTGACGCCTGGAAGTTCGCAGGCGTAGATGGCATTGCGCAGCTCGGCAATGGCCTCGTAACGCGTGAAGCTGCGCCGCCACGCCAGCACCACACGCCGCGTGGGCGCCTCGCCCTCGAAGGGCAGATAACGCACATACGACGAGTCGCCGAAGTCCTGCCCCGGCGTGGCGTGGCCGTCCAGCGCCGACGAAGGCACCGACAGGCGCGGCACCAGCGTCACACCCATGCCGGCGGCCACCATGTGTTTGATGGTCTCCAGCGACGAACCTTCGAAGCTCTTGCGGATGCCTTCAGCGTCGTTGGAAAAACGCGCGAACTCCGGGCAGACCTCCAGCACGTGGTCGCGGAAACAATGGCCCGTGCCCAGCAGCAGCATGGTCTCGCGCTTGAGCTCTTCGTTGGTGATGTGGCCTTGTTTGGCCAATGCGTGCGTGTGCGGCACGGCGGCCAGAAAGGGCTCGTCGTACAGCGGCGCAATGGCGAGATTCGTGTCGGGAAAGGGCTCTGCCAGGATGGCGCAGTCGATCTCGCCAAGACGCAACTGCTCCAGCAGCTTCACCGTGAAGTTCTCCTGCAGCATCAGCGGCATCTGCGGCGTGCGGTCGATCACGTGGCGCACCAGGTCGGGCAGCAAATACGGGCCGATGGTGTAGATCACGCCCAGCTTGAGCGGGCCGGCCAGCGGGTCCTTGCCGCGCTTGGCGATCTCCTTGATGGCGGCGGCCTGCTCCAGCACGGTCTGCGCCTGGCGCACGATTTCTTCGCCCAGCGGCGTCACGCTGATCTCGCTGGCGCTGCGCTCAAAGATCTTGAGCTCCAGCTCCTCTTCCAGCTTCTTGATGGCCACCGACAGCGTGGGCTGCGACACAAAGCAGGCCTCGGCCGCCTTGCCAAAGTGTTTCTCGCGCGCCACGGCCACGATGTATTTGAGTTCGGTCAGCGTCATGGGGGAGTATTTTGCGCCTGCCGTCAAATACCCCGTGTCAGCGGGCCCCCCGCTCACGCCTTGAGGAACTCCGCCTTGCCGCCCAACCAGCGGGCGATGTGTTTTTCGGCCTGTTGCGGATACTCGGCCAGCATCACCGGCGCGGCCGCGCGGGCCCATTCGAGCAGGTGGGTGTCGGTGGCGAGATCGGCAAAGCGCAGCAGCGGTGCGCCCGACTGGCGCGCGCCCAGGAACTCGCCCGGGCCGCGAATCTCCAGATCACGCCGGGCGATTTCGAAGCCGTCGCTGGTCTCGGCCATGGCCTTCAGGCGTTCACGCGCGGTCTCGCCCAGGCGGCCGCTGTCGGGTGGCGTGTAGAGCAGCACGCAGGCCGAGGCTGCGGCGCCACGGCCCACGCGCCCGCGCAGCTGGTGAAGTTGCGAGAGCCCGAAACGTTCGGCGTGTTCGATCACCATGAGCGACGCGTTGGGCACGTCCACACCGACCTCGATCACGGTGGTGGACACCAGCACGCCCATCTGCCCGCCGGTGAAGAGCGACATCACCGCCTTCTTCTCGGCCACGGGCATGCGCGAATGCAGCAGGCCCACGAGCACGCCGGGCAGTGATTCGCTCAGCTCGGCGTGCGTGGCGGTTGCGTTCGACAGGTCGAGCACTTCGCTCTCCTCGATCAGCGGGCACACCCAGTAGACCTGCCTTCCCTGCGCCACCTGCGAACGGATGCGCTCCACCACCTCGTTGCGGCGGTTGTCGGCCACCACCTTGGTGACGATGGGAGTGCGCCCTGGCGGCAGCTCGTCGATGGTGGAGACGTCGAGGTCGGCGTAGTAGCTCATGGCGAGCGTCCGGGGAATCGGCGTGGCCGTCATCATGAGCAGGTGGGGCTCCTGGGCTGAGCCTGTCGAAGCCCCCGCCGACACCTCCGTGTGCCCAGTGCCCATCTTCCCCCGCAGCGCCAGCCGCTGCGCCACGCCAAACCGGTGCTGCTCATCAATGATCGCCAGCGCAAGGTTCTTGAACACCACCTGGTCTTGAATCACGGCGTGGGTTCCCACCACCAGCGCGGCCTCGCCGCTGGCGATCAGCGCGAGCATCTCGCCGCGCTGCTTTTTCTTCTGGCTGCCGGTGAGCCAGGCCACGCGTTTGCCCAGCGGCGCGAGCAGGGGCTCCAGCCAGCCGATGAGCTTGGCGAAGTGCTGCTCGGCCAATATCTCGGTGGGCGCCATCAGCGCGCACTGCCAGCCCGCGTCGATGGCGATCGCCGCAGCCAGCGCGGCCACCACCGTCTTGCCCGAACCCACATCGCCCTGCAGCAACCGGTGCATGGGAATCTGGCGCATCAGGTCGCGCGCAATTTCTTCGCCCACGCGGTGCTGCGCGGTGGTGAGTGCAAACGGCAACACACCGAGCAACTGTTCGTGCAGGCCGCCGGGCTTGGCACGCAGCGCGGGTGCGCGCAACTCGGCGCGTTCCTGGCGGGCAGTGAACTGCGAGAGCTGCTGTGCCAGCAACTCCTCGGCCTTGAGCCGCTGCCAGGCCGGGTGGCTGCGGTCTTCGAGCGCGTCCAGCGACACGTCGGCGCCCGGGTGGTGCAGGTACTGCAGTGCGTCGCGCAGCGTCCAGGTGCCGCGCACCACCGCGTGCAGACCACCCAGGAGCGCGGGCGGCAGATTCTCGCCCAAGTCTGCACGGCGCAGACCACTCGCCACCACCTTGCGCAAATAGGCTTGCGGCAGCTGCGCGCTGGTGGGGTAGACCGGCGTGAGTGCGTCCGGCAGTTCACCGCCAGCCGCGTGAAACGCGGGGTGCACCATGGTCCAGCCCAGAAAACCGCCGCGCAGCTCGCCGCGCACACGCACCCGTTCGCCCACGGCCAGCGTCTTCCGGTGTGCGGGATAGAAGGTGAAGAAACGCAGGGTGCAGGTGTCGGTGCCGTCGTCCAGCGTCACCAACAACTGACGGCGCGGGCGCTGAGAGATTTCGCTGTTCGTCACCGTGCCTTCAATCTGCGCCAGTTGGCCGTCGCGCGCCTCACGCAGCGTGATGATGCGGGTCTCGTCCTCGTAGCGAAGCGGCAGGTGCAGCGCCAGGTCAATGTCGCGCACCAGCCCCAGCTTGCGCAGGGCTTTTTGAGGGGCGGAAAGCGCGGGAGCGGCGGATTTGCCTTCGACTTTTGCGGGCATGCGCGCATTGTGCCCGGCCATACACGGTCACCAATGCCCTCGCACGAGCGCGCCCGGTGGCCCTCGCCTAGCATGGCACTTCACTTTGACTTTCCACGCTCATGGACGCCGCACACTTTTACGAACCGTCGCAAGGCCACGGCCTGCCGCATGACCCGTTCAACGCCATCGTCGGGCCGCGCCCCATCGGCTGGATCTCCACCCGCGCCAACGACGGCGTGCTCAACCTGGCGCCCTACAGCTTCTTCAACGCCTTCAACTACGTGCCGCCCATCGTGGGCTTTTGCAGCATCGGGCACAAAGATTCGGTGCGCAATGTGGAGGCGACCGGAGAGTTCGTGTGGAACCTGGTGACCCGGCCATTGGCAGAACAGATGAACCAGACCTGCGCTCACGTACCGCCCGAAGTGGACGAGTTTGCGCTGGCCGGGCTCACGCCGGTGGCTTCCCGTGTGGTGTCCGTCCCTCGGGTGCAGGAGAGCCCCGTGAGCTTCGAATGCCGGCTGTCGCAGATCGTGCGACTGACATCGGCAGCCGGCGCGCCCATCGACAGCTGGCTGGTGCTGGGAGAAGTGGTCGGCGTGCACATTGCACAGCACCTTTTGAAGGATGGCGTCTACGACACAGCGAACGCCGGGCACATCCTGCGCGGCGGCGGTCCGGCCGACTATTTCAGCATTGGCCCTGAACAGCTGTTCCACATGCACCGCCCTCGTTGAATCCGAGTCGCCCTCGCAGAACTGAGACAATCGCGGCCTTTGTTTCTTCACTTGGAACGGGCCCGTCCGGCCCTCAAGCTGCATGTCTTCATCTGCCTCATCTGCGCGCGCCTTCAACGTCGCCGACTTTGATTTCCACCTCCCCACCGAGCTGATCGCCCAGCATCCAGCACCCGAGCGCAGCGACTCGCGCCTGCTCGACGGCACCGGCCCCGCGCCAGTGGACCGCATCTTTCGCGACCTTCCGACCTTGCTCAACGAAGGCGACCTGCTGGTGTTCAACGACACGCAGGTGGTCAAGGCCCGCCTGTTCGGCCAGAAGGCCAGCGGTGGCCAATTGGAGATGCTCATCGAGCGCGTGCTGCTGCCGACCGAGGCGAGCGACGGCTCGGCGAGTGAGGTGGTGGCCCACCTGCGAGTGAGCAAAAAACCGCAGGTCGGCGGCCGGCTGCACATGGCCGGTGGCCTCGGTCGCGGAGGGTTTGACGCCACTTTCATCGGCCGCTGGCCCGACGAACAAGGCCAGCTGTTCCGCTTCCGGCTGCACGGCCCGGCGGACGAAACGCCCTACGATCTGATGGCGCGCCATGGCCATGTGCCGCTGCCTCCCTACATCACCCACACCGACGAGGCCGACGACGAGCGCCGCTACCAGACAGTGTTTGCCCGCGTGCCCGGTGCGGTTGCCGCACCCACCGCGGCGCTGCATTTTGATGAATTCGTGTTGCAGGCGCTGGACGCACGCGGCGTGCAGCGCGCCAGCGTCACGCTGCACGTGGGCGCCGGCACCTTTGCGCCCATGAAAGCCGGGCGCATCGAAGACCATGTGATGCACAACGAGCGCTACGCCATCCCGCCCGAGACCCTGCGCTCAATAGCCGACTGCCGCGCGCGAGGCGGGCGTGTGGTGGCCGTGGGCACCACCACCGTGCGCACGCTGGAGAGCTGGGCCCGCTCGGGCGAGACCGAGGGCGACACCAACATCTTCATCACGCCGGGCTTTGCGTTCCAGGTGGTCGACCTGATGGTCACCAACTTCCACCTGCCTCAATCCACGCTGATGATGCTGGTCAGCGCCTTCGCGGGCTTCGATCACATCAAGGCGATCTACGCCAACGCGATCGAACACCGCTACCGCTTCTTCAGCTATGGCGACGCCATGCTGCTTTCAAGGAACCCCGATGCTGCAGTTTGAAGTCCTCAAGACCGACCCCACCAGCCACGCGCGCCGTGCCCAGCTCACGCTCAACCACGGCGTGGTGCAGACGCCCATCTTCATGCCGGTGGGCACCTACGGCACGGTGAAGGGTGTGATGCCGCAAAGCCTGCACGACATGGGCGCGCAGATCATCCTGGGCAACACCTTCCACCTGTGGATGCGCCCGGGCCGCGAGGTGATGAACAGCTTTGGCGGCCTGCACGGCTTCGAGCAGTGGCACAAACCCATCCTGACCGACTCGGGCGGTTTTCAGGTGTGGAGCCTGGGCGCCATGCGCAAGATCACCGAAGAAGGCGTGACCTTTTCCAGCCCCGTCAACGGCGACAAACTCTTCATGTCGCCCGAGGTCAGCATGGACATCCAGACCGGGCTGAACAGCGACATCGTGATGCAGCTCGACGAGTGCACACCGTACGAGACCAACGGCCACCTCACCACCGAGGCCGAGGCGCGCAAGAGCATGGAGATGAGTTTGCGTTGGGCCAAACGTTCGCAAGACGAATTCAAACGGCTGGAGAACCCCAACGCACTCTTCGGCATCGTGCAGGGCGGCATGTTCGAACACCTGCGCCAGGAGTCGCTGGACGCGCTGGTGGACATGAACTTCCCCGGCTACGCCATTGGCGGCGTGAGCGTGGGTGAGCCGAAAGAGCAGATGCTGCAGATCATGGCGCACACGCCGCACCGCCTGCCCGCACACAAGCCGCGTTACCTGATGGGCGTGGGCACGCCCGAAGACCTGGTGCAGGGCGTGGCCGACGGTGTGGACATGTTCGACTGCGTTATGCCCACGCGCAACGCGCGTAACGGCACGCTGTTCACGCGCTTTGGCGATCTGAAGATCCGCAACGCCCGCCACAAAACCGACCACCAGCCGCTGGACACCACCTGCACCTGCCACGCCTGCGCTGGAAAGAGCGGTGTGAGCTGGGACGAGGGTGGACGCGACGGCTTCAGCCGTGCTTACCTGCACCACCTGGACCGCTGCGGCGAAATGCTCGGCCCCATGCTGGCGACCATCCACAACCTGCACTACTACCTGAACCTCATGCGCGAGGTGCGCGAGGCGCTGGACGCGGGCGCATTCGCTGCGTTTCAGTCGCGCTTCAAGGCGGACAGAGCGCGCGGCGTGTGATTTACCACGGGGGGTATGTGCTGGCGCTGTCCGCTAGATTGGCGCGTCTCAACACATACCCGGGAGGATCTCCGTGCAGCCAAACTTTCAAAAACCCACAAGCGCCTTCGTCGCCGCGTCCTGGGCCGCCCTGCTGGTCGGCGCCATCACCTACCTGTCAGGCCTGTGGAACGCAGAGATGCAGCTCAACGAAAAAGGCTACTACTTCACACTGCTCCTGTACGGCCTCTTCTCCGCCGTGTCCCTGCAGAAATCCGTGCGCGACCGGCTCGAGGGCATCCGCGTCACCGGCATTTACTACGGCCTGTGCTGGGTGTCGCTCGGCATCGCCGTGATCCTGCTCACCGTGGGCCTGTGGAACGCCACGCTGGCCGACAGCGAAAAAGGCTTCTACGCCATGTCCTTCCTGCTCGCGATATTCGGCTCTGTCACGGTGCAGAAAAACATCCGCGACGCCGCGCAGTTCCCGTCGACCAGCGTGGACGAGGACGACGTGCCGACGGTGCGCTGAAGCGCGGCATGCGACGGCTTCTTACTCCCCTGGTGGTGGGCACCTCGGTCCTGGCAGGCTGCGCCACCCAGGTGGACCTCACGCCCGAAACCGGCCAGCCCGCGCTGCGGTTGCAGCAGCGCCTGCTGCTCGCGCCCGGCAACGGGGGCGTCCAGATCCAGCCGCAGGATCTGCGCGCGGGCGACATCGTGCTCAGCTCCACCAACAGCCTGGTGTCGCTGGGCGTGCGTCTGATCACGCTGGCGCCGGTGAGCCACGCCGCGCTCTACCTGGGCAACGACAGGTTCGTGGAAGCGGTGGGCGCGGGCGTACGCACGCGCAGCACGCAGGAGTTCATGGACGGTGAATCCACCATCGTGGCCTTCCGCCACCCCAACATCGACGCAGCGCAGGCGCAGGCGCTGAACGATTTTTCGCGCCTGCACGCAGGTAAGCGGTACAACACCGCCGGCATCATCCTGCAGGCGCCCTTCAGCATCGGCCGGCAGTACTGCGAACTGCCGCTGATCCCCGGCCTGGTGCGGGACTTCTGCATCCGCGGCCTGGCGGCCGTGCAGCTCGGCGCCATCAAGAACGACCGCTTCTTCTGCTCGCAGTTCGTGCTGGAGGCCTACCGCCATGCCCAGTTGCCCCTGACCACCGCCGACCCGCGGCTCATCAGCCCGGCCGACCTGCTGCACATGCGCGAGGGCGACGTACCTTCCGTGCGCACCGAGCAGGCGCTGCAATACGTGGGCCACCTCAAGACCACCCCGCTGCCCGGCAGCGAGGTGATGACCGTGCACGCCGACTGAACAGGCCCTAGTTGCCCACGTGCATGCTGAACAGCGCGCCACTGGAGAGGCGGCAGCTGCCGCTGCCCAGCGTGGCCGAGTTCATTGTGTAGGTGCATGAGAGGTAGCTGCAGCGGTTGCCTGCGCCGCTGGCCACGCCCTCGCGGCCCGAGCCCACCTTGCGCGTGGCCTCGCCGGTGAAGGTTTCACCGTTGATGTTGGTGTGGAAGCTGCCACGGCCGTGCAGGTCGTTGGTGACGGTGGCGTTGACGACTCCGTAGCCACTGGCCAGGTCGTTTGCCGGGTACAGCCGCGCAGGAACGGTCAAGGGCACGGCGGGTGCCGAGACCACCGTGGTGCCGTGCAGGGGCACCGCCTGCCCGGTGTGCGGGTTGATCGGCACGACATAACAGCCGGCCAGCGGCACCACGGCGATCAGCGCCCCGGCAGTCAAACCGCGACGGGCACAACGAACAGCAGAAAAAAAGTCCATGAAGGTACTCGAGGCCCAAGCACATGCTTGTGGCGCGATCCTCGGGGTCCGGCGCGCAAGCGGCGCCAGGTTTCGAGCGCAGCATGCAAAGCCAGCACCGCAGGTACCGCGCGCCGGTACTTTCCCCTAGAGTGCAGCCATGTCTTCGCCCCTCGTCCCCCGCCACATCCTGCCCATCCTGGTGCTCGCCCAGTTCCTGGGCACTTCGCTGTGGTTCGCGGTCAATGCGGTCATGCCGGATCTGCAACGTGAACTGGGCTGGCCCACGAGCGCGGTGGGCACGCTCACCTCGTCGCTGCAGTTCGGCTTCATCCTGGGCACGCTGGTGTTTGCGCTGCTGGCCATTGCCGACCGTTTTGCGCCGCGCCGCGTGTTTCTGGTGTGCGCGTTGGCCGGTGCTGCCTGCACCGTGGGCGCGTGGTGGATGGTGCGCGACTACTCGGCCTTGCTGGTCTGGCGTTTCGCCACCGGCTTCTTTCTCGCGGGCATCTACCCCGTGGGCATGAAGATCGCCGCGCAGTGGTACACGCGCGGTCTGGGTGGCGCGCTGGGTCTGTTGATAGGCGCGCTGGTGCTGGGCTCGGCCAGTGCACATGCCTTGCGCGCACTGGGCGGCGCCCTGCACTGGCCCACGCTCATGCTGGGCGTGGCTGCGCTGGCTGCGGCCGGTGGCCTGCTGCTGTTCTTCGGCACCAACGACCCACCGCTCGCGCAGGCCCGCGTGACGGTGCTGCAGTGGCGCGCGCTGACCACGCTGTGGACCGATGCGCGTGTGCGCAGTTCGGTGCTGGGTTACTTTGGCCACATGTGGGAGCTGTACACGATGTGGGTGATGGTGCCGCTGGTGCTGGCCACGCGCCTGCAGGGCACAGCGCTGTCGTGGGCGGCGTTTTTTGTGCTGGGTGCCGGCGTCATCGGCTGCGCCGGTGGCGGCTGGGTGGCACAGCGCTGGGGCAGCGCGCGCGTGGCGGGCGTTCAGCTGGCCACCAGCGGTCTGTGTTGTGTGGCCGCGTTCGTGATGATCGACGCCAGCGACGCGCTGTTCTACGCGTGGCTGGTGCTCTGGGGCATCACCGTCTCGGGCGACTCGCCGCAGTTCTCCACCCTCACCGCGCGCAACGCCCCACCCCAGGCCGTGGGCAGCGTGCTCACGCTCACCAACAGCATCGGCTTTGCGATCTCGATCGTGAGCATCTTGCTGTTCGTTTCGCTGGCCGAGCGCGTGGCCCTGGGCGCGCTGCTGCCCTGGCTGGCCATCGGCCCGGCGCTGGGGCTGTGGGCCTTGCGCCCGCTGTTGCGCGAGGAAGCGCAGCACTCCTGAATGAATCGGGGGCTCGGGGCGGGGTGATGGCCACCCGTTTTCGCAAAGATCATGAATTCATCATGAATATGAATATGTTTGACATCTTCTTGTCAGGGGCAGATGCGTTCATTGAGTACTTAACAACTCGTTGGGTCACTCCATGCAAATCCTTCTCGACACACAACTCATGCCCCAATACCTGCCCGGATCACCCGCCGCGGCAGGCTACCAACAGGTCCGCATGGTCCCGGCCGACAACGGCCAACCCTTGCTCTTCACGCTGGATCACGAGCAGCGCCTCCTGGTGTGGCTCCCGGGTGCGCAGGGCTACACCCGCTGGGTCCAGGTCAGCCCCACCCTGATGGGCGTGGACAACCCGCGCATCCTGGACTTCGACCTCATCAGCAACCACGGCCAGGGGCGGAGGGACAACACGCTCGATCTGCTGTTGCTGGCCGATGTCGGCGCTGTGGGCGCGCCCGACGTCAAGGCTTTCTACTGGCCAGGCATGCCGGCCAGCGCCGACCCCGAGGCCTGGCGCCTGGGTTTTGCGGCGTGTGCGCCGCTGGTGTCCAGCCTTGAGCAGCCGACCTGCGCACGCCTGGGCTTGCTGCCGCTGCCGGTGCGCTCGGTGTTTCTGGTTCGCCACCTTCCGGCGTCGACGGCCCAGGCCATCCGCTCGCGTTTTGACGCACAGGGCCGCTGCATCGAGACCGCTCCACTGCCCTTTGGAAGCTTCGAAGCCGGCGCTCACCAGCTCAGCGTAGCCGCGTTCGTGGCGGCAAGACCGCTGGGCGACGACGAGGACGCGCTGATCGCTGCGGCTTCCATGTTCGACAGCGGTCAGCCCGGTCAGGTGAGCGTGCAGCTCCCCGCCAGTGATGGTCAGCCCCCGTGGAGCCTCTCGCTGCAATCTCCCTTGGGCAGCAGTTCCCACTGGATCAGCCCGGTCAACGTCAACACATTCACCCGCAACGACACGGGTGAACCACTGGCCGTGTTCAACCTGCCCCATGCCGGCCAGCTCTCGCAAACCAACTTCGCCATGACGCCCGCCCTGATGCGCCGCAATGACATGCTGTGGTGCCTGGAAAACAGCCTGCCGGGCTGGTCGGTGGCGCCGGGTGCAGGGCAGGCCCTGCGGCTGGACCTGGCGGCGCCCGCCGACCCGTGGCGCTGGTTTGCGCTGGTCCGCCCGGCGAGCGACCCCGCGGCCCCTGCCAGCCTTCAGATGACGCTGAGCGCCGAGTGCCTGGACCCGAACGTCGCCTCAACCCTGGTGACGGCGGACGTGGCCGCCTACAGCGTGTGCCAGTGCACCGAACCCGAGACGGGCCTGTCGGTTCTGCACATTCTGGTGGCCTATGAAGAAGGTGGGCTCGAGATCTTTTCGCAGGACAGCATCAGCGCGCAGTGGCAGCGCCACACCGTGACCGACGACAACCTGCAGCGCGGCCTGCACACCCGCACCAGCTACACCACCCGCATCCGGGTGCTGGACGACACCTCGGCACCGGTGCTCAACGCCGCCGTTCGCCTGCGCCCGCACGCGCCGTGCTTCGGCCTGCTCAACGGGCAGGCCGCCCACCTGAGTCCGCTCGCACCCACGGTGGCCTCCACCACGGCCGGCGGCGAGATCACCTTCATCCAACCCGTGAGCAGCCTGGGCGCGGTGCAGATCGATGTGGAGGTGGTGCAGACCCCGGACGGTGCCCCGATGCCGCCCGGCCTGGTGCCCGCCGGCGCACAACGCAACGCACTGCTGGGCAGCGCGGCGGCCCACAGCGTGTCGCTCAACCCGATGACGGGCATGACCGCCAAGCTGGGTGCCGTGACCAGCGGCCTGGTCCTGCAGCAGGCGCAGGCCAGCGATGGCTCGCACCCCTTTGCCCACCTGCCACTGGACACCTGCACCCAGGCATATGCGGCCATGACACCGTTCCTGCAGGCCTACCACGCCACCCTGGCCGCCCCGCCCGGCCGCAGGGGTTCGGCTGTGGTGGTTCGGCGCACGCAACTGTGCTGGCAAGGCGGCGTGCTCACCACCCGAGAGCTGGCGCTGGACGCGCCACCCCAGGCACCACAAGACGGTGTGTGGGATGCGATCGGCGACATCATGAGCTTCCTGTGGACGGCGGTGTCGCAAGCTTTGGACGACGTGACGGTGACCCTGAACTGGCTGGCCGATGGCCTGTGCTCCATTGCCGTGAAGATCGGAGAAATGGTGTGGAACGGCATCGTGGCCATCGCCTCGCAGGCCGCCGAGTTGCTGGACTGGGCGCTGCAGAAAACGCTGGGCGTGAAACTGGGCGACATCGTCAACTGGCTGGGCCACGTGTTCAACTGGGACGAGATCGTGCAGGCGCACAACGCCCTGCGAAAACTGGCTCTGCTGGTGAAAAACCAGGCCAGCGACTGGATGCGGCACCAGGCGCCGCAGGAGCTCAACAAGAACCTGCAATGGGCCCGCGCGCTGATGACCCGGCTGCCCGACCTCGACCCCGAAACACGCACCCTGCTGGCCCGCCGGGCCAGCCAGGGCGACAGCAACACCGAAACCGACACCACAGGCTGGAGCGGCCCGGATGCGCGGTGGGGCGCGCAGACCTTCCAGTCCTACAGCGGCAACATGTCCTTGACGGACAGCGGCGCCTGGAGCAACGCCGATGCGATTGAAAAGCTGGTGTCGCAAGCCGGCGTATCTTTGCAAGGCACAGCCGACGACATCGCCGCCACCGTGAACCGCCCCGGCTTCACCGACCTGCCCCTGCTCACCGTGTTCGAAGACCTGATCGCGCTCGTTGGCGCCGGTACGCTCGACCTGCTGCAGCCCTTGGTGCAAGAACTTCTGGGCTTGCTGGCGAACATGGTGGATGACGCCTGGGATGCGTTCGACCAACCTCTGGACATCCCGGTGATCACGCCGCTGTACGAAACCCTGATCGCACCGGGTTCCCGTCTCAGCCTGCTCGACGCGGTGCTGCTCTCGGCCGCCTGCCTGGGCAACGTGGGCAGCCGGCTGGCGCTGGATGCGCCCCTCATCTCCAGCGCCTTTCGCGAGGCCATTGAAAAGGCCGGTTCGCTGCAAGAGCTGCTGCTCGCACCACGGCTCGGCAACAACGACAACGCCTCCTGGGCCACCGACGTGCTGCTGCTGGTCACCCTGTTCAGCGGCTCGTGCAAGCTGCTGTACTTCATGGCCTGGATGTCGCTGCGGTACGCCGGCGCGGGCAGCACTTTCGATCAAAACCTCGTGCGCTCCAAGTGCATCCTGGACTCGCTGGCCTGGGTCAGTTCCATGGGCTGGGCCAGCGCGCGCTGTGCGAGCGTGCAGCCCTCACAGGACGCACTCAAAGGCACCGTCGTGTTCCTGCTCGTGGACGGCGTCGTGAGTCGCGGCAAGGACGCGATGGAAATGGCCTACGCCACGCGCAACGGGCCGCCACCGGCGGTGGCAAGAAAAGCCGCGGCCATCTTCGAGACCTGCATGGGGGGGGCGCTGCTGCTGGGCAGCTCGATCTACACCAGCGTGAAGGTGGCCGAGATCCCGCGCACCGAACCCAGCGACCCCGGCAACTGGGCATTGCTGCAAACCACGCCGTTGATTCAGTGCTTCGGCACCACCGTCTACATGGGGATGGCGTGGCCCGACAGCGTTGCACCACCCACGTCGCCCCTGGGTGTGGTGCGCGCCGTGACCAACGGCGTGCGCAGCACCGTGCCGCTGGTGAGCATGGCGGCACTCGCGGTGGCGGCCAAAAACGACTGGCACGTGCCGGGCACCATCTCCAATTGATCCCGATGGGTCGGGCACCGCTCGTGCGACCCGACCCACCGTTGGGGTGGTGGCCGCACCAAATAGTGTGGTTGCGGTATCGCTCGGGTAGCAGTGCCGCCAGAAAGTACGTGTCGGTTTCATCCACACCCCTTCACCTGGAGATTTCAACATGACACAGACCCCATCCCCTTTGGGAACGGCACGCACCGGAGCAGGCGCGCAAGACCTGCCAGCCATGGCCCTGTCGATGGAGAAACTGGCCGTCGCCACGAACCGCGGCGGAGAACTGATCTTTTTCGTTCTCGGAGAGACAGGCCTCGGCATCTGGCTGCCGGGTACGCAGCGCGGTCAATGGACACAAAACTTCCTGACCGTGGCGTGGCGCCC
This sequence comes from Burkholderiales bacterium, assembly GCA_003241965.1. Taxonomy (GTDB): domain Bacteria; phylum Pseudomonadota; class Gammaproteobacteria; order Burkholderiales; family Burkholderiaceae_C; genus Hydrogenophaga. The sequence goes on along the minus strand of QBMB01000012.1, from coordinate 16,853 downwards.
CGACCTGCAAGTGACCGATTTCGACATGATCAGCAACTGTGGACAGGGTCGGAACGACGACACCATCGATCTGTTGCTGCTGGTTGCGCCACAAGGGAACGCCAACAACTCACTGGCCTTCTACCTGCCCGCGTTGCCCTTCTCCACCGACCTCAATGTCTGGGCGGCCTTCTTTGCCAACGCCATGAGCCTGGCGGCACAGATGCCCGTTGTGTCGCAAGCCCGCCTGGGCCTGTTGACCAAGGCGACGCGCAGCGTCTTTCTCATGAAGCATTCCTCTACCGTCGGTATGGCCGCCATGCGATGCGACTTTTCAGAGGCAGGCCGGGTGGTCGGGACGTACCCGATCACACTGGTGAACCCGGCGATTGGCTTGGCCAGTCAATTGAAGATCGCGGCCTGCGTCGCGACACGCTACCCCTCGTACTTCGAGGAAGAAGATGCAATGGTCATTGCAGGCGCCTCACTGGACGAAGCCCCATCGGCTGGAGACGCTCCGAAGTCGGGTGTGGAAGTCCACATTCCCAAAACGCCGGCGGGTGACGCCTGGGCCCGACAGCTCAACAGCCCGGTGGCAACTGAGCCGACCTGGCCAACGCTCGGGCTGATCAGCAGTGTCATTGCACCCGATCCCAACGACAGTTGCGCCGTCATCAACCCGTTCTCGGGCATGGATGACCCGCTCAGCCAAAAGAACTGGGTCATCTCCAAGGATGCGCTGTTTTTGGGAAAACCCATGCCTGCATTGCCGAGCCCCCCGGGCGCCGGGCCCACATGGAGAGGCGCACCACAAGCTGTGTGGACGCCACCAGAAGGGCAAAAGCCCGGGCGATGGCATTGGTTTCAGGTGTTCTGCGTCGGGCCTGACGACTTCACTCCCAGCCTGTGCGAATCGCAGTCGGTCTTGCTTCTGGATCCCGGCGCGTTCACGGAGTGGGTGATCGGTGCAGACCTGTTTCACGCGGTCGCCCGGCCGAACCAGGCCCATGGAAGTACCGCGCTGACCGTGCTGTGCTGCGACGTGAATTCCAATCTGTACCTGGGCACCAAGGACCCCGTCACCGGCCTGTGGGACTACATCACGATCGCCTGACCATCACCTCACCGGCTGACGCCCCAGTCGAACGCCGCTGTTTCTGCAGCGGGGCTGGGCTCGTGCTGGCTCGCAGACAAACGGGCCATGACCTGGGCCAGGGCGTCTTCCATCTGGACCATGAGCGCATGCATCACCGCGGGACTGCACCGGGCACCTGCGCGCTCCACCTGATGGCAACAGGCCGCCAACACCATGGCGCCCATGGCGCGCGATGACGAGGTCAGGCGGTGCGCGAGCGCGACCACCTCCGCAAAATCGGCCCGGGCGGTCGCCTTGCGCATGTCCTCCATCGTGGACAGCGCCGAGAGCATGAACCGCTGCCGAAACTCCGCGAGCATCTCGGGGTCATCGCCCACCAGCAGCGACAGGGCCTGATCGTCGTACACGGCGAGGTGCAGCACGGGCAAGACAACGGCCGCCGCCACGGGTTCGCTCGCCACCTGCACCAGACCGTCCAGACTGATCCAGCGCTGCAGCAACGTGCCCAGCGGCTGCAGCTGCACCGGTTTGCTGAGGTAGTCGTCCATGCCGGCGAGCTTGCAGCGGTCGATCTCGCCCCGCATGGCGTTGGCCGACAGCGCCACGATCGGCAAACGCTGGCTCGCAGGCTCCTCGCTGCGAATCGCCGTGGCCAGTGCATAGCCATCCAGGCCGGGCATGTGCAGATCGGTGAGCAGCAGGCAGTAGCGCTGGGTGTCGCGCCCCTGGCGCCAGAGCGCGAGCGCCTCCAGGCCGTCGTGGGCCATGTCCACACCCAGGCCCAGCAAGGCCAGTTGCCGGCGGATGACCTTCTGGTTGATGTCGTTGTCTTCGGCCACCAGCACCACCGGGCGCGTACCCGCCGGCAGGGGCGCTCCACTGGCCAGAGCAATCACCGATGACAGCGCCGTGGGCTCACCGGGCTGCTCTGTAGCCCGGCAGGGCAGGGTCACCGTGAACGTGGATCCACGACCGGCCTCACTCTGCACCTCCATGCGCCCACCGAACAGTTGCGCGATGCGACGGCAGATGGACAGGCCCAGGCCGGTGCCGCCGTAGCGGCGCGTGGTCGAGGCCTCGCCCTGCACAAAAGGCTCCAGGATGCGGGTCAGCACGTCGGGCGCCATGCCGATGCCGTTGTCGATCACCCGCAGGCGAAAACAGCCGGCCTCGGCCAGCTCCACCCTCAGCTCCACGCGTCCCGCGCGCTGCATGCCCACCGAAAACTTGATGGCGTTGCCCACCAGGTTGTTGAGGATCTGGCGCAGGCGCACCGAGTCGCTCTTGATCCACTGCGGCAGCCCGGGGTCGATGTACACATCCAGCGCCACCGAGCGGCTGTCTGCATTCACCCGCAGGCCGCTGTACACGCTGTCCACCAGGCGGGACAGGCAGACCGGCTCGCTCTCCAGCGTCATGTGCCCGGCTTCGATCTTGGAGAAATCCAGGATGTCCTCGATGATGCCCAGCAGCGCAAACGCAGACTCGCTGATGGTCTCGGTCAGGTCCTTCTGGTAGGGCGTGAGGCTGGACTGCTGCAGCACATCGACCAGCCCCACCACACCGTTCATGGGGGTGCGGATTTCGTGGCTCATGTTGGCCAGGAAGGCGCTCTTGGCCTCACTGCCGGCCTCGGCCGCGCGCCGGGCCTCCTCCAGCTCGACGGTGCGGTGCACGACCAGCTCTTCCAGGTGCAGCTGGTGCTGCTTGAGCTCCCCGTTCATGCGCCGTTTCTCGGTCACGTCTTCCTTCATCGCGAGGTACTGGGTCACCCGCCCCTCGGCGTCGCGAATGGGTGCGATCGACGCGTGTTCCACATAGATTTCACCGTCCTTGCGGCGGTTGAACAGCAGCCCTCGCCAAGTCTGGCCCGACAGCAGCTTGTCCCACATGTCCACGAAGGTCTCCGGCGGCGTCATGCCCGACTGCAAGAGGCGGGAATTGACGCCCAGCAACTCGTGCCGGCCATAGCCCGAGCTGGACAGCGCGGCGGCGTTGGCGTACTGGATATCGGCCGCCAGATCGGTGATGACGATGCTCTGCGAGTTTTGCTCCACCGCCATGGACAGCAGCCGCAGGTGCTGCTCCTGTGCGCGGCGCTGCGTGATGTCGCGCACCACCACCACACAGCGGTGACCGTCCGCCGCGCGCGTGCTCACCTCCGCCGTGAACTGGCTTCGGTCCTGGCGCAACACCTGCCATTCGGTCAGGTTTTCCGCGCCGGCCGCGAGTTCGGCCACCGCCTTGGACAGGCGCGCATGTTCACCCATGGGGATCACCGTGTGCAGGCGTTTGGTCAGCAGCTCGGCCCGCTCGTAGCCCAACATGCGCAGGACACGTCGGTTGGCGTCGATCACCCGGTAGTTCTGGTCCAGCAACAGCACGCCGTCGCCCATCTGCTCGAACAGGCCGCGCCGGTCCGCGTCCGCGCGCCGCAGTTGTTCGTTCAGCCGGTGGTTTTTCAGCCAGTACTCGGCTGCGCGCGCCAGATCGCGCAGATACCCACGCTGGGTGTCGGTGATCTGGCGGGGCTGGTCATCGATCACGCAGAAGGTGCCCATGCGTTCGCCATCCACCACCAGAGGAATGCCCGCGTAGAACCCGACATGGGGCTCGCCAGTGACCAGGGGGTTGTCTGAAAAGCGGGGGTCCTGCAGGGCATGCGGCACTTCCAGCAGGCCGTCCTGCAGGATGGTGTGCGCGCAAAACGCCTGCTCGCGCGGGGTTTCGGTCATGTCAAGGCCATGGCGCGCCAGGAACCACTGGCGCTTTTCATCCAGCAGGCAGACCAGGGCCACCGGGCAGTCCAGCAACTGGGCGGCACTGCGCACCAGACCGTCGAGCACCGGATCGGGCTGCGAATCGAGCACGTTCAACTCTTCCAGGATCTGGAGGCGGCGTGCTTCGCTGACGGGCAACAGGGCGGCGGGCATGGTGCTGGGATTCCTTGGGGATTCAGGACGCAGACGCCGCGCAATGGTCGGGTGATCTGGTGGATCGGTCCACCTCATTGCCACACGCGCGCAAGGCGTGGTCTGTACGGTGGCAAACATAGGCATGCTTGCCATTCGATGGTGCAAGCCTCGCGCAGACGGCCCTGGTTCGACCCCATGCCCAACTTTGGTCTACTGCACAGACAACTTTTACCTTCCACCACGTATCTCACTGCGCATATGAAGAAATTCCTGCTCTGCCTCACCTGGCTGCTGTCCACGGCGGGCGCCTCGGCGCAGGCGCTGTGGCAAGACGTTCCAGTGGGCGCCACACCGGCCGAGGTGCAGGCACTGATGCCCCAAGCGCAGCCCGCACCCGCCGGCCCACCCTCCAGCAAGGAGGGCGTGCAGCTGGAGATACCGGCCCACGAGCTTCTCGGCGCACGGTTCAAGGTCTCTTTCGTGTTCCAGGCGGACCGGCTGCAACGCATCACGCTGCTGGCCAACACCGGCTCGGCTCGGGAAGCCCGCGCGCTGGGCCAGCGCCTCACCACCTCGCTGCGCTCGAGCTACGGGCTGGAAATGAGCACCAAAAGCCGTGGCTCAACCTCCTCGGCAACCATCGACCGCCAATGGACCTTCCGGCGCACCAGCGTGCACCTGCAGGTGGTCGACGAGACCTTTGTGCAGCTCGAATACAGCGGGCTGGCGCCGGCGCGCAGCAACCGGCTTTGATGATCGGCAGAAAGGCGCACCATCGGCATGCAACCTTTTGGTTTGCAGCCGACTCGCACCGACATGCGCGGCGCGGCGCCGGCACCGACCACAACCCGGGAGAACCTCCATGAAGATCCAAGTCAACACCGATGGCCACATCGAAGGCCACGAAGCCCTTGTCACCCACGTCGACGACACCGTGCAACACGCACTGCAGCGATTCCGCGACCACATCACCCGCGTGGAGGTGCACCTGAGCGACCAGAACGGCGACAAGGGCGGGCTGCAAGACAAGCGCTGCGTGATGGAAGCACGACCCGAGGGACGCCCGCCGATTGCCGTCACCGATGACGCACCTTCACTGCACCAGGCGGTGCGCGGCGCAGCGGACAAGCTCGCCCGCGCGATCGACAGCCAGCTTGGGCGCGCGGCCAGCAGCGAACGCTCACCGGTCAAGCCCGAAGCGGAGTGAGTCCGCGCGGATGTCGCGGGCATGTAACTGGTTTCACAGATAATTGAAACCAAATTACACCGGGCACTTCAAGCCCGGCCATCCACCGACAGGAGACACCCTTCATGCCCATGCGCGCCACCAAGATCGTTGCCACCCTCGGCCCTGCGTCCAGCGACCCGGCTCTGCTCGAAGCCATGATCCGCGAGGGCGTGAACGTGGTGCGGCTGAACTTCTCGCACGGCACGGCGCAGGACCACATCGACCGGGCCACGCTGGTGCGCGCAGCCGCCCAGCGCGCGGGGCGCGAGGTCGGCATCATGGCCGACCTGCAGGGCCCCAAGATCCGCGTGGGCAAATTCGCCGAGGGCAAGGTGCTGCTGGTGCCGGGCGAAAAATTCGTGCTGGATGCCTCGCGCACCGAGCCGGGCAACCTGGAAGGCGTGGGCCTGGACTACAAGGAACTGCCGCGCGACGTGAAGGCCGGCGACACCCTGCTGCTCAACGACGGCCTGATCGTGCTGACCATCGACAAGGTGGTGGGTCCGGCGGTGCACACAACGGTGAAACTGGGCGGCGAACTGTCGAACAACAAGGGCATCAACAAGCAGGGCGGCGGCCTCACTGCGCCGGCGCTGACCGCCAAGGACATGGACGACATCAAGACCGCCATGGGCCTGATGGCCGACTACGTGGCGGTGAGCTTTCCGAAAAACGCCACCGACATGGAGCTGGCGCGCCAGCTCTGCAACGTGGCAGGTTCGGCCACCGGCCACAAGCCCGCGCTGATCGCCAAGATCGAGCGCGCCGAAGCGATCCCCGAACTGGCCAACATCCTGAAGGTGTCCGACGGCATCATGGTGGCGCGTGGTGACCTGGCGGTGGAAGTGGGCAACGCGGCTGTGCCCGGCCTGCAGAAGCACATGATCAAAATGGCGCGCGAGATGGACAAGGTGGTGATCACCGCCACGCAGATGATGGAGTCGATGATCGTCAACCCGGTGCCCACACGCGCCGAGGTGAGCGACGTGGCCAACGCGGTGCTGGACGGCACCGACGCGGTGATGCTGAGTGCCGAGACCGCTGCCGGCAGGTACCCGCTGGAGACGGTGATGGAGATGGCCAACATCTGCCAGGAAGCCGAAAAGGCGGAGTACAAGGAACTCAGCGCCGATTTCCAGGGCAAGACCTTCAAGCGCATCGACCAGTCGATTGCCATGGGCGCGCTGTTCACGGCGCACCACCTGGGCGCCAAGGCCATCGTGGCGCTGACCGACTCGGGCTCCACCGCGCTGTGGATGAGCCGGCACAACGTGCGCATGCCGATCTACGCCATGACACCCAACCTCTCGACCCAGCGCCGCATGACGCTCTACCGCAACGTGAGCCCGCTGCTGATGGACAACAGCGCCGACCGCGACTCCGCGCTGGCCGACGCCGAGGCCCACCTGAAAAAACGCGGCATCGTGCAGACGGGCGACGTGTACGCCATCACGGTGGGCGAACCCATGGGCCAGGCCGGCGGCACCAACACGCTCAAGATCTGCCGGGCAGCCTAGTCAAATCTGAGCGACAGCCCGGTCACAAACATCGCGTCGCCTTTCTCCAGATTGGTGCCCGGGTCGCTGTCGTACCGGTAACTCAGGCCCGCCGACAGGTTGATCGTCGGCGTCATCTCCACGGTCATGCCGGTGTCCAGCACCGCGCGGTACTTGCCTGTGTCGCGCAAGTTCGGGTAGAGCGTGAACTTCTGGCGCAGGTGGGTGGTTTTGGTCAGCCGGTGGCTGGTCTCTTCGGCCAGCACCAGTTCGGTCCGGCCGTATTCGTCGCGCATCGCACCGGCCACGTTGGCGGGCCTGACGTAGCGGTCGTACGAATAGCCCAGGCCGGCGGACACGTCGAAAAACCCGCGCTCTTCGCGCCACACATGGCGCCCGACGCCACTGGCCACCGAATACCGGGCCGAGATGTTGGCCAACTCATCGCTCAGCGTCTCGCCCGAGCCGAAACCGAACCAGTCGGGCGAGATGTCGCGGTTGTACTGGGAGCGCAGACCGTAACGATCGGTGGTGGCCACGCCCTCGCTGCGCGCGTGGTCGGCCTTGGCACCCCAGGTCCACTTGTCGTCGTCCGTCTGGCGCGCGCCCTCGGCCGCCAGATTCACCGAACCCGCGTTGTTGTTGCCCGATGAAACGTTGGCGCCAGCGCTCAGCAGGTAGCGCCACTCGCCGTCGGCCTTGAGCGTTACTTGCGCCTGTGAGAGGCCCGGCGCCAGCAGCGCTGCGGCAGAGGTGAGTGTCACGAGCAGGGTGCGACAAGGCATGGCAGTTCCGTTCTCTTTCCAAATGAAGCATCGTGTTCGACCCATGAGGGTTCCCTGTTGCACCGCAACAGTTCCCCGCGGTTGTGTGACGATTGGTATCTGGACGAGGCACCTCCCCGTTCAGCACCGCCCCACCCACCTGAATCCGACGGCCTCTGGTCTGCGTACCCACTCCATGAATTCACCGCATCACGCCCCCTTGACGGTGCCCGCCCGTCGCCGCTGGCTCACCCTGCTGGGCCTGGCACCCCTGCTGCAGGCCTGCTCACCCATTCGCCTGATCAACGCCACCGTGCCTTCGAACACGCACACGGTGCTGCGCGACGAGGCCTACGGCAGTGCAGCGCGCCAGCGCATGGACGTGTACCTGCCTGTGAACAAGACGCCCGATGCGCCCATGGCCGTGTTCTTCTACGGCGGCAGCTGGAGCAGTGGCGAGCGTGCCGACTACAAGTTCGTGGGCGAAGCCCTGGCATCGCGCGGCATCGTCACCGTGGTGGCCGACTACCGGCTGAGCCCCGAGGTGCGATACCCGGTGTTCCTGCAGGACTGCGCGCAGGCGGTGCGCTGGGCGCGCGACAACGCGCAGCGCCTGGGCGCCTCACCTTCGCGCCTGTTCGTCACCGGCCACAGCGCTGGCGCCTACAACGCCGCCATGCTCGCGCTGGACGCGCGTTGGTTGTCGGAGGTGGGCCTGCAGCCGGCCGACCTCGCGGGCTGGGCCGGGCTGGCCGGTCCCTACGACTTCCTGCCCATCGGCATTCCCGAGGTGCAGCGCGCCTTCAACTGGCCCGACACACCCGCCAGTTCGCAGCCACTCTTTCACGCCCAGGCCGGCACGGGCTTGCAGCACCGCGTGCTGCTGCTGGCCGCCAGGAACGACACGATGGTCAACCCCCAGCGCAACACCCTGGCCATGGCGAAGGCCCTGCAGGCGCGCGGCACACCGGTGGAGCTGGAACTGTTCGAGCGCGTCAGCCACGTCACCCTGATCGGCGCCATGGCCCCACCGCTTCGCGGCCTGGCGCCGGTGCTGGAGCGCTTCAGCGGATTTCTGAACCGACCTGGCGCGACCTGACGGATCTCAACCACCAGGCAGCGCTGGTGATGAATTGCCTCGCAAGCAGGGCGCAGGTCACTCCCAGCGCCAGCCCCATGGCCACGTCGGAAACAAAGTGCACGCCCAGGAAAACACGGCTCCAGGCAATGGCCAGGGTCACACCCCCGGCCATCAGCACCCAGGCCCGAAGGTTGCGCCGGGCATGAAACACCAGACCGGCTGACCAGGCAGCCGACACGGCGGCGTGATAGCTCGGGAACGAGGGTGTGCCGGCGTGTTCAAGCCACTGGTGACCCAGCCCGAGCGTGAAGGGGCGCGGCATGTCGAACACACCTCGCAAGCCACGCACCGCCACCCAGGCCAGCAGCATGGCCAGCGTTGCGCCCAGCACCTGCTTGCGCGCGCGTGGCCCGGACAGCGCCAGCGGAATGAGCGCCAGCAGCGCCACGGTGGGCAAGGCCTCCGAGAACCAGCGTGCCAGCGTGATGAGACCCTCAGGGGTGGCGGGCGTGGCGTTCAGCCAGAGAAACAGCAGTTGATCGAGGGAAGTCATGGGCGCCTTTTCTGCTCGCCACTGTGGGGTGTCTTCATTACGCCCGCATGAAGGCCCCGGCCAACGCGTGCAGTCCCAAACGGGTGCGCGGACTAAAATCACGGGTTACGAACCGGTTACCAACTGACTTAAGGGATCCCCATGGCACTTGTTTCCATGCGCGAACTGCTCGACCACGCCGCCATTCACGGCTACGGCATTCCAGCATTCAACGTCAACAACCTCGAACAGGTGCAGGCCGTCATGTCGGCCGCCCACGAAGCCGGTGCGCCGGTGATCCTGCAGGCCAGCGCCGGTGCGCGCAAATACGCCGGCGAGCCCTTCATCAAGCACCTGATCCAGGCCGCCGTGGAGTCGTACCCGCACATCCCGCTGGTGATGCACCAGGACCACGGCCAGAACCCTGACGTGTGCCGCGGCGCGATCGACCTGGGCTTCAGCTCGGTGATGATGGACGGCAGCCTGGAAGGCGACGGCAAGACGATCGCCAGCTACGAATACAACGTGGAGGTCACCCGCAAGGTGGTCGACATGGCCCACAAACTGGGCGTGACGGTGGAAGGTGAACTTGGCTGCCTGGGCAGCCTGGAGACCATGCAGGGCGACAAGGAAGACGGCCACGGCACCGACGCGGTGATGACGCGCGAACAGCTGCTGACCGACCCCGAGCAGGCGGCCGACTTCGTCAAGCGCACCCAACTCGACGCACTCGCCATTGCCATCGGCACCAGCCACGGCGCCTACAAGTTCACCCGCAAGCCCACGGGCGACATCCTGGCCATCGACCGCATCCAGGAAATCAACCGCCGCCTGCCCAACACCCATCTGGTGATGCACGGCTCCAGCTCGGTGCCGCAAGATTTGCTGGCCGTGATCAACCAGTACGGCGGCAAGATCAAGGAAACATACGGCGTGCCGGTGGAGGAAATCCAGAAGGCGATCCAGTTCGGCGTGCGCAAGATCAACATCGACACCGACATCCGCCTGGCCATGACGGCCGCGGTGCGCAAGTTCCTGGCCGAGAACCCCGAGAAGTTCGATGCCCGCGAGTGGCTGAAGCCCGCACGCGAAGCCGCCAAGGCGATCTGCAAGCAGCGCTACATCGAGTTCGGCTGCGAAGGCCAGGCCGGCAAGATCAAGGGCGAATCGCTCCAGGTCGTGGCCGCGAAGTACGCCAAGGGCGAGCTGGCCCAGGTCGTGCACTGACCGGTTTTCCGTTCAAGCGCCTTCACAGACGCCACCCTTGCGGTGGCGTTTTGCATTCAGTCGTCCCAACCGCCCGCCTGGATCGCTGCGACGATCTCGCGCCCTGTTTTCACCAACGCCGGGCCGAAGTCCTCGTGCAGCAAGGCGCCCTGCAGCCTTGACGCCGGTCCGCCCACGGTGAGCGCCAGCGGCTCACGGCCATCGCCCAGGTCCAGCCCCACGCCGATGGCGGCGATCTCGCTCTCCCACTCCGACTCGGACACGGCATAGCCGCGCTCGGCCCACTCGGTTTCGGCACGCTTCAGACCGGCTTCGCGAGCGGGCCACTGTGCCGGGTCTTGCGCCTGCAGACGCCGTGACACCACCGCCTGCATACCGGGTGAAGCCGAGCACCAGATCGCGCGGCCCATGGCGGTTTCGGCGAACGGCAGGCGCGTGCCCACGTCCAGCCCGAGAATGAGTCGCGCCGTGCTGCGGCAGTGCGCCACGTAGACCACCGACGTGTCGTGCCGCACGCCCAGTGAAATGGCGGCCTGCGTGTGCTCGGCCAGGGCTTCCATGAACGGACGCGCGATGCGCCCGACCTGGAAGTTGGACAACACGCTGAAGCCCAGCGAGAGCACCGCCGGGCTCAGCGCGTACTCGCCGGTGGCCGCGCGGTGGCGCAAATAACCCAGGCTGGTGAGCGTGAACGTGAGGCGTGAGACGGTGGCCTGCGGCAGGCCGGTGCGCCGGGCGAGTTCCTGGTGCGCCAGCCAGCGGTCGGCCGGGGTGAAGCAGCGCAGCACGGTGAGCCCACGCGCCAGCGCGGTGACAAAGCGGCGGTCGTCGGCCGGGTCGGCTTCGGCCAGCGGAGTGGGCGGGGTGTGGCGATGGCGTCCCATGAGCGGCTTCCTTTTTTCTGCAGATCGGAATATCTGAAGACGCAATCGCCGCCATATTCCGCAGACCGGAATTTTCGGAGGATTCCCGTGCTCTCCCCATGCTCGGTTTCCCTGATCTGCGTATACACAGCCCGGTATCGCGCCGTATATTGACCGCGCTCCGACTTGTTTTCCGCTCAGCGGAATGATTAACCCAACACTCCGCGCATGACGCCCCCCACCCCGGCCCACTGGCCGCCCGGCCTGCCGCAGCACCTCACGCTGCCGCAGACACACGTCTTCCACAACCTGGAGGTGTCGGCCCGGCGCTGCCCCGACAAGCCCTTCATCGTGTTCTACGACACGCCACTGAGCTACGCGAATTTCCTGCGCGAGGCCGAGCACATCGCCGGCCACCTGCAGCAGGTCTGCGGCGTGCAGCCGGGCGACCGCGTGCTGCTGTGCATGCAGAACAGCCCGCAGTGGGCGCTGGCGTTCTACGCCATCCTGCGCGCGGGTGCGGTGGTGGTGCCGGTGAACCCGATGAACCGCACGGAAGAACTGCGCCATTGCGTCACCGACAGCGGCGCCCGGGTGGCCTTCGTGGCGCAGGATCTGCTGGCGCAGGTGCGCCCGCTGCTCACACCCGACGCAGACGGCCTGCGCCATGTGGTGGTGGCCACCTACAGCGACCACCTGCGTGTGCCCACCGATCTGCCGGTGCCCGACTTCGTGGCCGCGCCGCGCCTGCCGCTGGCCGAGCCCGGACTCTCCGCCTGGGCCGACGTGGTCGCCAGCGCCCGGCAGCCCGGCCCGCTCACCACCGGCCCAGACGACCTCTGCGCCATGCCCTACACCTCGGGCACCACCGGCCTGCCCAAGGGCTGCATGCACACCCACCGCAGCGTCATGAGCACGCTGGTGGGCGGCGTGCGCTGGTTCGGCACCTCGCCAGATGCGGTCTGCCTCTCGGTGCTGCCGTTCTTCCACGTCACCGGCCTCACGGGCAGCCTGAACGGACCGATGTACGTGGGCGCCACCATCGTGGTGCTTGCGCGTTGGGACCGCGAGGCGGCTGCGATCTGCATGCAGCGCTACCGCGTGACCATGTGGCAGGCCATCTCGACCATGGTGATCGACTTCCTCGCGCACCCGCGGCTGGAGAGCTTCGACTTGAGCAGCCTGTCCTGCGTGCGTGGCGGCGGCGCGGCCATGCCCGCAGCGCTGGCCGCGCGCCTGAAGGCGCTCACGGGGCAGGACTACATCGAGGGCTACGGCATGTCCGAGACCATGGCCGCCACCCACATCAACCCCACCCACCGGCCCAAGCGCCAGTGTCTTGGCCTGCCCGTGTTCGACGTGGACGCGCGCGTGGTCGATCCCGAAACGCTGGCCACGTTACCGCCGGGCGAGACCGGCGAGATCGTGGTGCACGGACCGCAAGTCATGCAGGGCTACTGGCGCAACCCTCAGGCCACGCAAGAGGCTTTCATCACCATCGAAGGCGTGCGCTTCCTGCGCACCGGCGACCTCGGCCACGTGGACGAAGAAGGCTACTTCTTCATGACCGACCGCCTGAAACGCATGATCAACGCGAGCGGCTACAAAGTCTGGCCGGCCGAGGTGGAGTCGCTCATGTACCACCACCCCGCCATCCAGGAGGCCTGCGTGATCGGCGTGCGCGACGCCAAACGCGGCGAGTCCGTCAAGGCACTCGTGGTGCTGCGCCCCGAACACCGCGGGCAGGTCAGCGAACAGGACGTGATCGACTGGGCGCACGGCCACATGGCCGCCTACAAAAGCCCGCGCACCGTGGAGTTTGTGGAGGCGCTGCCCCGCTCGGGCAGCGGCAAGGTGATGTGGCGCGAACTGCAGGAGCAGCAGGCCGCTCGCGACACCACAGCCCTTCCCCCCTGAGCACCCGCGCGGCGCATGCGGCGCCGCACCCACCGCCGAACCGGCATTTCCAACGAAGGAGACCAACGCATGAACAACAAGATATCCGCCCTCCCATCCAGCCGCCGCCGCGCGCTGCTGCTGGCCGCCGTCACCGCTACGGCCGCTGCTGGCGTGGCGCCCTGGAGCGTGGCCAATGCACAAGCCCAGGCCTACCCGCCCCGCCCGGTCACGCTCATCATTCCGTGGCCCGCCGGCGGCTCGACCGACCGCCACCTGCGCACCCTGGCCGAGCTCGCCGGCAAACACCTGGGCCAGCCCATCGTGGTGGAGAACCGGCCCGGCGCTGGCGGCACCCTGGGCCCCAGCACCATGGCGCAGACCGCCAAGCCCGATGGCTACACCATCGCGCAGTTTCCGCTGGGTATGTTGCGCTTGCCGCACATGCAGAAAACCAACTGGAACCCGCTGACCGACTTCAGCTACATCATCGGTGTCTCGGGCTACACCTTCGGCCTCACCGTCAAGGCCGACTCGCCCTACAAGACGTTCAAGGACTACATCGAAGCCGCGCGCAAGCAGCCCGGCATGATCAACTACGGCTCCACCGGCACCGGCAGCAGTCCGCACCTGCTGATGGAAGAGGTGGCCGGCAACGCCAAGGTGCAGATGATCCATGTGCCCTTCAAGGGCAACGCCGACTTGCAGTCCGCCCTGCTCGGCGGCCACGTGATGGCGCAGAGCGATGCCACTGGCTGGGACAAGTTTGTGGACAGCGGCGAGATGCGCCTGCTGGTGACCTTCGGCGAGCAGCGCACCAAACGCTGGCCCGAGGTGCCCACCGCGCAGGAGCTGGGCTACAACGTGGTGTCCACGTCGCCCTACGGCCTGGTCGGCCCCAAAGGCATGGACCCGGCCATCGTGAAAACGCTGCACGACGCGTTCAAAAAAGCGATGGACGATCCCAAACACATCGAATTGTTGGGCCAGCTCAACCAGGCCATGTGGTACCGCAATGGTGACGAGTACCGCCAGTGGGCCGCCGACACCTTCGCCAAGGACAAGCCTTTGATCGAGCGCCTGGGTCTGGCAGCGAAATAGCCCCAGGCGGCAGGAGTTCGCAGTCGGGCAACCATCGCGCTGTCAACTTGCGATAATCCTTCGGAATGGTTCAAAGCCCGTTGGCTGTTCAACGGGCTTTTTTCTTGTCCCGCCTTTTTCCGATCCGACCATGACCCCAGCCCTTCACACCTCGGCCCTCACCTCCCTGCCCCTGCTCGCGCGTGGCAAGGTGCGAGACAACTACGCCGTGGGCCACGACCGCATCCTGATGGTGGCCAGCGACCGCATCAGCGCCTTTGACGTGATCATGGGCGAGCCGATTCCCGGCAAGGGCGAGCTGCTCACCAGGCTCTCGCTGTTCTGGTTCGACAAGCTCGGTCCGCAAGGTTTGAACATCTGCCCGACCCACCTCACCGGCGAGGCACCCGAGAGCGTGGTCTCTGCGGCGGAGGTGCCCCAGGTCACCGGCCGTTCGATGCTGGTGCAGCGCCTCAAACCGATTCCGGTGGAAGCCGTGGTGCGCGGGTACCTGGCCGGCAGCGGCTGGAAGGAATACCAGGACAGCCAGGCCGTGTGCGGCGTGAAGCTGCCCGCCGGTTTGCAAAACGCATCGAAGCTGCCCGAGCCGATCTACACGCCTGCGGCCAAGGCCGAGATGGGTGAGCACGACGAGAACATCACCTTCGAGCAGACCGTGGCCATGATCGGCCCGGAACTCGCCGCGCAGATCCGCGACGTGTCGATTGCGCTGTACAAGGCCGCAGCCGAAATGGCGCTGCAGAAGGGCATCATCATTGCCGACACCAAGTTCGAGTTCGGCCTGGACCAGGCGGGCAAGCTGGTGCTCATGGACGAGGTGCTCACGCCCGACAGTTCGCGCTACTGGCCGGCCGAGAGCTACGTGGTCGGCCAGAACCCGCCGAGTTACGACAAGCAGTTCCTGCGCGACTGGCTGGAAACCGCGCAGGTGGGCGGCAAGCCGTGGGACAAAACGCCACCCGCGCCGCGTTTGCCCAAAGAAGTGATTGAAAAAACCGCTGCGAAATACCAGGAAGCGCTGACCCGGCTGATGGGCTGAACCCACTCCCGTTCGGGCTGAGCTTGTCGAAGCCCTTCCAGGCCAACGTGCGGGTGAGCCCTTCGACAGGCTCAGGGCGAACGGGTTTGTCTCAGCTCAAGACCACTGAGGACAACCGACGCCGGTAGGTCGCCACCGTCGGGTCTTGCGGCGGCACCTGGCCTTCGGCCACCTTCGGCTTGGGCGGTTCGATGATGTCCAGGATGGCAATGAAGGTCTTGCGCGCGAGGTCTTCGCTCCAGGCCTTGTCGCGCATCAGGATTTCCAGCAGTTCGTCCATGGCGGGCACCCATTCGCCGTGGGCCATGAGTAACTGGGCGAGTGCGAAACGCGAAGTGAAATCGCGTTTGTTGGTGGCAATGGCCGCCTGCAGCTCTGCAGCGCGGGCTTGCGGGTCGCCCACCGCAGCTTGCGCATCGCGCGCCGCCATCCAGCGCTGCAGCGAATCGAGCCGGCGCACACCGACCGCCTTGGCGATCACCGGGGCAAATGCCACCTTGGCGTCATCGTCCAGACCCAGCTCCAGCAGCAGCTTCACCAGATCGAAGCGCGCGTCGTCGTTCTCGGGGTCGGCCTTCACCGCTTCCTGGCGTTTCTCCAGCGCACCTTCCAGGTCGTCATCGGCGATGGCTTCCTCGTCTTCTTCCTGCGCCACGGCTTCGAGCTCATCGGCCGCTGGCAGGTGCTTGTCGAGAAACTCCTTGATCTGGCTTTCGGGCAGCGCGCCCATGAAGCCGTCGACCGGCTGGCCGTTCATCAGCAGCACGCAGGTGGGGATGCTGCGGATTCCGAAGGCGGTGGCGAGCTGTTGCTCCTGGTCGGAATCGATCTTGACCAGCTTGAAGCGCCCTGCGTAGGCGGCCTCCACCTTTTCCAGCAGCGGGCCGATCACCTTGCAGGGGCCGCACCACGGGGCCCAGAAATCGACCAGCACGGGCGTGTGGTGCGAAGCCTCGATGACCTCGGCTTCAAAATTGGCGATGGTGACGTTGATCATGGGGAGGACCTGAAGGGGAAGCGGTGCGAGACGGCGGGTGCGCAGGGCACGAACCGTAAAATCGACACTTTACCGGAGTGCGCCGTGCCTGTTCATGCGCGCCACCGGGCAACGTGCCCTTGCGGGCGCATCGGCCAAAGGCACAACATGAACCCCATCCAGGTGGGCGTGGTCATGGGCTCCAGCAGCGACTGGGACACCATGCAGCACGCCGTGCAGATCCTGCAGGACTTCGGCATTTCCTTCGACGCGCGCGTGGTTTCGGCCCACCGAATGCCCGACGACATGTTCACCTACGCCGAGAGCGCGGCCGGGCGGGGCATGAAATGCATCATCGCGGGCGCCGGGGGTGCTGCCCACCTGCCGGGCATGCTCGCGGCCAAGACGGTGGTGCCGGTGCTCGGCGTGCCGGTGGCCAGCAAACACCTGAGTGGCGTTGACTCGTTGCACAGCATCGTGCAGATGCCCAAGGGTGTGCCGGTGGCCACCTTTGCCATCGGCGCGGCGGGTGCGGCCAACGCAGCACTCTTCGCCGTGGCCCTGCTGGCCAACGAAGACCCGGCCCTGCGCGAGAAGCTCGAAGCTTTCCGCGCACAACAAACCGCCGCCGCGCGCGGCATGACCCTCCCCCTGTGACAC
>QBMB01000129.1 GCA_003241965.1 Burkholderiales bacterium | reverse complement strand
TCGCTGAACAGCCCATGAAAAAAGCCCTGCGGCATGGCCCCAGGGCTTTTTTCATGGGCGCTTCACAAGTGCCTGAACGGGCCGGGTCAAGTCCCGTTCGCGCCTTCGCCTTGCCGGTGCTTGCGCGCGCGGCCAGACAGGGCCCGGTCAAGCACCGCGTTGGGCAACAGGCGCAGCAGCTTGGCCACGACGCCCATCTGCCATGGAATCACGCGGTAGCTCACACCGGCGACGATGGCGTCGAACGCGCGATCGGCAAAGGCCTCGGGGCTCAGCAGAAACGGCATGGCGTAGCGGTTTTCGCGCGTCAGCGGGGTGTCCACGTAGCCGGGCAACAAGGTCACGACCGACACACCACTGCCACGCAGTTCACCGCGCAGGCTCTCGCAGTACGCCACCACGGCGGACTTGCTGGCGCAGTACGCGCCGTGGCCGGGCAAACCCCGGATGGCCGCCACACTGGCAATGCCCACCAGCGCACCGCTGCCGCGAGCGGCCATGGCGGCCACAAACGGGTGGAAGGTGGCGGCCATGCCGGTGTTGTTCAGTGCGAAGGTGCGGACCATCACGTCAAGGTCCTCGCGCTCGGTGGTGTCCATGCCGATGCTCACGCCCGCATTGGCCACCACCACGTCGGGCACACCCTGGTCCTCCAGGCAGGCTCGGCCAGCGGCCACGATGCTGTCGATGTCGGACACATCGGCCCCGTACACGCGGCAACGATCGGCATTCCATCCGTTGGCGTCTGCAAAGGCCTGCATCTCGGCGGTGCGCCGGGCCACCAGGGCGAGGCGGTAGCCGCTGCGGGCGAATCGTGCTGCAAGAGCCTGACCGATGCCGCTGGAGGCGCCGGTGATGAACGCCAACGGCGTGGTGCTGTCTTGTTGGGTCATGGCGATGCGCGGGGCACGAGCTGCACTTTGACCCGGCCTTTGAAATCGGCCACACCGGCGTCGCCCCGGTAGTCGAGCGTGTCGGCCACCAGGCGGTCGGTGCCGCGCAGCAGCACCACTGGTTGATCAGACACCACACGCTCGGGGTCGACGAACACCTTGAGGTACTCGCCCCGAAATTCGAGGCGCGGCAGGGCTTCGCCGTTGGCGCCCACAGCCGCCTCACGCACCACCACCGCGTTGCCCTGCAGGATGAACTGGCTGTTGTCGGCGTTGGTGGTCACCAGCCGCGCGGTGGCCACGGTGGGCCGGCCTTCGGGGCCGATGTTGCGGATGCGCGCGTTGTCGATTTCGATGCGGTCGTCGTCGGGGTGGTGGCGCGCCTCGTCACCCACCACCTCGGACTTGAGCACGCCCTCGGGATCAAACGCCTTGACCGAAAAGCCACGCATGAAGTAGTCGGGCTCGCTGCTCACCGGCCGCGCGGCCTGGGGCGCCTCGGGCGTGGGCGTGGCGCGCAACAGCCAATACGAAGCCAGCGCCAGCACCCCCATGAGCAGCACAGGCAAGTAGATAGAAACGCGGTCCAGCAGTTTGGGCTTGCGCCGGGGCGCCCGGGCGGCCGGCTCGGTGAGGTCGATGGTGTCCAGGAAATCCAGCGGATCGGACGTGCTCATCGGGCCGCGGCCTCCAGCTCGCGGGCATAGGCACCACTGGCCACGAGCAGCAGGTCGCACAGGTCGCGAACGGCGCCCGCGCCTGGCAGGCGTGTGGTCACGTGGTGGGCCACGGCCAGCACCTCGGCGTGGGCAGTGGAAGGCGCGCAGGCCAGCGCCGCGCGGCGCAGCATGGGCAGATCGGGCCAGTCGTCGCCCATGGCCGCGGCGTCCGACCAGTCCAGGCCCAGCTCCGCCAGGATCTCTTCGGCGGCCGGGTGTTTGTCTTCGGTGCCGAAACGGGCATGCACCACGCCCAGCGCCTTCAGCCGCGCACGCAGGGCTGCCGAGTCGCGCCCCGTGACCACGGCAGGCGTGATGCCGGCGCGCTGCAGCAGCTTGATGCCGTGCCCGTCCAGCGTGTGAAAGCGCTTGAGCGTTTCGCCCGATTCGCTGAAGTACAGGCCACCATCGGTGAGCACGCCGTCCACGTCGAAGAACACCACCCGGATGCCCTGCGCCAGCAGCAGCAGCTCGGGTGCAAAGTTCAAGGTCGGACGCAGGATGGGCAAGGTGTTCATTCAGATCACCTTCGAACGCATCAGGTCGTTGGTGTTGAGCGCGCCGATGAGCCGGCCATCAGCGTCCACCACCAGCACGCTGGTGATGCGGTTGGCTTCCATCACGCCCGCGGCCTCCACGGCCAGCGCGTCGGCGCGCACGGTGCGCGGGTTGGGGTGCATCACGTCGAGGGCCCGCAGGGCCCGCAGGTCTGCGCTGCTGCCGGTCTTTTCGATCAGTCGGCGCAGGTCACCGTCGGTGAAGATGCCCAGCACGCGGTCATCGGCGTCCACCACGGCGCTCATGCCCAGGCCCTTGGCGCTGACCACGCCCATCAATTCCATCAGGCTGGCTTGGGGGCCGACGCGTGGCACGTCGGCGCCACCACGCATGACGTCGCTCACATGCGTGAGCAGCTTGCGCCCGAGCGCGCCACCGGGGTGCGAGCGGGCGAAATCGTCGGCCTTGAAACCGCGCGCGTCGAGCAAAGCCACGGCCAAAGCATCACCCATGGCGAGCTGTGCGGTGGTGCTGGCGGTGGGAGCGAGGTTGTGCGGGCAGGCTTCCTTGTCGACCGAGCTGTCCAGCACGGCCAGCGCGTGGCGGCCCAGCGTGGAGTCGGGTCGGCCGGTGAGCGCGATCAGCGGCACGCCCATGCGCTTGATGAGGGGAAGGATCGCGGTGAGTTCTTCGCTTTCCCCGCTGTTGCTGATGCCCAGCACCACGTCGGTGGCGGTGATCATGCCCAGGTCGCCATGGCTGGCTTCGGCAGGGTGAACGAACATGGCCGGCGTGCCGGTGGAGGCCAGCGTGGCGGCAATCTTGCGCCCGATGTGGCCGCTTTTGCCCATGCCCATGACGACCACGCGCCCCTGACAGGCCAGCACGCATGCCACCGCCGTGGTGAAAGACCCGCCGAGCCGCAACGCCATGGCGGTGACGGCCCGGGCCTCGATGCTCAGCGTTTCCTGGGCCATCGCCAGGGCGCGGGGGGCATCGAAGGTGGTGGGTGAGCTCATGCGTCGATTATCGCCGGGGGTGTGCCGGCACATGGTCTCTGTGGGCGGCGGCGTCGCCGTTAACATGCCGCATGAATTCCCTCGACATCGCGCTGCTGTACCTGCTGGCCTCCGTGATCGGGGTGGTGGGCTGTCGGCTGCTGCGGCTGCCACCGATGCTGGGCTACCTGGTGGTGGGCGTGCTGATCGGCCCCAACGCGCTGGCGCTGGCGCAGGACTCCAGCGGCATCCGCTACCTGGCGGAATTCGGTGTGGTCTTCCTCATGTTCGTGATCGGGCTGGAGTTCAGCCTGCCCAAGCTGCGCTCCATGCGGCGGCTGGTGTTCGGCCTGGGCTTGTCGCAGGTGGTGCTCACGGTGCTGATCACCACCGGTGCTTCGCTGCTGCTCACCCTGCTGCTGCCGACCTGGTGGAACATCAGCTGGCAGACCTCGCTGGCGCTGGGCGGCGTGATGGCCATGAGCAGCACGGCCATCGTCATCAAGCTGGTGGCCGAACGGCTGGAGCTGGAGTCCGAGCACGGCAAACGTGTGCTGGGCATCCTGCTGTTCCAGGATCTGGCCGTGGTGCCCTTGCTGGTGATCATCCCGGCGCTGGCCGCCGAGCCGGAAGACCTGTTGATCGCGCTCGGATGGGCCAGTCTGAAGGCCACGCTCTTGCTGGGCTTGCTGCTCACCGGTGGGCAGAAGCTCATGCGCTGGTGGCTCACGCTGGTGGCGCGGCGCAAGAGCGACGAGCTCTTCATGCTCAACCTGCTGCTCATCACCCTGGGCCTGGCCTGGCTGACCGAACACGCCGGCCTGTCGCTGGCGCTGGGCGCCTTCGTGGCCGGCATGCTGATCTCGGAGACCGAGTTCAAGCACCAGGTGGAGACCGACATCCGCCCGTTTCACGACGTCTTGCTCGGCCTGTTTTTCATCACCATCGGCATGATGCTCGACTGGCGCATGGTGTTCGATCGCTGGCAGCTGGTGCTGCTGCTGCTCACGCTGTCCGTGGGTTTCAAGCTGGCGCTGGTGACCGCGCTCACGCGGGCCTCGGGCGCGCCCATGGGCGTGGCGCTGCGCACCGGTCTTTACCTGGCGCAGGCGGGGGAGTTCGGTCTGGTGCTGCTCACCCTGGCCGGCAACAACAACCTGATTCCACCGGCCCTCTTCAACCCCATCCTGGCGTCGATGGTGCTGTCGATGCTGGCCACGCCGTTCGTGATCTTGTATGCCAACACCATCGTCACCCGCCTCGTGGGCAGCGACTGGCTGATGCAGTCGGTGCAGATGACGAGCATCGCGCGCAAAGCCATCAACGCCGACAAACACGTGATCATTTGCGGCTACGGACGCTGCGGGCAAAACCTGGCCCGCCTGCTCGAAGCCGAAGCCATTCCCTACATGGCTCTCGACCTCGACCCCGACCGCGTGCGCCAGGCCGCGGCAGCCGGCCACTCGGTGGTGTTTGGCGACGCTGCGCGCCTGCAGGCGCTGATGGCCGCCGGACTGCACCGCGCCAGCGCGGTGGTGGTGACTTACCTGGACACGCCCAGTGCGCTCAAGGTGCTGCGCCACACCCACGAACAGGCGGTGAACGTACCGGTGGTGGTGCGCACGGTGGACGACATGGACCTCGAAAAATTGCGCGCCGCCGGTGCCACCGAGGTCGTGCCCGAGGCCATTGAGGCCAGTCTGATGCTGGCCAGCCATGCGCTGGCGCTGGTGGGTGTACCGATGCGCCGCGTGATCCGCGTGGTGCAGGACCAGCGCGACGCCCGCTACAACCTGCTGCGCGGTTACTTCCACGGCGCCGACGACGGCAGCGCGGACGAGATCGACCATGAGCGGCTGCAGACCGTGACCCTGCCCCCGGCGGGGCGCACCGTGGGCAAGACGCTGGACAGCCTGGCCCTGCACGCCCTGGGCGTGCGGGTGGTGAGCCTGCGCCACGCCAGCGGCATGCCCGCCGCCGTGACGGACGACACCGTATTGCAAGGCGGCGACAACCTGGTGCTCAGCGGCAAGGCACCCGCGCTGGCGCTGGCCGAGGACAAGCTGCTGTCGGGTTGAGGCGCGGGGGTTCGACCACCTTTGCCATTACCCGAGGCTTAAGTGGGTATTAAGAACAGTGGGTACAGCACGCGAACCGACGGTATGTATGCTCACGGTTTTTAATTTACCGGAGCCTGTTCACCATGGATCGCCGCCTGTTTCTGGGTGCTGGAGTCGCCAGTGCTTCCGCCCTCACTTTCTCATCCGTCTTTTCGCAGAACACGCCCAGTTTCGGCCCACCCGTGTTGCCGGAGCCCGGCTTTCGCAAGATGAAGCTCGGTGCGATGGAGATCATCGCCATCAACGACGGCGCGCTGCGCCGCCCGCTGGGTGAAGAGTTCGTGCGCAACGCACCTCTGGAGCAGGTCAAGGCCATGCTCGCGTCGCAAAATCTCTCCACCGACTACGTCGACATTCCGTTCACGCCTTACCTCATCGTCAGCGGCAACACCAAGTTCCTGATCGACACCGGCTTTGCCGACAACGGTCCACCCACCACGGGGCGGCTGGCGGCCAACATGGCTGCTGCGGGCTACAAGCCGGAAGACATCGACCACGTCATCCTCAGCCACTTCCACGGCGACCACATCAACGGTCTGATCAAAAAAGACGGCTCGCTGGTGTTTCCCAAGGCCAAGGTGCACGTGCCCAATCCGGAAATGGCCTTCTGGATGGACGACGCCAAGATGGCTGCCGCACCTCCTGCCGCCCAGGGTGGCTTCCAGAACGCGCGCAAGGTGCTCGGCAAGATTCCGGCAGACCGCCTGGTCCGTTTCGAGCCCGGCGCCGAACTGGCCCCCGGCATCCAGTCGTCGGCCGCTTACGGCCACACGCCGGGCATGGCGGTGTTCACCGTGCGTTCTGAGGGACAGTCGTTCATGTATACCGCCGACGTGACCAACGTGCCCTCGCTGTTCGCGCGCAGCCCGGATTGGGCTGTGGCCTTCGACATGGACGCCGAGATGGCCCGCCAGACCCGTCGCCGCATCTTCGACACGCTCGTCAAGGACAAGATGGCCATGGGGGGTTTCCATTTCCCGTTCCCTGCACTCGGCACGCTGGACGCGTCCGGCAACGGTTACCAGTTCAAACCCATGGCCTGATCGGGTCGCCATGGTCTCCAACCCCGGCCTGCGCGCCGGGGTTTTTTTTTGGCCCCGGCCGATAATGGACGGCTCCTCCCACAGACCCGCCCCCGATGGACACCTCAGCCTTCCTCAAAGCCCACATCCGCACCGTGCCTGACTGGCCTGCGCCCGGTGTGCAGTTCCGCGACATCACGCCGCTGCTGCAAGACCCGAAGGTGTTTCGTGTGCTGATCGACGCGTTCGTGCACCGCTACATGGACCCCGCCCTCAAGCCCACTGTGGTGGCGGGGCTCGACGCGCGCGGTTTCATCATCGGCTCGGTGCTGGCCTACGAACTCGGTGTGGGCTTCGTGCCGATCCGCAAGAAGGGCAAGTTGCCGTTCACCACGGTGGAGGAAACCTACGAACTGGAATACGGCAGTGCCACCGTGGAGCTGCACACCGACGCGGTCAAGGCCGGTGACAAGGTGGTGCTGATCGACGATCTGATCGCCACTGGCGGCACCATGATGGCCGGGCGGCGCTTGCTGGAGAAGCTCGGTGCCGAGGTGATGGAGGGCGCAGCCATCGTGGACCTGCCCGAACTGGGCGGCTCGAAGAAGCTGCGCGAGTCGGGCCTGCAGCTGTTCACCCTGCTTGACTTCGCCGGCCACTGAACCGCGCGGCCAGCGCGGCGACTCAGAGTTTGCCGTGCTGCGTTTCGCTCAATGCTGCGAAATCGCTGTGTGACTCGGGTACCGGCAGCTTGCCGTTCTCCGTCGTGGGGTCGGTGGGTTTGGTGGCGCTTTGCAGCACCTGCCGGAACGCCGCCAGCTCGTCTTCACCCAGTGCCTGCATGGGGCTGTGCGAAGCGCGAATGTTGGGCTTGGGAATCGCTGTGGCGTTGAAGATCTCGGCATCGCGGCGCGTCTGCGCGGAGACCGCCGCCCTCAGCGCCACGCCCACCTGGTCGGGCACCGCGCGGCGGCGCCAGTACACAGAGCGCACCAGCATGCCGTGGCGGGCCTTGGCGCTTTGCTGGATCCAGTTCTCCACTTCCAGCAGGTACTCGTCGGGCATGCCTTCGGCCGGCAGCCCCAGGTCGACCAGCACCAGGAAACAGTCGCCGTTGGCATCCAGCGTGAGCACCTTGAACTCGTAACTGGTCGACAGCACGCCCGCGCGGATCAAGGACTCGCGCACGACACCGAACAGCTGCTCACGGCGCAGGATGCGCCGACCCTTGCGCGGAGAGATCAGCGGCAGCGTGGTCTGGCCAAACGACTTGCGCGCCCGTGCCAAACGTCCCTTGCCGGATCCAGTGGATTTTTTGGCTTGCAGCCAGCTCATGAAGGACATGGTCAGAGTGTGCACAAGGCGTTGTGCTGAAGTGAGCGGAATTGAAGCGTGAATCGGGTGCTGCTCTGGCAGAAGGTCCGCCGTCGCATGACCCGGTGCCATCAGGTGACGGCGACCCGCTTGGGCTTGTTGTACATGCGCCGCGCAAGCACGGCGGACATCGCAACCGTCACCTCCAGCGCAATCTCGGGATGGCGGGTGGAGAGCTCGCGAAAGCGCAGGGGCGTCATGCACCAGAGGCGGCAGTCGCTGCCGGCGTGCACCGTGGCGCTGCGCGGCAGGTGGCTGAAGAACGCGCCCTCGCCCAACAACGAACCGGAGCCCACCACGGCGATGCGCACGCGCTCCTTGTCGTCCTCGTAATGCACGGTGAGCGTGCCGCTTTCAACGAAGTACACCGTGCGGTCCTTCACCCCTTGTTCGATCAGCACCTGGCCCTGCTGCAGCGCCACCGGCTGCAGGTAGTTGGCCAGCAGTGGCCACTGGTTGTCGGCCAGGTTCAGGGGCACCGCGTCCAGCGCGCTGCTGTGCCGCATGGACTGGGCCAGTGCGTGGATGTCGAAGCGCAAGGATGTCGGTGGTGTGACATGCATCACGTCAAGATACCCGCGCCCAACACCCGCGCGCAAGCTGTAATTACCCGTGCTTACAACTGTGCCGCCGAGCGGCATTCGCAACGTTCCGGGCGGTGCTGCCGGCCTACTTTCCGATGCAGAAACGCGAAAATATTTCGCCCAGCAGATCGTCGGCGGTGAACTCGCCAGTGATCTCGCCCAGCGCCTGCTGGGCCAGGCGCAGCTCTTCGGCCAGCAGGTCCAGGTGTTCGGCCCGCGCGGCGAGCAGCCCATCTGCCTGCTGCAGGTGTTCGTCAACGCGCTGCAGTGCCTGCAGGTGGCGCGCGCGCGCCATGAACAGGCCGTCGCCAGGTTGCTGCCAGCCCGCCAGCGCCAGCAGCCGCTGGCGCAAGGCTTCCAGGCCCTCGCCCTGTTTGGCTGAAATCGCCAGACCCCCTTGCAAATCGGTGCGCGCCGAAGGACTCTGGTCCAGCTTGTTCCACAGATGCAGCACCGGCACACCCGACACCACGGCCTCGGCCAGGCTGGCGGCAATTGCGGCGTCGGCGCTTTGGTAAGTGGCCGTGTCGGTGCGGGTCAGGTCGTGAAGAAACAGCACCACATCGGCCTCGCGGATGCGGCCCCAGGCACGTTCGATGCCGATTTTCTCCACCTCATCCACGTCGGGGCTGTCGCGCAGGCCGGCGGTGTCGACCACGTGCAGCGGCACGCCTTCGATCTGGATGGTCTGCTGCACCACGTCGCGTGTGGTGCCCGCCACCGGCGTGACGATGGCCAGCTCGGCGCCGGCCAGCGCATTGAGCAGCGAGCTTTTGCCCGCGTTGGGCTGGCCCGCGATCACCACCTGCAAACCGTCGCGCAACAGCGCCCCTTGTTTCGCCTGCGCCTGCACACCCGCCAGTGCCGCGCGCAACCGCCCCAGCTGCCCGGCAGCGTCGGCTTTCTGCAGGAAGTCGATGTCTTCCTCGGGAAAATCCAGCGTCGCCTCGACCAGCATGCGCAGGTTCACCAAGGCGCCTCGCAGGCTGTGAATGCGGCCGGAGAACACACCGGCGAGCGAGCGCGATGCGCTGCGTGCCGCCGCCTCGGTGCTGGCATCGATCAAATCGGCCACCGCCTCGGCCTGCGCGAGGTCGAGCTTG
>QBMB01000128.1:8291-9361 GCA_003241965.1 Burkholderiales bacterium | reverse complement strand
ACCGCCCACGGTGCCGCTCACGTTGACCGCACCGGCGCGCGACTTGATCGCATCGTCGGTCTCGGCGATCACCAGCGCGTTGCCGCCGGATTGCACGACCGCACCTGCGCCCACGCGTGCGGTGTTCGTGCCACCCACATCGTTGATGGCGATCGAGCCTGCGAAGCCCGCGGTGCCCGCGCCGGCGCCCGAGATGGCCCACACCTCCAGTGTGCCGCTGCGCTGCGCCCGCACGGTGGTGTTGGCCGCCATCACGGAGCCCGCGGAGACTTCGGCCAGCACCGAGCCGTCGATGTGGTTGTACGCACCCGCAGCGCCCACGGCGCCGTTGCCGCCCACGGCAGCCGCGCCGCTGATTGAGCCGATGGTGGAGCTGTCGTGCGCCAGGACCGATGCGTCGCCGCTGGCGGTCAGCGTGGCACCGGTGGCCGTGGCGGCGGTGGGGTTGGTGATTTCGTTGAAAGCCAGCGAGCCGGTCACGGCTACCTTGGCTGCTCCGCCACCGCCCACCGCGGCACTGGCGATGTCGGCGTCGGTGGCGGCTTCCACCGTGACCGAGGCGCCGTCCAATGTCGACTGTGCCGCTTTCGCTTGCGTGTCGTTGTCGATCACGTTGTAGGCCACGGCCACGCCCAGGGCGGCCTGCCCCGAGAGTGCCACGCTGCCGGCCAGCGACTCGATGCCGGACGTGTCGCTGGCACTGACCAGCACTGCCCCGGCGGCGTCCACCACCGATGCGCCGCTGACCTCGGCCAGCGTGGTGTTGTGCGTCTGCACGGCCGAGAACGAGCCGGCCACCGCCACCTTGTCGGCTGCGCCGCCGGCGGCTGCAATGGCCTGCACCTCGGTGTCGGACACCGCCTTGACCTGCACGTCCGCGGCCCGGCTTTGCAGCCGCGCGCCACCGGTGGCTTTGGCTGCCACCGTGTTGTTCACCTCGCTCCACGCCACCGCCGCGCCGAAGCCGGCTTGTCCCGAGGTGGCGCCCACGCCACCGGCGAGCGCGAAGATGCGCGAGCTGTCGTCGGCCGTGATGGCCACGGCGCCACCGGCGTCGATGCCGTCGCCGG
>QBMB01000128.1:0-8281 GCA_003241965.1 Burkholderiales bacterium | reverse complement strand
GTGCTGTTGTTGATGGTGTTGATCGACACGGCGCCCGCGCCCGCCATGGGGCCCTTGCTGGCACCGATGGAGGCCGAGATCGAATCGATGGCGTTGTCCGACGCCGCCTGCACGTTCACCGTGCCCGAGGCTTCGATGTCGCTCGTGTCCACCAGTGTGCTGGTGTCGTTGTGAATCTTGTTCCACGCGAACGACAGGCCCACACCGGCCTTGCCGCCAAAGGCCAGCGCACCGGCCACCGAGCGGATGGAGGAGATGTCGGCGCTGTGGAGCGTGACACTGCCGGCCCCGTTGACGTGCGCATTGCTCAGCAGCACCTGGGTGAGGTTGGAGATCTCGTTGATGGAGACCGAACCGGCCACGCCGACCTTGCCCTTGGCACCCGCCAGGCTCGCGGTGAGGGTCTGGATGCTGCCGTCCACGCCGGCCTGCACACGCAGGTCGCCGCTCATGTCCACGGTGGCATCGAGCAGGCTCGCGGTGGTGGTGCCGGCGAGTGTGTTCTGCGCGTACGAGCCGGCAATGCTGTTGCCCTGCGGCTGGGTGGAGATGGTCACCGCACCGGAGAGTGCGTTGATGGCCAGCGTGTTGTCGGCCTGCACCGTCACGTCGTCGGCCTTCGTCACGTTCACGCCGTCGCCCAGCGAGGCCACGGTGGTGGCGGTGATGTCGTTGACCGATGCGTCGCCCGACATCGCGATGCCGAACTTGCCCTGGCCACCACCGGCGCCACCGGCTGCGCTGCCCGAACCGCTGTCCGTGGTCTCGGCGCTGGCCGGTGCGGTGGTCTGCTGGCTGCTGTTGGTGGCCACGGCGCCAGCCAGGGAGTAGGCGCCGATCTCGGTGTCGGCCTTGGCCTGCACTGTCAGGTCGCCGCCCGCGGCGATGGTGCCGGTGGCGGCTGCGGTGTCGGCGACGGGATCGACGTTGCCGATCAGCGCGGACACGTGGTTGTCGATGCTGTTGAGCGAGACCGACATGCCGATGCCCACCGGGCCTTTGGTGGCCGCGATGCCGCCGGCGATGGCGATGGTGCGCAGGTCGGAGCCGGCCTCCACCGTCACGTTCTGGCCGGCCCGGATGCGGGCCTTGTCGTCGATGAAGGCCACCGTGTCGGTGTCCATGGTGATCATGCTCACCGCGCCCTGCACGGTGACCGAGTCGGCGCTGCCGCCGGCCTCGGTGACCGCGACCAGGTGGTGCTGCGACTCGGCATCCACCTTGATCGATTGTTCGGCGCGCACGCTGGCGCCGTCGTGGATGCCGGCCGAAGCCGTGCCGCCGATGTCCAGGATGCTGGCGACACCGCCGATGGCGCCCTTGCCGCCGGTGGAGCCGAAGAACTTCTTGGAAGCGATGCCTGCCGCGGTCACCAGATTCACTTCGTTGCGTGCAAACACATCCACCGACTGCTGCGACAGGTTCAGGCTGGAGGTGAGCGTGCTGTTGGTGCGCTGGTTGATCTGCGCGCCTTCGGCGATGGAGGCATTGGCGTTGTTGTCAAAGCCGAGCAGGCTCACGCCGGCGGCGATGCCCACGCCGTCCTTGCCCTTGGCCGAGTTCAGGGTGTAGGAGGTGAGCACCATGTCGAGCACGTCGCGCTGCAGGTAGGCCAGGATGTCCAGCGGTGAAGACCACTGGATCTGCCACGGGTAGGGCACGCGCGTCTGCGCATCGACACGGATCGCTCCCACGGCATCCACCTGCGCCGCGCTGCCGATGGTGGCGTTGGCGTGGTTGCCGAAGTTGGCGACGACGGCGGAGCCGCCGATGGCGTTGCCCGTGGAGGTGGACGCTGCGGTGGCGCTGGCACTGGGTCGTTCGGTGATGGACGCGGTCACGTCCACACCGGCGGCCGAGGTCACCGATGCCTGCGGCGCGATGCTCGCGATGGCGGTGTTGTCCGAATCGGTGTAGGCCACGGCACCCGAAGCATTGAACTTGCCCTCCTTGATGCCGGGGAACATGAAGCTGCTGAGGGCGTCGGCCTGGCTGGCCGAGACCTTGCCCGTGGCCGTGAGGATGGCGCTGGTGACGCCGCGTTGCAGGCCGACCTTCAGGTTGGCGATCTTGTTCGCGATGCCGGTGGGGTTGCCCAGCGTGGATGCGCTGGCGGAGGTGCTGTTGTTGGTGATGTCGGTGGTGGCTGTCACGTCGACGTCACCGCTGCCGGTGGTTACATGGCCGCCCAGGGTGGCCACGGTGGAGCTGGTCGACTCGTTGACCGCCGCCGCCAGGCCCACGCCGCTGCCCCCGGAGTTGGCCGAGTTGGCCAGCACGGTGATGTTGGCGGTGGTCTTGGCGGCCACTTCCAGCGAGCCCGCTTCCACCGTGGTGGTGCCGCCCACGGTCACCGAGGTGTCGGTGTCGGTCTGGCCCCGCGCAAAAGTGGCGTCGATCGGTTTGTTGGTGGAGTTCACCGTGGCCGAGACGTTGAGTTCCACATCGCTGGTGGCCTTCACCGTGGCCGCGCCGCCGGCGTGCAGCAGGCTGGTTCCGTCCACCACCACACTCGCCGAAGTGTCGGCTTCGCCCCAGGCGACCGAGAAGAGCAGCGGGCTGGCGAAGGTGGGCTTGGCCACCGCGATGGCTTCGGCCTTGATGTCGAGTGTGTCGACGGCACGCACCTGGCTCGCGCCGCCAATGTTCACGCTGGCGTGCGAGTCCGACAGGGCCACGAGGGGGATGCCGCTGAAATCGAACTTCTGGTCGTTGACGAGTTGCACCAGTCCGCTGTCCGGATCGGGCAGCCAGCTCTGGTCGGCCAGGGTCAGCGCGGTCCCCAGCACGTTGTAGGTGAGCGATGTGTCGGTCTTGGCCAGGATGGAGACGGTCTGGCCGCGGATGTCGCTGGCCACCAAGGGGCCGCTGGCGGGCACAAAGTCGCCCACGGTGACGCCGGCCGTGGCCTGTTTCTCGAAGCCGGCGCGCGCGCCTGCCTTGGCCTCGATTTTCACAGCCCCCGTGCCCTGCACGGTGGTGCCGAGCAGGGTGGTGGTGGCCGTGGCCGTGGTCTTGATCGCGAGGTACTCGCCGCCAGGACCGTCGGACAAATCATCGAGTTCGCTGTCGAGGTAGCTCTGCGCGTCCGCCAGGGTGGTGCCGGGGGCGGTTTCGAGCAGCGTCACGATGGCCGAGGTGTCGGCGTTGGCCCGCAGCGTCACGTTGCGCCCTCGGATCACAGCCTTCTCGGCGCGGATGCTGGCGTTGGCCGTGCGCGAGGCGCCCAGCGCATTGATGTCGGTGGCCAGCACGTTCACGTCGCCGCCCTCGTGACCGTTGCCACCTTGGGCCAGCAGCATCGAGCCCTCGCCCAGGTCGATGTGCGCGGCCTTCAGCGTGAGGTCGCCCGATGCGCCGGTGGACGCGCCGGTGATGTGGTCGTTGCGCGTGCCGCCGGCCACGCTGCGGGTGGAAATCACCACGTTGTCGGCCACGTTGATCTGCTCATCAGCCTGCAGCGTGAGGCTGCCGGCGTCCCAGCTGACGCCGCCGCCGCTGCTGTTGCCCGACGTGCTTCGCAGCAGATCGGCCGAGATGGTGATGTTGGCCGGGTCGATCAGCACGCTGCCGGCCGTGCCCAGTGTGGCCCGCGCCTGCAGGCTGCCGCCGGCCAGCACCACATGCTGGCGGGCGGAGAAGTCCACGAAGCCACCGTCGCCGCTGCTGCCGGCATTGGCCGACCCCAGCGCGCCCTCTTGCAGCGTGGCCGTGTGGTCCGCGATGATCTCGACGCGCCCACCATGGGCATCGGCGCCGCTGCCGTTGGCGCTGACCTCGCCCGCCACGGTGATGTCACCCGCCGCGAGCAGACGCACCACGCCGCCGTCCAGGCGAACGCCTGCGGCCATCGGAACCTGCGCGATGTTGACCAGGTTCTGGAAGGCCACGCGGGCTTCGCCCCCGGCGCGCACCTGGGCACCGGCCGTCACGTCCACCTGGCCCGCGGCCAGCGTGACCGCCTGCAGGGCGTTGATGCGGCCCTGCACCCTGATGAGTCCAGTGGCGCTCAGCGGCACCTGGCCGGCCAGCGCCATCGACGTGGCCGCCGCGTCCACCACGCCCAGCGGGGAAATCAGGCGGTTCATGAAGTCGGTGCTGGGGGTGGCGATCGTGAGCGAGCCCACGTTGAGCACGCCCTGCTGACCCACGATCACGCCGTGCGGGTTGAAGAAGAAGACGTTGCCGCCCAGCTGACCGTTCTGGTAGGCGTTGAGCAGGCCGTTGATGTAGGAGCGCTCGCCGTGCACCAGGTTCAGCAGGTTGGTGGTCTGGCCGGGCAGGTGCATGTTGACCGTGCTGCCGGCATTCACGTTGAAGGTCGTGAACGAGTTGAACGCGTTGGCCCCGTGCACGGTCCGGGTGGTGATGTCGGTGACCGAGCCGTTCACCGAGAGCTGCGTCTGCGTGCGGCCGTCGGGCGTGATGCCCTGGGCCATGGCGGCGCCGCTCGCCAGGCCCGCCCCCAGCACCATCACGATGTTTTTCGCGGCACAGCGGCGCAGCACACAGAGGTATTGGCGACGAAGGTATCCAATGGCGGCGTGGGTCATGATGGCGGCGTCCTGCGAGATGGAGTCGTTGCGGCAGCCACAAGGTCTTGCGGGCCGCGCACTCGCAGGTCATGCGGCCTTCAGTCGGGCTGAAGGCGGCAAGCGATTGCCGTTTATGAAAATGGAGTGCCGTTGCAATTTAGCAGAAGCATTCACGATTGCTACAGATTGTTACGGCAGGTCTGACAGTGGATGACCCACAGCCGCCGCACAGCCTCACATGTGCCGCTCATCACCTCGGAATTCAAACCATGAAAACACGCATCGAGAAGGACACCATGGGTGAAATCGCCGTGCCTGCACAGCGGCTTTGGGGCGCGCAGACCCAGCGCTCGCTGCAAAACTTCGACATCTCTGGTGAGCGCCAGCCGCGCGAACTCATCCGTGCGCTGGCCCAGGTCAAGCGGGCGTCGGCAGTGGTGAACCACGCACTCGGCTTGCAGGACGAGAAGAAGACCGGGGCCATCGTGGCCGCAGCCGACGAGGTGATCGCCGGGCAGCACGAAGCCGAGTTTCCGCTGGTGGTGTGGCAGACCGGCTCGGGCACGCAGACCAACATGAACCTCAACGAGGTGCTGGCCAACCGGGCCAGCGAGTTGCTGGGTGGCGAGCGTGGAGAGGGTCGGCTGGTGCACCCCAACGACGATGTGAACCGCAGCCAGTCGAGCAACGACGTGTTTCCCACCGCGATGCACGTGGCGGCGGTGGACGCGATCACCCACCGCCTGTTGCCTTCGCTGGACCTGCTGAGAAACACGCTGGCGCAGAAGGCCGTCGAGTTTGCCGACATCGTGAAAATCGGCCGTACCCATTTGCAGGACGCCACGCCGCTCACGCTCGGTCAGGAGTTCTCGGGCTATGCGGCCCAGTTGTCACACGGCGAGCGGCATGTGCGCGATGCCTTGCCCCACCTGTGCGAACTCGCGCTGGGCGGCACAGCCGTGGGCACCGGGCTTAACGCGCCCCCGGGCTACGCCGAAGCTGTTGCTGCCGAGCTCGCGCGCCTCACCGGATTGCCGTTGGTGAGCGCGCCCAACAAGTTCGAAAACATGGCCAGCATGGACGCCCTGGTACACGCCCACGGCGCGCTGAAAACCCTGGCCGCCAGCATGAACAAGATCGCCAACGACGTGCGCTGGCTCGCCAGCGGGCCGCGCAGTGGCATCGGCGAGCTGAGCATTCCTGAAAACGAGCCAGGCTCGTCCATCATGCCGGGCAAGGTCAACCCGACGCAAAGCGAGGCGGTGACCATGCTGTGCGCGCAGGTGATGGGCAACGACGTGGCCATCAACATCGGCGGCGCCTCGGGCAATTTCGAACTCAACGTGTTCCGCCCGATGGTGGCGCACAACTTCCTGCAGAGCGTGCGCCTGCTGGCCGATGGCATGAGGAGCTTCAACGACCACTGCGCGGTGGGGATCGAACCCAATCGAGAGCGCATCAAGGAACTGGTGGGCCGTTCGCTCATGCTGGTGACTGCACTGAACCCGCACATCGGCTACGACAAGGCCGCTCAGATTGCCAAGAAGGCGCACAAGGACGGCACGACGCTGCGCGAAGCCGCCATCGCATCGGGCCATGTGACAGGTGAGCAGTTCGACCAATGGGTGGTGCCGGGGAAGATGACGGGTCGGTAGGCGCCGACGCCGTTCAGGCCAAAAAAAACCGCTGTCCGAAAACAGCGGTTTGTGCAAAGGGTGAAGGTGTGGGTCAGTGGTTCGCTGCGGCCCGTGCCTGAACGATCCATCCATCGAAGGTCTTCTGGTGGGCCTTGATCCACGCGTCGGTGTGGCGCTCGACGTCCTGCTGGCGGTTCTCGCCATCGTTCATGCGACGGTTCTGCGAGCTGATGTCGGCAATCGGCAGTTCCATGATCTCGAACAGCTTCGCAGCCGCCGGGTTCTTCTCGGCCCAGACCTTGTTGGCCACGATGTACTCGTTGTTCACCGGAAAGCCGTAGTCCCTCCCGTTGGCCTGTTTCGTGTTGGTGCCGGCCTGTACGCCCGGCATGGCCGAGAACGGCACCTCGAGCCAGACCACTTCCTGGCCGGTGCGCAGCACGTTGCTCAGCCAGTACGGTGTCCAAGCGTAGAAGAGCACCGGTTGGCCTTGCTGGAAGCGCGCGACGGTGTCGGCAATCAGTGCCGGGTAGTTGCCCTGGGTGTAGGTCACGGTGTCGCGCAACTTGAAGGCCTCGATCTGGTGGCTGACCACCGCTTCGCCGCCCCATCCCGCGCTGGGGCCGACAAGGTTGGCCTTGCCGTCACCGGTGGTGTCGAACAGCTTGGCCAGCTTGGAGTCGGAGAGCTGGCCGAGGTGCGTGATCTTGTGCAGGTCGGCGGTCTTTTTGTCGATCATGTAGCCCTGGGTGGCGCCGGCCGAGTACACACCTTTGCGCGAGAGCTTCGTGTCACCGCCGGCGCTTTTATAGAACTCGGCGTGGTGCGGGTTCCAGTGGTTGGCCATGAATGTGGCGTCGCCGTTGGCCACGGCGATGTGCGCCATCGGGTACTCGACTTCCTTGATGGGCAAGACGTCGTAGCCGAGTTGTGTCAGCGCGCGGGTCACCAGCAGGGTCTGGAAGGTTTCTTCGGCCAGGGAGCTTTGCAGGGGCAGCACCTGGATGCCCTTGCCGGGCAGGTCGGTGGCGGCGTGGGCGCACAAGCCCAGGGCCAGCAGGCCGCCGGCGAGCAGGGTGCGTGTGAAGTTGCGGGTGTTCATCGTCATTCGGTTCCTTTGGTTCATTTCCGGGCGGCGGCCAGGGCCTGGCTGATCCAGCCGTCGAAGGTCTTCTGGTGCGCTTTGATCCAGGCGTCGGTGTGGCGCTCCACATCCCGTGGCTTGTTTTCACCGTCGCGCATGCGCAGGTTCTGGGCGTTGATGTCACCCACCGGCAGCACCATCACCTCGAACAGCTTGGCCGCCGCCGGGTTCTTCTCGGCGAACGCCTTGTTGGCAACGATGCGCTGCGTGTTGAGCACGAAGCCGTAGTTCTGCCCGTTGGCCAGTTTCGTATCGAGCCCAGCCTGTTCACCCGGCAGCGAGGAGAAGGGCACTTGCAGCCACACCACCTCCTGGCCGGGTCGCAGCACGCCGCTGACCCAGTAGGGCGTCCAGGTGTAGAACAGGATCGGTTTGCCTTGTTTGTGGCGGGCAATGGTGTCCGCGATCAGCGCGGAGTAGCTGCCCTGCTGGTGCGTGACGGTGTCGCGCAGCTTGTAGGCGTCCAGGTGGTGTTCGATCACCGCCTCGCAACCCCAGCCGGGGTTGCAACCGGTGAGGTCGGCCTTGCCGTCGCCGTTGTGATCAAACAGCTTGGCGATGGCCGGGTCCTTCAGCTGATCGACGTTCGTGATCTTGTGGGCATCAGCGGTTTTTTTGTCGATGAGGTAACCCTGGGCTGCGCCCGGCGAGTAAGCGCCCTGGCGGTAGAACTTCGCGTCGCCGCCGGCGTTTTTGTAGAAGTCCGCGTGCAGGGGATCCCAGTGGTCGGCCATGAAGGTGGCGTCCCCATTGGCGATGGCCACGTGGGCGGTGGGGTACTCCACTTCCTTGATCGGCTGCACGTCGAAGCCCAGCTTGCCCAGGGCGCGCGACACCAGCAGCGTCTGGAAGGTCTCTTCGGCGATGGAGCTTTGCAGAGGTTGCACGGTGACGCCTTGGCCGGGCAGGGTCTGCGCGGTGGCGGGGCCGGACAGGGCGCCGGCCATGAGGCCGGTGCCCAGGAG
>QBMB01000127.1:8537-9420 GCA_003241965.1 Burkholderiales bacterium | reverse complement strand
GCGCAACCCGAGCAAGACGAGACGCCGCAGCCTCAGCCCCCCGACGATCCCCCGCCACCCGACACGGACAAGTCGGACGAGACACCGCCACCGGACGACCCGAACGAAGAACCGCAAGACGAGCAGGACGACGAGGAAGAGGTCACGCCCGGCACGCTGGACGACCGCCTGATCGAAGCGGTTCGTGCAGCGATTCCGCCGGGCCTGCTGGCGGCGCTGCAGATGGGCCAGGCCCGGCAGGCGCGCGCGGCCGCAGCGGGCCGATCAGGCGAGCTCATGAAGAACCAGAACCGCGGGCGCCCGGTGGGCACGCGACGCGCCGAACCCCGCTCAGGTGCGCGGCTGCACATCCTGGAAACGCTGCGTGCAGCGGCTCCGTGGCAACGCTTGCGCCAACAAAAAGCCGATGGCCCGCGCCGCATCCAGGTGCGGCGCGAAGACTTCCACGTGGTGCGCTTCCGCCAGAACCGCCCCACCACCACCGTGTTCGTGGTGGACGCCTCTGGCTCGGCGGCGCTGCACCGGCTGGCCGAGGCCAAAGGCGCGGTGGAACTGCTGCTGGCGGAATGTTATGTGCGGCGAGACAAGGTGGCGGTGCTGGCCTTTCGCGGTGCCGGCTGCGAACTGCTGCTGCCACCCACCCGCTCGCTGGCGCGCGCCAAGCGCAGCCTGGCGGCCCTGCCCGGTGGTGGCGGCACGCCGCTGGCCGCAGGCATTGAGGCGGCCCGCGAGCTCGCGGTGCAGATCGGGCGACAAGGCGAAACAGCCATCGTGGTGATGCTCACCGACGGTCGCGCCAACATTGCACGCGACGGCACACCGGGCCGAGCGAAAGCCACTGAAGACGCCCTGACCGCAGCCGGTGACTTTCGCCTGGCCGGCC
>QBMB01000127.1:4756-8527 GCA_003241965.1 Burkholderiales bacterium | reverse complement strand
GCCTGTCTGCCCTTCTCATCGACACATCGCCCAAACCCGGTGACGCCTCCCGCCTGATGGCCGAGCGCATGGGCGCCACCTGTGTGCCGCTGCCGCACGCGGGCGCGGCTGGCCTGTCGCAGGCGGTGCGACTGGCCACGGCAACCGGCGCGCGCTGAACCACCACAACCATGGGACAAGGCCTCGACTGGAAACGCGACGGCCCCCAATGGCCGCACCACGAGCGCAGCAGCTTCGTGTGGGCGTCTGGCCTGCAGTGGCATGTGCAGCGCTTTGCCGGCCCTGAACACGCGCCCAGCCTGGTCCTGTTGCACGGCACCGGTGCGTCCACCCATTCGTGGCGCGATCTGGCGCCGCTGCTCGCTGAGCGCTTTGACGTGCTGGCCATGGACCTGCCGGGTCACGCCTTCACCGGCATGCCGCCCGGCGGCGTGGGGTCACCACAACTCTCGCTGCCCGGCATGGCGCGCGCGGTGCACGGTCTGCTGCAGACGCTGGCCATCAGCCCCGCCCTACTGGTGGGCCACTCGGCTGGTGCGGCCGTGGCGGTGCGCATGTGCCTGGATGGCCTGGCCACGCCGCGCTCGTTGCTTGGTCTGAACGCCGCACTCATGCCTCTGGGGGGCCTGGCCGGCCAGATCTTTTCGCCGGTGGCCAAGCTCATGGCCTCAGCCCCCCTCGTGCCCCGCCTGTTCGCGTGGCACGCCAAGGAACCTGCCGTGCTGCAGCGTCTGCTGCAGAGCACGGGCTCCACGCTGGACTCCACCGGCACCGCGCTCTACCGCAAGCTGGTCAGCAGCCCCGCTCACGCCGCCGGCGCGCTGGGCATGATGGCCAACTGGGACCTGGATTCGCTCTGGCGCGATCTGCCTCGCCTGAGCGTGCCCGTGGATCTGGTGGTGGGCGAGCGCGACCGCACCGTGCCGCCCGAACAGGCCACACGCGCCATGGCTCGGCTTTCACCGAAGCTCATGGCGCAATACATCCAGCTCGACGGGTTGGGCCATCTGGCACACGAAGAACAGCCAGGCACCGTGGCGCGGTTGGTCTTCAACCGCTTTGATTCACGCGCCTGAACAAGGCGGGATCAGGGCACCACGCTGTCGATCTGGATCTGCAACTGAGCGCTGTTGCTCGCCACCGGCCCGCTGCTGCCCTGCAGGTCACCGCTCTGCGGCAGGGCCTGTCCGGCGCGGCTGATGCGCGCCTCCACCACCACCTGCTCGTGCATTGAAATACGGTGCTCCGGCGTCATGGCCTGGCTGTCATCGAGCGTGAACGCCACCGGAGTGGCCGTGGCCGGCACGCGCATCACGGCCAGCGGCATGCGTGGCCCCTGCACCGCACGAGCAAACACAAACAAGGTGTCGCCCGGGGCCAGTTTGGCACGCAACTCGGGCGACAGGGTGACCTGACCGCGCAATCCGGGGTGGCTGGTGGCCGCTGGCGCCGGGTCGGTGCGGGGTGCCGTCTGCGCCGCCAGAAGAGCGGCGCCACCGGGCTGCGCCGCAATGCCCTCTCGCGCGGCCTCAAGACTGCTTTCCAGCCCCTGCGCAAACGGGCTCCCGGGCTCGGCCCGCTGACGAGCGCGCTGCCAGAACGTTTGCGCTGCCACAAAGTCCTGACGACCGTAGGCAGCGCTGCCGGCCAGTGCCAGCGCTTTGGGGTGTCCGGGGTCGATGGCCAATGCGCGGTTGACCAGGCGCATCGGCTCACCATCCGCGCTCTGCCCTTGAAGCAGCGAGAGCAGATCGGCCCGGTCGGCCAGCAGATTGGGGTTGTCGGGTGTGAGTTCGAGCGCGCGCTGGTAGGCCTTGTCGGCGTCGGCGTAGCGCTGTCGGCTGGCGTGAGCGCGGGCCAGCATTTCCCAGGCGGGGGCGTCCACCGCCTGCCCGGGTGGCTTGCTCTCCAGTTGCTGGGTCATCTGGCGAACCATGGCGTCCAGATCCTCGTTGGACACATCGCCTTGTGACTTGGCCAGCTCGGCCTCGTAGCGCACCGCGTCGGGCTCGCCCAGGTACGCGTACAAGCCGATGGCCAGCACCGGCACGACCAGCAGCAGCGCTGCTGCGGTTGCTGTGCGCCGAGATGTCTGTCTGTTGCGCTCGACCGGGGCCGATTCCTGCAGCACCCGCCGCGCCAGCTCGTTCTGCGCCTGCGTGTACTCGTCTTGCGACAACGTGCCATCCGCCAGCTCGGTCTCAAGGCGGGCCCGCTGCTCGCGCAACAGCGCCAGGTTGACCTGCGACGCCGGCTGTTGATCGGGCTTCGATGAAGCACGCCAAACGGTGGACACCAGCGGCCACAGGGCCAGCACCATCAGGGTCAGCGCGAGTGTGATGAACAAGGTCATGACGAGCCTCCAGCTTCATCGAGCAGGCGCCGGGCGCGCTGCAGTTCAGCCGGTGTCAGCGGCGCGGGCTCGGCCTGTGGGTCACGCCGGCGAATGTGCATCAGCAGCACGGTGGCGCCCAGCAGCAAGAGCACAAACGGCCCACCCCAGAGCAGCAGCGTGCTGAGTTGCAGCGGTGGTCGATAGAGCACGAAGTCTCCGTAACGCTGCGACATGAATTCGAGGATCTGCGTTTGCGTGCGGCCCTGCGTGAGCTGCTCGCGGATCTGCTGGCGCAGATCCTTCGCCAGATCGGCTTGTGAGGCGGCGATGGTTTCGTTCTGGCACACAAGGCAGCGCAGCTCTTCGGCGATCTTGAGCACGCGGGCTTCCAGCACCGGGTCGGCCGACAGCGGTGCGGCCTTTGACTCCAGCGGCGGCGTCTGCGCAAGCACCCCACCCGGCGCCAAGGCCCAGCTCAACACGAAGATTGAAAGCAACAATCGCATGGCGTCAGGCACCGAGTTGATTCATCAAGGGCAGCAGCTTGTCGCGCACCACCTCGGGCGTGACCGGCCCGGTGTATTTGAGGCGGATCACACCCTGCTTGTCGATCACATAGGTCTCGGGCACGCCGTACACACCGAAGTCCAGACCCACCCGACCATCGCTGTCAAAGAGCGTGGTCTTGTAAGGGTTGCCATGTTTTCCCAGCCAGGCCAGCGCGAGGTGGCGTTGGTCCTTGTAATTCAGCCCGATCAGGGGCACGGCGCTGGTTTTGGCGAAGTCCATGAGCACCGGGTGTTCCTGCTGACAGGCCACGCACCAGGAGGCCCACACGTTGAGCAGCCACACCTGCCCGCGCAGGTCGTCGGGCGCCACCAGCGTGTCGAGCGCGGCCAGCGTGGGCAGGCGAAACGCCGGCACCGGTTTGTCGATCAGAGGTGACGGCACATCGCGCGGGTTGAGCTTCAGACCCACTCCCAAAAAGCTCAGCATCACCAGAAAGATGGCCAGAGGCCACAGGTAACGCTTCATGGACGCATGCTCTTGGCCGTCATGACCGGCCGTGCGGTGCCACCGGAGGTGGGCGCAACGGCGCTCGGCGCGCTGGAGGCAGAAACGGTCTTGCGAACGCGGTAGCGCCGGTCCATCACCGCCATCAGGCCACCCAGCGCCATCAACAGGCAGCCGCCCCAGATCCAGTTCACCATGGGCTTGTGGTGCAGGCGCACGCTCCACGCGGTTTCGCTCACCGGCTCGCCCAGGGCCACATACACATCGCGCATCACGCCACGGTCGATGGCCACTTCGGTCATGGGCATGCGGCTCACGGTGTAGATGCGGCGCTCGGGGTGCAACACAGCGATCTGCCGACCGTCCTGGCTCACCGTGAGCGTGGCGCGGGCCGAGGTGTAGTTGGGCCCTTGCACCAGGTT
>QBMB01000127.1:1170-4746 GCA_003241965.1 Burkholderiales bacterium | reverse complement strand
ACCAGGTTCATGTCATCGAGCCGGATGCTGTGGCCGCCCACGTCGGCGGTCTGGCCCACCTCCATGCGCACGTCGTTCTCGGTCTGAAAGCTGCTCACCACCGTGACACCGGCAATGAACACCGCCACACCGAAGTGCGCGAGCAGCATGCCGAAGTAGCTGCCGGGTTGGGCGCGGAACGCGACCCAGGCCGACGAAGGATGGGCGCGCAAACGTTGGACGAGATTGAGCACCGCAGTGCTCGCCACCCACACGGCCAGCAGCAGCCCCAAGCCAGTCAGCGGCGTCCAGCGCTGCAGCACCAGCGGGGCGATCACGGCGCTGGCCACGCTCACGCCGGCGGCCCAGCGCAACTGGTGCGCCAGATCACCCGCCGAAGCATTGCGCCAGCGCGCCAGCGGCCCCACACCCATGAGGAACAGGGCCGGAGCAATGAGCGGCACGAAGACTGCATTGAAATACGGCGGCCCAACCGACAGTTTTCCCATGCCGAGTGCGTCGATCACCAGCGGGTACAGCGTGCCCAACAACACGGCGGCCGCGGCCACCACCAGCAACACGTTGTTGGCCAGCAGCAGGCTCTCGCGCGAGAGCACCTCGAACTGGCCGCCACCGCCCACCTTGGGGCCGCGCCAGGCGAACAACGTGAGCGAGCCACCCACCACCACGGTGAAGAAGACGAGGATGAAAACACCACGCGCAGGGTCGGTGGCAAACGCGTGCACCGAGCTGAGCACGCCCGAGCGCACGATGAATGTGCCCAGCAGCGAGAGCGAAAACGCGAGGATGGCCAGCAGCGCCGTCCACAGCTTGAAGCCGCCGCGCTTCTCGGTGACCGAGAGCGAATGGATCAGCGCCGTGCCCACCAGCCACGGCATGAAGGAGGCGTTTTCCACCGGGTCCCAGAACCACCAGCCGCCCCAGCCGAGTTCGTAATAGGCCCAGAAGCTGCCCAAGGCAATGCCCACCGTGAGGAAACACCAGGCCATGGTGGTCCAGGGGCGCGACCAGTGCGCCCAGGCCGCGTCCACCCGCCCGGCCAGCAAGGCCGACACGGCAAAGGCGAAGGCCACCACGAAGCCCACATAGCCCATGTAGAGCATGGGCGGGTGGATCGCCATGCCCATGTCCTGCAGCAGGGGGTTGAGGTCGCGGCCGTCCAGCGGCACCGGGTACAGGCGCTCGAACGGGTTGGAGGTGAGCAGGGTGAAGAGCAGGAAGCCCACGCTGATGAGGCCCATGACGCCGAGCACGCGCGCGAGCATGGCGTCGTCCAGCTGCTTCGAGAACTGCGCCACCGCCATCGTCCAGCCCGCCAGGATCAGCGTCCACAGCAGGATGGAGCCTTCGTGGTTGCCCCACACCGCGGTGACGCGGTAGATCAGCGGAGAAGCGGAGTGCGAGTTTTCGGCCGCGAGCAGCACCGAAAAGTCGCTGGTGACGAAGGCGTGCACCAGGCAGCCAAAGGCCACCAGCAACAGGCCGAACTGCGCCCGCGCAGCCGGCCTGGCCAGCGCCATCCAGCTGCTGCGGCCCTGGTGTGCCCCCACCAGCGGGAACACGCTCTGCACCAGCGCCATCAAGAGCGCCAGCACGGTGGCGAAGTGTCCGATCTCTGGAATCATGGTTTCGCTCCTTCGGGGATCACGATCGATGTTTGCCCGGCACGGGCGCGGGCCACAGCATCGGCCGCCTCGGGCGCCATGTAGTTCTCGTCGTGTTTGGCCAGCACCTGGTCGGCGCGGAACACACCGTCGGCGCCCAGCTTGCCCTGCGCCACCACGCCCTTGCCTTCCTGAAACAGGTCGGGCAAGAGGCCGGTGTAGGTCACGGGAATGCTGCGGGCCGTGTCGGTCACCATGAAGCGGATGGTCAGCCCTTTGGGCTCGCGCACCACACTGCCCTGCTCCACCAGACCGCCCACCCGAAAGCTGCGCTCGCGCGGCGCTTCGTTGGCCATGACCTGTGAGGGGCTGAAGAAAAAAACGAGGTTGCTGTTGAAGGCGTTGAGCACCAGCGCGGTGGCAGCACCCAGGGTCACCAGGCCCACGGCCAGGGCGATCAGACGGCGGTTGCGGGGTTTCAAGCGGGTGGTCATGCAATGGGCTCCTCGGTGGCGCGCTCATCGCCCGCCTCTTCCACCAGAAAACGCCGGCGAAAACGGATCACCATCAGCTCGGCCACCACCACCGCGGCGCACATGCCCAGCGACCCCCAGACATACAGACCGTAGCCACCCATGGCGAGAAATTCATTGAGGTTTGAAGCGTTCATACGGTCTCCAGCGCCTGCCGCGCCCAGGGCGCATGGCGTTCGCGCTCCAGCATGATCAGCCGCACCCGGGCCAAGGCCACCGCGATGCAGTACATCCAGCAGGCCAGCGCCATCACCAGCATGCCCATCAGCATGGGTGTGGCCATGCTCGGGGCTTTGGTGATGCTCACCGACGCGCCCTGGTGCAGCGTGTTCCACCACTGCACCGAGAAATAAATGATGGGCAGGTTGACCACTCCCACGATGGCCAGCAGACCGGCGGCGCGGTCGGCGCGGCGCGTGTCGTCGATGGAGCTGTGCAGCGCCATGAAGCCGATGTAGAGGAAGAGCAGCACCAGCTCCGATGTGAGACGAGCGTCCCACACCCACCAGGCGCCCCAGGTGGGTTTGCCCCACAGTGCGCCGGTCCACAGCGCGAGAAAGGTCATGAGCGCGCCGGTGGGCGCCAGGGCCGTGGCCATCATCGATGAGAGCCGCGAATTGAACACCAGCCCGATGGCCGCCCAGGTGGCCATGGCCAGGTACACCACCATCGACATCCACGCCGTGGGCACGTGCACGAAGATGATGCGGTAAGCCTCGCCTTGCTGCGCATCGGTGGGAGCCACCCACAGGCCGATGTAGAGACCCAGCACGGTGAGCACCACGGCCAGCGCACCGAACCACGGCACCAGCTGGCCCGCCAGCGGGTAGAAGCGCTGCGGTGCCGCGTAGTGGAACCAGTTGATCGAACTCATCGGGTCACTCCATGGAAATGCGCAGCGCCGCGCTGGTCACCAGCGGGGCGGCAAACAGGCTCACCAGCAACAAGGCGCCGAGCAGCGAGAAATGACCGCCCACGCCCAGGCCGGCGTTGTGCGCCTCGACCGCGCCTGCGCCGAAGATCAGCACCGGGATCACCAGTGGCAGCGTGAGCAGCGACGTCAGCACCCCGCCCCCCCGCAGGCCCAGCGTGAGCGCCGCTCCGATCGCGCCCACCAGGCTGAGCACGGGCGAGCCGATGAGCAGGGTGAGGAACAGAACGCCGGTGGCCGAAGCGGAGAGATCGAACTGCAACGCCAGCAGCGGCGAGATCAACACCAGCAGCAGCACCGAGCCGCACCAGTGCGCGGCGATCTTGCCCAGCACCAGCAAGGGCAGCGGGTGGCTGGACAGCAGCAGTTGTTCGAGCGTGCCGTCCTGGTGGTCGTCGGCGAACAGCCGCGCCAGAGGCAGCGTGCAGGCCAGCAGCGCGGCCACCCACACCACACCCGGTGCCATGGTGCGAAGCAGCGCGGGCTCCGGGCCCACACCAAGGGGAAA
>QBMB01000127.1:0-1160 GCA_003241965.1 Burkholderiales bacterium | reverse complement strand
GAAACAGGCTCACCACCATCACAAAAAACACCACGGCGGCCAGTGAGTCGGTGCGACGGCGCAGGGCAATGCGCAGGTCGCGCTGGAAGACGCAGCCAAAGCCCTCCAGCCAGCCTTGCGGCGCAGGCGATGAGATCGGTTGGGTCGCCACGTGGGTGTTCACAGCTTGAGCACCTGCTGCGGCGTGTCGTCGAGCGCCACACCCTGGTGGCTGGTGAGCACCACCGAACCGCCGCGCAGCAACTGGGCGCGGATCAGGCCTTCGAGCCACGCGGTGGCGGCGGTGTCCAGTGCATTGAAGGGCTCGTCCAGCACCCACAGGGGCGCGGTGCGGGCGAGCACCAGCCGGGCCAGGCCACAGCGCCGGCGCTGGCCCTGGGAAAGCCGGCGCGCCGGCGTGCGCTCAAAGCCGCGCAAGCCGGCGTCGGCGAGGGCCTGCAAAGCCGCCGACCGGTCCACGCGCTGGCCGCCCAGGGTGCAGGCCGTCAGCAGGTTGTCCAGCGGGGAAAGGTCGTCCTTGAGCGCGGCGGCGTGACCCAGATAAACGAGTTCCTGGCCCCAGCGTTCCCGCTGCGAACCCAGCGGCTGCCCGCGCCACAGCACCTGACCCTCGGTGGGCGTGAGCAAGCCGCACATCAGGCGCAGCAGGCTGGTCTTGCCGGCGCCATTGGCCCCGGCCACCCGCAACAGCTGACCGGCGGGCAAGTGAAGGCTCAGGCCGCTGAACAAGCTGCGACCGCCACGGACACAGGCCACCCCGTTCAGCGCCAGTGCGTGGCTCATGCCACAGGGCTCGCAAAGGGACTCATCAGGGGCCGCGTGATGCGGAGCGTCGGGTGGTTCACCGGTGTGTCTCGATTGTCGTTGTCAACTTAATGTGACACTTATAGCACCAGAAGTTTTTCCGGACAAACCGGAAAAACCCATGCCGCACATAGGTTTCGGCTGGTTTTCTGGCGCCACCCTGGCGCAATGCCCGGCGCCTGTTTTGTGTGCGCTGCACAAGAAAAGACC
The DNA here is from genome assembly GCA_003241965.1 of Burkholderiales bacterium. Taxonomy (GTDB): domain Bacteria; phylum Pseudomonadota; class Gammaproteobacteria; order Burkholderiales; family Burkholderiaceae_C; genus Hydrogenophaga. The sequence goes on along the minus strand of QBMB01000127.1, from coordinate 146 downwards.
CTTTGACATTCCGAAGTGTCATGTTAGATTGACAGTCATAAATGTCACAGATCAATGACATTCCGACCGCAGTCAAGGGGCTCTCATGGACATGATGTCTCGCATACAAACCGCGCTGGATCACGAGCTGACCCAGGCCTCCACCC
>QBMB01000126.1:3450-9634 GCA_003241965.1 Burkholderiales bacterium | reverse complement strand
GCCCACCCAACCCGGCGAGGCAGCGCTGCCGTGCGTGATGGTGTTCAACGCCAACGACCCCAGCGGTGCGGGTGGCTTGAGCGCCGACATCACCGCCATGTCCAGCGCTTCGGTGCACGTTCTGGCCGTGGTCACAGGCACCTATGTGCGCGACACATCCGACATCCACGACCACTTTGCCTTCGACGAGGAGGCCGTGGCCGACCAGGCGCGCTGTGCTCTGGAAGACATGCCTGTGCTGGCGTTCAAGGTCGGTTTCGTGGGCAACCCGGAGAACCTCAGCGTGGTGGCCGAGATCACCGCCGACTACGCCGACGTGCCCGTCATTGCCTACATGCCCGACCTCTCCTGGTGGGACGAGCTCGCGATCGAAACCTACCTGGATGCCAGCGCGGAACTTCTGCTGCCACAAACCACCGTGCTGGTGGGCAACCACAGCACGCTGTGCCGCTGGCTGTTGCCCGAATGGGAAGGTGACCGCCCGCCGAGCCCGCGCGACGTGGCCCGGGCAGCCGCCGTGCACGGCGTGCCCTACACACTGGTCACCGGCTTCAATGCGGCGGACCAATATCTGGAAAGCCACCTGGCCTCGCCAGAAGCGGTGCTGGCCACGGCGCGCTACGAACGTTTCGAAGCCACCTTCACCGGCGCGGGCGACACCTTGTCGGCGGCCTTGTGCGCGCTGATTGCCGGCGGTTCCGATCTGCAGTCGGCCTGCGCCGAAGCCCTGACTTATCTGGACCAGTGCCTCGATGCGGGCTTTCAACCCGGGATGGGCCACGCCGTGCCCGACCGGCTATTCTGGGCACACGAAGACGACGACGAGAGCGAACCCGCTTCAGACAGCACGCTCGACGCCGACGACTTTCCCCTCGACACCACCCGGCATTGACCCCCCTGCGCGCAGCGCAAGAGGGCGCGCATTTCCCCACCAACGCAGCTTCGCTCCATGACCACTGTCGACCGCAACCAGCAACTGTTTGACCGCGCCAAGGTCCTGATCCCCGGCGGCGTGAATTCACCGGTGCGCGCCTTCCGCGCGGTGGGCGGCACGCCCCGCTTCGTGCAGCGGGCGCAGGGCGCGTACTTCTGGGACGCCAACGGAAAACGCTACATCGACTACATCGGTTCCTGGGGTCCGATGATCCTGGGCCATGGTCACCCGGCCGTGGTGGAAGCTGTGCAGAAGGCCGTGCTCGAAGGCTTTTCTTACGGTGCTCCCACCGAGCGCGAAGTGGAGTTGGCCGAAGAGATCATCAAGCTCGTGCCGAGCATCGACATGGTGCGGCTGGTGAGCTCGGGCACCGAAGCGGGCATGAGCACGATCCGGCTGGCGCGCGGTGCGACCGGGCGCAAGAAGATCATCAAGTTCGAAGGCTGCTACCACGGCCACGCCGACGCGCTGCTGGTCAAGGCCGGCTCGGGTCTGGCCACCTTCGGCAACCCCACCAGCGCCGGTGTGCCGCCCGAGGTGGTGCAGCACACCATCGTGCTGGAGTACAACAACGTCGAGCAACTCGAAGCAGCGTTCGTCGAGCACGGCCCAGAGGTGGCCTGCCTGATGATCGAACCGATTGCGGGCAACATGAACTTCGTGCGTGCCAGCGTGCCGTTCATGAAACGCTGCCGCGAGCTCTGCACGCAACACGGCGCGCTGCTGGCCTTCGACGAGGTGATGACGGGTTTCCGTGTGGCACTCGGTGGCGCACAGAGCGTCTACACCAAACTCATTCCCGGCTTCGAACCCGACATGACGGTGATGGGCAAGGTGATCGGTGGAGGCATGCCGCTGGCCGCCTTTGGCGCCAAGCGCGCGGTGATGGAACAGCTCGCTCCCTTGGGCGGCGTGTACCAGGCGGGCACCTTGTCGGGCAACCCGGTGGCCACGGCGTGTGGCCTGGCCACGCTGCGCGAGATCCAGAAGCCCGGGTTCTTCGAGAGCCTCTCAGCCACCACCCGTTCGCTGGTGGACGGCCTGACCGCTGCGGCCCACGCTGAAGGCGTGACGCTGTGCGGCGACAGCCAGGGCGGCATGTTTGGCTTCTTCCTGTTTGACGAACTGCCGCAAAACTACGCCAAGGTGATGACCACCGACGGCCCCACCTTCAACCAACTTTTCCACGGCTTGCTGGACCGCGGCGTGTACATCGCACCGGCCCTGTACGAAGCTGGATTCGTGAGCGCAGCCCACACGGCGCAGGACATCGCAGACACCGTAGCGGCTGCGCACGAGGTGTTCAAAGGGCTGCCGCGCTGACCCTTCAACAAGCCCAAAGAAAAAGGCCGCTGTGTTCGCAGCGGCCTTTTTCTTTGGGTGGGCACTTTCAGTGCCGGAAGTGGCGAACGCCGGTGGTGACCATGACCACACCGCGCTCATCCGCTGCGTCGATCACTTCCTGATCGCGCATTGAACCCCCGGGCTGGATCACACAGCTCGCGCCGGCATCCACCACCACATCCAGCCCATCGCGGAACGGGAAGAAGGCGTCGCTGGCCACGGCCGTGCCCTGCAACGACAACTTGGCGTGACCGGCCTTGATGCTGGCAATGCGCGCCGAGTCCAGGCGGCTCATCTGACCAGCGCCCACACCCATGGTCATGCCGTCCTTGCAGAACACGATGGCGTTGGACTTGACGAACTTGGCCACTGTCCAGGCGAACATGAGGTCGTCGAGCTGTTGCTCTGTGGGCTGCAGCTTCGTCACCACCTTGAGGTCGGCACGGGTGAGCACGTGGTTGTCGGCCGACTGCATGAGCAGGCCGGAGCCGACACGCTTGATATCGGTGAGGTTCAGGCCCTTGTCCCAGGCGGTGGGGCCGCCGGGCGGCAACGCGATTTCGAGCACGCGCACATTGGCCTTGGCCTTGAACACCTCCAGGGCTTCGGGCGTGTAGCCCGGCGCCATCAGCACCTCGACGAACTGTTTGCTGATGGCCAACGCACCCGCGCCATCAAGCACGCGGTTGAGCGCGATGATGCCGCCGAAGGCGCTGGTCGGGTCGGTCTGGAAGGCCTTGCTGTAGGCCTCCAGCGCATCCTTGCCCACGGCCACGCCGCAGGGGTTGGCGTGTTTGACGATCGCACATGCGGGCACATCAAAGCTCTTCACACATTCCCAGGCCGCGTCGGCGTCGGCGATGTTGTTGTAGCTGAGCTCCTTGCCTTGCAGCTGTTTTGCGGTCACGAGTGAACCGGGCGCGGGGTGCAGGTCGCGGTAGAAGGCAGCGGTCTGGTGCGGGTTCTCGCCATAGCGCAGGTCTTGCAGTTTCACGAAGCGGCCATTGGCCTGCGCCGGGTACTCGCTGCGTGCGGGCACGGCGGCAGCGGCGTCGTATGTGATGCTGGAGAGGTAGTCGCTGATGGCGCCGTCGTAGTTGCTGATGCGGTTGAACGCTGCAACCGACAAGGCGAAGCGCGTTGCATCGCTGACCTTGCCGCTGGTCTTGAGTTCGTCGATCACACCGGCGTACTGCGCCGCGTCGGTCAGCACCGCCACGTCTTTCCAGTTTTTCGCTGCGCTGCGCACCATGGCCGGGCCACCGATGTCGATGTTCTCGATCGCGTCGTCGAGCGTACAGCCGGGCTTGGCCACGGTGGCTTCAAACGGGTAGAGGTTGACGATCAGCAGGTCGATGGTGTCGATGCCGTGTGTCTTGAGCGCGGCCATGTGCTCAGGCATATCGCGCCGGGCCAGCAGGCCGCCGTGCACCTTGGGGTGCAGTGTCTTCACGCGGCCGTCCAGCATCTCGGGGAAGTCCGTGACTTCGGCCACCTCGGTCACCGGCAGGCCTTGCTCGGCCAGCAGTTTGGCGGTACCGCCGGTGGAGATGAGGGACACGCCCAGGCTGTGAAGGGACTGGGCGAGTTCGACGATGCCGGTCTTGTCGGATACGGAAATGAGTGCGCGCATGAACAGGGTCTTGGGTGGTTTTTGAAAGGGGGACAGGCTCAGTCGATCAGCTTGTGTTCGAGCAGCTTCTTGCGCAGCGTGTTGCGGTTCAACCCCAGCCACTGCGCCGCGCGGGACTGGTTGTGTTGCGCCTGTTCCATCACCACTTCGAGCAGCGGTTTCTCCACCGCCTTGACCAGCATGTCGTGCAGATTGGCCGGGTCGGTGCCGTTGAGGTCGTGGAAAAAATCTTCCATGCTGGCACGCACACAGTCGTGCAGTTTGTTCTTGTTCATGCGGCCAGTTTCCAGTCGTCTCTCGGGGTTGTTGTTGTTTCACTGGACCATTCGTCCAGGCTGTCGCTCACGCAGCGAAGCTGCTCGTCCACCGTGGTGGTGGCGTTCACACGGGCTCGAAACACCGCAGCAGCACCCGCGGGCAACGGCAGCGACTGCGCGTACCAGCCCAGGTGTTTGCGTGCGCTGCGCACGCCGGTGAATTCGCCATAGAGGTCGTAGTGGTCGTGCAGGTGGTCCAGCAACCAGCCCCGCACGTCGGCCAGGTCGGGCGGCGGCAGGTGTTCACCAGTGGCCAGGAAATGCGCGATCTCGCGAAAGATCCAGGGCCGCCCTTGCGCGGCGCGGCCGATCATGACGGCGTCGGCGCCGGTGCGGCGCAACACGTCGCGCGCCTGCTCGGGGCTGTTGATGTCGCCATTGGCCACCACCGGAATGCGCACGCGGCTCTTGATATGAGCCACGGTGTCGTGCTCGGCCTGGCCCTTGTAGCCCTGCTCGCGGGTGCGGCCGTGCACGGTGAGCATCTGCACGCCGGCGGACTCCGCAGCCAGCGCGAGCGTGGGTGCATTGCGCACGCTGGCACACCAGCCGGTGCGCATCTTGAGCGTCACGGGCACGCCTTGTGGCTGGCAAGCAGCCACCACAGCTTGAACGATTTCCATGGCCAGCGCCTCGTCCTGCATGAGCGCGGAGCCGGCCCACTTGTTGCAGACCTTCTTGGCCGGGCAACCCATGTTGATGTCGATGATCTGCGCGCCGCGGTCGATGTTGTAGCGCGCGGCATCGGCCATCATCTGCGCGTCGGTGCCGGCGATCTGCACCGCGATTGGTGCCGCCTCGCCCTCGTGGTTGGCGCGGCGCGAAGTCTTCAGGCTGTCCTGCAGGTCGGGGCGCGAGGTCACCATCTCGCTGACCGCATAACCCGCGCCGAGCCGTTTGCACAGCTTGCGGAACGGCCGATCGGTCACACCCGCCATGGGCGCGACAAACAGGGCATTGGGCAAAGTGAAGGCCCCGATTTGCATGGCGGTGGGAGAATGCTGATGGTTGGAAGTGGCCTTCGCAGGCCCGGCCAATGCGGGATGCGAAGGAGCGCGATTCTACCTGCCTGTTTTTTCAGCAGGCGATAAACGAACCCTTGCTTTCGCTTTTCACACAACACCACGCGCGCCCTCACGCGCAACACCACACAACGCCGGCCGCCGGCGTTTTCTCCCCTCCATGCCCGACTGGTCCACCCACCTGCTGCAGCTGCTGGCCTTGCCCGAGTTCGGGCTGAGCACCGTGTTCGTGGTGTCGTTCGTGTCGGCCACCCTGTTACCGCTGGGCTCGGAGCCCGCGGTGTTCGGCCTCATCAAACTCAACCCCGAACTCTTCTGGCCCACCATCCTGGTGGCCACCGCCGGCAACACGCTGGGCGGCGGGGTGAGCTGGTTCATGGGCCTGGGCACGCACAAAGCGGTGGACCGCGCACGCGGGCACCATGTCGATGTGCGCGCACTGCAATGGCTGGAGCGCTTTGGCCCCAAGGCCTGCCTGCTGAGCTGGCTGCCCGTGGTGGGTGATCCGCTGTGCGCGGTGGCTGGCTGGATGAAGTTTCCCTTCTGGCCCTGCCTGGCCTACATGGCCATCGGCAAGTTCGCCCGCTACCTCACCATGACGGCCGTGCTGCTGTGGTTCTTTCCGGGCGTCCTGGCCCCATGAGCGCAGCCCAGGCCAGCCTGCCCCGCGCCCTCTGGGCCCTGATGGTGGGCAACTTTGTGATCGGCACCGGCGTGATGGTGGTGCCGGGCACGCTGACCGACATCAGCACCTCGCTGAACGTGTCGATCCCGCAGGCCGGCCAGCTGATCACGGCGGCGGCCATCCTCATGGGTATCGGCGCACCGGCCTTCGCCAGCCTGGTGGCCGGCTGGGACCGCCGCCGTTTGCTCACCCTCTCGCTGCTCTGGTACGGCCTGCTCACAGCCGCCTGCGCCCTGGCGCCGAGCTACG
>QBMB01000126.1:417-3440 GCA_003241965.1 Burkholderiales bacterium | reverse complement strand
TGCCGCTGCGCGGGCTGGCCGTCATTTCACCGGCGGTCTTCACGCCGCAGGCGGCGGCCTGCGTGGGCCGGCTGGTGCGCCCTGACCAGCGCGGACGCGCCATCACCTTCGTCTTCCTGGGTTGGTCGGTGGCCTCGGTCATGGGCATGCCGCTGTCGGCCTGGATCGGCGGCACGCTGGGCTGGCGCTGGGCCTTCGGCCTGGTTGCCGTGATGTCGGTGGCCAGCGCGGCCTGGGTCTGGCGCGAAATGCCCAACGGCATCCGGCCCGCAGCCTTGTCGCGCCAGGCCTGGCAGGCCACGCTGGGCTCGGCGCCGCTGATGCTGGCGGTGGGCGTCACGCTGCTCTCGGCCTTCGGGCAGTTCACGCTGTTCTCGTACTTCGCGCCTTACTTCCTGCAGACGCTGGGGCTCGGTGGCGGCGCGCTCTCGCTCATGTTCCTGTGGTTCGGCGCCTTTGGTCTGGCGGGCAACGTGGGCATGTCGCGCTGGATCGACCGCATCGGTTCAGCGCGCGCCGTGTTCATCTCGCTGGGCCTGATCGTGCTGAGTCTGCTGCTGTGGCCGCTGGGCCAGGGTGGCATCTGGCAACAGGCACTGGTGCTGGTGCCGTGGGCGCTGGGTTGCTTCGCGGTGAACTCGGCTCAGCAGGCCCGGCTGGTGCACATTTCACCCGCGCTGGCACCGGCCACGGTGGCGCTCAACACCTCGGCCATGTACGCCGGTCAGGCCCTGGGCGCGGCGCTGGGCGGGCTGATGATTGCGCAAGGCCGCATGCTCGGCCTGAACCAGGTGGGCCTGGTGGTGCTGGTGTTCGCCATGGCCCTGAGCGTGTGGGCCGCGCGGGCGCATACCAGCTCGCCGGATCAGAAGCGCTCGTAAGGCAGCAGGTAGCGCCACTCGCCCACCGGCAAACCGGCCAGCGAAATGCGGCCCAGCCGCAGACGGCGCAAGGCGGTGATCTGCAGGCCGGCGCGCTCGCACAAATGGGCCACCTGGCCCGCCCGGTTGCCCTTGATGGCCAGGCGCACGCGCAGCTCGCTCTGCCAGCTGGCGTGTGCCGAAGGCACGGCCCAGCCGTCAAAGAACAGCGCCTTGCCCAAGGACTTGAGCACCGCCTCGCGACGCGCCTCGTCTTCCAGCTCGGGATCGGCCGCCACCTCGGCCAGCCACTCGTGTTCGAGCTGCGCTGCGTCGTCGGTCATCTTGCGCGCCACGCTGGGGTTCTGGGTGAAGACCATCAAGCCACTGGCCTTGGTGCCGAGCGGCGCCACCGGCAGCAACTTGTGCAGGTGCGCCTTGAGCGGGCGCACGCCGGAGCGGTCGCCCTTGAAACGGTTGCTGCCGGTGAACCACTTGGCGGCCAGCGCATCCGGCAGCAACGGCTCGTCGGGCAGCACCCGGTTGGCCGGTTTGTGCCAGATCAGCGTCATTGACTCCATCGGCTCCAGCTTCGCCTTCGGGTCGAGCAGCACGGTCTGGTGATCGCGCACCCGCTCCATCGGCTCTTCCACGACCACACCGTCCACCCGCACCCAGCCACCGGCGATGTAGCTTTCAGCGTCACTGCGCGAGCACGGCAGTTGAGCGGCCAGGCGTTTGGCCAGGCGCTGGGGTTCGGTCTGGCCGGCCCGGTCGGGTTGGGACATGTCGGCGTTCAGCTGCTGAACAGGAAGTTCATCACATCGCCGTCCTTGACGACGTATTCCTTGCCTTCGGCGCGCATCTTGCCCGCGTCCTTGGCGCCTTGCTCACCCTTGAAAGTGACGAAGTCGTCGAAGGCGATGGTTTGGGCGCGTATGTAGCCCTTCTCGAAATCGGTGTGGATCACGCCGGCGGCCTGCGGGCCGGTGTCGCCCACGTGGATGGTCCAGGCGCGCACTTCTTTGACGCCGGCGGTGAAGTAGGTCTGCAGACCCAGCAGCTGGTAGGCCGCGCGGATCAGGCGGTTCAGGCCCGGTTCGTCCTGACCGAGTTCCTTCAGAAATTCGAGCCGGTCAGCGTCGTCCATCTCGGAAAGCTCGGCTTCAATCTTGGCGCAGATGGCAACCACGGGCGCGTTCTGCTTCGCGGCAAATTCGCGCAGGCGGTCCAGGAACGGGTTGTTCTCGAAGCCGTCTTCGGCCACGTTGGCAACGAACATGGCGGGCTTGGCCGTGATCAGGAAAAACTGTTTGAGCTGCGCCTGCTCGTCCTTGCTGAAGTCGATGCTGCGCACCGGCTGGGTGTTGTTGAGCGCGGCCAGGCATTTCTCAAGAATGGCCACCTGCTTGACCGATTCCTTGTCGCCCGAGCGCGCGGTCTTGCTGACGCGGTGCAGGGCTTTTTCCACAGCGGCCAGATCGGCCAGACACAGCTCGGTGAGGATGACCTCGATGTCGGCGATCGGGTCGACCTTGTTGGCCACGTGGATCACGTTGTCGTCTTCGAAGCAGCGAACCACGTTGACGATGGCGTCGGTCTCCCGGATGTGCGCCAGAAACTTGTTGCCCAGTCCTTCCCCGGTGCTGGCACCGGCCACCAGGCCGGCGATGTCCACAAACTCCACGATGGCCGGCACCACACGCTCGGGCTCGACGATGGCTGAGAGCTTGGCCAGCCGCGGATCAGGCACCTCCACCACGCCGGTGTTGGGCTCGATCGTGCAGAAGGGGTAGTTCTCGGCCGCGATGCCGGCTTTGGTCAGCGCGTTGAAGAGGGTGGACTTGCCCACGTTGGGCAGGCCCACGATGCCGCATTGGAGGCTCATGGAAAACTTTCGGATCGGTCGGGGGAACCCGCGATTTTACGGGCGGGGGTTGTTCTTTTCAGAAACGCCAGTCGGCGCTCACCAATTGGCCGACCTTGAGCATCTGCCCATCGCCCTCGATCACGATGGCGTTCATGCCGAAGGTGATGGCTCCGTTCAGCCGCGGGTCCTGCCGGTAGGTCTGCAGCGTGTCGTTCACCGCCGGGCTGGGGATGGCGGTGGTGGGGTCGATGTTGGGGATGGGGCAGCGGCCGCAGGGCTTCACCGGCTCGATC
>QBMB01000126.1:0-407 GCA_003241965.1 Burkholderiales bacterium | reverse complement strand
GTCGCAAGGCCGCTTCACGTCGGGGTCGAAACGCGCCAGGCGCAGGCGTTTCAGGTGGGCCGGTGCCTCGGGCCCGAGGAAGTCGCTGAACCACTGGGCCGCCACGTCGCCCATGTCGTAGGCGTCCACCGCGTCGTCCCACACCCGCACCTTGAGCGGGTCTTCGGCGGCGTCCAGCGCCAGGTGCAGCGACAGCATGCCGGGCGCGCGCAGCATCAGCTGGCCCATCTTGAACGCCGGCTGGATCAGCGCCATGCGGGGCAGCTCGCGCTGGCTGACGAATTCCCCCTCGCTGTCCACCACCATCCAGGCGCGGTCGTAGAGCAGGCCGGTGTCGGTCAACTCGGCCTCGGGCAGCTGGATACCGGCGCAGGACTTGACCGGGTAGACCCAGAGCTCTTCGATGG
>QBMB01000125.1 GCA_003241965.1 Burkholderiales bacterium | reverse complement strand
CCCATGCCCCGCCCCATCCTCGCCACCGTCCACCCTGAAGCCCTTCGCCACAACCTGCAACGCGCCCGCGAATGCGCCCCCGATGCGCGGGTCTGGGCGGTGGTCAAGGCCAATGCCTACGGCCACGGCATCGAGCGCTGCTTCGAGGCCCTGCGCGCAGCCGACGGCTTCGCGCTGCTCGATCTGGCCGAGGCCGAACGCATCCGCGCGCTCGACTGGCGCGGCCCGATCCTGCTGCTTGAAGGTGTGTTCGAGCCGCGCGACCTGGAGCTGTGCTCGCGCCTGCACCTGTGGCACACGGTGCATTGCACCGAGCAGGTCGACTGGTTGGCCGCCCACAAGACGCTGGCGCCGCACCGCGTGTTCCTCAAGCTCAACAGCGGCATGAACCGCCTGGGCTTCACCCCCAACGCGTTTCGCAGCGCCTGGGCAAGGCTTAACGCACTGCCGCAGGTCGACGAGATCTCGCTCATGACGCACTTCAGCGATGCCGACGGAGCGCGCGGCATCGCGCACCAGGTGGCCGCCTTCGAGGCTGCCACCGCCGACCTGCCGGGTGAGCGCACGCTGTGCAACAGCGCGGCCCTGTTGCGCAACCCGGGCGATGCGCTGCGCGGCGAGGGCGTGACGACACTGGCCGCCGACTGGGTGCGCGAAGGCATTGCGCTGTATGGCAGTGCACCCGACTTCCCTGCGCGCTCCGCCGCCGACTGGAACCTGCAACCGGCCATGACCCTCTCCAGTCGGATCATCGGCGTGCAGACCCTGCAGGCCGGAGACACCGTGGGCTATGGCTCGGTCTTCACGGCCGACCAACCCATGCGCATCGGCGTGGTGGCGTGTGGTTATGCCGATGGCTATCCACGCCACGCGCCCAACGGCACGCCGGTGCTGGTGGACGGGGCGCGCACGCGCGTGGTGGGGCGCGTGAGCATGGACATGGTGACGGTGGATCTCTCGGGCCTGGATGCTGCCGGCATTGGATCGGAGGTGGTGTTGTGGGGGCGTTCGTCTGCCGGTGGCGTGTTGCCGGTGGACGAGGTGGCGGCTGCGGCGGGGACGATCGGGTACGAGTTGATGTGTGCGGTGGCGGCGCGGGTTTCGTTTGCTTCTTGATCTTGTTCTGAAGTGACGGGCTTGCTTTCGTGGCGAGCCGGGTCTCGGCCCGGCGGCCGAGCTACTTTTCTTTGCTTCGCCAAAGAAAAGTAGCCAAAAGAAAAGCGAGCCGAAGTCCGGGGCCCTTCGGGCTTCCTTGCGCTGCTCGGTTCGCTCGGGGTGCGCGCAAACTCGGCTATCGCCTCAAACAGTGCGCGCCCCTGATCCGAGCGCCCCTGCGCTGCTCAGCCCGGCCACACGGCAGGGATCGGGATCGGGATCGGGCTTCCCCTCTTGCTCCCTCTCCCTCTGGGAGAGGGCTGGGGTGAGGGCGCCCCTGCCAGACACCTCACCTCAAGCGAGACGGCGAGCAAGCCACAAACCCATACCGCTCACAAAACGGACTTCCCAGCACCGGCAACCACGCCGGCACGTTGTGGAATTCCCGCGCCACCTCCGCCAGCACCCCGTCGCGGTACGCCTGAAACCGGAACCCCACCCCGTCCACCGCGAAGAAGGGCACACCGTCCACCTCGAAGCGCTTCACGCTCACGCGTTCGAAGTAAGGCGCGAACTCGGCCAGCACCGGCTCGTCGTACAGGAACACCCGGATCGGCTGGCCGTCGTACACGCGGAAGTCGATGATCTGGTCGTCTTGCCGTGCATGGTGGCGACCCACGCCGAACACCGGCACGTAGGCGCCGTGGTGAAACGCCAGCATGCCTGCCGGGTTGTAGGTGCGCGCCATCAGCGTGGCGCCGGCCGGCAGGTCCTGCCGCAGCGCCGCCACCACCGCAGGCGTCTCGCGCAGGAACACCGCACGGTCGTAGATCTTGAAGGGTTGCCACCACGCCAGCGGGGCCCAGGCAATGGCTGCCACCACCAGCAGGTGCGGCACCGAGAGCGCTACCGTCCATTTCAAGGCGCTGCGCAACGGCCGCGCCTCCAGCCGCAGCCCGGCCCACACCACGAACAGCGGCACGAAGCCCAGCACCCAGTGCAGGCCGATGGTGCGGCGCGTGCTCAGCAGCGCAAACACCAGAATGGGAAAGAGCCACAGAACCGCCAGCGTGGTGCGCGTGGTGGCCGATGTGCCGGGTGCCGCGCGCGCTGTGGTGCTGCGCCACAGCAGCCATGGCGTGAGCAGGTAGATCGCCATGCCCACATACACACCGAAGGTCTTGAACGACCAAGCCGAGCCTTCGTTGCGGTTGAACACGTTGAACATCACGTTGGTCCAGCCGTGCGTGGCGTTGAAGGCCACGTTGAGCGCGATCGAGGGCAGGGCCATCGCGAAGATCAGGAACGGCGCCCACCAGCGCTCGCGCCGCCAGCCGAAGCAGTGCACTGCGTAGGCAAAGCCCAGCAGCGCAGCGAAGTATTTGGAGAGAAAGGCCAGGCCCAGGAAACAACCCGCCAGCGCATACCAGGGCGCGCTGCGCGTGGCGCTGGTGTCTGCCCGCAGATAGGCCCAGGCCGAGAGCGCCATGAAGAAGATCAGCGGCGTGTCGGTGGTCACCAGCACGAACATCCAGCTCCACGGCATGGCCAGGTACACCGCACCCGCCAGCCAGGCGCTGGACTCGCGCTCGTCGGGCAAGAAGCGGCGCAGCGCATCGACGATGCCGAGTGCGATCACGCTGGTGACGATGAGCGTGAAACTGCGCAGCACCAGCGGGTGTTCGCTGATCTGGCGCAGCACCGCCAGCAGCCAGCCCACCATGGGCGGGTGGTCGGAATAGCCCCAGGCGGGGAATACGCCCCACTGGTAGAAGAAGGCCTCGTCGCCGGTGAACGGAAAGCCAGCTGCCAGCGCGATCTTCAGGACGAGTGTGGCGGCGAACGTCGACCAGAAAATCTGGCGGCTGGCGTGTGCGGAAAACTCGGAGGCGCGCATGGTCGGTTCAGGCGTCCATGGCCAGCAAGGAAACACCCACCACGATCAGCGTGCAGCCCGCCACGCGCAGCCACGAGAAAGGCTCACCCAGCCACAGCACGCCCAGCGCCATCGTCACCACAAAGCCCATGCTCACCAGCGGGTAAGCCAGGCTCACGTCCAGGCGCGAGAGCACCCACAGCCACAGCACGGCGCTGGCGCCATACAGGCCCAGGCCCAGCCACACCATCGGGCTGGTGAGCGCGTGCAGGTAGGTGGCGCCCACGTCGGCGCCGCTGGGTGCGCCCATGCCTCGCTTCATGGCGATTTGCGCCGCCGAGGACAGCAGCACACAGAAGACGGCCAGGCCGATGGCGATGGATTTCATGGAAGGTGCTTCAGAGAGGAAGGGTGGCTGCAATGCCGATGCCGCCCATGCCCAGCAGCGTCAACCAGCTGAAGGGGTCTTTCAAGGCGAATTGCAGCGGGTCTTCACCGTGCAGTTCGCGCCGCCCGGTCTTGAGCCAGATGCGCATGATCCACAACAGCAGCACCGGCGCAGCGGCCCAGAGCCACTCGGGGTGGGCGTAGAGCATCTGGCTGTTCTGGCTGTCGATGTAGAGCGCCAGCACCATCACCGCCAGGAAGCCGCTGGCCATGCCCATGGCGCGCAGCGAGGACAGGTCGCGTGGCTGGTAACCACGGCCAGGCGCCAGCAGACTGCGCTCGTCGTCGAGTTCTTCCAGTTCGGCGCAGCGCTTGACCAACGCCAGGCTCAGGAACAGAAAGATGGAAATGGCGGCCAGCCAGTTGGACAGCGTGACCTGCGCGGCCACCGCGCCGGCGCCGATGCGCAGCGTGTACAGGCCCGAGAGCACGAGCACGTCGATGAGGGCCAGGCGCTTGAGCACCAGCGAGTAGGCCAGGGTGGTCACGGTGTAGACCAGCAGCATGGCGCAGAAGCCCGCCGACACCGCCCAGGCCAGCACGAAGGCCAGCACCAGCATCACGCTGCCGAGCACCACTGCCAGCGGAATGCTGATGGCTGCCGAGGCCAGTGGCCGGTGGCGCTTGAGGCGGTGCACGCGGTCGTTGGGCAGGTCCAGCAGGTCGTTGAAGAGGTAGGTGGCCGAGGCACACAGGCCGAACGCCACGAAGGCCAGCGCCACTGTCAACCAGTGCTGCGGGTCCAGCGAATGTGCGGCCAGCAGCGGCAGGAACAGCAGCGCGTTTTTGGACCACTGCTTGAGGCGGATCGCACGCAGCACGGTCTTCAGGCGCAGCGGCTCGCGCTGGAACACGCGCGCCTGCGGGTGCACCTTCTGCAGCGCGGCGATCACACTGGCCGGCGCGTTCACCGCTACCGCTTGCGCGCTGCCCTGCCACACGGCGATATCGTCGGCGCTGTTGCCAGCGTAGGCCCAGGTGGTGTGGCCTCGAGCCAGTGCATGCGCGCTGATCGCGTCGCGCTTGTTGCCCCGGCTGAGGTTCACGCCGTCGCTGCCCCGCGCGTTGGTGCCCAGGGTGTCGTCGAACAGCTTGAGGTGGGCCGCGACCTCGCGCACGATGCGCGCGTCGGCTGCGCTGGCGAGCACCAGGCTGCGCCCGCGCGCGCGCTCTTCGCGCAGGTACTGCACGAAGCGCTCGTGGTAGGGCAGGCGTGTCGGGTCGGGGCGCACGGCGTTGGCCAGCTGGAGCTTGAAGCCGGCCTTGCCCAGCAGCAGCCACATGAACAGGCGCAACAGGTTGAGCGGGTTGCGCCGGATGAACAGCATCACCGACTCGTACAGCGTGTCGCTGGGCGTGAGCGTGCCGTCCAGATCCACGTAGAGCGGGCAGGTGTCGGCGGTGCGGGTGGCGGCAGGCGTCAAGTGGTGGGTCCGTGGGGGTGTGCGGCGATTCTAGGCGCCGCACCCCGGGACCCCGGCCCGCCTCCCGGCCGTCCTCAGAGGGGCAACCAGCCCCGGGCGCCATCCATCAGTTGCACGAGCAGGTGCGCCAGCGAGGCGGTGTAGGCCAGGGCTGCAAGGCCGGCGAGGGCGGAGGCCGCCAGCGCGACGCCGTCGCGAAACATCCAGCCCAGGCTCAGCAGGATCAGGCTCAGGCTGGGCAGCACATTGCCCAGTGGCAGCGGCAGGAAGATCACGGCGGCCATCAAGGCGATCCAGACACCCCAGCCCCAGCGTGTGACGCCGTGGCTCCAGAGCGACCAGCGCGGGCGCAGCCAGTGGTTGGCCTGTTCGTACATCCATGCCAAGCCGTGCAGGCAGCGCCCGCTCCAGCGTTCGTTCAGGCTGAGTGCGCCGAGTCGGCTGGGCAGGTCCACCGTGTCGTGTCCACGCGCCCACGCCCATGCCATGGCGACGATGCCCAGGCTGAGCACCGAGCCCGTGCCGGCGATCGGCACCACAGTGAGCAGCGCCATGAGCATCAGCACCACCGCTGTTGAACTGTCGCCATGCAGCTTCAACAGCCCGGCCAGGTTCAGGCGCAGATCTGCGGGGTCGGCAGCGGGCTGCGCCTGTGCGCTGGCCGCATGCTCATGGGCCGCACGGCGAAGCGCGTGGGCGAGTCGTTCACTCAAGCGTGGCCTTGCGTGGGCGCGCTGCGGATCGCGGTGGGTGGGTTCATGCGCGCCACCAGCCAGTGCAGACCGACGGCGGGCACCAGCAGGCACAACATGCCCAGTCCCCAGCCCGTCCACAGCAGCGGCGTGATCCAGCTCATCAGGCCGTCGCTGGAGGGCGCCACCTGGCCGAGCCACTGCACGATGTCGAGCCACATGGCCTGCAGTGCCTGCACCCAGGCGGGGTCGACCCACAGCGCGGCCCAGGCCGGCACTGGCCACTGGCCCACCGAGCTGGCGGCCGCGGTGGCCTGGCCCGACCCGGCCGCGCCGAGAAGCCACTGGGCCAGTTGCACCGACAGCGCGACCAGCGCGGTCCAGCACACCGTCAGAAAGGCAAACACGCCCCACACGATGGTCTTCATGGCGCGGCTCCTTCGTGTTGACCCTGCGGGCCGGGCCGTTGGCGCCAGGCGCGCGTGAGGCCGTCGAGCATGGCTGTTTCTCCATCGGCCAGATGGCCGTCGGCTTCCACCACCGCCACGCACAGGGCCACGATGACCGAGCGCAGCGCGCGGTCGGTGACTTCGTCGAGCAGCTGCTGGCGGGTGTCGGGGTCAATCTGCGACGAGCCGTGCCACGCGCCCTGGGCGCCCAGCAGCAGGTCTTCGCAAAAGGTTTCAATCACAGCCTTGAGTTCCTGCGGTGGCAGGCCGAGCTGGCGCGCGGCATCCAGCCGGTCCAGCGCTTTGAGTTCGCTCAGGGCGTAGTTGCCGTCGGCCACCAGGGCCATCGCCAGCAGGCGGGCGGCGGCCTGGGGGCTGTTCAAGGGATAAGTTCGCATGGTCTGCTCCTGAATGTAGGTGGGCTGTGTGACAGTCGTTGCTGCCGCCCGGGTCCATGAGGCGGGCCGAAGAGGAAGGAAGGCGCGAGCATAGGTGTGCAAAGACTTCTGAAAAAGCAGAAAATCGCTGCAATATCATCCTGAAAAGGCGAAGCATGAACACGGAACTCAACTACAAGCACCTGTACTACTTCTGGGTCACGGCCAAGGAGGGCGGCATGTCGCACGCCGCAGACCGTCTGGGGCTGGCGGTGCAGACCGTGAGTGCGCAGGTGCGATTGCTGGAGCAGTCGCTGGGCCACGCGCTGTTCAAGCCCGCCGGCCGCGGCCTGGCGCTCACCGAAGCGGGGCAGGCCGCGCTGCAGGTGGCCGAGCAGATCTTTCACCTGGGCGAGCAGTTGCCTGCCGCCGTGCGTGATGCCACCCGGGTCAGCGAGGTACGGCTGGTGGTGGGCATTTCCGACGGCTTGCCCAAGCTGGCGGTGCGCGACCTGCTGGAGCCAGCGATGTCCGAACCGAACCTTCGCCTGCTGTGCCACGAGGGTGAGTTCGACGATCTGTTGGCCGACCTCGCGCTGCACCGGCTCGACGTGGTGCTCTCCGATCGGCCGGCGCCTGCCAACCCCAACCTCAAGCTCTACAGCCACGCGCTGGGCTCATCGGCCCTGGGCTGGTACGCGCCCAAAGCCTGGGTGGCCCAGGCGCGCCAGGACTTTCCCCACAGCCTGGCCACGGTGCCGGTGCTGCTGCCCACGGCCCACGCTTCGGTGCGTCTTCGAATTGATCAGTGGTTCGAGGGGCACGGCGTGCTGCCGCGCGTGGTGGGCGAGTTCGAAGACAGCGCACTGCTCGCCACATTCGGCTCGTCGGGCATGGGCGTGTTCCCGGCCTCCGAGCGCATGCGCGACAAGCTGTCAAAAGGGTATGGCCTGCAGTGGATCGGCCCTTGCGACGGTGTGCGCGAGCACTTCTACGCCATCGGCACCGCGCGCAAGGTGCAGCACCCGCTGGTGCAGCACTTGCTCAAAGCGGCGGTGGTTTGAAGCGCGCGCGGCTGAGCGCCACCAGAACGCTGCCCAGCAGCAAGAAGACAACCAGCAGGCCCGCCGAGTTCAGCAGCGCCTGCGGATAACCCAGCACGCCCACGTCGATGAAGGGGTACGGATAGCTCTGCAGCCAAACACCGCGCAAGAGCGCATACACCAGATAAGCCAGCGGCCATGCGGCCCAGGCCAGTGGTGCTGACCACGTCATGCGCGCGGGCGGCACCGCGAACCACCAGTGCACCAGGCACAGCAACGGCACGGCGTAGTGCAGGGTCACGTCGGCCAGCCACTGCAGGCCCTGCGGGTTCCAGATGTGGCGCAGCAGCAGGTGGTAGGCCAGCCCCACGATCGCGATGCTCACGGTGATGGCTGACGCCACCCCCGGCCGCTGAAACCAGCGTCCCGGTGCGCTCTGCGCGCTCAAGATCGGCCAGCTCAGGCTGATGGCCACCAGCAGGTTGGTCAGCACCGTGAAGAAGCCGAGGTAGATCACCAGCCCGTCGCCGATCGACTTGCCGTTGGCTGAGGCCAGTTGCAGCGACAGCCCCAGCTGCAGCAGCACGCCGAACCAGGCCACCAGAGCCACGAGGGTAGTCAGGCGCTTGTTTTTCATGGACCGCATTGTGGACAGGAATTGGCTCCGGCGGCCACGCAGGTCTGCGTGAACATCGGCGTCACCATGCCGATCTTCACGCCCGCCCCGCAGATGCCCTGGACCGTGTCCAGCCCGTTTCGCATGCATCCCGGCCTCAAGCGCCTGCCTGCGGCGCCCGGGGCCGAAGAGGCGCCGCCGCTCTTCGTGCGCGATGCGCTGGCTGGTGCATACGCGGCGCGCAAGGCCGCCGTGCTGCGGGACCTGGGGGCGCAGGCCCTGCCCGGCGTGCCCGACCCCGAGGTGTTGCAGGCCATTGCCCAGGCCTACGCGGCGCAGACCGGCGTGCACCTGGGCGCCACGCCAGAGGCATTGGTGGGTGGCCTGCAGGAGGACTTTGTGGTCCTGCACGACGAGGCAGCTGGCATGCGAACGCGCTTCCTGGCGGTGTGTTTTCCGTCGAACTGGAACCCGGCCGAGAAGCTCGGCCTGGACTTCGCCGCCATCCACGCGCCCGTGGCCGACAACGCGATGCTGCAGGCCGGTGCGCAGGGCATCGTCGACATGGCGTTTCGCAAGGCCTCGATGCTGCGCCACGTGTGGTTGCTCACGCCGGACGCTGATCTGCCGCAACACCCCGAAGCCCGCCGCACCCGCTGGGAAGACGCGCTGCAGCAGGCCGACGCCTCCCCGTCGGGTCGGCTTCTGGATCAGGTGTTTTTTCGCGTCGAGCGCCAGACCACGCTGCCATTGCCGGCGCTGCGGCGCGGCGTGTTCTTCATCCGTGTGATGGTGTGCGGGCTGACCGACGTGCTGCGTGTAACGCCGGGCCGGGCGGCCGATCTGCACGAGGCCTTGCGCTCCATGACCGATGCCGTGGCGCACTACCGCGGCATGCACGGGGTGCGCCCGCGCCTGCTGCACGAACTGCTGGCGCTGGACTGAAGCGGGGCTTCAGGGCGTTGTGGGGTCGACGGGCTTGTCGGGCGCCGGTGGAGCCTGCACCACCGGCTGTTTGTGCGGCGCAAGGCTGGGTCGCGTGGTGGTCTGGATGTGCCAGACCGCGACGAACATGGCCGCGATGGTCGGGCCGATCACGAAGCCGTTGATGCCCATCACCGCGATGCCGCCCAGTGTGGTGATCAGCACCAGGTAGTCCGGCATGCCGGTGTCCTTGCCCACCAGCAGTGGGCGCAACACGTTGTCGGCCAGTCCGATGATCAGCACACCGTAGGCCACCAGCGCTGCGCCCTGCCAGACCTGGCCCATGGCAAACAGGTACAGCGCCACCGGCAGCCACACCAGGCCCGCGCCCACAGCGGGCAGCAGCGAGAGCGCCGCCATCAACACGGCCCACAGCAGCGCCCCATTCACGCTCAGCGCCCAGAACGCCAGGCCACCCAGCCCGCCCTGCACCAGTGCCACCACCAGGTTGCCCTTGACGGTGGCGCGCAACACGGTGCCAAAGCGTTCCAGCAGTTCCTGCTTGTGGTCGGGCGGCAGCGGAATCGCCATGCGGATGCTGCGCACGATGCTCGCGCCGTCGCGGGTGAGGAAGAAGGCCAGGTACAGCGTGATGAACACGCTGATCACCAGCGTGAAGGCGTCCTGCCCCAAGTTGAAGGTGTGCGTGGCGATGAGCTCGCTGCCTTGCGTGAGCACCGCGTTGAACTTGCGCTGCACCTGGTCAAAGTTGCCCAACCCGAAGCGCCGCAGCAGCGAGATCACGCCATCGGGCAGTGCGTTGAACAGCCCGCGCAGCATCAGCGCCGGATTGA
>QBMB01000124.1 GCA_003241965.1 Burkholderiales bacterium | reverse complement strand
CGCCGGGCCGCCCCAAGGCGGATCAGCCCCCTCGGGGGGCAGCGACCCGCGCAGCGGTGGAGCGTGGGGGCAGCGTTCCTAGGTTCGCCGGCCGAACCACCACCACATGAATGCGCCCGCCAGGATCATGGGCACGCACAGCCACTGCCCCATGCTCATGCCCATGGAAAGCAGGCCCAGGAAAGCGTCGGGTTCGCGGAAGAACTCCGCAATGAAACGGAACACGCCATAGCCCATGAGGAACACGGCCGACACCTGCCCGCGCGCGCGCGGCTTGCGCGCATAGAGCCACAACAGCACGAACAGCAGCAGACCTTCAAGCAGAAACTGGTAGACCTGTGAGGGATGGCGCGGCGAATCGCCCGCGCCCGGAAACACCATGCCCCAGGGCAGCGACGGGTCGGCCACACGGCCCCAGAGTTCCCCGTTGATGAAGTTGCCCACGCGCCCGGCGGCCAGACCGGTGGGCACGCAGGGCGCCACGAAGTCCATGACTTCCATGAACGGTCGCTTGCGGCTGCGCGCGTACCAGACCATGGCCACCATCACACCGATCAGCCCGCCGTGAAAACTCATGCCGCCCTGCCAGACCGCAAAGATCTCCAACGGATTCGAGAGGTAGTAACCCGGCTTGTAGAAGAGGCAGTAGCCGATGCGCCCGCCCGCCACCACGCCGAGCACACCGAGGAACAGGATGTCCTCCACATCGCGCCGCGTCCAAGGCGGGTTGGTCACGCCGGCAAAGGGTTGGTGGCGCAGGCGCAGGTTGGCCAGCCACATGAAAAGGCCGAAGGCGGCCAGGTAAGTCAGGCCGTACCAGTGGATGGCGAGCGGACCGATCTGCAGGGCGACGGGGTCGATTTGGGGGTGTTGAAGCATGGGCCGGATTGTCGCAGCGATCCGGCGCCGGGCCGCCCCAAGCCGGATCAGCCCCCCCGGGGGGCAGCGACCCGCGCAGCGGCGGAGCGTGGGGGCATGTTCGCGAAGTTGATGAAATGCGCCAAGGCAGGACTCACCGCATCGGCGCGCCAGACCAGGCTGGTCTCACACGCGGGCACCGCCCTGCCCCGTGGCCAGGCCACCGGGCGGTACACCACGCCAGGGCGTTGAAACTGCCGCACGCTCTGCGGCACCCAGGCCATGCCCAGCCCGGCCGACACCAGATTCACGATGGTCTGCATCTGGATGGCTTCCTGCGCCACCTGAGGCACATGCCCGGCCGCGTTGTAGAGCGCAAAGATCGCGTCGAACAGCGACGGCAGGATGCGCCGGGGAAAGATCACCAGCGGCTCGGCCAGCAGGCTTTTCAATGCGGGTCGCTCCTCGGCGGCCAGCGGATGCGACTCGGGCAGGGCCACCACCAGGGGTTCGCTCGCGATCAGTGCGTGGGACAGACCTGCCGCGGTGAAGCCGGGCGAGTGCAGCACGAAGCCTGCGTCCACCTCACCGCGCGCCAGCAGCTCCAGCTGCACGTCACCTGTCGCCTCGATCAGCTCCAGCGCCACCTGCGGCCACTGCTCGCGAAACGCCCGCACCCAGCGCGGCAGCAGCTCGAACCCCACGGTGGACACGAACGCCAGGCGCAACCGGCCGAGTTCACCGGCGGCGGCGGCGCGCGCCAGCTCGGGCAAGGCCTGCGCGCGGGCAAGCAACTCGCGCACCTCAGGCAGCAGGGCCGCACCGGCCGGTGTGATCTGCACACTGCGCTGGGTGCGCTCGAACAGGCGCACGCCCAGCGCCGCCTCCAGCCCGGCGATGGCCTGGGTCAGAGGAGGCTGGGTCATGTGCAGCCGCACGGCGGCCCGGCCGAAGTGCAGCTCTTCGGCCAACGCCACAAACTGGCGCCACTGGCGCAATTCAATGCGCAGCGATCTGGAGGGATCATTCATACGTCGAGCGTATCAAACCCGCCCCTGAAAGCTATTGGAAAGGTGCCAGGGGCTGCCGCATACTGGTCGCTCATTCCCCCACCCACGAGACAAGACCATGGCCGACAGCAAAACCATCCCGATCAAGCCCATCAACAGCCGCAGCGCCAACATCACGCAAGGCAAGTCGCGTGCGCCCAACCGCTCCATGTACTACGCCATGGGTTACGAGGAAGGCGATTTCGTGAAACCCATGGTGGGCGTGGCCAACGGCCACAGCACCATCACGCCGTGCAACTCGGGCCTTCAGAAGCTGGCCGACGCGGCGATTGCAGGCATCGAAGAGGCCGGCGGCAATGCGCAGGTGTTCGGCACGCCCACCATCTCCGACGGCATGGCGATGGGCACCGAAGGCATGAAGTACTCGCTGGTGAGCCGCGAGGTCATCTCCGACTGCATCGAAACCTGCGTGGGCGGCCAATGGATGGACGGCGTGGTGGTGGTCGGCGGTTGCGACAAGAACATGCCCGGCGGCCTGATGGGCATGTTGCGCGCCAACGTGCCCGCCATCTATGTGTACGGCGGCACCATCCTGCCGGGTCGCTGGAAGGACCAGGACCTCAACATCGTGAGCGTGTTCGAGGCTGTGGGCCAGAACGCTGCCGGCAACATGAGCGACGAAGACCTGCGCGAGATCGAGATGCGCGCCATTCCCGGCCCGGGCTCGTGCGGCGGCATGTACACCGCCAACACCATGTCCAGCGCCTTCGAGGCACTCGGCATCTCGCTGCCCTACTCCAGCACCATGGCCAACCCGCACGACGAGAAGCTGAACTCGGCCAAGGAATCGGCCAAGGTGCTGATCGAAGCGATCAAGAAGGACATCAAGCCGCGCGACATCGTGACCAGAAAGGCCATTGAAAATGCCGTGGCGGTGATCATGGCGACCGGTGGCTCCACCAACGCGGTGCTGCACTTCCTGGCCATCGCCCACGCGGCCGAAGTCGAGTGGACCATCGACGACTTCGAGCGCGTGCGCCAGAAGACGCCGGTGCTCTGCGACCTCAAACCCAGCGGCAAATACCTCGCGGTCGACCTGCACAAGGCCGGCGGTATTCCGCAAGTCATGAAGATGCTGCTCAAGGCCGGCCTGCTGCACGGCGACTGCCTGACCATCAGCGGCAAGACCATTGCCGAGGTGCTGAAGGATGTGCCCGATGCACCGCGCGCCGACCAGGACGTGATTCGCCCGATCGACAAGCCGATGTACGAGCACGGCCACCTCGCCATCCTCAAGGGCAACCTCAGCCCCGAGGGCGCGGTGGCCAAGATCACCGGCCTGAAAAACCCGGTGATGACCGGCCCGGCGCGCGTTTTCGACGACGAGCAGTCGGCGCTGCAGGCGATTCTGGACGGCAAGGTCAAGGCGGGCGACGTGATGGTGCTGCGCTACCTCGGCCCCAAGGGTGGCCCCGGCATGCCCGAGATGCTGGCGCCCACCGGTGCACTCATCGGCGCGGGTTTGGGTGAGAGCGTGGGCCTGATCACGGACGGCCGTTTCAGCGGCGGCACCTGGGGCATGGTGGTGGGCCACGTGGCGCCTGAGGCGGCTGCCGGCGGCACCATTGCCTTTGTGAACGAAGGCGACAGCATCACCATCGACGCCAACCAGCTGCTGCTGGAGCTCAACGTACCCGAGGCCGAGATCGAGAAACGCCGCGCGGCGTGGACGGCGCCGGCTCCGCGCTACACCCGTGGTGTGCAGGCCAAGTTCGCGTTCAACGCATCCAGCGCCAGCAAGGGCGCTGTGCTGGACAACTATTGACGAGGGTCAGCGCGAGCGACGCTTGGTTTTGATGCCAAGGTTCTCGCGCTGTTTGTCGATGCGGTCCTGCTTCTTCTTGTCCATCTTGTCCATCTCGCGGCGCTTGGTGTAGCCGGTGGTGTCGGCCCAGGCCCACCAGGCCACGGCCAGCGCAAAGGGCGACAACACCCACCACCACGAGAGGTTCACTGCGAAGCCCACCTCCAGGTACTTCATCAGCATCAGGATCACTCCCAGGATCAGCAAATACATCACACGCTCCCGTAAAGGCCGGACAAAGCCGGGCAAGAATCTGTAAGCGATCGTTTCATCGGTGCCCGCCCTCGCTAAAATCCGGGCTGTACTGGTATCAGCATTCACTCACAAGGACAACCCCATGAAACGCGCTCTCCTGATTATGGCCGCCCTGACCACGCTGGCGGCTCCTGCATTCGCCGATGAAGCGCTGGCCAAGAGCAAGAACTGCATGGCCTGTCACGCGGTGGACAAGAAGCTGGTGGGACCTTCCTACAAGGACGTGGCCGCGAAATACGCCGGCGACGCCAAGGCAGTGGACGCACTGGCCGTCAAGATCGTCAAGGGCGGCTCGGGCGTGTGGGGTGCGATCCCCATGCCCGCGAACACGCAGGTGAGCGAGGCCGAAGCCAAGAAGCTGGCGGCCTGGGTACTGAGCCAGAAGTAATCTTCGGCTCCCCAACAAAAAAACCCGCTGGAGTCCAGCGGGTTTTTTGTTGCCTGAACGCCTGCGTCAGTTGTTTTCAGACAGCTGGTCGAGGATGGCGGGATTCTCAAGGGTCGAGGTGTCCTGCGTGATGGCCTCACCCTTGGCGATCGAGCGCAGAAGACGGCGCATGATCTTGCCGCTGCGGGTCTTGGGCAGGTTGTCGCCGAAGCGGATGTCCTTGGGCTTGGCGATCGGGCCAATCTCCTTGCCCACCCAGTCACGCAATATCTTGGCGATGGCCTTGGCTTCTTCGCCCGTGGGGCGCGAACGTTTGAGCACCACGAAGGCCACGATGGCCTCGCCCGTCAGGTCGTCGGGGCGGCCCACCACGGCGGCTTCGGCCACCAGGTCGGTCTTGCTCACCAGGGCCGATTCGATCTCCATCGTGCCCATGCGGTGGCCCGACACGTTGAGCACATCGTCGATGCGCCCGGTGATCCGGAAGTAGCCCCGGTCCACGCTGCGCACCGCGCCGTCACCGGCCAGGTAGTAGCCCTTGAGCTCGTCGGGGAAGTAGCTCTTCTTGAAACGCTCGGGGTCGCCCCAGATGGTGCGGATCATCGAAGGCCAGGGCTTCTTCACCACCAGGATGCCGCCCGAACCGTTCGGCACATCATTGCCGGCTTCATCGACGATGGCCGCGGCAATGCCTGGCAGCGGCAGCGTGCACGAGCCCGGCACCAGCGGCGTGGCGCCCGGCAGCGGCGTGATCATGTGGCCACCGGTCTCGGTCTGCCAGAAGGTGTCCACGATGGGGCAACGATCGCCGCCCACGTGTTTGTAGTACCACATCCAGGCCTCGGGGTTGATGGGCTCACCCACCGAACCGAGCAGGCGCAGGCTGGACAGATCGGAGCGTGCCGGATGCACTTTCTCATCAGCCTCGGCGGCCTTGATCAGCGAGCGGATCGCCGTGGGTGCGGTGTAGAAGATCGTGCACTTGTGCTTCTCGATCATCTGCCAGAAGCGCCCGGCGTTCGGGTAGGTGGGCACACCCTCGAACACGATCTGCGTGGCACCGGCGGCCAGCGGGCCGTAGGTCACGTAGGTGTGGCCGGTGATCCAGCCGATGTCGGCGGTGCACCAGAAGATATCGTCGGCCTTCAGGTCGAAGGTCCAGTTCATGGTGAGGTTGGCCCACAGCAGATAGCCACCGGTGCTGTGCTGCACGCCCTTGGGCTTGCCGGTGGAGCCGGAGGTGTAGAGCACGAAGAGTGGGTGCTCGGCGCTCACCATCTCGGCCGGGCACACGTCGGACTCGGCGGCCATCACCTCGTGCATGAAGCTGTCGCGCCCGGCCAACATGTTGCAGGCGGTGGGCGTGCGCTGGAACACGATCACGTTCTTGATGCACTCGCAACCACCCATGGCGATGCCGTCGTCCACGATGGATTTGAGTGGCAGCTCTTTGCCGCCGCGCAGCTGGTAGTTGGCGGTGATCACGGCCACGGCGCCGGCATCCTGAATGCGCTCTTGCAGCGCCTTGGCCGAGAAGCCGCCGAACACCACGCTGTGGGTGGCGCCGATGCGCGCGCAGGCCTGCATGGCCACCACACCTTCAACCGTCATGGGCATGTAGATGACGACGCGGTCGCCCTTCTTCACGCCGCGCGCCTTCAGCGCATTGGCAAAGCGCGAGACCTTGGCCAGCAGTTCCTTGTAGCTGACCTTGGTCACCTCGCCGCCGTCGGCCTCGAAGATGATGGCGGTCTTGTTCTCCACCGGCGTGCCCATGTGGCGGTCCAGGCAGTTGTACGAGGCGTTGAGTTCACCGTCTTCGAACCACTTGTAGAACGGCGCGTTGGTGGCGTCCAGCGTTTTGGTGAAGGGCTTGTGCCAGGTCAGCGTCTCGCGGGCCAGACGGGCCCAGAAGCCTTCAGAGTCCTTGTCGGCCTCATCGCACAGCGCCTGGTAGGCGGCCATGCCCGACACCCGGGCGGCCTGGACGGTCGCGGCAGTGGGTTCAAAAACGCGGTTTTCAACCAGCGTGGATTCGATGGACGACGACGGTGCGGACATGGGCAGTCTCCTCAGGTGTTGTGGATTCGGGTCAACCAATGACTGTGGGCACAGGCTCTTACGAGCCACTTACATGGTCCGCAACCTGCCCGTTGCGCCGGTCCGGTACAACGGTACAAACCCGGTCCCGGCTGTCGTGCCACCCTACAATACACCCGCTTTGTGGCCGCCCGTCCCGGGCACCCGGCGCACTGCAATCCCATGACCGATCCTGTCAAACGCCCAGCCTCCATTCGCGCCTTGCCCACCTTGATTTTTGCCAGCCGCTGGCTCCAGGTGCCGCTCTACATCGGCCTGATCGCGGCGCAGTGTATTTACGTGTTCCATTTCTGGGTCGAGCTGGTGCATCTGGTCGAAGCGGCTTTCGGCAGCCAGGTCGCGCTGGACAAACTCATCAACAGCATCGGCTACAAGAGCAACGTGCAGCTGACCGGCCTCAACGAGACGGTGATCATGCTGGTGGTGCTGGCGCTCATTGACGTGGTCATGATCTCCAACCTGCTGATCATGGTGATCATTGGTGGCTACGAAACTTTCGTGAGCCGCATGAACCTGGAGAGCCACCCCGACCAGCCCGAATGGCTCAGCCACGTGAACGCCTCGGTGCTCAAGGTGAAGCTGGCCACAGCCATCATCGGCATCAGCTCCATCCACCTGCTCAAGACCTTCATCAACGCTGCCAACTACGAAGAGAAGGTGTTGATGTGGCAGACCATCATCCACGTGGTGTTCCTGCTCAGCGCCATGGCCATCGCCATGACCGACCGGCTCATGACACAGCCCGCCAAGCACTCGAACTGATGCCACCCCCACCTCTTCATATGGTTATGAGGGGGTCGGCAGATGGTATCCATATGCAAAAGTTATAATCAATCACTTCAGCCAGCCGGGTTCCGCCCGGTTGGCGCTCATGTGCTACTCGCGGATCGTCCTGCATCCCGTCGCGGCACAGTGAGTTCAATGGCCGGATTTCCGGCCACGACGCCGCATCACACCCTCACCGTGCCAGCCCCCTAGACCGGGCCCGCTGCATGGGCCTGTGTGATGGCAGGTGCTGGGTTTGCCGATTCGTCGCTGTCAGTGTCTGTCTGCGGTCTTGTTGACCCGGTCGGGCACCTGCGTGCCCCCCGTGCCTCCTGACCGATTGCGGTGCCTTGTCACTTGCACAGGAGGCAGCACGCCCATGGCCAAAAGCATACGCATCGAACACGTCTTCAAGGTGTTCGGCGACCAACCCGATCTGGCGTTGAAACGCGTCCGCGAGGGACGCAGCAAACAGGAAATCCTGGCTGAAACGGGGCAGTCGATCGGGGTGTTCGACGCCCACATCGAGATCGAGGCGGGCGAGATCTTCGTCATCATGGGCCTGTCGGGCTCCGGCAAATCGACCCTGGTGCGCCTGCTCAACCGATTGATCGAGCCCACCGCCGGACGCATCCTGATCGACGGGCAGGACATCAACGACCTCTCCGTCTCCGCGCTGCGCAGCTTGCGCCGCAAGGACATCAGCATGGTGTTCCAGTCGTTCGCGCTGATGCCGCACATGACGGTGCGCGACAACACAGCCTTCGGGCTGGAGCTGGCCGGCGTGAAGCCCGCGCAGCGACTGGTGCTCGCCGACCAGGCCCTGGAACAAGTGGGCCTGGCGGGCTGGGGCGACAGTTACCCCGACGAATTGTCGGGCGGCATGCAGCAGCGCGTGGGCCTGGCGCGCGCGCTCGCCTCCGACCCCTCCATCCTGCTGATGGACGAAGCCTTCTCGGCGCTGGACCCCATCATCCGCACCGAAATGCAGAGCGAGCTCGTGCGCCTGCAACAGGTCAAGCGCCGCACCGTTGTCTTCATCTCGCACGACCTCGACGAGGCCATGCGCATCGGCGACCGCATTGCCATCATGAAAGACGGTCACGTGGTGCAGGTGGGCACGCCCGAGGAGATCCTGCGCAAGCCGGCCGACGACTACGTGCGCAACTTCGTGCGCGGAGTCGATGCCGCAGCCGTGTTCAAGGCCGTCGACATTGCCCGGCAGACCCAGGCCGTGGTGGACGAACACCCGAACAAGGGCGCGCGCGCCGCGCTGCGCATGCTGGAAGACCAGGACCGCGACTGGGCCTACGTGGTCAGTCCGGCACAGCGGTATCTGGGCATGGTGTCGGCGGATTCGCTGCGCACGGCGCTGCAGGACCACGACGGCCCGCTGGGCTTGGCGCGCGCCTACCTGCCCGATGTGCAGGTGGTTGACGCCGCGTACCCGGTGGCCGAGTTGTTCGGCCAGGTCGCGCAGGCGCCCTACCCCTTGCCCGTGGTGGACAGCGACGGCCGCTACCGCGGCGCCATCAGCAAGAACACGCTCCTGAAATTCCTGGATCGGGCCGCGGTCTGACCCGCGCCGCCCCGCACGCACTGCCAACACAAGAACCCATGACCGACAACGACACGACGATTCAAGCCAGCTCCACGACCACCGCCCAGGCGACGACCGATCCCTGGGGCGGCACCCCTGCAGCCGCAGAAACCACCGACGCCTGGGGCGCCTCCACCGCCGTCTCCACCGACGACTGGCTCAACACCCCGGCCGGCCTCGACCCCTCGGCCACCGCAGCCGACGGGGGCTTTCGCATCAGCCAGTTGTGGGACGGGTCACTGCCCGTGGAGCGCTGGATCAACGACGGCCTGGGCTGGGCGGTCGAGCACTTCCGGCCCTTTTTCCAGTCGGTGCGCGCCCCCATCGACACCACTCTCACCGGCATCGAACAGCTCTTGCTCAGCGTGCCACTGCTGGCCATGGTCACGCTGATGGGCCTGCTGGCCTGGCAGTTCGCCGGGCGCGCGGTTGCGATCGGCACCGTGATCTCGCTGCTGCTCATCGGCATGCTCGGCATCTGGCCCGAAGCCATGATCACGCTCTCGCTCGTGTTGACCTCGCTGGTGTTCTGCATCCTGCTCGGCCTGCCGCTGGGCATCCTGCTGGCCAGCAGCGACCGCACACAGCGCGTGATGCGCCCGGTGCTGGACGCCATGCAGACCACGCCGGCCTTCGTCTACCTCGTGCCGGTGGTGATGCTGTTCGGCATCGGCAACGTGCCGGGTGTGATCGTCACCATCGTCTTCGCCTTGCCGCCGCTGGTTCGCCTGACCAACCTGGGCATCCGCCAGGTGCGACCCGACCTGATCGAGGCCGCGCGCGCCTACGGCGCATCGCGCTGGCAGATGCTGGCCAAGGTGCAGCTCCCGCTGGCCATGCCTTCCATCATGGCCGGCATCAACCAGGCGCTGATGCTCTCGCTGTCCATGGTGGTCATCGCTTCGATGATCGCGGTGGGTGGCCTGGGGCAGATGGTGCTGCGCGGCATTGGCCGCCTGGACATGGGCCTGGCCACCGTCGGCGGCCTGGGCATCGTGCTGCTGGCCATTGCGCTGGACCGCATCACCCAGGCCCTGGGCCGTCCTGGCCGCGGCGCTCGCCATTGGTGGCAGCAAGGGCCTGCGGGCCTGGTGCTGCGCCTGTTGCGACCCTCGCCCAAGGCACAGGCACAAGCGACCAACATCCCCCCATCCGCCCCGGTCCCCATACC
>QBMB01000123.1 GCA_003241965.1 Burkholderiales bacterium | reverse complement strand
ACCCCACACGCTGCCCGCTGTGTGGACAGGACAACCGCTGCGCCATGGAAATCGAGCGTGCAACTGGGGAAAAGCAAGGCCCTTGCTGGTGCCTGCAAGCCAGCTTCAGCCCCGAGCTGCTGCAGCGCGTGCCCGCCGAATCCGCCGGGCAGGCCTGCATCTGCGCACGCTGCGCCAGCGCTGCTGTGGTCTCCCATGACTGAGCCGGCGGGCCACACCCTGCCCGCGCTGCGTGCGCGCTACGGCGAGCGCTACCGATGGCTGCTGCTGCTTTCGGTGATGGTGGGCACCATGGCCTCGATCATGTCGTCGACCATCATCAACGTGGCCATTCCCGACATGAGCCAGCACTTCGCGCTGGGCCAGGAGCGCGCGCAGTGGGCCACTTCGGGCTTCATGGCGGCCATGACGGTCTCCATGCTCACCACGCCCTGGCTGCTGGCGCGTTACGGCTACCGCACCACCTACGCCGGCTGCATGTGGTTGCTGCTGGTGGGCGGCGTGGCCGGTGGTTTCGCCAACTCGTTCGGCCTCGTGCTGGCCGCGCGCGTGGCCGAGGGTTTGGCCGCGGGCGTGGTGCAACCGATCCCGGCCATCATCATCCTGCGCGCCTTCGAGCCGCACGAACAGGGCCGCGCCAGCGGCATCTTCGGCATGGGCGTGGTGCTGGCACCGGCCATCGGTCCCAGCATCGGCGGCGTGCTGGTCGACGGCTTTGGCTGGCGTTCGATCTTCTTCATGGTGGTGCCGTTCTGCCTCGCTTCGCTGTGGCTGGCCCACCGGTTTGTGCCGACCACCTCGCCGGGCGGGTTGGCCGCCAACCGCCAGGGCGCTGGCCTGGATTGGCGCGGCCTCTTGCTGGCGGCGGCCGGCACGATGTGCCTGCTCAATGGACTGGTGGAACTGCAGGGCGGCACGGCGCTGGGCGCGGGCACCCTGCTGGGCAGCGCCGCGTTGCTGCTCGTGGCCTTCATCGTGCTGCAGCGGCGCACGCTGAAACGCCGCCAGCGACACCCCGACCAGGGCGTGGACCCGCTCATGAACCTCTCGCTGTTCAAGGACCGGCGCTTTGCCATGGGCAGCATCGTGGCCTTCATCTACGGCATCGCTCTGTTCGGCTCCACCTACCTGCTGCCGGTCTACATGCAGATGGGGCTGGGACTGTCGGCGTCGTATGTGGGCACCATCCTGCTGCCCGCAGGCCTGGTGCTGGCGGTGACCATCGCCGTGGTGGGGCGGCTGGCCGACAAGCAGCCCACGCACCGGCTGGTGAGCATCGGCCTGGTGCTGCTGGCCGCGTCGTTCGGGCTCATGGTCACCATCGACCTGGGGCGCCCGGCGCAAATCATTCCGCTGCTCATCGTCTGGGCCATCCTGGGGCGCATCGGGCTGGGCTTCATCCTGCCCTCGCTCAACATCGGCGCCATGCGCGGCCTGGGCCACGCCCACATTCCGCAAGGCTCCAGCGTCATCAACTTCCTGCGCATGCTCGGTGGCGCGGCCGGTGTGAGCCTGTGCGGCATCGTGCTCGAATGGCGCGTGGCGGCGCACGGCGCGCTGCTGGACACCGGCACCACCAGCCCGGCGCGCATGGCGGCGTTTGATGAAACCTTCCTGATGCTCTCAGCCATTTGTGCGCTCGCTGTGGTGGCGGCTCTGAAGCTGCGCACGGCCCCCCACACGACGGGTTCAAAATAGCCTGATGTGTCAATTGCTCGGCCTCAACTGCGCCACCCCCACCGACGCCTCGTTCAGCTTCACCGGCTTCTGCCAGCGCGGCGGCAACACCGACCACCACGCCGATGGCTGGGGCATCGCGTTCTTTGAAGGCAAAGGCCTGCGCCTGTTTGTTGACCACGCCAGCGCGGCGCAGTCGCCCATGGCGACCTTCCTGCAAAGTTACCCGCTCAAGAGCCGCAACATCATTGCCCACGTGCGCAAGGCCACCATCGGCGAGGTGGCGCTGGAAAACGCCCACCCTTTCGTGCGCGAGCTCTGGGGCCGCCAGTGGGTCTTCGCGCACAACGGCGACCTGAAAGACTACTTCCCGCACCTGCACAGCCACTTTCGCCCGGTGGGCACCACCGACAGCGAGCGGGCCTTCTGCTGGCTGATGCAGGAGCTGGCCAAGTCGCACGCCGGCCTGCCCAGCGTGGAAGAGCTCACCCTCACGCTGCGCGAGCTCATTCCCCAGGTGCGCCACTTCGGCACCTTCAACTTTCTGCTCTCCAACGGCGAGGCGCTGTGGGCGCACTGCAGCACCAAACTGCACTGGCTGGTGCGCCAGCATCCGTTTGCCCAGGCCACGCTGATGGACCAGGACTGGACGGTGAACTTCGCCGACCTCAACCAGCCCGGCGACCGCGCTGCGGTGGTGGTGACCACACCGCTGACCAGCAACGAGCAGTGGGCCGCCTTCGAGCCCAACGAGCTCAAGGTGTTCGTGGACGGCCTGCCGCTGGCGTGATTACCCGGGGGGGGGACAAGGTCGCGCCGTGGCTGATGTTCAGCCCCGCCGCGCCGCCTCGATCGCGGCGATGTCGATCTTCACCATGTTCATCATCGCGTCGAACACCCGTTTGGCCGCTGCGCGATCGGGGTCGGCCAATGCCTGGGTGAGGGCACGCGGGGTGATCTGCCACGACAAGCCCCAGCGGTCCTTGCACCAGCCGCACGCATTTTCCTGGCCGCCATTGCCAACGACCGCGCTCCACAAGCGGTCGGTCTCGGCCTGGTCGTCGGTGGCGATCTGAAAGGAGAAGGCTTCGCTGTGCTTGAACGCCGGGCCGCCGTTCAGTCCGAGGCAAGGAATGCCGGCGACGGTGAACTCCACCGTGAGCACATCGCCCTGCTTGCCGTCCGGATAGTCGCTCGGCGCGTGAAAAATGGCGCCGACCACGCTGTCGGGGAAGGTTCTGGCGTAGAAGCTGGCGGCGTCAAGGGCAGCGCCGTCGTACCAAAGGCAGATCATGTTCTTGCTCGTCATGGCGTGTCTCCTGAAATGTTGAGCACACAGCCTACGCCTGTGCTCCCACCATTTCCACTGCACCCATCGACATCGGCAACAAGGTCATGGCGCAGCGCTCCAACGCCGCCGTCGCGTTGCACACAGAATGGGCCGGGTGATCCGCTTGCTGTCCGTTCTTCTCATTGCCGCCGCCGGCCTGGCGGCGTGGGCTCTGCACAGTGGCCGCCTCGTCGTGCCGCCGCACTGGAACCCCTGGGCACCGCTGGCCATGGCCGAACCGCCCAACTGGCTCACCCGATACAAGCTGGATCGCACGGCTGCGGACCCCGAGCTGTGCAGTGCCGCGCTGGCCGGCTCCACCCTGGCGCACACCGCGCTTCCGAACAACGACACAGGCGACGGCTGCGGCTGGCAAAACGCCGTGCGTGTGAACGATGCGCGCTTCGCTCCGGCGTTCACGCTCACCTGCGGCGCGGCGTTGTCGCTGGCACTGTGGGAGCGCCACACGCTGCAGCCCGCGGCCCAGGCGCATTTCGGTCAACCGGTCACGCGCGTGGAACACTTCGGCAGCTACGCCTGCCGCAACGTGCGCGGCGCCAGCGGTGAAGGGGAGCGGCGCAGCCAGCACGCCAGCGCCAACGCGTTCGACGTGGCCGGTTTGCGCCTGCGCAATGGGCGGCGCATCAGTGTGCTCAACGGCTGGTCGGGCGATGACCCGGAAGCGGTTTTTCTGCGCGAAGCGCGCGACGGTGCCTGCCGCTTCTTCAAGGGCACGCTGAGCCCGGACTACAACGCGGCGCACCGCGACCATTTCCACCTGGACCGTGGGCCGTACCGCATCTGTCGATGAAGTGCCGAGCCATGCGAACAGACGAAGGAGGCCATCGTGTGGCAGAGTCGTTCTTCCTCAAAAACGCACTGCACAAGGAGACCACCGATTGAACGCCTGGATGATCCTGGGACTGGCCATCGTGGCCGAGGTGATCGGCACCACCGCGTTGAAAGCGAGCGAGAGCTTCACGCGCCTGGTGCCGTCGCTCATCGTGGTGGTCGGCTATGGCGTGGCTTTCTACTGCCTGTCGCTGGTGCTCAAGAGCGTGCCGGTGGGCATTGCCTACGCGGTCTGGTCGGGCCTGGGCATCGTGCTGATCACGGCGGTGGCGTGGCTGCTCTACGGCCAGCGCATCGACCTGGCCGGTGTGATCGGCATGGGTCTGATCATCGCCGGGGTGGTGGTGCTCAACGTGTTTTCCAAGGCCTCGGTGCACTGATCGCCGCACGCCAGCCAGAGCGTCTCAGCCCCTGCCTGCGCGGCGCTCTTCGCGCAGCATGAACAGGTAGAGGCTCTCCACTTTCTCGCGAGCCCACGGCGTCTTGCGCAAGAAACGCAGGCTCGAACCCACGCTGGGGTCCACGTTGAAGCAGCGCACCGGGATGCGCTGGCCGAGGTCTTCCCAGCCGTAGTGATCGGCGAGCGCGGTGACGATCGCCTCCAGCGTCAACCCATGCAAGGGGTTTCGGGGTTGGCCGGGCGCTGCGGCGGCCGCGTCGTCGTCTTCTTCGCTCATGCCATCGCCGCTTCCAGCGCGTCCACAAACATCGCCGGCACATCGAACCCGGTCTGCTGCTGGATCTCCTGGAAGCAGGTCGGGCTGGTCACGTTGATCTCGGTCACCTTGTCGCCGATCATGTCCAGCCCCACCAGCAACAGGCCACGCTTGGCCAGCGTGGGCGCGATGTTCTCGGCGATCGCGCGGTCGGTGTCTGTCAGGGGCTGGGCCACGCCCTTGCCACCCACGGCCAGGTTGCCGCGCACCTCGTTGCCTTGCGGAATGCGCGCCAGCACGAAAGGCGCGACCTGGCCGCCGATGAGCAGCAGGCGCTTGTCGCCGTCCACGATGGCCGGCAGGTAGGCCTGCACCATCACGCTGGTGGCGCCGCCCTGGTTGAGTGTCTCGGTGATGGAGCCCAGGTTCATGCCGTCGGGACCCACCCGGAAGATGCCCATGCCGCCCATGCCGTCGAGCGGCTTCAGGATGATGTCTTTGTGCTCCGCGTGGAAATGGCGGATGGCTTCGGGCGAGCGCGTGACCAGCGTTGGCGGCGCGAACTCGGCGAACTCCATGAGCGCCAGTTTTTCCGGGTGGTCGCGCAGCGCACGCGGGCTGTTGAACACCTTCGCGCCTTCGCGCTCGGCCTGCTCCAGCAGGTGCGTGGCGTAGAAAAATTCGCTGTCGAACGGCGGGTCCTTGCGCATGAGCACGGCGTCGAACGTGTGCAGGGATTCACGCCCCTGGTGCAGCACGCGGTACCAGTCTTCTGCCGCGCCGGTGAGCTCGATGCGGCGCACCAGCGCCGTGACGGGCTGCCCGGTCTGCCACTGCAGGTGCTGCGGCTCGCAGGCGGCCAGCGTGTGGCCGCGCTTTTGCAGCTCGCGCATCATGGCGAAGGTGGTGTCCTTGTAGGTCTTGAAGGTGACCAGCGGGTCGGCGACAAAGAGGATGTTCATGGCTTGCTTTTCTGACGAAGGCCGTACTGTTGCACAAACAGCGCCAGGGCGCCGGCGACCACGCCCCAGAAGGCCGAGCCGATACCGGCAATCACCACGCCGCTGAGCGTGACCAGAAACGTGATGAGCGCGGCTTCGCGGTGCGTGTCGTCCTTCAAGGCGGTGTGCAGCCCCCCGCCGATGCTGCCCAGCAGCGCGATGCCGGCGATGGCCAGCACCAGCTCGCGCGGGAAGGCGATCAAGAGGCCGGTGACGGCCGCGCCAAACAGGCCGATGAACACGTAGATGGCGCCGCAAGCCACGGCGGCGGTGTAGCGCTTTTTCGGATCGGGGTGCGCCTCGGGGCCCATGCAGATGGCCGCGGTGATGGCGCTGAGGTTGAGCGCGAACGCGCCGAACGGCGCCAACAGCAGCGTGACCACGCCGGTGAGCGTGATGATTTTCGAGATCGGCATGTCGTAGCCGGCGGCGCGGATCGCGGCCACGCCGGGCAGGTTTTGCGAGGCCATGGTGACGACAAACAGCGGCAGCGCCAGGCTGGTGAACGCGGCCAGCGTGAACACCGGCGCGGTGAACACCGGGCGGGCCAGTTCCAGCGTGAGCGAGCCGGCATTGAACTTCCCCTGCAGCACCACATACGCCACCGACACCGCCAGCGTGATCACCACCGCGTAGCGCGGGGCCAGGCGCCGGCCCAGCAGGTAGGCCAACAGCATCAACACCACCAGCACCAGCGCGGTCTGTGCCGCGGCAAAGGCCTGCAGGCCGAAGCGCGCCAGCACACCGGCCAGCAGCGCGGCCGCCAGCGCCATCGGTATTCTGTTCATCACCCGCTCGAACCAGCCGGTGGCGCCGGCCAGGGTAATGAGCGCGCCGCAGACCATGAAGGCGCCGATGGCCTCGGCCATGGAGAACCCCCCGGCGACACCGGCCGTGGCCAGCACGGCCGCACCCGGCGTGCTCCAGGCCACCATGACCGGCTGCTTGAGGATGAGCGAGGGGATGGCCGAGGACAGCCCCATGCCCAGGCCAAGCGCCCACATCCACGAAGTGATCTGCGCCGGTGTGGCCCCAAAAGCCTGCGCGGCCTGGAAGACGATGGCGACCGAGCTGGTGAAGCCCACCAGCACGGCGACAAAGCCGGCGGTGGCGGCGGAGAGGTTGAGGTCTTTGAAGAAGGACATCGGGCGATTTTCACCGCACCGCGTGAAACCTCAGATCGATCCGGCGCCGGGCCGCCCCAAGCCGGATCAGCCCCCTCGGGGGGCAGCGGACCTCGCGAAGCGGGGGAGCGTGGGGGCTAAATCTCGACTTTGGAGCCCAGCTCGATCACCGCGTTGCTGGGCAGGTGCAGGAACTCGGCCGCTGCGCTGGCGTTGTGGTGCATCTGCGCAAACAGCTTCTCGCGCCAGGGCGCCATGCCGCTGCCCAGCGTGGGCGTGACGACATCGCGCGACAGGAAATAGCTGGTTGTCATGGGCTCCATGTCGCAGCCATGGCCTCGCATGAGTTGCAGCGCCTTGGGCACGTTGGGATCGTTCTTGAATCCGTAGTTCAAGGTCACGGCCCAGCAGTCGTGGCCCAGCGGATCGATCTGCAGTCGGTGCTCGGGTGCGATCCACGGCACCTCGTGGCTGCGCACGGTGACGAACAGGTTCTGCTCGTGCAGCACCTTGTTGTGCTTGAGGTTGTGCAGCAGGGCATTGGGCACGGTGCCGCTCTCGGCGGTGAGGAACACCGCGGTGCCGCCCACGCGCAGCGGCGGGCTCACGAACACCGACTCCAGAAAGCTCGGCAGGTCCAGCGCTTCGGCCTGCTGCGCCTGGCCCATGAGGCTGCGCCCGCGCTTCCAGGTCATCATGAGCATGAACACCACGCCGCCGATGAGCAACGGGAACCAGCCGCCGGCGAACAGCTTGAGCATGTTGGAGGTGAAGAACGCGAGGTCCACCACGAAAAACACACCGGTGGCCGAGAGGCACAACCACAGCGGGTACTTCCAGCTGTAGCGGATCACGTAGAACGTGAGCACAGTGGTGATCAGCATGTCCAGCGTGACCGCGATGCCGTAGGCCGCCGCCAGGTTGGAGGACGACTTGAACATCACCACCGCCAGCACGATGGCGACAAACAGGGCCCAGTTGACGAAGGGCATGTAGATCTGGCCGGTGTCGTGCTCGCTGGTGTGCTGCACCTGCAGGCGCGGCAGGTAACCGAGCTGCATGGCCTGCTTGGTCACGCTGAAGGCACCGGTGATGAGGGCCTGCGAAGCGATGACGGTGGCCATGGTGGCCAGCAGCACCAGCGGCAGCAGGGCCCAGTCGGGCGCCATGTTGAAGAAGGGATTTTTCACCGCCTCGGGCCGCGCCAGCAGCAGCGCGCCCTGGCCGAAATAATTGAGCGTGAGGCAAGGCATGACCACCAGAAACCAGGCCAGGCGGATCGGCTTCTTGCCGAAGTGGCCGAGGTCGGCGTAGAGCGCTTCGGCACCGGTGACGCACAGCACCACGGCGCCCAGGATGATGAAGGTGGTGCCCGGCTGCTGCCACATGAAGCGCAGCGCGTGGTGCGGGCTGAGTGCCGCCAGGATTTCCGGGTGGTCCACGATCTGGTTCACGCCCAGACCCGCGATGGTCAGGAACCACACCACGGTGATCGGGCCGAAGAACTTGCCCAGGCCACCGGTGCCGCGTTTCTGCACCGCGAACAGCGCGAACAGCACCACCAGCGTGATGGGCACCACGTACTGTCGGAAGGCGGGCGAGATGACCTCCAGGCCTTCCACCGCCGACAGCACCGAGATGGCGGGCGTGATGACGCCGTCGCCATAAAACAGCGCGGTGCCGAAGATGCCGATGGCCAGCAGGGTCTGGCGCAGCTCGGGCCGGTCCTTCACCGCGGTGGAGGCCAGCGCCAGCATGGCGATCAGGCCGCCCTCGCCGTGGTTGTCCGCGCGCAGCACGAGCACCACGTACTTGAGCGACACGATGACGGTGAGCGTCCAGAACAGGATGGACAGCACACCATAGACGTTGGCGTTGGTGAACGGAACGTGGCCGGATCCGAAGACCTCCTTGACGGCATACAGCACGCTGGTGCCGATATCGCCATACACCACACCGATGGCGCCCAGGGTGAGGGCGGCTAAAGACGATTTGGAAGCTGACACGAAACAACCCCGGCCTTGCGGGCGCGGAGCACTTTGTCTTGGGAACGCGATTTTGCGCCCCCGCGGGATGCCCCGGCGGAGGGCGTCGGGCCTAAAGCGGGGTGGTGGCCTTTATGTGGCGCTGCAACAACTCACTCGTAGACCTCGGCATCGGGGTCGGTGGCCTCCAGCTCGTAGCTGGCCGCGAGCATGGCCAGACGACCGATCACCCCGTACATGTAGAAGCGGTTGGGCACGCTGGCGCCGGG
Source organism: Burkholderiales bacterium (assembly GCA_003241965.1). Lineage (GTDB taxonomy): Bacteria > Pseudomonadota > Gammaproteobacteria > Burkholderiales > Burkholderiaceae_C > Hydrogenophaga. The sequence continues at coordinate 1,181 of QBMB01000123.1, read as the reverse complement.
TTTCACGCCGGGCTGGGGCAGCTGGGCGCTCTGCTCGAAGGCCAGCGGCACGTAGCTGGAGCCGGGCGCGTTCAGGTTTTCGTCCACGCCACGGTCGGCGTGCACGCGGTAGAAACCACCCACCACGTAGCGGTCCATCATGTAGACCACCGGCTCGGCCACGGCGCTGTTGATGCGCTCGTTGGTGAGCACACCCTCCTGGATGATCATTTCGCTGACCGACTGGCCGCCCTGCGCCACCGCCATGCGCTGCTGGGTCTGGGGCGAGAGGTTGTCCAGGTCGCGGGCATCGCGCACGGTCATGATGCCCATGCCGCCCGTGCCGTTGTCGGCCTTGATCACCACGAACGGCTTTTCGTTGATGCCGTATTCCTTGTACTTGCGGCGAATCTTGCCCAGCAGCGCGTCGGTGTTGCTGCGCAGGCACTCCAGACCGGCGCTGGTGCTGAAGTCCACTTCGCCGCACTGGTTGAACATCGGGTTGATGAGCCAGTGGTCCATGCCCAGCAGCTTGCCGAAGCGCTTGGACACCTCTTCGTAGGCCTTGAAGTGGTGGCTCTTGCGCCGCGTGGGCCAGCCCGCGTGCAGCGGAGGCAGCAGGTACTGCTCGTGCAGGTCTTCCACGATACCGGGCACACCGGCGCTCAAGTCGTTGTTGAGCAGGATGGTGCAGGGATCGAAGTTTTTGAGGCCCAGGCGCCGCTTGGTGCGGATCAGCGGCTCCAGCACCACCTTCTCGCCGCCGGGCAGCTCGATGGTGGTGGGCACCTTGATGTCGTTGGACATGGAGCCCAGCCGCACGTTGAGCCCGGCCATGTAGAAGATGCGCTGCAGCTGGGCCAGGTTGCTCAGGTAGAAAGTGTCGCGCGTGTTTTCGGGGATCAGCAGCAGGTTCTTGGCCTCGGGGCAGATCTTCTCGATGGCCGCCATGGCCGCCTGTACCGCCAGCGGAATCATCTCGGGCGTGAGGTGGTTCCAGCCGCCGGGGTAAAGGTTGGTGTCCACCGGCGCGAGCTTGAAGCCGGCGTTTCGCACGTCCACCGAGCTGTAGAACGGCGGCGTGTGTTCCATCCACTCCAGCCGGAACCAGCGCTCGATCACCGGCGTGGACTCGAGGATGCGCTGCTCAAGCTCGTTGATGGGGCCGGTCAGGGCGGTGACGAGGTGGGGGACCATAGGAG
>QBMB01000122.1:7881-10104 GCA_003241965.1 Burkholderiales bacterium | reverse complement strand
TGCCGTGCGCCTGCGCACCATGGCCATCACCTGCGTCGCCGGCCTGGCCGGCTTGCCGCAGGTGAGCTTGCCGCTGAGGCTGCCAGACGGCAGCGTCCTGGGTGTGTCACTGATGGGCCCGGCCGGCAGTGATCTGGCTCTCATTGGACTGGCGTTGCAACTGCAAGCAACGCTGAATGCCGAACACCATTGAGCCCATGGCCCGCAAACGCCGCTCGCCTCCTGCACCGCGCGGTGTTCGAAGCGTGATGAGCCAGCGCCTGCCCGGCCTGGTGTGAGCGCCCGGGTGAAGACCCTCAGGAGGGCTTGTTCACCATCACCAGCTTGCCCTTGACCGAGCGTGATCCCATGATGGCGTAGGCCTTGTGCAGTTCGCTCATGGGCAAGGTCTGATCGATCACCGGTTTGACTTGACCCTTGGCATACATCACCGCCAGGGCCTGCATCATCTCGGCGTTGGCCTTGGGTTCGCGGCGTGCGAAATCGCCCCAGAACACGCCCACGATGCTCGCGCCCTTGAGCAGGGTGAGGTTCAGCGGCAGCGCAGGAATGGGGCCGCTGGCAAAACCCACCACCAGGTAGCGACCGCGCCATGCGATGGAGCGGAACGCGGGTTCGGCGAAGTCACCACCCACCGGGTCGTAGATCACGTCCGGGCCTTTGCCGTCGGTGAGCTGTTTGATCGCTTCGCGCAAACCCTCCTTGGGCGTGTGCACGCTGTAGTTGATGGTGGCGTCGGCGCCGAGTTCTTTGCACAGCGCGCACTTCTCGTCGCTCGACGCTGCAGCGATCACGCGCGCGCCCGCCGCTTTGGCGATCTGGATGGCCGCCGTGCCCACGCCACCGGCCGCGCCGAGAATCAGCACGGTCTCGCCGGCCTTGAGTGCGGCGCGGTCCATGAGCGCGTGCCACGAGGTGGCGTAGATCATGATGAAGGCAGCCGCGTCCACCGCCGGGAAACCGGCCGGCAGCGGCATGCACAAGGCGGCGGGTGCGATGGTGTGCGTGCCGAAGCCGCCGGTGCCGCTGAGGCAGGCCACGCTCTGGCCCACCTGCAGATGCTTCACGCCTTCGCCCACAGCGCGCACCACACCGGCGTACTCGGAGCCCGGCACAAAGGGCAGAGCGGGCTTCATCTGGTACTTGTTCTGCACGATCAGCAGGTCGGGGAAGTTCAGGCTCGCGGCCTCGATTTCGATCAGCACCTCGCCCGCCTTGGGCTCGGGCGTGGGCAGTTCTTTCCAGGTCAGGGCGTCAACGCCCACGGGGTTTTCACAAAGCCAGGCGTGCATGCCGTCTCCTCGGTTGTCGGGTCAATGATCAAGCCATGATAGGCAGGCAGGCGGCCGGGATTGCAGCGGGTAAGCCCGCTGTCTGTCTCAAGCGTGACCAGTGGGAACCCACCTAAAATCGTGGCAATGAAAATACTCATCTCCAACGACGACGGTTACCAGGCGCCCGGGCTTGTGGCGCTGTATGAAGCCCTCAAGGGCCTGGCCGATGTGGAGGTGGTGGCACCCGAGCACAACAACAGCGCCAAATCCAACGCGCTGACCCTGCACTCCCCGCTGTACGTGCACACCGCACACAACGGTTTTCGCTACGTCAATGGCACACCGGCCGACTGCGTGCACATCGCGCTCACCGGTCTGCTGGGCTACCGGCCCGACCTGGTGGTTTCGGGCATCAACAACGGCGCCAACATGGGCGACGACACCATTTACTCAGGCACCGTCGGCGCGGCCATGGAGGGTTACCTCTTCGGCATTCCGGCCATCGCTTTTTCGCAGACTGAAAAGGGCTGGGGACACCTGGACGACGCGGGCCAGATGGCCGCGCGCCTGGTGTCGCAGCTGCTGCCTTCGCTGCAGAACGGGTCGCCCGCCGACCCCTGGCTGCTCAACGTGAACATTCCCAACCGGCCGCTGGCCGACTTCAAGGGTTTCAAGGTCGCGCGGCTGGGCCGGCGCCACGCAGCGGAAAAAGTGATCTCGCAAACCAACCCGCGCGGCGACACCATGTACTGGATCGGCAGTGCGGGTGCGGCCAAGGACGATGCCGAGGGCACCGACTTCCACGCCGCCGTGCAGGGCTACGCCACCATCACGCCGCTGAAGGTGGACCTGACCGATCACGAGCGCCTGGCCTACTGGGCGCCCACGGCGGCCAGCCTGTCGTCACCGGCGGTGGTGCTGCCGGTGGGAAGAGGGGTTTCTTGAAAGA
>QBMB01000122.1:0-7866 GCA_003241965.1 Burkholderiales bacterium | reverse complement strand
GTGTGGCAGGCCGCAGCCCGGTGGCGTGGGCATGGACTCATCGGCTGTGCGTGCGTCCATGGTGCGCAAGATCCAGGCGCAGGGCGTGAGCCATGCTGGAGTGCTCGCGGCGTTGCAGGCGGTGGAGCGCCACCGGTTCGTGGACACCGCGCTGGTGAACCAGGCCTATGAAGACACGAGCCTGCCGATCGGCCTGGGCCAGACCATCTCCAAGCCCGGCGTCGTGGCCCGCATGATCGAACTGCTGTGCGCGGAACACACGGGAAAGCTCGGCCGCGTGCTGGAGATCGGCACCGGTTGTGGCTACCAGGCAGCGGTGCTGGCCCACGTGGCGCGGGAGGTCTACAGCATCGAACGCCTGCGCGGCCTGCATGAGAAGGCGCGTGAGAACCTTCGCGCCTTTCGCATCTCCAATTTGCACCTGTTGTTCGGCGACGGCATGCTCGGGTACGCCAAAGGTGCTCCTTATGCCGCCATCATTGCCGCCGCCGGTGGCAATGACATCCCTCAGGCCTGGATCGACCAGCTCGCGGTGGGTGGGCGGCTCGTGGCGCCCGCGGTCACTTCGGCGGGCAAACAAAACCTGGTGGTTGTGGACAAAACCGCCACGGGCGTGGTTCGCACCGAACTGGAGGCCGTGTTTTTTGTGCCTCTAAAATCGGGCATCGCTTGAGTTTCCCGTTGCCCCAGGCAACGGACGCATTTTTTTCATACCGGGGTCGCCTGTTGGCGTGCCCTTGCAACTGGTTGGGAGTTTTCATGCACATGCGTTTTACCCAGGCACCCGCTGTGCCGCGCAAGCCGCGTCGTTCCGCATGGCAAGGTGCCGCGGTGTTGACCGTTCTGGCGGCCTTGCTGATCACGGCGGGTTGTTCCACCCGGCGTGTGTCGGGACCAGCTCCGGTGGAAGACCGGGGCATGGCCCGGCCCGCTGACGTGGTGGCCTTGCCCGGCGCCGAGAACGCCGGCAAGCCCGGCTACTACACCGTGAAACAGGGCGACACGCTGTTTCGCATCGCTCTGGACAATGGCCAGAACTGGCGCGACATCCAGGCCTGGAACAGCCTGACCAATCCCAATGCGATCGAAGTCGGCCAGGTGCTGCGTGTGCAGCCGTTGGCGCCCGTGCCTCACTCGGCACCGTCCGTGGCCAGCACACCCGTGAACCCGGCGGGTGTCGTGTCGCGCCCGCTGACCGACACCACGCCCGCAGCGCCCGCCGCCGCCGCCATTCCTCCCCCCGGGTCGGCCCCGGCACCCGCTTCGGCCGGTGCCGACGAGCTCAATTTCGTCTGGCCCGCGCAGGGCACGGTGGTGTCCAACTTCGATGAGACCTCCAACAAAGGCGTGTCGATCGCCGGCAAGATCGGCGACCCGGTGGTGGCCGCCGCCGACGGCCGTGTGGTGTACGCCGGTGCGGGCCTGCGCGGCTACGGCAATCTCATCATTCTCAAGCACAACAACACCTACCTCACGGCCTACGCGCACAACCAGGCCCTGCTGGTGCGCGAAGACCAGGCTGTGCGCCAGGGCCAGAAGATCGCCGAGATGGGCAGCAGCGACGCGGACCGCGTGAAGCTGCACTTCGAGGTGCGTCGCCTGGGCAAACCGGTCGATCCGCTGGGCTACCTGCCCAAACGCTAGCATGGAACTCCCCCCCGCAGCGCCTTCGGCGCTACCCCCTCAAGGGGGCAACACCTGCGGCCGGGCAGAGCCCGTTCCGCGGTGTTCCCGGGTTGGGTCACTTCATTCGGCCAACCACGCGCCCAGCGCCATGGAGCGCTGAGTTGGCATGGCCGGTCCTGGTCTTCGACATCGAGTCGATTCCCGACGTTGACGGCCTGAGGGCTTTGCGCGCCGCGCCTGCCGACCAGACCGACGAGCAGGTGTACGGCGGCTGGCTGGAGGAGCGCAAGGCCAAGGGCCAGAGCGACTTCATGCCGCTGCATCTGCAGCGCGTGCTCGTCATCAGCTGCGTGTTCCGCAACGCCGAAGGCCTGCGCATCCATTCCTTTGTGGACCGCGACGGCCAGAGTGAAGGCAAGGTGGTGCAGACCTTCTTCCACGCGGTGGAGAAGCACACACCCCAACTCGTGAGCTGGAACGGGGGTGGGTTTGATTTGCCGGTGCTCCACTACCGCGGCCTGCGTCACGGCGTGGAGGCCAGCAAGTACTGGGACCTCGGCGAGGACGACCGCGAGTTCAAGTGGAACAACTACATCAGCCGCTACCACATGCGCCACCTGGACCTGATGGACCTGCTGGCCATGTACTCGCCCAAGAACAACGCACCGCTGGACGCCATGGCCAAACTCTGCGGCTTTCCCGGCAAGCTGGGCATGGACGGCTCGCAGGTGTATGCGCAATACCTCGCCGGGCAAACCGAGGACATCCGCCGCTACTGCGAGACCGATGTGATGAACACCTACCTTGTGTATTGCCGCTTCCAGAAGATGCGTGGTGGCTTGACCGAAGCCGAGTACGAGCAGGAGATTGCGATGGTCAAGGAGACGCTGGGCAACCTGGCGCCATCAGAAAGCCATTGGGACGAATATCTCAAAGCCTGGGCCTGAGACAATCGGTGGATGACGACAGCCGCCACCCTCCACGAAAACAGCCTCCTCACCACCGCCAACGCCGCGGCCCACGACGCACCCGATAATCCCTTGCCCGACGGCTGGCTCGCGGTGGAATCCCTCGACATCGACGCCCAAGGCATCGCCCGGCGGCCCGACGGCAAGGTGGTGTTCATCGAAGGCGCTCTGCCATTCGAGCAGGTCAGCGTGAACGTGCACCGCAAGAAAAACAACTGGGAAGCGGGCGTGGTGACGGCCGTGCACCGCGAGTCGTCCCAACGTGTGCGCCCCGGCTGCCCGCATTTCGGCCTGCACGCCGGCGCTTGCGGCGGCTGCAAGATGCAGCACTTGCACGAGTCTGCCCAGGTGGCGATCAAGCAGCGCGTGCTGGAAGACAACCTCTGGCACCTGGGCAAGGTGAAAGCCGAGATGATGCTGCGCCCGATCGAAGGACCGGCCTGGGGCTACCGCTACCGCGCGCGCCTGTCGGTGCGCCATGTGCACAAGAAGGGTGAGGTGCTGATCGGTTTTCACGAGCGCAAGAGCCGCTACGTGGCCGACATGCGGGTCTGCCCGGTGCTGCCACCCCATGTCAGCGAAATGCTCATGCCGCTGCGCGAGCTCATCTTCGGCATGGACGCGCGCGAGACCTGCCCGCAGATCGAACTGGCCTGTGGCGACACGGTGACGGCGATGGTGCTGCGCCACCTGGAGCCGCTGAGCGAGGACGACACCAGCCGGCTGCGCGCGTTTGCGCAGCAGCACGGCGTGCAGTGGTGGTTGCAGTCCAAAGGGCCGGACACGGTCAAGCTGCTGGATGAGGACGGCCCGCTGCTGTCCTACGCCTTGCCCGAATTCGGTATCACCATGCCGTTCAAACCGACCGATTTCACCCAGGTCAACCCGGCCATCAACCGCGTGCTGGTCACGCGCGCCCTGCGCCTGCTGGACGCGAAGAAAAATGAACGCGTGATCGACTGGTTCTGCGGCCTGGGCAACTTCACCCTGCCGATCGCCACCACCGCTGGTGAGGTGCTGGGCATCGAAGGCAGCGAGGCGCTGGTGGCACGCTCACGCGACAACCTGGCCCTGAACCAGGCCGGGCGCGGCAGCGCACTGGCGCCCACGGCGTTTGCCGCACGCAACCTGTTCGAGATGACGCCGGGCCTGCTGGTGTCCGATGGCGCGGCGCACAAGTGGCTGGTGGATCCACCGCGCGAAGGTGCGTTTGCATTGACCAAGGCGCTGGCCGAGCTGCACCAGAACCCGGCGCAGCGCGGTGGCTGGACACCGCCGCAGCGCATCGTCTACGTGAGCTGCAACCCGGCCACGCTGGCGCGCGACGCGGGCTTGCTGGTGCACCAGGCGGGCTACCGCTGCGTGGCGGCGGGCGTGATCAACATGTTTGCGCACACGGCGCACGTGGAGAGCATGGCGGTGTTCGAACTGGACCCGGCGCGGGTACCGGGCGAGGATGCTGCACCCGAGCAGGCGTGAGCCTTCTGGGACTCAAGAGGTGCGTGATGCGCTCGCCGGCTTGCCGCCGTCGGGCGCTTTGGGGCTGACGGCAGGCGTGGCTTCGGTGGGTGCAGGCTCGGCCGGCATGCCCACGATGGCGTTTTCGCGCATGTATTCGTCCATCTCTTTCCAGCCGGCGAACACGGCGGCCTTGCCGGCGCGCGGATAGCCACCGAAGCAGTCCTCGATGCTGCGCACCGCGTGGCGGCAGGCGCTGCCGATGGCTCTGCCCTCGGCGTCTTTTTTGGCAGTGATCTGGCTGGCACTTTCCACGCCGAGCGCGTCACAGCCCGCCAGCAGGCTGGCGGCACCAAGAAGGCAGGCGGTGAGGGCGATGTGTCGCATGGTGTTGGGTGTGAGTTCCCAGATGTTTCGGCTCTTGCCCCGAGAACTTGACACCTGATTCGCTGCAGACAACAACCGGCAAAGAAAAAGGACCCGAAGGTCCTTTTTTTAGGGGTGCGAATGGGTTATTCGCGGTCGCCGCCGAACATGCCCAGCAGCATCAGCAGGCTCTGGAAGATGTTGAACAGGCTGAGATACAGGCCCAGGGTGGCGGTGATGTAGTTGGTTTCGCCGCCGTCCACGATGCGTTTCAGGTCGTACAGCAGGTACATGCTGAACACCACGATGGCGATGGTGGCAATGGCTGCCATGGCGGCTGGGCTGCCCACAAACACGTTGATGATTGCGCCGATCATGATGGCCAGGGCGCCCACGAAGAGCCACTTGCCCATGCCCGAGATGTCGCGTTTGATCACGGTCGACAGGTTGGCCATGACGAAAAACACGCCGGCCGTGCCGCCGAAGGCCGTCATGATCAAGCTGGAGCCGTTGCTGAAACCCAGCACCATGGCGAGCATGCGCGAGAGCATGAGGCCCATGAAGAAGGTGAAGCCCAGCAGTACCGGCACACCGGCTGCAGAGTTCTTGGTCTTCTCGATGGCGTACATGAAGCCGAAGGCGCCGCCCAGGAAGACGATCAGGCCCAGGCCGCCGGTGAGGCTGGCGGTGATGCCGGTCTGCAGGCCCACCCAGGCGCCCAGCACGGTGGGCAGCATGGACAGCGCCAGCAGCCAGTAGGTGTTGCGCATGACTTTGTTGCGCTGCGCGTCGCTTGATACCGCGGTGCCGAAGCGGCCGCTGGTGTGGACTTGGTCGGTCATGGTGGTGATCTCCTTCATCAACTGACACGTGGGGCCGGTTTCAGGGCTTCGGAATGACGCCCAACCGGTGGAAATGCATTGTAGGGTTCGGATCCCGCGTGGGCACATCGAGGCAGAAACCGCATTTTTGGTAAGGTCACCTGTGACCTGATGACCCTCAATGGTCGCGGTATCGTTCTTCCTGTGCGCACGGGCTCACAATCCCGGCCTGCAGCCTTTCTCTGACACCCCAACAGGACTTAAGTTCATGAAAAACAAACCCATGCTGGAAAGCGCCGACGTCAAACTGATCGCGGCCGCAGCCGAGGCCGAAGCACTGAAGAACAACTGGGCGGTCACGATCGCCATCGTCGACGACGGCGGTCACCTGCTGGGCCTGCAGCGACTGGACGGCGCACCCGCCATCTCGGCGCACATTGCCCCGGCCAAAGCCCACACGGCGGCCATGGGGCGGCGCGAGAGCAAGGTCTATGAAGACGTGATCAACCAGGGCCGCGTGTCGTTCCTGAGCGCGCCCTTCATCTCGGGCATGTTGGAGGGCGGCGTGCCGATCATGAAAGACGGGCAATGCCTGGGTGCGGTGGGTGTCAGCGGTGTGAAATCGACGGAAGACGCGCAGATCGCACGCGCCGGCATCGCCGCCATCGGACTCTGATCAAAAAAGACCTGGCTAACCGGGCACGATGCCCCTTGGCTGGTCAAAAACGACGCTCGGGGATGATGAATTCTCCGAGGTCGCCCCACGATTCAACTAACTATTTGGTCAGGATCAGCTTGCCCTGGCGCGTGGCCTGCAGGCGGTAGACCGATCCGTTGTGGCTGATGGTCACGGCCTTCTGGCCGCGCAGCAGCGAGTCGCTGGTGAGGGACGGCGAGGTGTCATCCCTGGGTTCGCTGTCGTGAACCACCGGGACGGGGTCCCGGGTGGATTCCAGGCGTGGCGTGGTGTTCATGGCACGGGTTCGGTGATGAAGCCGATTTTCCGCACGCCGCTGCGCTGAGCGGTGGCCATGGCCAACGCCACACGTTCGTAGCGTACCGCCTTGTCGCCGCGGATGTGCAGCTCGGGTTGCGGCTCCTGCGCGGCCGCGGCCTGCAGGCGGGTAGCAAAGTCGGCGTCTTCCACGCGCTGGTCGTTCCAGAAGTAAGTGCCATCGGCGTCCACAGACAGACGGATGTTCTCCGGCTTGTCCAGCACCTTCTCCATGCTGGCCTGCGGCAACTCGATGTTGACCGCGTGCTTGATCACGGGCACCGTGATGATGAAGATGATCAGCAGCACCAGCATCACGTCGATGAACGGGATCATGTTGATCTCGCTCAGCATGTCGTCGCTGTCTTGTTGGGTTCCGATGGCCATGGCGGGGTTCCTCCTCAGGCTTTCTTCATCGGCAGCACCTTGCCGTCACCGCCTGCGGTGACGCGGGCGCCGGTGACGAAGTAGGCGTGCAGGTCGTGCGCGAAGCGGTTGAGTTTGTGGCTGATGCCCTTGTTGCCGCGCACCAGGGCGTTGTAGCCCAGCACCGCAGGAATGGCCACCAGCAGGCCCAGCGCGGTCATGATCAGCGCCTCGCCGATTGGGCCCGCCACCTGGTCGATGCTGACCTGGCCGGCGGCCCCGATGGCCAAAAGCGCGTGGTAGATGCCCCAGACCGTGCCGAACAGACCCACGAACGGGGCGGTGGACGCCACCGAGGCCAGCACCGAGAGACCACTCTGGGCGCGGGCGGTGAAGTCGTCCACGCTCTTGCGCAGCGAGCGCTCGACCCAGTCGCTCACGTCCAGGCTGTCGTGCAGCTGGCGCTGCGGCGGCGAGCCGTTGTGGCCGTCCTTGTGCAGGATGTGGCGGGTCGATTCGCGGCCTTCCAGGGCCACGGCGCGAAACGGGTTGCCTTCGGGCACACCGAGCTTGTCCAGGCCTTCGGCGAAGTCGGCGCTGTGCCAGAAACCTTCAATGCCCTTGGCCTGGGCGCGCTGCGCGCGTTGGTCCAAGGCTTTCCACAGGATGATGATCCAGGTGGCCAGCGACATGACCAGCAGCACGATGGCCACCGAGCGGGTGACCCAGTCGCCCTGTGTCCAGACGTGGGCGATGCCCGAAGTTGCGAATTGTTGTTCCATGCTGTTGAGACTCCTGCGAGAAAACGGTTATTCCAAAACAAAACTGATCGGTACGTTGAACCACATGGCTTCGGGCACACCGGCGCGTTTGCCGGGCACGTAGCGCCAGCGCAGCACGGTCTGCAGGGCGGTCTGGTCCAGCCGCTCGAAGCCGCTGGACTGGCGCACTTCAGCGCGCGATGCGGTGCCGTCCACGTCGATGAAGACGCGCACCACGACCTTGCCCTGTTCACCCAGGCGCTTGGAAAGCGGCGGGTAAGGCGGGCGCGGGTTGTTGAGGTAGTCGGCGCTGCTTGAAGGCAGCTCGATGCGGGGCTGTGCCGGTGGCGCGGGTGGAGCCGGCGGCGCGGCGGCCACCACGGGCTCGGCGGGTGCGGGTGGCGCGGGAGGGCTCGGGGGCACCACGGGCGCCAATGTGGAGGGTTCGGGTGTGGGCTTGGCCACCGGTTGCGGCAAGGGCTGTGGCACCGGCCGTGGTCTCGGCT
>QBMB01000121.1:10503-10789 GCA_003241965.1 Burkholderiales bacterium | reverse complement strand
GCCCACCACGCCCGCCCCGCAGGTGGAGGACCGGCGCGGCATCCTGGATCTGTTCAGGAACTGAAGTCCAGCGCCTGCCCGGATTGTTCGGAAGCAAAACGGGAGAGGTGGGCCACAAACTCGCCTTGGCCCTTGGTGTCCATCCAGGCCACGCCATCGTGGCGGTAGTGAAAGCCGCCGGCGCGGGCCGCCAGCCAGACTTCCTGCAACGGCTTTTGCAGGTTGATGATGATCTGGCTGCCGTTGGCAAATGTCATCGTGATCATGCCGCCCACCCGCTGGTTGT
>QBMB01000121.1:0-10493 GCA_003241965.1 Burkholderiales bacterium | reverse complement strand
GGTTGTCCACGTCGGCATCGGTGTGATCATTGATGCGATCGCAAGCCAGTTCGATCGACCTCAGCAGCGATTCCGCCAGGTCTTGGTACTCGGTGTCGGTCATTACAATGGGCGCATGTTGAGAACGACACGCATTCTAGGCCGCCGCCCTTCACGCACTCGGGGTGTGGCGATTGCGCTGGGCCTGTTGCTGCTCTCGGCCTGCGGCCAAAAGGGGCCCCTGTACCTGCCCACCGCAGCGCCAGCGCCGGCCAGTGCGAACCCCACACAATCTTCCCCGACGCCGCAGAGCAGCCCTGTGCAGCGCTGAGCCGCGACGCGGATTCCGCCGCCGACACGCTCTTCAGATTCACCCGCACCCTCATCCCCAGCATGACCACCCTGCCCGGCCAGCCTTCCCTGAACCTGCCACCCTTCATTTCCTACGACGCGGGTGAACTCGTGATGGAAGGCGTGTCGCTGAAGACGTTGGCCACCGAGCACGGAACGCCGCTGTTCGTGTACAGCCGCGCTGCCATGCTGGGCGCGCTGGCTGCTTACCAGCGCGGGTTGGCCGGGCGCTCGAACCAGATCTGCTACGCCATGAAGGCCAATTCCACGCTGGGCATCCTGCAGACGCTGGTGCGTGCCGGTTGCGGGCTGGACATCGTCTCTGGGGGTGAGCTCGAACGCGCGCTGGCAGCCGGTGTGGCACCAGACAAAGTGATCTTCTCCGGCGTGGGCAAAACGCGCGCCGAGATGCGCCGCGCGCTGGAAGTCGGCATCGGTTGTTTCAACGTGGAGAGCCGTGCCGAGCTGGACGTGCTCGACGAAGTGGCCCGCGGCATGGGTCTGCGCGCACCGGTGAGCGTGCGCGTGAACCCCAACGTGGACGCGCAAACCCACCCCTACATTTCCACCGGCCTCAAGGGCAACAAGTTCGGCATCGCGCATGAAGACGTGGTGGCCACCTACCAACACGCCGCTGGCTGCAACGGTTTGCGCGTGGTGGGCATCGACTGCCACATCGGCTCGCAGATCACGCAGACCGGCCCTTACCTGGACGCGATGGACCGGGTGATCGACCTGGTTGAAACCATCGAAGCGGCCGGCGTGCCCATCGAACACATCGACTTCGGCGGGGGCCTGGGCATCGATTACCACGGCGATACGCCACCCCAAGCCGATGCCCTTTGGCAGCAACTTTTCCAACGTTTGGACGCACGCGGCTTTGGCGGCCGAAAGATCTTCATAGAGCCCGGGCGCTCGCTGGTGGGCAACGCGGGTGTGTGCCTCACCGAGGTGCTCTACCAGAAGCCCGGCGAGCAGAAGAACTTCCTGATCGTGGACGCGGCCATGAACGACTTGCCGCGCCCTGCGATGTACCAGGCGTTCCACCGCATCGTGGAGGTATCTCCTCGCAGCGATGCACCCACCACCTGGGATGTGGTGGGACCCGTGTGCGAGAGCGGCGACTGGTTGGGGCGTGATCGCGCTCTGGCCGCGCAGGCAGGCGATCTGCTGGCGGTGCTTTCCGCTGGCGCCTACTGCATGAGCATGGCGAGCAACTACAACACCCGCGGGCGCGCAGCCGAGGTGCTGGTCGATGGAAGCAAGGTCGCGCTGATCAGGGCGCGCGAATCGGCCGCCGACCAGTTGCGCCTGGAAACCCTGCTGCCGCCGGTCTGAGCCTGCGGGTCAGACGGCCTGGGACTTTGAAAGCCGCCGCCACAGGCGCCAACCGAGCAGCGCAGCAAAGATGGCGGCATATACCGCAACCTCGGCGAAATCGTTCTTGCCGCTGCGCATCCAGAAAAAGTGCAGCACGGCCAGACCCGCGATGCCGTACACGGCCCGGTGCAGCATCTGCCATCGCCGAGCCCCCATGGCGCGAATGGCACGGTTGAACGAGGTGGCGGCCAGCGCCAGCAAGAGCAGCCAACCCAGAAAACCCACCAGGATGAATGGCCGCTTGATGACGTCATCCACGATGCCGGGCACGCTGAACTCCATGTCGAACCACGCATAGGCCAGCAGGTGCATGCAGGCGTAGAAAAACACGAACAGCCCCACCATGCGGCGCAGCCGCGCCAGCGCCACCCAGCCGGTCACCGTGCGCAGCGGCGTGACAAGCAACACCAGCACCAGAAAACGGATCGTCCAGTCACCCAGCGAGCGGATCAGGGCCTCGGCCGGGTTGGCACCCAGCTGGTTGGTAAAGGCCGCCCACACCAACCAGGCAAACGGCAGCAGCGCGAGCGCAAAACCGGCCGGCTTGGCGGCGCGGTGACCGAGCCAGCGGTTGGTGCGCGAGCTGGCAGGACGGCCTGCCGCCTTGGCGGCGGGGGCGGCAGTGGTGGTGCTCATGACGCGGCGGACGGGCAGTTCAGAACAGCTTGCGCAGGTCCATGCCCGCATACAGCTGGCCGACCTGGGGCTCGTAGCCGTTGAACAACTGGGTCTGGCGGCGCTTGGCAAACAAGCCCCCCTCTTCGCCGATGCGGCGCTCGGTGGCCTGGCTCCAGCGTGGGTGCGAGACCTGCGGGTTCACGTTCGAATAGAAGCCGTATTCCTGCGGTGCTGCGCGGTTCCACGCAGTGCGCGGCTCTTTGTCGGTGAAGCGGATCTTGACGATCGACTTGCCGCTCTTGAAGCCGTATTTCCACGGCACTACGAGCCGTACAGGTGCGCCGTTCTGGTTGGGCAGCACCTCGCCGTACATGCCGAAGGCCAGCAAGGTGAGCGGGTGCATGGCTTCGTCCAGCCGCAGCCCTTCCACATACGGCCAGTCCAGCACATTGGCGTTGAGGCCCGGCATCTGCTTGTTGTCGGCCAGGGTCACGAATTCAACGAACTTCGCGCTGCCCTGCGGCTGCACCTGCTTGATGAGCTCGGCCATCGAATAGCCCACCCAGGGCACGACCATCGACCAGCCTTCAACGCAGCGCAGTCGGTAAATGCGCTCTTCCATCGGACTGAGCTTGAGCAGCGCGTCCAGATCGAAGGTACCGGGTTTGTTCACCAGGCCTTCCACAGCCACCGTCCATGGGCGCGGTTTGAGTGTCTTCGCGGCGACCGCCGGTTCCGACTTGTCGGTGCCGAATTCGTAGTAGTTGTTGTAGCTGCTCGCGTCTGCGTACGAGGTCAGCTTCTCCACCGTGGTGGCGCCCGGCACGGCCGATGTCTGGCCTGGCAATGCAGTCAACTTGCCTGGCTTGGGCGTGGCGCCGGCCGACTGGGCCCAGACATCTTGCGAGGCCAGCGAGGCCACTCCGCCGCCCAGGGCCGCCGCCGTGAAGGCGCTTCGCTGCAGCCACTGCCGGCGGTTCTGGTAGGCCGCCTTGGCGGTGATTTCGCTCGGGAAGGGGTGGTTGAAGCCGTCTTGGGAAGTGCGGATGATCATGGGGCGGTCCTGACTGATGCAACACCCTGCACAGAAGATGCTGCGCAGGACTTGCCGTATGTCGTCGGACAGCCGCGATTCTTACAAAGTTCCAGAGCCGGCCCCGCTGGCCCGCCAGCTTGACCCCACTGCGGAGGTCAGAGTTCGCCGTAGCTGTGCAGGCCCGAGAGGAACATGTTCACGCCGATGAACGCAAAGGTGGTCACGGCCAGGCCCGCCAGCGCCCACCAGGCGGCCACAGTGCCGCGCAGGCCCTTCATCAAGCGCATGTGCAGCCAGGCCGCGTAGTTCAGCCAGACGATCAACGCCCAGGTTTCCTTCGGGTCCCAGCTCCAGTAACCGCCCCAGGCCTCGGCGGCCCACAGGGCGCCCAGCACGGTGGCGATGGTGAAGAAGGCAAAGCCCACTGCGATGGCCTTGTACATCACGTCATCCAGCACTTCGAAGCTGGGCAGACGCTCGGCAATTCGGCGTCGACCAAAAATGATGCCGCCCACGATCAGTGCCGAGATGCCGAAGTAGACGAACCAGTAGCTGCCACCCTTCTCAGCCGCCGATTGGCGGAACACGATGGGTTCGAAGCACAGCACCAGGCCCAGGATCCACAGAGGCGCGAGCTTGTACCAGCGGCTCTCGGTCGCACTCTGTTTGATGAGGTATGCGAAGGCCAGCATGGCCGCGATGGCAAAGGTGCCGTAGCCAATGAAGTTGGCCGGCACATGCAGCTTCATCCACCAGCTCTGCAGCGCGGGTACCAGAGGCTGGATCTCGTGGGCTTCACGGATAACCGTGTACCAGAGCAAGAAGCCCACCGCTGCACTCACCACCAACATCACGAACGCGCCCATGCGGCGGGTCTTGTACTGGTCTTCGTAGTACAGGTAGAAGGCCGCCGTCATCCAGCAGAACAACACGAACACTTCATAGAGATTGCTCACCGGGATGTGGCCGATGTCGGGACCGATCTGGTGGCTCTCGTACCAGCGCACCATGGTGCCGATGAGCGCGAGCGTGACGGCCACCCAGGCCAGACGCGAGCCGAGCAACTCAAAGGTGTCGCCGCCGCGGGTGAACATGCCACCCCAGTAGAAAGCCGTGCTCATGAAGAAGAGCATGCTCATCCACAGGATGGCCGACTGGCTGGAGATGAAGTACTTCAGCATGAACACCTGGTCGGCGCGCGCCAGGTCGGCAGTGCCTGCGGGCGTCTGGTACAGCCAGATCGCCAGCAAAGCAAAGGTGGCCACAGCCAGCGCCAGCGCACGCAGCGGCCGCCAGAACCAGCCCAGCCAGATCAGGGACGGCGCAGTGCCCGCAAGGATGGCCTTCTCGTAACCGTCCATGGCCGAGCCGTACAGGGCAAACGCAATGGCGGTGCCCGCCACGATCAGCGTGGCGAAGAGCCAGTCCCACACATTGCGGCGTGCGAAATAACTCGGCTCCAGGCCTTGGCCGCCGCTGTTTTTCTTCAGTTGGATGGTCTGGTTCGCGGTGGCGGTATTCATGCTGGCACCTTCAACAATTGGGTCTTCAGAAGTTCAAATTCGCGGTCGGCTTCCATCGTCTTGCGGTTTGACGACAGTGCCATCGTCGCCGCCGAGCTCTGCTCGCCCGAAGGCGACAGCCACACCCACAAGCGACGCTCGCGCACATACAACATGGCAAACACGCCCACGATCAGCAGCAGGCAGCCGAGGTAGACGATGCTCTGGCCGGGCGCTCGCGCCACCTGGAACACGCTGGCCTGCACGTGCGTGAAGTCCTTGAGCTGGAACGTCATGGGCGCGGGATAGAAGAACGTATCGCTCAGGCTGATCACGGCCTGCGTCATGAACTGCTGCGTGGCGTCGTTGCGCTCCAGCGGTGGCAGGCTGGCGCGTTCGCGGCTGATCTGGAGCAGCTCGAACAGCGTGCCATTCAGAATGCGCACCAGCACCTCGCTGGCGCGTTCGCGCTCTGCCTGCGGCACGTTGTTTTCCAGGAAGCTGGACACGGCCTGCAAGCCACCCTGCACCAGCGGCTTGGGCAGCGCCGCGCCATTCACATCAACCACGGGCGTGATCTGGGCCGGCGGCTCCGCGCCGGCAAACAAGGCCAGGGCACGCGTGGCCGATGCCACCAAGGCCTCAGCCAGCTCCGGGCGGCCGTCTTCCACCGCAGACACCGCGTATCGGCGCACCGCGAGTTCGCGCATCTGCGGGTCGTCGAGCGCGGCCCTCAGCCGCACAAAACCGTCCATGCTGTCTTTCTCGTCCACCGGAATGCGCAGGTAGCGGAACGGCTCGGACGGTGTTTCACGCAGGCCCAGCAGGTACATGCGCGCACCATCGATCTCCATCGGCAGCATGTAGTTGTGGTATTCCACCGCCTGGCCGGCTGCGTCGCGCAGCTTGTAGGTGATGCTCGGTCCCACGTTGCGCAAGGTCTTTTCGGTCTTGGTCTTGTGGCCGCTGCCCAGGCGACTCTCGATCGAGCTGCGCAGGTCCACCTTGCGCACATCGACGCCGGACGGCGGGTTCACACTCGCGAAATTCTCGACGTTGATCGTGCGCAGGCCGGTGTACTCCAGCACCAGCTTGTTGTCACCGTTGCTCAAAGCGCTGGAGCTCCCGATGGTTCCTTCGATCTCGAACGGGCGGGTGGGTCGGTTCAGTGGCACGGCCTGCAGCTTCACGCGCGAACCACCGTCGTCAAAACTCGACTGGTAGATGTTGATGCCACGGTGGCTGGCCGGGTGGTTCACTTCCACGCGCGCCGCCTTCTTTTCACCGGTTTCCAGGTCGGTGATCACGATGTCGCTGGCGAACAGCTTGGGCATGCCGGTCTCGTAGTACTCGACGATGAATTTCTTGAGTTCCACCGAGAACGGCAGGTCTTGCAACAGCACGCCGTCGGGCTGCGCCAGTATGGCCGTGCTGGCGGTCGTGCCCTCGGTCACCAGCAGGTTGGCGCGAAAGGTCGGGTTGCTGGACGAGAGGCGGTGTTGCGCCGGCACATCGGCGATGAGTCCACCACCATTGAAGGCCGACTTGCCGTTGAACCAGGTCTGGGCGCGCACCATCAGGTCGCCGTCGAGCAGGCCGCCGATGCACACCAGCACGATGGCGCTGTGGGCCGCGATGTACCCGATCTTGTTGGCTGCACCGGTCTTGGCCGCCACCATCCAGCCTTGCCCGGCGGGCGTGTCGCGCGACTGCAGCTTGACCTTCCAGCCCGAGCCGAGCAGTGTCTGCCCGATGCGGTTGGCCGCGGCCTCGGGCGTTTCGGTCAGTGTGTTTTCAGCGCGGTGTGGAAACGACTTGAGGCTTTGCTCGCGGATGTTTTCCTTGTAGACCTTGAAGTCGGCCACGATCTTGGGGGCATTGCGGGCAATGCACAGGCTGGTGCTGGTGACCAGAAACGCCAGGATCAGCAGGAACCACCACGCGCTGTACACCGAGAAGAGGTTGGCACTGGCAAACACATCGGCCCAGAATGGACCGAACTGGTTGACGTAGTTGTTGACCGGTTCGTGCTGTTTGACCACGGTGCCGATCACCGAAGCGATGCAGATGACGGTGAGCAGCGAAATCGAAAACCGCATCGACGACAACAACTCCACCGTCTCGCTGACGATGCGCGAGCCGGTGCGGATGTGCAGGCCTTGGGTGGAAACGGTCATGAGGAGGAAGAGGGGGAACGGTTCAACAAAAAGGGCGGTTCCAGTGATCCCGGAACACGCCCTGTTGTGATGTTGTTTTTTGCTGGCGGTTCAACGCCGGAAGGCTTTTATCGCATTGTGCCGGCAAATATTAATGACCGCTTATATCCCGGCCACCACCCAAGGGCAAGCGCCCTGGGTGCATCTCAGCGCAGACCGGCGATGTAGTCGGCCACCGCCTTGATCTCGCGGTCGTTCATCTTCGACGCCACGCCCGTCATCTGGATGTTGTTGGCACGCGTGCCGTCGCGGAAATGCTTGAGCTGGGTTTCGGTGTACTCGGCGTGCTGACCGGACAGACGCGGGTACTGCGCAGGAATACCGGCGCCGTTGGGGCTGTGGCAGCCGGCACATGCTGCGATCTGGCGATCCGGGATGCCGCCGCGGTAGATGCGTTCACCCTGGGTCACCAGGTCCTTGTCGGTGGCAGCGCCCGGTGTGGCCTTTTGAGCCGCGAGCCAGAAGCCGATGTTGCGCATATCGTCATCGGACAGGGCTGCCGAGAAGCCGGCCATGATGGCGTTGTTGCGCTTGCCGGTCTTGAACTCGTGCAACTGCTTCATCAAATACTCGGGGTGCTGCTGAGCGAGCTTGGGATTGGCGGGCGTGGTGGAGTTGCCATCAGCCGCGTGGCAGGCCACACAGGCTTGGCCGAACAACGCAGCGCCCTTGGCCAGGTCGGGTTTGACCGCCTGCGCCTGGACACTGAACGACAAAGCCACGCCAGCGGCGGCGCAAAGAAGGGAAACAGGCAATTTCATGACGGGACGGGCGTCGTGTGCGACGTGTTCGGGTTGAAGAATTTCGCGGGATGTCTGGATACAGCCAATCGATTTTACAATGCCCTCTCGGGAAAAACCCCCAATGACCCAGAACCACACTCCAGCCAACACCCCTGCTTCCCCGTCTGCGGACGCCAAGAGCCCCCAAGCCCGCACACCCAACGCTGGAAAAACACCCGATCCGCTGAACCCGGACATCAAAATCGCGCACGGCTGGTTGCACACCGCGCGCTTCCTCACCACAGCCCCGCAGCTGGAGCACCTGCCCCCGCTCACGGTCCCTGAGGTGGCCTTCGTGGGCCGGTCCAACGCCGGCAAATCCACCTGCATCAACACCCTGACGCAGCAGAAGCGCCTGGCGTTCGCCTCCAAAACACCGGGGCGCACGCAAAGCATCAACCTGTTCTCGCTCGGCAAGCAGGGCATCACCGACGCCGTGCTGGCCGACCTGCCCGGCTATGGCTACGCGGCGGTGCCGCGCGAAGCCAAGCTGCGCTGGCAACGCGTGATGGGCAACTACTTGCTCACGCGCGAGAACCTCAAGGGCGTGGTGCTGCTGATCGACCCGCGCCTGGGCCTGACCGAGCTGGACGACATCCTGCTTGAAGTGATCCGCCCGCGGGTCCAGGCGGGACTGAAATTCCTCGTGCTGCTCACCAAGTCCGACAAGCTCAACCACGCCGAGGCGCAAAAGGCGCTGTCGATTGCGCGACTGCAGTCCGGCGGCGGCGAGGCCAGACTCTTCTCGGCCTTGAAGAAGAAGGGCCTGGACGAGGTGGCGCAGATGCTCTGGAACTGGACACACGATGCCAGCGCCCCGGTGGCGGCACCCGTTGCCGAACCCGAGCCCGAAGACGAGCCCCCCGCACTCGATTGACCCTGTGCGGGCACCAGGAGACAGCCCGCCATGATCGAGACATTTCAACAAGCCCTGCCGCACGGCATCACCCTGAGTTGCCGTGCTGCCGGCCAGCCGGGCCGCCCGGTGCTCCTGTTCCTGCACGGTTTTCCCGAAGCCGCTTTTGTGTGGGACGTGCTGCTCGATCACTTTGCGCAGCCCGAGCACGGCGGCTACCGCTGCGTGGCGCCCAACCTGCGCGGTTTTGAGCACTCCAGCGCGCCCACGGACGTAGCGGCCTACCGCGCCAAGCCGCTGGTGCAGGACCTCACCGCGCTCATCGAAGCCATCACGCAGGACAGCCCCACGCCGGGACAACTCGCGTGTCTGGTGGCCCACGACTGGGGCGGTGCGCTGGCCTGGAGCGTGGCTGCGCAGCATCCGGCGGCCATGCGCCAGCTCACCATCGTGAACGCACCCCACCCGGCCACCTTCCAGCGTGAATTGGCGAATTCACCCACACAGCAGGCGTCCAGCGCCTACATGAACTTCCTCTCTCGACCCGACGCGCCCGCCCTGCTCGCCGAGAACGATTTCGCGCGCCTGTGGCCCTTCTTCACCAACATGGCGGCCGACAGCGGCCCCATGGCCTGGCTCGATGAGGCCACACGCGAGCGCTACCGCGAGGTGTGGAGCCTGGGCCTGCACGGTCCCTGTGCCTACTATGCGGCCTCACCGCTGCGCCCGCCCACACCCAACGACCCCGGCGCAACCGCTGTGCAATTGCCGCGCGAACGCGTGGCAGTGAACGTGCCCACGCTGGTGGTCTGGGGTCTGGGCGACACCGCCTTGCCCGAGGCCTTGCTGGACGGACTCGACGGTTATGTAGACGACCTGCGCATCGAGCGTGTGCCGGGCGCAACGCACTGGATCGTGCACGAGCAGCCACAGCAGGTGGCGGCGCTGATCGGCGATTTCCTGAAGGCCTGAGCGAACGCGCTCAGAGGTTGGCGTAGAACGAGGGCTCGCCGTCGGGCCGGGTCTTGAAGCGCTTGTGCACCCAGTAATACTGCTCGGGCGTGGCGCGGATGAAGCCCTCAAGGTGGGTGTTCATCATGGCCGTGTCGGCCTCCACGTCGCCAGTGGGGTAGTCGACCCACGGCGCGTGCACCGTCACCTCGTACCCGTCCTTCGTCAATCGGCTGACCACCGGCACCACCCGCGCCCTGGCCATGCGGGCAAACCGCGAGAGCGAGGTGATGGTGGCGGTCTGCACACCGAAGAAGGGCACAAACACCGAATCGCGCGTGCCGTAGTCCATGTCGGGCAACAGGTACAGCGGCAGCCCCTGGCGCAGCGCCGCCACCAGCGGCTTGAGGCCCTGGCGCATGGCCACGATGTGCGGTTCGCCAAAGCGCTGCCGGCCCTGGGACATCCAGCGGTCCACGTCAGCGTTGAGCTGTTCGGCGTAGATGCCGCAGAAGCGCCGCTCCAGGTGCGCGGTCAAGGCGGTCCAGCCGGCGTCCATGCCCACGAAGTGCGGCGCAAACAAGACCGTGGGTTCGCCTCCGGCCAGCGCCTGCAGGTCACCCGTGAGCGTCAGGCGCTGGCGGATGGTGGCGTCACTGGCCTCCCACAACCAGCTGCGGTCCATCCAGGCCTGGGCAAAAAACACGAAATGCCGGCGCACCGCGCGGTTGCGCTCGGCCTGGCCTTGCTCGGGAAAACAAATACCCCAATTGGTGCGCGCGATGCGGCGGCGGCGCACCGCGACCGCGTGCAGCCCCTGCC
>QBMB01000120.1 GCA_003241965.1 Burkholderiales bacterium | reverse complement strand
CTGCGGGTGAATGCGGGCGGCGCCCACACCCATCCCGACGCCCATGCCGGCACCGCCTCCGCCCGCTCCACCGCCACCCCGCCCGCCACGGGATTCGGCACCGCCCGTGCGTCGGGCGTTGGCGCCGCCCGCATTCACCCGCAGCGGCCCCTGGTTCGGAATCAGATCCGCCGGCGCAGGCGTCAGGTCCAGGGCTTGGCGGATGAAGTCGCGCAGGGAGATCACCAGCGGTGCCACCTCGACATTGCGCCCCGCCACCATCTCCGACGCCGCCAGTGCTGCCAGCCGCACCTGTTCTTCGGTGCCCAGCAGAATGACATCGGACAGCGCGGCCTCGACGGCATCGCGAATGCGCCGGCGGCGCTCGGACGCACTGGCCACGGCCTCCCGTTCCGCATCGTCGTCGGGATCGACGTCTCGCCGCAGATCGCGCAGGTGCGCTGGATCAACCGC
This sequence comes from Burkholderiales bacterium, assembly GCA_003241965.1. Taxonomy (GTDB): domain Bacteria; phylum Pseudomonadota; class Gammaproteobacteria; order Burkholderiales; family Burkholderiaceae_C; genus Hydrogenophaga. Next base: position 10,589 of record QBMB01000120.1, on the reverse strand, counting down.
CAACACGCCGGTGAACGAGCCACCCAACGTTTTGTAGGCCGCGATCAAGACCTTCAGGCGTTCGTTGATCTGGCGGTTCTCGCGTTCGCGCCGACGCTGGAAGGTCTGCATGAACACCAGCCGGATGCCGACCAGAACGAGCGACACCAGCACCAGGCTGAAGAGGGTGGTCAGTATGGTTGACCAAGAACTGAAATCGAGCATGCCGCGCATGGGGTGCTTGTGAGGTGGGTCAGTGAGACACGCAGTGCGTCAGAGCGGCTGCCCTGGCGCTTCCCGGAAATCAAGGCTTTGCGAGACCTTGTGCCACAGGGGTGACTTGGCTCGGGTCAAGCTGGGTGCGACTGCACTTTCGGCACAAGGGCACGACCGTCGGTCTCAACCATCAGGCAACAACCACAGCCTGCCTTTGAGTCTATCCGCACAACGCTGAGTGCAACTGCAGCGTTGGCGAGCCAGGGCCGATCAGCGCCGCCGGGTGTCGTCGAGCCACACGAGCTGAACGCTGCGGTTCTCCGCGCGGGGTGTGTCGTCCGGCGTCACCACCGGCAGGGCCGTCTCCGGCAGGTACGACACCATCAGGCGGTCCGGCGCAATGCCGCCCTGCGACGACAGCAGGTTCATCACCGCCACCGCGCGCCGCTGGGCCAGGCCATCGTTGTGGCTGCGTGAGGCCACCGTGTCGGTGTGCGCCTGCACCAGCAGCAGGGTGCGGGCATTTGCGTGCAAGGCATCGCGGGCCACCTGAATGGCGGCCCGGCCCTCGTGCGTGATGTTCGCCTTGTTGTTGTCGAACAGCACCGGCGGCAACACCGGCAGGGCTTGGGGCGGTGGTTGCACCGGGCATGTGCCGCCGCAGTGGTTGTTGATGGTGATCGGGTGATCCGTTGGCGGCTCCTTCTCTTTCGGCACGGTGGACACGATGACGAACCCCAGCAAGCACACCAGCGCCAACAGGCTGAAAGCTGCCATCCAGCGCTGCTCCTTTTCGAAGCGGCGGTGCAGGCGCAGGTATTGCGCCAGCGGGAGTACTTTCGCAATCGCTGCCCAGTTCTTGGCCCGTGCGCTCATGCCTGCCTGGACGGCCTTGGCGTGCGCCACTTTGTCGGGTGCAGTGGGGCTGGCCAGCTCGAGTGCCTTCAGCCGTTTGTCGATTTCCTCGAGGTTGTCGGCGAGTTGTTTCAGACGGGGGTACTTGGGTGGCAGCAGGTCGGCGCCATGCGTGTCGATCGTCTCGCGCAGCTTTTTGAGTTCGGCAACTTCGTCAGTGCCCAGTGCCTTGTCGTGCGTTCCGAGCAGGCTGGAGCGGTACAACACATCGGGCTTGAGAATGCGCAACGCGCGCCACAGCGCAGCGCAGATCAGCAGGAAGCCGGCGACCAGCAGCACGATGGCCAGAAGCCAGCGGCCACTGAGCGGCGGCAACTGCCCCAGCCCCGACAACGGGCTGTTGCCGATGATCAGCGCGGCTGTGCCCGCGAGGGCCGCAGCCAGCCATTTCACGGTGTCGCGCAGCGTCGTGGCCGCCGATGAAAAATCCGGCTTGAAGGCCGCTGCCTCGGGCTGGGCGCTCATAAGCGCTCGTTTTCAACGGAGAGTCCCCGTGGCCACGGGGTGATCACGTCCACGTAGACATGCAACTCGACCCGCCGGGCGCTTCGGCGCATCTCCCATACCGCCGCCTTGAGCGCGTCGATGTCGAAGGGTTGCCCTGCCGGCACATGCAGCTCGACCACAAGCGTGTCGTTCTGGTGGTCACCACGCAGGGCGATGTTGGCGCCGGGCACGGCCTCGATCAGGAACGCCGGCGGCTCGATGAATCTGGGATACGCGGGGATTCCAGGGAAGTTGAACGGCCTGGCCAGGACAGTGGGGCGCCCCACATGCAGGTAGGCGATCGCGCCACCATCGTTCTCGTCGGGCTCCGGCCACGGCGCGGAGATCAGGTCCGGTGGCGGAGCAGGCGCCGGCTTGGCGCCTCCCCCCACGGTCACCTCCACGTCGCCGCATTTGACGGTGTAGGACCCGTCCATGTGGGGAATGACTGTCATCGACATGAACGCACCCCCGGCAGTGAATGTCAGCGGACATTAGCCGAACTTCGGTGCGTGTTCAATCCCCCATCGGGGGCAACACCGTCTGCGCAAAACTGCGCCGACGATCCTTGATCGCAGCTGCGTTGGCAGCCTGCGATCAATACCCTCAAACGTCGATATTCCCCGCCCGCAGCGCATTGGCCTCGATGAACTCTCGACGCGGCTCCACCTCGTCGCCCATCAGCATCGTGAACACGCGGTCGGCTTCGATGGCGTCGTCGATCTGCACGCGCAGCAGGCGGCGCACGGTCGGGTCCATGGTGGTTTCCCAGAGTTGGGCGGGGTTCATCTCGCCCAGGCCTTTGTAACGCTGGCGCGAGGTGGTGCGCTCGGCTTCGCTGATGAGCCAGCGCATGGCCACGCGGAAGTCGCCGACCTTTTCTTCTTTCTGTTTCTCGCCCTCGCCACGCATGACCTTGGCGCCGTCGCCGAGCAGGCCGCGGAAGGTCTCGGCGGCGGTGGCGAGTGCGGCGTAGTCGGCGCCGTGCACGAAGTCCTGCGTGAGCACGCTGCTCTTGATGTTGCCGTGGTGGCGGCGGCTGATGCGCAGGATGGGTTTGTCGGTGCGCACGTCGAACTCGGCCGCCACTTCGGCGGGCACGCCGGTGGTGGTGAGTTCACGCAGCTTGACCTGCAACGCGATGGCGCTGACCTCGGCTTGCTCGACGCTGTCGAGGTTGAGCGAGACGCCGTCGGCGATCGAGCGCAGGGCTTCGGCGTCCATGAAGTTGGACAGGCGCGCGATCACGCTCTCGGCGATCTGGTGCTTTCGGGCCAACTCGCCGAGGGTGTCGCCACCGAGCGTGGTTTGCGTGGCGCCGCCCGTGAAGACGCTGGCGTCTTTCAATGCGATGCGCAGCAGGAAACCGTCCAGTGCCGAGGCGTCTTTCAGGTACAGCTCTTCCTTGCCGGCCTTCACCTTGTAGAGCGGCGGCTGCGCGATGTAGATGTGGCCGCGCTCGACGAGCTCGGGCATCTGGCGGTAGAAGAAGGTCAGCAGCAGGGTGCGGATGTGGGCGCCGTCCACGTCGGCGTCGGTCATGATGATGATGCGGTGGTAGCGCAGCTTGGCGACGTTGAAGTCGTCCTTGCCGTCGCCGTTGGCGCCTTCACCACCGGCCTTGCCGATGCCGGTGCCCAGCGCGGTGATGAGGGTCAGGATTTCGTTGGAGGTGAGCAGCTTTTCGTAGCGCGCTTTCTCCACGTTCAGGATCTTGCCGCGCAGCGGCAGGATGGCCTGGAACTTGCGGTCACGGCCCTGTTTGGCGGAGCCACCGGCGGAGTCGCCCTCGACGATGTAGATCTCGCACAGCGCCGGGTCTTTTTCCTGGCAGTCGGCCAGCTTGCCGGGCAGGCCCATGCCGTCGAGCACGCCTTTGCGACGCGTCATCTCGCGCGCTTTGCGGGCGGCTTCACGGGCGCGGGCGGCGTCCACGATCTTGCCGCAGATGATCTTGGCATCGTTCGGGCGTTCCTGCAGGTAGTCGGCCAGCAGGCGGCTCACGATGTCTTCGACTGGGCCGCGCACTTCGCTGGACACCAGCTTGTCCTTGGTCTGGCTGCTGAACTTGGGCTCGGGCACTTTGACCGACAGCACGCAGCACAGGCCTTCGCGCATGTCGTCACCGGTGACCTCGACCTTGGCCTTCTTGGCGAAGTCGTTGTCGTCGATGTACTTGTTGATCACCCGCGTCATGGCCGCGCGCAGACCGGTCAGGTGGGTGCCCCCGTCGCGCTGCGGAATGTTGTTGGTGAAGCAGAGCACTTGTTCGTTGTAGCCGCTGTTCCACTGCATGGCCACTTCCACGCCGATGTTGGTGCCCTGGTCGCTCTGGCGGTCGCCCAGCGCGTGGAACACGTTGGGGTGCAGAACCGTCTTGCCTTTGTTGATGAAGTCAACGAAGCCCTTGACGCCGCCGGCGCCGGAGAAGTCGTCTTCCTTGCCGCTGCGTTCGTCTTTCAGGCGGATGCGCACGCCGTTGTTGAGGAAGGAGAGTTCGCGCAGGCGCTTGGACAGGATCTCGTAGTGGAAGTCGGCGTTCTCTTTGAAGATGTCGTAGTCGGGCAGGAAGTGCACTTCGGTGCCGCGCTTCTCGGTGGCGCCGGTCACGCGCATGGGCGAGATCTCGATGCCGCCTGGCGTGGTCTCCAACAATCGGTTCTGCACGAAGCCGCGCGCAAACTCGATCTGGTGCACCTTGCCTTCGCGGCGCACGGTGAGGCGCAGCCACTGGCTCAGCGCGTTCACGCAGCTCACGCCCACACCGTGCAGGCCGCCCGAGACCTTGTAGCTGTTCTGGTTGAACTTGCCGCCTGCGTGCAGTTCGGTCAGTGCGATTTCGGAGGCCGAGCGCTTGGGCTCGTGCTTGTCGTCCATCTTCACGCCCGTGGGGATGCCGCGGCCGTTGTCGGTGACGCTGATGGAGTTGTCGCTGTGGATCGTCACCACGATGTCGTCGCAGTGGCCGGCCAGGGCTTCATCGATGGAGTTGTCGACCACCTCGAACACCAGGTGGTGCAGGCCGGTGCCGTCCGACGTGTCGCCGATGTACATGCCGGGGCGTTTGCGCACGGCTTCCAGGCCTTCCAGGATCTGGATCGAACCCTCGCCATAGCCTTCGCTGGCACCGACCTGGTGGGCGTCGATGGTGGGCTGGAAGTTGGAGCTGTCGGCGTTGGCCGCACCGGTGTTGACGGAATCGGCGGGCTTGTTGGCTTCGGACATAAGGGACTTTTCTCAATCGCTAGAAAGGCCAAACCCGCTGGGCAGCGGGTCGGGCTTGGGGGAGAGGGGATCGCGGCCGGTCAGATCCGCATCGGCATGACAACGTACTTGAAGGCGTTGTCGTCGGGGTTGGTCACCAGGGCCGAGCTGTTGCCGTCAGACAGCTCGATGCGGACCATCTCCTGCGACATGTTCTGCAGCGCGTCGATGAGATACGTGACGTTGAAGCCGATCTCGATGGTGTCGCCGCCGTAGTCGATGTCGAGCTCGTCCACCGCCTCTTCCTGCTCGGCGTTGCTCGAGGCCACGCGCAGCGCGCCGGGCTCGATGTTCAGGCGCACACCCTTGAACTTCTCGCTCGTCATGATGGCGGTGCGCTGCAGCGAAGCCAGCAGCGGCACGCGGCCCAGCGTCACGATGTTCTTGTGGTTCTTCGGGATCACGCGGTTGTAGTCGGGGAACTTGCCCTCGACCAGCTTGGTGACGAACTCCATGCCGTCAAAGCTGAACTTGGCCTGGTTGGCGGCGAACTGCATTTCGATCGCGCCTTCCTTGTCGGACAGCAGGCGCTGCAGTTCCAGCACCGTCTTGCGCGGCAGGATCACTTCTTGTTTGGGCACTTCCACATCCAGCGTGGCAGAGGCAAACGCCAGACGGTGACCGTCGGTGGCCACCAGGCTGAGCTGCTTGCCCTCGGCCACGAACAGGATGCCGTTGAGGTAATAGCGGATGTCGTGCACCGCCATGGAGAACGACACCTGGCCGAGCAGGCTCTTGAGCGTTTTTTGCGGCACCGAGAACACCGGGCCAAAGCTGGCGGACTCCTGCACCAGCGGAAAGTCTTCCGGCGGCATGCTCTGCAGCGTGAAGCGGCTCTTGCCACCCTTGAGGATCAGCTTGCCGGCGCTGGACTCCAGGCTCACGCTCTGGTCGCCCGGCATGGTGCGCAGGATGTCGATGAGTTTGCGCGCGCCCAGCGTGGTGGCGAAGTTGCCGCTGTCACCGTCGAGCTCGGCGGTGGTGCGGATCTGGATCTCCAGGTCGCTGGTGGTCAGCTGCACTTGCGAGCCGGTCTTGCGAAGCAACACGTTGGCCAGGATGGGCAGGGTGTGGCGGCGTTCCACGATGCCGGCCACCGATTGCAGCGCGGCCAGAACCTTGTCCTGGGTCGATTTCAAAACGATCATGTCAGACTCTTTCGTCTCTGGTTGCTTGTGGTCCTGGGGTTGCCTCCCCGGCGGGCTCCGCGTTTGTCGGAGCCGGATCTTCGCTATTTTCGCCTTTTTACGGCCTCATCCCTTGAGCGTCTGTTCCAGCACGTGCAGCTGCTGGTTGAGCTCGGTGTTTTGCTGGCGCTCGGCCCCGATCTTGCGCACCGCGTGCAGCACCGTGGTGTGGTCGCGCCCGCCAAACAACTCGCCGATTTCAGGCAGGCTTTTCTGGGTCAGTTCCTTGGCAATGAACATGGCAATCTGGCGAGGGCGCGCAATGCTGGCCGGGCGCTTCTTGCTGTACATGTCCGCCACCTTGATCTTGTAGAAATCGGCCACGGTCTTCTGGATGTTCTCCACGCTGATCTGCCGGTTCTGGATCGAGAGCAGGTCTTTCAGCGCCTCGCGCGCCAGCGCGATCGAGATCTCCTTCTGGTTGAAGCGCGAATACGCCAGGATCTTGCGCAACGCGCCTTCGAGTTCACGCACGTTGGAGCGAACGTTCTTCGCCACGAAAAACGCCACCTCTTCGGGCATCACGGCGTTTTCCACCGCCGCCTTGTTGATCAGGATCGCCACCCGCATTTCCAGCTCGGGCGGCTCGATCGCCACGGTCAGGCCCGAGTCGAAGCGCGAGACCAGGCGTTCGTGGATGTCGGCCAGGCCCTTTGGGTAGGTGTCGCTGGTCAGCACGATGTGGCTTTTTTTGGCCAGCAATGCCTCGAACGCGTTGAAGAACTCTTCCTGCGTGCGCTCCTTGTTCGCAAAGAACTGCACGTCGTCGATCAGCAGCAGGTCCAGCGAGTGGTACCGCTCCTTGAACTCGTCGAAAGTCTTGCGCTGGTAGGCCTTGACCACATCCGACACAAACTGCTCGGCGTGGATGTATAGAACCTTGGCCTGTGGACGGTCGGCCAGCAGATGGTTGCCGATGGCGTGCACCAGGTGGGTCTTGCCCAGGCCGACGCCGCCGTAGATGAACAGCGGGTTGTACAGCTGGCCCAGGCTGCCGGCCACGTGCATGGCGGCCGCGCGCGCCATGCGGTTGGCCGAGCCTTCGACCAGCGTGGAAAACGCCAGCGCGGGGTTCAGGCGGGTTTTCGGCCCGCTGGGTGCCGTCACTTCGGGGGGCGCCAGATCAGGCAGCTCGGCGAGTACCTGATCTTGTGCTGTGCGGGGTGCGGGTGACGTGCGGCTGGGGCCTTCACGCGGAGCAAGCACCAACTCCAGCACCACCGGAGTGCCCTGAATGGCTTCCAGCAGTACGGAGATTCGAGCGGCGTATTGGGACCGGATCCAGTCCAGCTTGAAGCGGTTGGCCACGGACACGACCACCCTGGAAGCATCGGGCGCCACGGTGGCCGAGAGGGGGCGGATCCAGGTGTTGAACTGCTGCTCCGGGATGTCCTGGGAGAGCCGGTCCATGCAGGTGGACCACAGGGAGAGGGTGTCTGCGCTGCCGGACGACAGGGACGCGCTGGGGGGAAGGCCCTCGATCATGCTGGGGTGGCGAAATGGTTGTGGTTGTGGACAAATGACTCGGAGCCAGCGGGGCATTGTAGGCTTGCGCCGGACTTATCCACAAGCCCGCCAACGAGGTGTTAGGACCGACCTGGCACGTGGCGTTCCTGAAGTGGATCGTCTGCATATCAGGGCAAGTGCTTGCCGCACCAGGGTTTTCTTTGCGATAATTGCGGGTTTTCCCGATTTGTAAGAGACCACCATGAAACGCACCTACCAGCCTTCCAAGATCCGCCGCGCCCGCACCCACGGCTTTCTCGTTCGTATGAAGACCCGTGGCGGTCGCGCTGTGATCAACGCCCGCCGCGCCAAAGGCCGCAAGCGTCTGGCCGTCTGAGTCGGCTCGTGCTGTGCCGGTGTCCCTGTGCCCGGCCCGCCTGCCACCAGATACTGGCGGTTGTGCAGTGACCCAGCGCCTGCGGTCCCGCCAGCAGTTCCAAGCCGTCATGGCTGGAGCGCCCGTGGCCAAGACTCCCCACTTTGCCCTGCACCGCGCAGCCCTGGACTTCGCCGTCGAGGGCAAACCGTTGTTTCCCGTGGCCGATGCGTGGCTGGGGGTACTGCTGCCCAAGCGATGGGCGCGCCGTGCTGTCACGCGCAATGCGATCCGCCGCCAGATCTACGAAGTGTCCCGGCATGCGCCTGTGGCCTTGCCGCAGGCCGCGTGGGTCGTACGTTTGCGCAGCGAGTTCAGCCGAAAGCAGTTTGTGAGTGCCACGTCCGACCCGCTCAAGCGCGCCGTGCGCCTGGAGCTGGAGCAATTGTTGTCGCGTGCCATGCTGCCGAAACCTGTCACGCCCGTGGAGGTTCGTGATGTGGTTTGACTGGCCGCGCCAGGCGTTGGTGGGGCTGGTCAAAGGCTACCGGCTGCTGTTGAGCCCATCGCTGGGCAGCGGTTGCCGCTTTGAGCCGACGTGTTCGCTGTACGCCATCGGCGCGCTGGAGCAACACGGCGCTGCGGCCGGCACGTATCTCACGGTCGCGCGGCTGGCGCGCTGTCATCCCTGGTGCGAAGGGGGCTTCGATCCGGTGCCTGAGCACCGGCCCGCCCTCTTTTCCCGCCTGATTTCACCCTCCTCAGCAAAGAAGAACGCGTCATGAATGACATCCGTCGGTCCATCCTGTGGGTGGTGTTTGGTTTGTCCATGGTCCTGATCTGGGACAAATGGCAGATCCACAATGGGCACAAGCCCACCTTTTTCCCCGGCTCGACCCAGGTGACTGCCCCGGCAACCACCACGGCGCCAGCCGTTGATGCCACCCTGCCCACCGCGATCGCCGTGCCGTCTGCCTCGGGCGCCGTTGCGAGTACACCCGGTGAAGCGCCAGGGGGTGCGCCCAGCCCGGTGGCTGCGCGCCATGAAGTGAGCACCGATGTCTTCAAGCTGGCCTTCAACACCGAAGGCGGTTCGCTGATCGGTGCCGAACTGCTCAAGCACGCCGAGGCCACGCGCCAAAGCAAGGACCAGAGCGTCCTACCCTTCACGTTGTTGACGCAGGGCGCCGACCACACCTATGTGGCGCAGTCCGGCCTGATTGGCGGCGCGTTTCCCACGCACAAGACTCCCATGACGCTGGTGACGCCGCAAACGGCGCTGGCCGATGGCCAGAACGAGCTTCAGGTGCGTTTCGAGTCGGGCGATGTGGGTGGCGTGAAGCTGGTCAAGACCTACACGCTCACGCGTGGCCGCTACGAGATTGCGGTCAAGCACGAGGTGCAGAACCTCGGCACGCAGCCCGTGAGCCCGCAGCTCTACCTCCAACTGGTGCGCGACGGCAGAAAGCTCAGCAGCGAAACCCCTTTCTATTCCACGTTCACGGGCCCGGCGGTCTACACGAACGAGAAGAAGTACCAGAAGGTCGCTTTCGAAGACATCGAAAAGAAGAAAGCGGACCTGTTCATCAAGACGGCCAACGATGGTTACGTGGCCATGGTGCAGCACTACTTCGCGTCGGCCTGGCTGCTGGGCGACGGCGTGGCGCGTGACAACTTTGCCCGCAAGGTCGCCGACAACCTCTACGCCGTGGGCAGCATCACCAACCTGCCCGCCATTGCGCCTGGTCAGACCCAGAGCTTGCAGGCACGTCTGTTCGTCGGCCCGCAAGAAGAGAAAGTGCTGGAGACCATCGCCCCCGGACTGGAGCTGGTGAAAGACTACGGCTGGCTGACCATTCTGGCCAAGCCGCTGTACTGGTTGCTGGAGAAGATCCACGGCTTCGTGGCCAACTGGGGCTGGTCCATCGTGCTGCTGGTGGTGCTGATCAAGGCCGCGTTCTACTGGCTCAACGCCAGCGCTTACCGCAGCATGGCCAAGATGAAGAAGGTCAACCCTCGCATCATGGAAATGCGCGAGCGCCTCAAGGGCAACCCGCAGGCCATGCAGCAGGAAATGATGAAGATGTACCGGGAAGAAAAGGTCAACCCGCTGGGTGGCTGCTTCCCCATCCTGATCCAGATTCCCGTGTTCATCGCGCTGTACTGGGTGCTGCTCTCCAGCGTGGAGATGCGCAACGCGCCGTGGGTGGCCTGGATCACCGATCTCTCCTCGCCCGATCCGTTCTACATCATGCCGCTGGTGATGGCTGTGACCACCATGATCCAGACCGCGCTCAACCCGCTGCCACCGGATCCGCTGCAGGCCAAGCTGATGTGGCTGATGCCGCTGATGTTCTCGGTGATGTTCTTCTTCTTTCCGTCCGGCCTGGTGCTGTACTGGATCACGAACAACGTGCTGACCATCGCTCAACAGTCCTTCATCAACAAGCGCATGGGTGTGCCGCTGAAGTTCAGCATTCCGAATTTCAGGAGTTGACCCCCCTGCGCCGCTGACGCGGCTTCCCCCCTGAAGGGGGGACGGCGTCTTGGGCCGGCGGAGCCGGACCCTTGACGCCTCTGGGTTGGGGCACTTTGTTCCTCGCCGGGCCTGCTTTGCAGGCCCTCGCTGTTTCTGGGCTTGGCCCTTTATGCTCGTCTTCTATGCTCGCTGCCTCGCGTGATCCCATCGTTGCCATTGCCACTGCGCCCGGTCGGGGTGG
>QBMB01000011.1:66076-77286 GCA_003241965.1 Burkholderiales bacterium | reverse complement strand
TCAGCCAGCCTCCGGTGGGTTCGGGGGAGGCACGGGCGGGGTCGGTCACTGCGTCATCCTGCCCAATTTCCAGGGCTGCGAAGACCGCGGCTACGGCGGCGGCGGCGGTGGTGCCGGCATGGGGGGCGCCATCTTCGTCATGGACGGCGCAAACATCACTTTCGAGGGTCAGGTCAACATCGACGGCAACAGCGTTGCAGGCGGCTCGGGGGGTAACAGTGCACTGGCCAACGGGGTCCCGGGAGGCGCGAACGGCCAGGCCTTCGGCTCCGGCATCTTTCTGCAGGGCAGCTCGGCGGTGATTGTCTTCAACCCCGATGCCGGCGCCGTGCAGGTTCTTGCCGACGGCATGGCCGACCAAAGTGGCTCGGGGGGCACGGGCGGCAACGCCGGCAGCATCGGCATCGCCAAGACCGGCGCCGGTCTGCTGGTGCTCGACGGCCAGCACACCTACACCGGCGGCACCACGGTGGACGCCGGCCGACTCTCGGTGAACGGCACCATCCAGGGGGACACCACTGTGCGCAGCGGTGGCGAGCTGGGCGGCAACGGCACGGTGGGCAATGTCTCGCTGCTGAGCGGAGGACGGCTGGCCCCGGGCAACTCCATCGGCACGCTCACGGTCAACGGCAACCTGAGCTTCGCACCCGGCTCTGTGTTTGACGTGGAAGTGACCCCCACCCAGGCCGACCGCGTGGACGCCAGCGGCACGGTCTCCATCGCGGGCGGAGCTGTGCAGGTGCGCGCCGGTACCGGGAGCTACGCGCGACTCACCGACTACACCATCCTGAGCGCTGCGGGCGGTCTGACCGGCGCCTTCGATGGCGTGAGCACGGATCTCGCCTTTCTCGTGCCCACCCTGGTCTATGGGCCCAACGGGCTTGTGCTGCGCCTGTCGACCAACGAGGCCTTGCGCTACGAGTACGTGGCCACCACCGACAACCAGACTGCCGTGGCGCGCCACCTCGACACCTTCGCCGCAGCGCCGCCCAACACCGATGCGCAAGCCTTGATCACCGCGCTGGACAACATGACCGCCGGGCAAGCCATTGCGGCCCTCACCGGCCTGAGCGGGAGCGTGCACAGCGCCGCCACCCTGGCGGCCAGCGCAGTGGGCACCTCGTTCGGCCAGACACTGGCCGAACGGGGCGGCTTTGGCCAACGCGGCCTGAATCAGGCGGCGCCCTCACTGGCGCTGCGACTCAAAGCCGCAACACCGGCGCGCACGTTGCCGGTGCTGCGAGCGACCCATGCTGTCGGCACCGCATCACCCTCGGGCCCACAGGCCTGGGCGCAGGCCACGGGCGGCGCAGCCAGCCTGCCGGGCAACAGCAACGGCCCTTCCTCACGCCACAGCGCCAGCGGCGTGGTGGTCGGTCAGGACGCGTGGATCAGCCCTACCTGGTGGTTGGGCGCCGCGCTGGGCAACAGCCGCTCGCGCTGGCGCGCCGACACGCAGGGCACGGCAGCGGCCAGCGGAAACATCGACAGCTGGAGCGCCGGCCTCTACGCGCACCACCACTGGGGCGAGCAGCAGCAGTGGCGCCTGCGCCTGGACACCACCTGGAGCCTGCACCGTTTCGACACGCAGCGCGCGGTGGACCTGGGCGGTGCGCCGCTGAGCGCCGCATCGCAACACCGCGGCCACGAGGTCACGCTGGGCGCACAGATCGAGCACGCTCAAGCACTGGGCAGCGAGGGCAGTGGCTGGCAATGGCGCCGCAGTGTGGGCCTGCGCCACGCGCGCCTGAGCGAGAACGCCTTCACCGAAACCGGCGCTGCACCGGCCAATCTCTCAGTGCGTGAGCGCGGCTTCGAGGGCACAGTGGCCAGTGCAGGTCTGCGCTGGGAGCACACCGGCGGAGAGGGCCGCGAGCTGCACCTCGCTCTGGAAGCCTCGCACCGCCTGGGCGATCCGGATGCACCGGTGACAGCCAGCCTGGCGGGCCAGAGCGCGGCCTTCGTGGCCTCGGGCACGCCGCTGCGGCGCAATGCGCTCACGCTGCGTGTGGGTGGCACCGCACCGCTTTCCGCCAAGGTGAGCCTTTACGGTGGCGCCAGTGCCGAATGGCGCGGTGCCGGGCAGAACAGCCACGAGGTGTCGGTGGGTCTGCGGTTCATGTGGTGAGGTGAACTGACATCTGCCCCCATTGGTCGGGCGGTCAGGGAGTTGATCGGCGAAGGAATGTTTCCTGCTTTGCGTTGCGCTGCAGCATCTTCCCGCTGTGATGCCCCAGAAAGGAGCGCACCATGCTCGATCGCACCAACACCTTGTTTTCGCACGTCAAAGGCACGGACAACCCCTGGACCGCGGGCGGCCTGCGGGATTTTTTCCTCTACCGCGACCTCGGCATCGCGGCGGCCACGCACGGCAAGGTGATCGCGCACTTGGTCAAGGCCAACTTGCCGCCCGAAGAAGGCACAGGCTGGCATCGGCACGAGGCCGACTTCCAGATCGTGATCATGATCAAGGGCTGGGCGAAGTTCATGTACGAGGATCAGGTCACGCTGGTGGAAGCTGGCGACTGCGTGCACCAGCGCCCGGGCATCCGCCACTACCTGTTCGACTACTCGCCCGACATGGAGTACCTGGAAATCGTGTCCCCGGCGGACTTCAAGTCCATCGATGTGGAGCCGGTTTGTGAGATTCCAAAACCTGCGCCTTGGGTTTAAGTGTGGGTTTGGGGATTGCAGGCCTGCTGGGTTTGTGGGCCCGGAAGAATGGGCGCGCGGCTCCGCGAATGTCCCCCGGGGGCCTGGAGGCCCCCTCCTCCTTGATTTCGCTGCGCCACGCACCCATCCTCCCGGGCCTCGCCAACGTGCAAACACGCCAATGTTGGTGAACCAAACAGCCATTGGGGATCGGGCGCCTGGGTGTTCTGCGCAGCGAAATCAAGGAGGAGGGACGGCGAAGCCGGCACGGGGGACATTCGCGGAGCAGAGCGCCCAGGTGCCCGATCCCGGGAGGTAGACGCTTACAACGCCGCGAACACAAACTCTTCAGAACTCAGCATCCAGCTCATCAATGTCATCAGGCTCAGCCTCCGCAGCCGCCACCCACTCCTGCATCGCAGGCAGCGCCATGATGGTGTCGCAATACGCCACACACACCTCGTCGATCGCCACCCCGTAGGTGATGAAGCGGGTCACCACCGGCGCAAACATTGCGTCCGCCATGCAGGGCTTGGCGCCGAACAGGTACGGGCCGCCGTAGGTCTCCAGACACTCCGTCCAGATCGCCTCGATGCGGTCGATGTCGGTGCGCGCGCGCGACCAGAGTTTGAAGTTCGGAAAGTGCGCCTTGATGTTCATCGGCAGCGACGACCGCATGGAGCTGAAGCCCGAATGCATCTCGCCGCAGATGGCACGGCAGTGCGCGCGCGCCGCGCGGTCGGCTGGCAGCAGACCAGCCTTGGGCTTGATTTCGTTGAGGTATTCGCCAATGGCCAGCGTGTCCCACACGTGAATGCCGTCGTGCTCCAGCGCCGGCACCCGCATGGAGGCCGAGAGCAGCAGCATCTCGGCCTTCATGGCCGGATCGTCCGGTGAGATGATCTTTTCAGTGAACTCCAGCTTGGCCAGCCTTGCCATCAGCCAGCCGCGCAAGGCCCAGGCTCCGTAGTTCTTGCTGCTGATCGTGAGTACCGTTGTGGCCATGACATGCTCCTCGTTGACCCTGCATTGAGCAAGGGCTGTGCCACAAAACGGTCACACCGCGCACCGAGGCGGTGCGGTTGTGGCTGGCGCGTAACTTGCCTGCGTGGAGATACGTTGTTTCAGGATTCCACCCATGCTGTACCAGGCCTATCAGACCCAGTCCGACCTGCTTTCGCCGCTCCGACTCATGGCCCAGCACCTCAGCGCCTCGCTGTGGTTGCAAGACACAGAACGCAGCATGGTGCGCAAGGTGGCCGCAGCTTGTGACGTCATCTCCCGGCTGCGCCTCACCCATTCGCGCCCGCCTTACAACATCGGCGAGGTGGTGGTGGGCGAACACGCCGTGCCGGTGACCGAAGAGGCCGTGCTCACCCTGCCCTTTGGCACACTGCTGCACTTTCGCAAGGCCGGCGTGGAGCCGCAGCCGCCGGTGCTGCTGGTGGCGCCGCTCTCGGGCCACTTCGCCACCCTGCTGCGCGAGACCGCACGCACCCTGCTGCAGGACCACGATGTGTACATCACCGACTGGCACAACGCGCGCGATGTGTCGCTGCTGCACGGCGGCTTTTCGCTCGACGACTACATCACCTACCTCGTGCGTTTCACCGAAGCCGTCGGCCCGGGCTGCCACATGGTGGCGGTGTGTCAGCCCTGCGTGGCCGCGCTCGCGGCCACCGCGGTGATGGCCGAAGACGACAACCCGGCCCAGCCGCGCAGCCTCACGCTGATGGCCGGCCCGGTGGACTGCCGCGTGAACCCGACCGAGGTGAACCGGCTGGCGACCAGCAAGCCCATCGAGTGGTTCGAAAAGAACCTCATCAACCATGTGCCGCTGCCGCACCCGGGCTTCATGCGACGGGTCTACCCCGGTTTCATCCAGCTCTCGGCCTTCATGGCCATGAACCCGGAGCGCCACAAGCAGTCGTTCCGCAACATCTACGAGCACCTGGAACACGGCCGCACCGAAGAGGCGCAGGTGATCCAGGACTTCTACGAGGAGTACCTCGCGGTCAACGACCTGCCGGCCGAGTTTTACCTGGAGACGGTGGCCAAGGTGTTCCAGACCTACGACCTTCCGCGCGGCGAACTCACCTGGAACGGCCGCAAGGTCAACCCGGCCGCCATTCGCCGCACCGCGCTCATGACGGTGGAAGGCGAGCGCGACGACATCTGCGCGGTGGGCCAGACGGTGGCCGCGCAAGACCTGTGCAGCAACGTGCGCCCTTACCTCAAGACCCACCATGTGCAGACCGGGGTGGGCCACTACGGCGTGTTCAGCGGTCGGCGCTGGAACCAGCAGATCTATCCCAGGGTCCGCGACATGATCCATGCTTCGGAATGACCCCCCGCGTCGCTTCGCGCCACCCCCCTTGACAGATGGGCAATGCCTGCGGCCTGGCAAAGCCAGCTCCGCGGCATTTCTGGGCGAACTCACTTCGCTCCGACAAGCCCCATGAAAAACGCCCCGGTTTGCGGGGCGTTTTTCATGGGGCTTGTGTTGCTCAGCGCGCGCGGGCGGCGGGCTGCGCCTCTTCTTCGGCCGGCCAGTCGCGGATGTAGGCCTTGAGCATCTGGTTCTCGAAGTTCTGGCTGTCCACCACCGCCTTGGCCACGTCGTAGAAGCTGATCACGCCCATCAGCATCTTGTTGTCCATCACCGGCATGTAGCGGGTGTGCCGCTCCAGCATCATGGGGCGCACCTGCTCCAGCTCGGTCTCGGGGGTGCAGCTCATCGGGTGGTCGTCCATCACGGTGCGCACGGTCTTTTCGCCCAGAGCGCCACCGTTGCGCGCCAGCGTGTGGATGATCTCCCGGAAGGTCAACATGCCCACCAGATCGCCGTGCTCCATCACCGCCAGCGAACCGATGTCGAACTGCGACATGGTCTCCACCGCGCGGTGCAGGGTTTCTTGCGGGTGGGTGGTGTAGAGCGTGCCGCCCTTGACGCGAAGGATGTCGCTGACTTTCATGTCGGGTCTCCTGTTTCTGGTGGTGTCTCCAGCTGGGCTGGCGTCTGCGCAATATACCCCCACAATACCGCTCAAAACCACTGCGCGCCAGCCTCGGCGCGACAGCACGGCACCCCGAGGAGACCCCCCATGTCCGGTTATTCAGACCCAGGCTTCGACACGCTCGCCCTGCACGCAGGTGCCGCGCCCGACCCGACCACCGGCGCACGCGCCGTGCCGATCCACCTCACCACGTCCTTCGTCTTCGAATCCAGCGACCACGCCGCCGCCCTCTTCAACCTGGAGCGTGCGGGCCACGTGTACAGCCGCATCAGCAACCCCACCAACGCGGTGTTCGAGCAGCGCATGGCCGCGCTGGAAGGCGGCATCGGCGCGATCGCCACCGCCAGCGGCCAGGCCGCGCTGCACCTGAGCGTGGCCACGCTCATGGGCGCGGGCTCACACATCGTCGCCAGCACCGCGCTCTACGGCGGCAGCCAGAACCTGCTGCACTACACGATGCGCCGCTTCGGCATCGAGACCACCTTCGTCAAACCCGGCGACATCGACGGTTGGCGCGCCGCCGTGCGGCCCAACACCAAGCTCCTTTTTGGTGAAACCGTGGGCAACCCCGGGCTGGACGTGCTGGACATTCCCACCGTCTCGCAGATCGCGCACGAAGCCGGCGTGCCGCTGCTGGTGGACTCGACCCTTACAACGCCTTACCTGATCAAACCCTTCGAGCTGGGCGCCGATCTGGTCTACCACTCGGCCACCAAATTCCTGAGCGGCCACGGCACCGTGATCGGTGGCGTGGTGGTGGACGCGGGCAGCTTCGACTGGGAGAAGTCGGGCCGCTTCCCCGAGCTCACCGAAGCCTACGCAGGCTTTCACAACATGGTGTTCAGCGAAGAGAGCACCGTGGGCGCCTTTCTGCTGCGGGCGCGCCGCGAAGGCCTGCGCGACTTCGGTGCCTGCCTCAGCCCGCACAGCGCCTGGCTGATCCTGCAAGGCATCGAGACCTTGTCGCTGCGCATGGATCGCCACATGAGCAACACAGAGAAAGTGGTGCAGTTCCTCGCCAGCCATCCGCTGGTGAGCCGTGTGGGCCATCCGCTGCTGGAGAGCCACCCCAGCCACGCGCTGGCAGAGAAGCTGCTGCGCTTCGGCGCCAAGGGCGCGGGCTCGGTGTTCAGCTTCGACATCCGGGGCAGCCGCGAGCAGGGCAAGGCCTTCATCGAAGCGCTCAAGATCTTCAGCCACCTGGCCAACGTGGGCGACTGCCGCTCGCTGGTGATCCACCCGGCCAGCACCACGCACTTCCGCATGAGCGACGAGGCGCTGGCGGCTGGCGGCATCGGCCCGGGCACGATCCGCTTGTCCATCGGACTGGAGGACGCCGACGATCTGATCGACGATTTGAAGCGCGCACTCAAGGCCGCTGAGAAAGCGGGGGCCTGACCATGTACCTCAACGTCAACAACGCCAACACCTACTGCTACACCGGTGGCAAGCCTTTCGATGCCGCCAAACCCACCGTGGTTTTCATTCACGGCGTGCTCAACGACCACAGCGTTTGGATCCTGCAAAGCCGCTACCTCGCCCACCACGGCTGGAACGTGCTGGCCGTGGATCTGCCGGGCCACTGCAAGAGCGAAGGCGAGGCGCCCGCGTCGGTAGAAGACGCGGCTGCTTTTGTGGCCGCACTGATGGATGCGGCTGGCGTGCAGAAAGCCGCGCTGGTCGGCCACAGCTGGGGGTCACTGATTGCGCTCGAAGCCGCAGCGCGATTGAAGGACCGGGTGAGCCATCTGGTGCTGGTGGGCACGGCCTACCCCATGAAGGTCTCGCCAGCGCTGATCGATGCCGCGCTGAACGAGCCCGAGAAGGGCATGAAGATGATCAACGTGTTCTCGCGCAGCACGCTGGCCGCACCGCCGTCGGCGCTCGGTCCCGGCACCTGGGTGTACGGTGCGAGCCTGGCGCTGAACCGGCGCGTGCTGCGCAGCAACACACAGGTCAATGTGTTCCACCGTGGCTTCGTGGCTTGCGGCAGTTATGCAGGTGGAGAAGCGGCCATGGCGCAGATCACCTGCCCGGTGCTGTTCCTGCTGGGCGGGCAGGACCAGATGACGCAACCCAAAGCCGCGCAGGGTTTGATCTCCGCAGCCAAGGCGAAGGGCCTGCGTGTGCTGGTCACGAACGTGCCGGTGGGCCATCACCAGATGACCGAGGCGCCTGAGGAAACGCTGGTGGCGATGCGCAACTTCCTCGCCACCTGAGCGTCACTTCACGCATTGCAGCTGGCTGGTGTCCTTGCTGGAAGCGGATGGCAGGCTGATGACGCACGACATGGCGCCGCACACGCAGTGCACAACACTCGCGCCCCCGGTGACCACCAGTGTGGGTGCTGAACATTGGCATGCTGGCGCCGACATGACGCCCTGTGCCAGCACAGGCACCGTCTGGAACGACAGCGCCAGCGCCAACACGGACAGTCGAGACATGCAGGAATTCATGAAGTTCTCCTTGGGTCAAACACGCCACCATCAGCGCGGCCTTTCATGCTACGCCGCTGCCACAATGTTTCGACCATGACCTTCGACATCACACCACCCATGACGCCGGCCCGGGCCCGGACCATCGCGCAGTCCTTCGACCTGCGCGCACTCCAGCCCGAGTTCCTGGCCAACCCCTACCCGGTGTATGCCGCGCTGCGAGAGCACGAGCCGGTGCGCCGGATGCCCGACGGATCGGTGTTCCTCACACGCTGCGCCGATCTGATGGCGGTGTACCGCGACGCGCAGACCTTCAGCTCGGACAAGCAGGTCGAGTTCGCGCCCAAATACGGCGTGAGCTCCGCGCTGTTCGAGCACCACACCACCAGCCTGGTGTTCAACGACCCACCGCTGCACACGCGCGTGCGCCGGCTCATCATGGGTGCGCTCACGCGCCGTGCCATTGCCGACATGGAGCCCGGCCTGATTGCACTGGTCGACAGCCTGCTGGACTCGCTGGCCGAGCGCGGCGGTGGTGACCTGGTGGAAGACTTCGCCTCGGCCATTCCGGTGGAGATCATCGGCAACCTGCTCGATGTGCCGCACACAGACCGCGGGCCGCTGCGCGCCTGGTCGCTCGCCATCCTGGGTGCGCTGGAACCCACCCTCACGCCGGCGCAGCAGGCGCTGGGCAATGAGGCGGTGACCGACATGCAGGCCTATCTTCGCGAGCTGGTGGTCCATCGCCGCCAGCACCCCGGCGACCCCGAGCGCGACGTACTCACCCGGCTGATCCAGGGCGAGGCCAGCGGCGAACAATTGAGCGATGTCGAGCTGCTGCAGAACTGCATCTTCCTGCTCAACGCAGGCCACGAAACCACCACCAACCTGATCGGCAACGGCCTGATCGCGCTGCAGGAACACCCACAGTCCCGCAGCTTCCTGCACACCGCATTGCAGCAAACCGCCGACGACACCGCAGTGCAGGAATCGGTGCTCACCCGCGCGGTCGACGAGTTCCTGCGTTTTGAATCGTCGAACCAGCTGGGCAACCGGCGCGTGTTGAAAGACACGCAGGTCGGTGGCTTCGATCTGAGCGCCGGCACGCTGGTGACGCTGTGCATCGGCGCGGCCAATCGCGATCCGGCGCAGTTCACCGACCCCGAGGTGCTGGACCTCGCACGCGAGAACAACAAACACCTGGCCTTTGGCTTCGGCATCCACCAGTGCGCGGGCCTGAGCCTGGCGCGGCTGGAGGGGCGCATCGCCATCGGTCGTTTTCTGCAGCGTTTCCCCGATTTCCAGCTGACCGAGGCGCCGCAGCGGGGCGGGCGGGCACGGTTTCGCGGCTTCCTGCGCGCGCCGTTCTCGTTGGCTTGAAGATCGCCCGCAGGCGATTCAGCCCGAGGCGACCGAGGAACCTTCCTCCAACTCGGGTGCGGCGTGCACCGCTGGCGTTGTGGCCAGCGCCTGCGCCAGTGTCAGCCGAGCCCAGTGGCTCTCGGACCAGAAGCGCGAGGTGTTCGGCTGGCGCACCAGCAGCAGGCGCTCCACCATTGGCGCCATCGGTGTGCGGTCGGGGTCGACCAGCAGCACATAACGTTCTCCGTCTTCGTCCAGCCGGCCCAGCCAGTCCAGCGCCACCAGCGTGGCCACGGGCTCCTCAAGCTGCAGCGCGTCCACCCGCAGCACTTGGGCCAAGGCCTCCAGGCTCAGGCCCTTCGGAGCGGTATCGCGCGCGGTGTTCAGCTGATCCAGCACCTCCAGCGCCAGCTGAAAGCTCCAGCCCGGTGTGTCACCGCGCCGCGCAATGCCAGAAAGCAGGCTGGGCAAGTAAGCCGAGACCACTGCACCGAGCAACACGATCACCCACGCCACGTAAAACCACACCAGCAGGATCGGCACCGTGGCAAAGGTGCCGTACACCACCGAATACGTGGGCACCTGCGCGAGGTACCAAGCCAGCAGCTTCTTCGCCACTTCCAGCCCGGTGGCCACGAACACGCTGCCCAGCAGTGCGTGACTCCAGCGCACGCGCGTGTTGGGCACGTAGCGGTAGAGCGCGGCAATGCCACCGGTGAGCAGTGCGAACTGCACCGTGTCCAGCAAAAAGCGCACACCGCCCGGCAGCCCCGACACCATGCCCCGCGACGCGGTGACGGCGTAGGTGGTCACCGTCAGGCTGCCGGCCAGCAGCAGCGGCCCCAGGGTGAGCACCGCCCAGTACACCAGAACCCGCTGGGTGAACGAGCGCGGCTGGCGCACGCGCCAGATATCGTTGAGCTTGCGATCGATGGTGAGGATCAGCGCCAGCGCCGTGACCAGCAACACCAGCGCGCCGGCCCAGCCGATCTGCCCGGCCTTGCCGGCGAACTGGTTGAGGTAGCTGAACACCTGCTTGGCGATGTCGGGCGGCACCAGGCTTTGCACCAGCCAGCGCTGCAGCGTGACCTGCATGCGATCGAACATCGGGAACGCGCTGAAAATGGCCAGGGCCACGGTGAACAGCGGCACCAGCGAGATGGTGGTGGTGAAAGTCAGGCTGCTGGCGGTGATGCCCAGGCGGTCCTCGCGAAAGCGCTCGCGAAGCGTGATGGCGGTGTTGGCCCAGGGGAAGTTCAGGGCGTCGCGCCAGAGCGCGCGAGCGAGGGTTTCCAGGGCACGCAGGCGCTCTTTGAAGGTCATCCCGGTATCATGCCACCTGCTCTTTCCCACTTGCCATGTCCGACCTCTCCACTCCCCCCAGCCCAGACGCCCACCTCCCAGCACAGGGAGATTCGGCACGCGCCATCAACGCCACACGCTGGCTGGCCGTGGGCAGCCTGCTGGGCATGATCGTGCTGGGGTTTCTGTGGGAAATGTGGCTGGCTCCGCTGCGCGAAGGCGGCTCCTGGCTGGTGCTCAAGGTGTTGCCGCTGACCATCCCGCTGGCCGGCCTGCTGAAAAACCGCATGTACACCTACCGCTGGGTCAGCCTGATCGTGTGGTTGTACTTCACCGAAGGCGTGGTGCGCGCCACCAGCGACACCGGCCCCTCGGTCTGGCTGGCTCTGATTCAGACGCTGCTGTGCGTGGCGCTGTTCGTGGCCTGCGCCCTGCATGTGCG
>QBMB01000011.1:0-66066 GCA_003241965.1 Burkholderiales bacterium | reverse complement strand
GCCGCCGGCAAAGAAGCCGTGGCGGCCGATGTGGCCAGCAACACCGCCGCTGCGCAGGGCACACCGCCCACCGCTCCAGCCCAACCATGAACCCCCAACACGCCGCCCTGCTGGTGCAACTGCGCCAGACCGTGGGAACGGCGCAGGTGCTCACGCACGAAGACCCCGCCACCGACCTCTCAGCCTGGGAACAGGACTGGCGCAAACGCGCGCACGGCAGGGCACTCGCGGTGGTGCGCCCGGGCAGCACGGCCGAGGTGGCTGCAGTCGTGCTGGCCTGTGCCCAGGCGGGTGTGTCGCTCGTGCCGCAAGGCGGCAACACCGGCCTGGTGGTCGGCTCGGTGCCCGATGCCTCGGGCACGCAGGTGGTGCTGAGCCTCATGCGGCTGAACGCGGTGCGCGCCATCGACCCGGCCAACCTCACCATGACGGTGGAGGCGGGCTGCATCTTGCAAACCTTGCAGGACACGGCGGAGAAAGCCGGTTTTCTCTTCCCCCTGAGTCTGGCCGCCGAAGGCAGTTGCAGCATCGGCGGCAACCTGGCCACCAACGCCGGCGGCACGCAGGTGGTGCGCTACGGCAATGCACGCGACCTCTGCCTGGGCCTGGAAGTGGTCACCGCGCAAGGCGAGGTGTGGCACGGCCTGAGTGGTCTGCGCAAGGACAACACCGGCTACGACCTGCGCGACCTGTTCATCGGCAGCGAAGGCACGCTGGGCATCATCACCGCGGCCACGCTCAAGCTCTATCCGCTGCCTGCCGCGCAGCTCACCGCCTGGGCGGCGCTGCCCACGCTGGACGCCGCCGTGGCCCTGCTGGGTCTCGCGCACCAGCACCTGGGCGCGGGCCTCACCGGCTTCGAGGTCATGGGCCAGTTCGCGCTCAGCCTGGTCGACAAACACATGCCGCAGCTGCGGGTGCCGCTGTGGCAGGACACGCCCTATTGCGTGCTTCTTGAGAACAGCGACAGCGAATCTGAAGAGCACGCGCGGGCCCAGTTCGAGCGCCTGCTGGAAACGGCCTTCGAGCAAGGCCTGGTGAGCGATGCGGTGGTGGCCGAGAGCCTGGCGCAAGCCCATGCGCTCTGGCACATCCGCGAGAGCATTCCGCTGGCGCAGGCCGAAGAAGGCCTGAACATCAAGCACGACATCAGCATCCCGGTCTCGCACATCCCGGCCTTTTGCGCCGAGACCGATGCGCTGCTGCAGCGCGAAATCCCCGGTGTACGGCTGGTGAACTTCGGCCACCTGGGCGACGGCAATCTGCACTACAACGTGCAGGCGCCAGCCGGCGGCGACGCCAAAAAGTTCCTGAACGAGCAGGAAACCCGCGTGAACACGCTGGTTTTCGACGCGGTGGCGCGCTACCATGGCTCGATCAGCGCCGAGCACGGCGTGGGCAGCCTCAAGGCTGACCACCTTCCGCACTACAAGGACCCGGTTGCACTGGGTCTCATGCGGGCCATCAAACAGGCGCTGGACCCACACCAACTCATGAACCCCGGCCGCGTCCTTACACCATGATCTCCCGACCCTGGCTTCGCCTGCTGCTGGCGCTCGCACTGAGCGCTGTCGGGCAGGCGCACGCGGTCGATGTGGCGCAGCGCCAGGCCTGGCGCGAACAGGCGCAGAGCCTGGAGCACGGCGAGGGCGTGAAGCGCGACACCGAAGCCGCCATTCGCCTGTATTGCCAGGCTGCGCTGGCGGGTGATGCCGCGTCGGCCTACAACCTGGGCTGGCTCTACGCCAACGGCCGTGGCGTGGCGCGCAACGATGGTTTTGCAGCGCACTGGTTTGCGCGCGCGGCCTTGCTGGGCGACCAGCACGCCGAAGGCATGTTCAACCGCCTCGCCACGCCGGCCGACAAGCCCGAGTGTGTGCAGCAGGCCGAACGCACCGATCTCCAGAGAGCCAACGAGGCACTACAAGCGGCCGATGCCGCAGCGCTCGCCACGCGTTACCAGGACCTGGTGGACACGCCCGAAGAGCGGCGCATCATGAAGATCGTCTACAAGCTCGCGCCGCAGTTCGGCATTCAGCCGGGTTTGGCGTTTGCAGTGATCCGCGCCGAGTCCAACTTCAACGTGAACGCCCTGTCGGACAAGAACGCGCAGGGCCTGATGCAGCTCATTCCCGAGACGGCGCAGCGCTTTCGCGTGCGCAAGCCGTTCGACGCCGAGCAGAACATCCGCGGTGGTCTCTCGTACCTGCAATGGCTGCTGGCCTATTTCAGGGGCGACGTGCCCCTGGTGCTGGCCGCCTACAACGCCGGCGAAGGCACGGTCGACCGCTACCGCGGTGTGCCGCCCTACCCCGAGACCCAGGGCTACATCAAACGCATCCAGCAGGTGTTTGCGCTTCAGCACCACCCGTTTGACGCCCGCATCACCTCACCTTCCGCCGCCTTGCCGCTCAGCCTTCCATGACCCGTCCCATCCGCTCCCAGTACGAAGACTTCATGCGCCACGTGTTCACCACGGGCGTGCAGAAAACAGACCGCACCGGCACCGGCACCACCAGCGTGTTCGGCCACCAGATGCGCTTCGACCTCAACGAAGGTTTTCCGCTGGTCACCACCAAAAAGGTGTTCCTGCGCGCGATCATCGTGGAGCTGCTGTGGTTCCTGCGCGGCGACAGCAACGTGAAGTGGCTGCAGGAACGCGGCTGCACCATCTGGGACGAATGGGCGCGCGCAGACGGCGACCTGGGCCCCGTGTACGGCGTGCAGTGGCGCAGCTGGCCCACGCCCGATGGTGGCCACATCGACCAGATCACCGACGTGATGAACACGCTCAAGAGCAACCCGGATTCGCGCCGCATCATCGTGAGCGCGTGGAACGTGGCCGATCTCTCCAAGATGGCGCTCATGCCCTGCCACGCTTTCTTCCAGTTTTACGTGGCGCCGCCCACCGAACCCGGTGGCCGGGGCAAGCTCAGCTGCCAGCTCTACCAGCGCAGCGCCGACATCTTTCTCGGCGTGCCCTTCAACATCGCCAGCTATGCGCTGCTCACGCACATGGTGGCGCAGCAGTGCGACCTGGACGTGGGCGACTTCATCTGGACCGGTGGCGACTGCCACATCTACAGCAACCACCACGAGCAAGTGGAGCTGCAGCTTTCGCGCCAGCCCATGGCGTACCCAACCCTGCACATCAAGCGCCGCCCGGCCAGCATCTTCGAATATGACTTTGAAGACTTCGAGGTGCAGGGTTACGAACACCACGCGGCCATCAAGGCGCCCGTTGCGGTTTGACAGCGGCTTGACCCCGCTGTGATCAACCGCCGCCAACTGTGGGCGCTGCTCGCGCTCACGCTCATGTGGGGCGTGAACTGGCCCATGATGAAGCTCTCGCTGCAGGAGCTCTCACCCCTGTACTTCCGCGCCAGCACCATGCTGCTGGGCGCGCTCTGGCTGTTCGCCTATGTGGCTCGCAGCGGTGAGCGCATGTGGCCCGCCCGAGCCGAGTGGGCCACCATCGCCTGGCTCGGTTTGCCCAACGTGCTGGGCTGGCACACGCTGTCCATCTTCGGTGTGAAAGAGTTGGCTTCGGGGCGCGCGGCCATCCTCGGTTTCACCATGCCCATCTTCACCGTGCTGATCGGCGCGGCCTTTTACGGCGAACGCATCACGCCGCGCGTGCGCATCGCCGTGGTGTGCGCGGGCACGGCCATCGGCCTGCTGCTGTGGCACGAGCTGCAAAGCCTGAGCGGTCGGCCGGTGGGCATTGCGTGGATGCTGGGCGCGGCCTTCTGCTGGGGTCTGGGCACCTTGATGTTTCGCCGTGCGCACTTCGCGCTCTCGCCCATGGTGGTCACGGTGTGGATGCTGCTGCTCGGCAGCGCGGTGGTGTGGGCACTCGCGCTGGCGCTGGAGCCGCTGCCCAGTCCATCAGGCTTCTCCACCCCCATGTGGATCAGTCTGGTCTACGGCGTGTTCATCAACTACGGCGTGGCCCAACTGATCTGGTTCGGCATGGCGCGCGACCTGCCACCAGCCACCAGCGCCATGAGCGTCATGGCGATCCCGCTGGTGGGCACGCTCAGCGCCACCTTCATCGTGGGTGAAGTGCCGCACTGGCAGGACTGGGTGGCCATCGGCTTCGTGATGATGGCGATCGCCAGCGTGCTGCTGCCGCCTCGCCCGGCAAGGCCGGCGGCACAATAGCAGCATGCCCGACATCGCACTGCCCAGCCCCCGCCTTCACCTCATCTTCGCGCGCGCCGCCAACGGCGTGATAGGACGGAACAACGCCCTGCCCTGGCACCTGCCGGAAGACATGGCGCACTTCAAACGCACCACCCTGGGCTGCCCTGTGATCATGGGCCGCAAGACCTGGGACTCGCTGCCACCGAAATTCAGGCCGCTGCCGGGTCGGCTCAACATCGTCGTCACGCGCGACGCGCAGTGGCAAGCCGATGGAGCCGCACGCGCCGGCTCGCTGCAAGAGGCCATGGCGTTGTGCCCACTCGACGCCAACGCCTGGGTGATCGGTGGCGCGCAAATCTACGCCGCCGCGCTGCCCCTGGCCGACACGGCGGTGGTCACCGAGATCGCACAAGAATTCGAGGGCGACGCCTTCGCACCCACCTTCGGCCCACAGTGGCGCGAGACGGCACGCGAAGCCCACGTGGCCGCCAGCGGCCTGCCCTATGCCTTCGTGACGCTTGAGCGCCTGGGCCGCAGGCCATGAGCTACGCGGTCAAGGAAGTGTTCTACACGCTGCAAGGTGAGGGCCTGCGCGCGGGCCGGCCAGCGGTGTTCTGCCGATTCGCCGGCTGCAATCTCTGGAGCGGGCGCGAGGAAGACCGCGAACGCGCTGTCTGCCGTTTCTGCGACACCGACTTCGTGGGCACCGACGGCGTGCGCGGCGGCAAGTTCGCCGAGGCCACCCGGCTCGCAACGCTGGCCGCCTCGCTTTGGCCCGAGGGTCAAGGCCACCGCTACATCGTGCTCACCGGCGGTGAACCCCTGCTGCAGGTGGACGCTGCGCTGATCGACGCGCTGCATGCCCAGGACTTCGAGATCGCGGTGGAGACCAACGGCACGCTGCCCGCGCCACCGGGCATCGACTGGATCTGCGTGAGCCCCAAGGCCGGTGCCGACTGGGTGCAGCGCAGCGGCCACGAACTCAAGCTGGTGTGGCCACAACCGACCTTGCTGCCCCAAGCCGTGCAAGCCTTGAGCGACCTGCGGTTCGACCACTGGCTGCTGCAACCCATGGACGGGCTCCTGCGCACCCAGCACACACGCAGCGCCATCGACTTCTGCCAGCAGAACCCGCGCTGGCGCTTGTCACTGCAAACCCACAAGATCCTGGACATTCCATGAACCACCCACTGGCCGCGCAGCACGAGCTGTCGCAGCGTTTCTATTTCGAGGCCGCGCACACGCTGCGCCGTGTGGTGGAGGCCGAAGGCAGCCGCCGCGTGCATGGGCACACCTATGAGACCGAAGTGACTGTGCGCGGCACGCCCGACGCCGCCGGCATGGTGATCGACCTGGCGCTGCTGCGCGCCGAGATCGCTCGGGTTCGGGAGCAGCTCGATCACCACTTGCTCGACGAGGTGGCGGACCTGGGCATTCCCACGCTCGAAAACCTCTGCAGCTTCATCCGCTTGCAACTCGCACCCACGGTGCCCGGCCTGTGCGCCGTCACCATCGAACGCCGCGCCAGTGGCGACCGCTGCACCCTGCGCTGGTAACAAGGACCCACCCATGCAACTCGCCACCTGGAACGTCAACTCCCTCACCGTGCGCCTGCCCCAGGTGCTGGACTGGCTCGCCGCCAACCCGGTTGACGCGCTCGGGCTGCAGGAGCTCAAGCTGGTGGACGAAAAATTCCCCCATGACGCGTTGAGAGAGGCCGGCTATCACGCGGCCGTTTTTGGCCAGAAAACCTACAACGGGGTGGCGATTCTGAGCCGCACGCCGCTGCGCGACGTGGTGCGCAACATCCCCGGACACAGCGACGAGCAGGCCCGCGTGATCGCCGCCACGCTGGACACACCCGAAGGCCCGCTGCGGCTGGTGAACTGCTACTTCGTCAACGGGCAGGAGCCCGGCAGCGAGAAGTTCGCCTACAAACTGCTCTGGCTGGCGGCGCTGCACCGCTGGATCGGTGAAGAAATGCAGGCCCATTCCCGGCTGGTGCTGGTGGGCGATTTCAACGTGGCGCCGGAAGACCGCGACTCGTTCGATCCCGTCGGTCTGAAAGACACCATCCACCACACGGTGGAAGAGCGCGGGCATTTTCAGGCGCTGCTGCAGCTGGGTCTCACCGACAGCTACCGCATGTTTGATCAGCCCGAGAAAAGCTACTCGTGGTGGGACTACCGCATGCTCGGCTTCCAGAAGAACCGAGGGCTGCGCATCGACCACATTCTGGTGAGCGAAGCGCTGCGCGGCAGCGTGAAAGCCTGCACCATCGACCGCGCTCCGCGCAAGAACCCCCAGCCCAGCGACCACACGCCGGTGGTGGTCACGCTGGCCTGAAGGCGGGTCACTCCAGGTTCAGCTCCTGAATCTTTCGGGTGATGGTGTTGCGACCGATGCCCAGCTTGTGCGCGGCTTCGATGCGACGGCCCCGGGTGTTGACCAAGGCGGTCTGAATCAGCTTGGTTTCGAAACGACGCGTGAGCACGTCCCACACGTCGGTGCGGCCCTCTTCCAGCAAGGCCAGCGCCTCGGCCTGGAGTCCGGCTTCCCAGGTCAGTCCCGGCGGTGTCTGCACGGTGCCCAGTGCATGCGCGGGCTCGGCCACGGCAAGCGCCGGTGAACCAGTGTGCGACACCTCGAAGGGCGCTGCCGGCGCTGCCGCGACCACCAGCTGGGCCACCGCTGTCGGCGTTGCCAGAGCGTCCGGCCTGGCAGCCAGCGCCACCGCCGACGTGCCCGCCATCGCCAGCACCTCGGGCGGCAGATCCTTGAGCTCGATGACCTGGGCGGGCGCCATCACGGTCAGCCAGTGGCACACGTTTTCCAGTTGGCGGACGTTTCCCGGGAAATCAAACGTACCCAGCAATCGGATGGCCGGCTCCGAAATGCGCTTGGGCTCCACGCCCAGCTGCTTGGCGCTTTGTTGCAGGAAAAAGCGGGTGAGCATGGGCACGTCTTCGCGCCGCTCGCGAAGGGCCGGCAAACGCAGCCGAATCACGTTGAGGCGGTGGAACAAGTCTTCGCGGAACACGCCTTCCTTCACCCGCTGCTCCAGGTTCTGGTGCGTGGCGGCAATCACGCGCACGTTGGCGCGCACGGCGCTGTGTCCACCCACACGGTAGAAGTGCCCGTCGGACAACACACGCAGCAGGCGCGTCTGCAGATCAAACGGCATGTCGCCGATCTCGTCCAGAAACAGCGTGCCGCCATCGGCCTGCTCGAAGCGGCCGCGGCGCATGGTCTGCGCGCCGGTGAAGGCGCCGCGCTCGTGCCCGAACAGTTCGGACTCCAACAAGTCTTTCGGGATGGCCGCGGTGTTGATCGCCACGAACGGCCCGCCTGCGCGCGGTGAATGTTTGTGCAGCGCGCGCGCCACCAGCTCCTTGCCCGAGCCCGATTCACCGGTGATCAACACCGTGACCTGGCTCTGGCTCAGGCGCCCGATGGCGCGAAAAACGTCCTGCATGGCGGGTGCCTGACCGAGCATTTCGGGGGCGGCGGTCATGCGTTCTTCGGCCACCTCTTCGCGCTGGCTCTCTTCCACCGCACGGCGGATCAGCTCCACCGCCTTGGGCAGATCGAAGGGCTTGGGCAGGTACTCGAAGGCGCCGCCCTGGAAGGCCGACACGGCGCTGTCCAGATCGGAGAACGCCGTCATGATGATGACCGGCAGACCAGGGAGTTTTTCCTTGACCTTCTCCAGCAACTCCAACCCGGAGCCCCCGGGCATGCGGATGTCGCTCACCAGAATCTGAGGGCCCTCGCTCTCGGGGGTGTCGATCAAGGCCTTCAACACGTCTTGCGGGTTGGTGAAACTGCGGGTGGGCAGGTTCTCGCGCAACAGCGCTTTTTCGAGCACGAAGCGGATCGATTGATCGTCGTCCACTATCCAGATCGGCTTCATGTTGGTGTCGTCCCTTCTTGTGGCGCAGCGCTCGGCAATGGTTTATCGGTTCTACGGCAAGGGGATCAGGAGCTTGAAGTCCGTGTTTCCCGGCACGCTCTCACACTCGATCAATCCGTGGTGCTGCTGAACAAAAGTTTGTGCCAGCGTGAGCCCCAGGCCGGATCCACCATCGCGTCCCGACACAAGCGGGAAAAAGATGCGGTCCTTGATCGAGTCTGGAACGCCAGGCCCGTTGTCGATGACATGCAATTCCAGTGCCAGGCGATAGCGCTGCTTGCCAAACGTCACTTGGCGGCCCACGCGGGTCTTGAAAACAATTTGTGCATCACCCGCTGCAATGCGCTCGGCCAGGGCCTGTGCCGCGTTGTGCGCGATGTTGAGCACGGCCTGGATGAGCTGCTCGCGGTCGCCTCGAAACTCTGGGATGGAGGCGTCGTAGTCGCGCACGACACGCAGACCGCGAGGAAACTCGGCCAGGATCAGCGAGCGCACCCGCTCGCAAACCTCGTGGATGTTCACGTCACCCACCACATGCGGCCTGCGGTGGGGCGCCAGCAGACGGTCCACCAGCGACTGCAGCCGATCGGCCTCGTGAATGATGACCTGCGTGTACTCGATGAGTTCGCGCGTATCCAGCTCCATCTGCAACAACTGCGCGGCACCGCGGATGCCGCCCAGCGGGTTCTTGATCTCGTGCGCAAGGTTGCGGATGAGCTCCTTGTTGGCCTGCGCCTGGTCGATCAGCCGCTCTTCGCGCTCCTGGCGGGCCTGTTGCTCCAGCGGCAACAACTCCACCACCACTTCACCCTTGCTCTCGGTCTGCGCCACCACCACGTGCACCGACAAGGCTTCATGGCTGACACGTTTGAGCCAGGCGTCGTAGCGCAGTGCAGCGAACTCGTTGCCCCGAGCGCCGCTCAGGGCGTTTTCCAGCAGGACTGGTTCGGTGAAAAAATCCTGGAACAAGGTGCCGGTGATGCTGCGGCGCGAGGTGCCCAGCGCGTCTTCCAGCGCCGCGTTGGCAAACAGCACATGCCCTTCGGCGTCGACCACCGCCACGAGGGTGGCGAGCAAGTCCAGCGACTGAAAGCGGCCCGGCATGGCGGCGGGCCGTTTCGCACCTTTGGCACCGGTCGGATTGGACGGTGTCCGGCGCTTGAGAGGAAGGGTGGGAGGAATGGGTTTCAAGCCGCTCATCTTGCGGCGTTGCCCGAAGAAGCGGGCAGCCGACCCAGCTCGCGCTGAAGACCGGCGACATCACTTTCGGCGCGCGCCACGGCCGCCTTGAGGTCGGCGACTCGGTCGAGGTAGCGCTGGTAGTTGCGGGATTCGATGCCCTGCTTCTCGGGTTCGCCGTTGGCGTACTCCTTGCGCGCCTGCGCCAGGCGCTCCTCGGCCTTGCGCAGTTCGTTTTCCAGGATGGCCCGGGCGTCGCTGTCGCGAGCGCGCTGCGCACCGGCATCGACCCGGTCACTGCTGCCACGGCTGGAGGCAGCGGGCGCCGTGCGAGCCGGGGACGACGGTTTGGTGCCTTCGACGATGGTGATGTTGCCACCCTCCATGGGGCTGCAGTTTCGGCTCTTGGCCACCTGCGCGTTGTTGGTGTACTCGTTGCCGCAGCGGTAAATGCGCTCCTGGGCTTGCGCCGGCAGGCTGCACACCATGAAGGCACCCAGGGCGAAAACATGGGCAAATGAAAAATTCGAGGGGAACATGGGCACAAGGTCTCCGATGGATCGACACGGCAACGGCCAGAGCCGTCCTTCACAAATCAGTATGACGGAAAACCTTTTGAAAAGTGCCGCCGCCGGCCCCGCCGCCCCGGCCAGATGTCGCTCGAAAACAAAAAAGGGACGGCTTGTGCCGTCCCTCTTCTGTCTGGAAGCCCGGACCAGCCGGGCGGTCCATCACAGGCTGTAGTACATGTCGAATTCGACCGGGTGCGGGGCCATGCGGAAACGCGTGACTTCACCCATCTTCAGTTCGATGTAGGCGTCCAGCATGGAGTCGGTGAACACACCGCCCTTGGTCAGGAAGCCGCGGTCCTTGTCGAGATAGTCCAGTGCCTGGTCCAGGCTGTGGCAGACGGTTGGCACCAACTTGTCTTCTTCTGGTGGCAGGTGGTACAGATCCTTGGTGGCGGCTTCGCCCGGATGGATCTTGTTTTCCACACCGTCGAGACCGGCCATCATCAGGGCCGAGAAGCACAGGTAAGGGTTGGCCGAAGGATCGGGGAAACGCGCTTCGATGCGGCGGCCCTTGGGGTTCGCCACGTACGGAATGCGGATCGAGGCCGAGCGGTTGCGCGCCGAGTAGGCCAGCTTCACCGGGGCTTCAAAGCCAGGCACCAGGCGCTTGTACGAGTTCGTGCCGGGGTTGGTGATGGCGTTGAGTGCACGGGCGTGCTTGATGATGCCGCCGATGTAATACAGGGCGAAATCGCTCAGACCAGCGTAGCCGTCACCAGCGAACAGGTTCTTGCCGTCTTTCCAGATCGACTGGTGAACGTGCATGCCGGAACCGTTGTCGCCAGCGTAAGGCTTGGGCATGAAGGTTGCGGTCTTGCCGTAGGCATTGGCCACGTTCCACACCACGTACTTGAGCACCTGCGTCCAGTCGGCGCGCTCCACGAGCGTGCTGAAGCGGGTGCCGATTTCGTTCTGACCAGCGCCAGCCACTTCGTGGTGGAACACTTCGACCGGAATGCCCAGCGATTCGAGAATCAGGGACATCTCGGCGCGCATGTCTTGCGTGCTGTCGACCGGGGGCACGGGGAAGTAACCGCCCTTGACGGTCGGACGGTGGCCACGGTTGCCGCCTTCGAGTTTGGCGCCGCTGTTCCACGGTGCTTCGTACTCGTCGATCTCGCACATCACGCGGCCGGGTTCGTTGCTCCAGCGCACGCCGTCGAAAATGAAGAACTCAGGCTCTGGACCGAAGTAGGCGGTGTCGCCCAGACCGGAGGCCTTGAGGAACGCTTCTGCGCGCTTGGCAATGGAACGCGGATCGCGGTCATAGGCCTTGCCGTCACCTGGCTCGATCACATCGCACTGCAGAAACAGCGTGGTTTCTTCGAAGAACGGATCGATGTTGGCGGTGTTGGAGTCGGGCATGAGCTGCATGTCCGAGGCTTCAATGCCTTTCCAGCCAGCGACCGAAGAGCCGTCGAACGCATGGCCCGAGGTGAACTTGTCTTCGTCGAAGTGGGACACGGGCACGGTCACGTGCTGCTCTTTGCCCCGGGTGTCGGTGAAACGGAAGTCAACGAACTTGACGTCGTTGTCCTTCACCATCTGCATCACGTCTGCGACGGTCTTGGCCATCAAATACTCCTGTAGCTGGGTGAGTGAAAAATGAAAATCGACAAGGGATTGAAGCAGTATCTGTGCCAAACGCCACCCAGGTTCACCTGAACGGGGCATCTGCCTTCAAACGCCCGGGAATTATGGCGCAGGCCATGCGCCACAAAGGTTCGCAGAACGAGATCGGCATGGGCATTGGGCACCTGAACGCCGATTGAAACCCGATGGACGGGGAAAATGCACCACAAGCGGGCGAATCGGGGCAATGCACCTCGGTACACCCCATCAGCTGCGCACCATTTCGGGGCCCAGCTGAGCGCCATGTTGATGCAGCCCTGTGAGCAAATGAGCGAACGCATCGGCCACCGGGCCAGCGCCGCCTTTCACGCCCAATTCGATATGGCGCCCGAATTCGGGGTGGTCAACGCTGGGCAGGCTGAACACCTTGACCGGATGGTCCCTTTCGATCTGCTCCATCAACGGCGTCAACGCGGCCTCCATGGCGCCCATCACGATCACCGACCGCTCCTGCCACACACCCTGGCGGTGCAGGTGAAGATAGGGATGGTCCAGCACCCATTCGATCATCGGCCAGGCCATGACCGGAAAACCTGGCACGAAGTGGACCTGACCGCCGCCCAGCCCCGTGCAGCTGAATCCGGGGATCTTGTTGTACGGGTTGTGGATGATGGTCGAGCCCGCGGGAAACACACCCATGTTGTAGCGGTGCACGTTGTCCGCCCGCTGAGGATCAAAGGCTTGGCCCTGCTCGGCCGCGATGTCCCGCATGCGGGATTCGATCAGCAGCTTGGCCTCGGGGTGCAAGGCGAGCTCGACGCCAAGCGCTGCAGCCGCGCATTGCCGGGTGTGGTCGTCGGGTGTGGCGCCAATACCTCCGCAGGAGAACACGATGCCGGGCTGCGCAAACGCATCGCGAAGGTTCGCGGTGATGCTGTCCCGATCGTCTGCCACGAACCGGACCCATGCGAGCGACAAGCCCCGCGCGGCCAACAATTCGATGACCTTGGGCATGTGTTTGTCGGAACGTTTTCCGGAGAGGATTTCGTCACCGATGATGATCAGGCCGATGGCAGGCGTCATGAGTTGCTCAACATGAAAGGGAGAAGTCAGGTCGAACCAGGTTGGTCCAGGCCGGGCAGTGCCGATGCACCGGGCTGCGTGTGCAGCGGGCGCACACGCTCGGGATCCGCGTCAAGCACCTCGACGGGCACGGTGGCACGCAACCGTTGCAACGCGGCCAGCGCAAAGTGGGCGAACCACAAGGACGCAAATGCAAACACCAGCGTGTAGATCCAGATGGCCAGCGGCACCAGAAGCGGCGCCATGGCAATGAACATGGCACCCGAGGCCCACAACAGACTGGGTGCCGCACCCAGGTAGCCACTGAGCACACCCATGAGCAGCAGACTCCCCCGATGTTCACGCAGGAGTGCCTTGCGTTCGTCGCTGCTGGCGTGCGTGGCGAGGGCATCGAATGCAAAAACCCGGTAGGTCAGCCAACCCCAGATCAAAGGCGGCAGGATCAACACCAAGGGGGGCACCAGCCACAACGGCATGGAAACCACCAATACGACAATGGCCAGCAAAGTGGAGCCAAACGACCAGAGCACGCTCACCACCAGCGAGCCGCCGTGCTTGCGCTCCAGCGCGGGGAATCTGCGAAGGGCGACCAAGTCCACCATGGCGGGCGTCATGAACATGGCAACCAGCAGCAGACACAGCAGGACAATCACAGGGGTTGCCAGCACCAAAACCAGCAACGGTGCGAAGACACCTCGCAACGAGTCCATCCCGATCTGGGCCAACCAGGCCAGCAGCGTTTCCACCAGCTCGAAGGAGGCCAGCCACATGGCCACCGAAGCCACAGCGCCTTCCCAGAAAAAATAGCCCAGGCCAAACGAGAGCAGCACCATCAGGATCAGCGGCAGAAAAGAAAGGGCAATCACCCGCGGGTGCACGCAGTAAGCGACCGCTCGCCAGAAGGAGTCAAGCAACAAGGACATCGCGCGAGAATACAGCCAATCCATGACGCCCACTGGGCGCAAGGTATGACCCACGGCAGCTAGCATCGGACGGATGAACCGCATTGAAATCGAGGGCGTGGGATTGGAGTTGGCTCACATCCCGGGAGCGTCCAACCGCGCGCCCCTGCTCTTCCTGCATGAGGGCCTGGGCAGCGTTTCCATGTGGCAGCAGCGAGGGCAGCTGTGGCCCGCCGAGGTGTGTGCCGCTACCGGCCGGGCCGGCTGGATGTACTCACGAAGAGGCTATGGCCAGTCCGACCCGGTGGAAGACGTGCGGGGTGTCCCGCGCTCGAATGGTTTGTGGCACGTGGGACGCCACGAACCCGACTACATGCACCGGGAAGCGAACGAAGTGCTTCCGCAACTTCTTGAACAGCTGGGCATCGAGTGCCCCATTCTTGTGGGGCATTCGGACGGGGCCACGATCGCCCTGCTGCACGCGGCCAGACACGCCGTGACAGGTTGCGTAGCCATCGCACCCCACGTTTTCGTGGAACACGTGTCGTTGACCGCCATTGCCCAGGCAAAGGCGCTTTTTGAAGCATTGCCCCACGACGAAGGCAGTTTTCGACAGCGACTGGCCCGCCATCACCGGGATGTCGACAACGCCTTCTGGCAGTGGAACGATGTCTGGCTGAGCGAGGCGTTCCGATCCTTCGACATCCGCGACGATTGCCTGGGCATTGCAGCGCCACTGCTCCTGGTACAGGGTGTTGACGATGAGTACGGGTCGATGGCGCAGCTCAGAGCCATCGAATCGACGGTGCCCCATGCCGTCACCGTCGAACTGGCGCACTGCGGGCACAGCCCCCACCGGGACCAGCCAGAGCGCTTGACAGAAGCCGTCCGACACTTCTTGAAGCAATTGCCGTAAGACGACATGCTCAACTCCCTCTTTTGGAGGATGTACGAACGTCCAGCGCATGGGCACAATCCGACCAAGGTCAGATTGACTTGAAGAAAACGCCAAGCGACTCCACGCCTTTGACCGCAAAGTGGTCGTTTCGAAGCCAAGTACCGGTTTTTCGCCTTCGCACTCGCCGCAACTCACAGGGAGACCCCCACCTTGTGGTCCAAATGATCCATCAAGCGGTGCACAAACCCCAAGAAATTCACACCTTCTTCGTGTATCGGGACCGCACTGCACCCGCGGCTGGTGCCAACTGCCTACACTTTGATACAGATTGACGAATTTCCACTGATGATCATGACCGACTGGACCAACCCATGGCTGCTTGCAGTGCTGGTGCCCGCTTTGCTGGCACTGGGCGCGCTGCTGCATCGCATGTGGGCTGATCGCCGGGCCAGGGAGCGCAGGCGCATCCCCAAACATTGGCCATTGAGCACACGAGCCTTGGCCAACAGCGAGGAAGCCCGCGTCTGGCACTGGCTGGCCAGGGCCTTCTACGACCACCACGTCATGATCAAACTGCCGGTAACGCGGTTCACCCTGCCTCGTGACCGTGAGCAGGGCATGGAGTGGTACAAATTGCTGGGCAGCGTGTACTGCACATTCACCGTGTGCCGATCCGATGGGCGTGTGCTGGGCTGCCTCGATGTACCTGGAAGTGCTGGTCTGCCGCGCAGCACGCGTGCGCTCAAACATTCGTTGTTGACCCAGTGTGGCCTGCCCTACTGGGTCGTCCGCTCCAACAGCCTTCCCACCGTCGCTGAAATCCGGGCTGAGTTTCTGGGGGAATCGGCGTTGAACCAGTCCATGCGGGAGCGCGAAATGGAAGAGCGCGCCATCATCGCCGCGCAAGCCAACCTGCGCACGGTGCTCACCCGCCAACGCAGCACCCGCGCCAGCGATTTTGCGCCGCTGTCCACATGGCCCAACAGCACCACAGGAGAACCGCGCAGCGACTTCAACTCCCAGTGGCAAGAGAACTCCTTCCTCATGCCACTCGACAGCCGCAAAGGCGACCTTCTCTGACCCAGCGCTTCAGCCTGAAGCCTTTTCCGTCAGCGACGCCACTTCTGCTCGCGTCAACCAACGCCACCGACCGGGCCCCAACTCGGCGGTGAGCGACAGCACGCCCACCGAAGACCGGTGCAGCGCCTCGACCCGGTTGCCTACCGCAGCCACCATGCGTTTGACCTGGTGGTACTTGCCTTCGGTCAAGGTCAACTTCAGGTGAAACTCGGCTTCGGCCGAACAGGCCTGCGCCTTCACGGGCTTGGGGTCGTCGTCCAGCACCACGCCCTCCAGAAGGCGCGCGACCTGCGTGGCATCCAACGGATGCTTGACCACCACTTCATACACCTTGGGAACGTGATGACGGGGTGAAGTCAACCGGTGGATGAACTTGCCGTCATCTGACATCAGCAACAGCCCAGTGGTGTCCTGGTCAAGACGCCCCACAGCCTGAACACCCGCAGCCGCCCCACCACCTCGGGTGCGCAAGGGCCCCGGCAACAAAGTGTAGACACTGGGATAGGTGCTGGGCTTTTGCGAACACTCAAACCCCGCCGGCTTGTGGACCATGAGGTAGGCACGCTCGTGGTACGCCCACATCTCGCCTTGAACCTGGAACACCAGGTCCTCCGGGCTGAACGGCTGCGTCGGGTCGGTGCAAGTTTGCAGGGAACCGCCAACCTCCACCTTCACCAAACCCTGCTGAATGAGTCCACAGCAGATGCGGCGGGTGCCGAAACCTTGTGAGAAAAGAATGTCCTGCAATTGCATCATGGTAGAAGGATTGTCGCCGCTTGAAAGCACGGTGCCCGCAGCCCGGACAACCTGCAAGAGCCGCATGAAACACACACCTATCCTCCGCGAATGAAGAACAGACTCAAGACATGGCTGCCCAAGCCAGATGCCTTGCAAAACAATCGATGGCTGCGCTGGATGGGCCCCGTGTTGAGGCACCCCAGGCTGTGGCACTTCA
Source organism: Burkholderiales bacterium (assembly GCA_003241965.1). Taxonomy (GTDB): domain Bacteria; phylum Pseudomonadota; class Gammaproteobacteria; order Burkholderiales; family Burkholderiaceae_C; genus Hydrogenophaga. Next base: position 49,766 of record QBMB01000011.1, on the reverse strand, counting down.
GCCGAAAAGGCATTGCCTTGGGGCTGGCTCTGGGTATTTTTTTCGGACTTCTGATCCCGGTTGCGCAAATCCCGTTTGCGGCCACTGTGGCCGTTGTTCTCAGGGCCAACTTGCCCATGGCCGTGGCGAGCACACTGGTCACCAATCCAGTCACCTTCGGCCCGGTCTATTACGGCGCCTACCGGCTGGGGAGGTATGTGCTTGGAGAAAAGCCTGTGAACGACCAACAAACCGACAACGCGCTGGCATCCGTACAAGATGAACCCGAGGACGTTCAGGGAATCGGTAACCGGTTGCAGTATTGGTTTGAACAACTCACCACGGTTGGCAAGCCTTTGGTGGTCGGTCTGGCCATCGTCGCGAGCGCAAGCGGGCTGGCCGTGTATTTCCTGGTCAGTGGTATCTGGATCCTGAGAACCCGGTGGACGCGTCGAAAGCGACTGCGGACACACATCAGGTCATGACAGTTGGAGGTGCAGCCACAAAAAGCAAAGGCTGCTTCGGATGGGATCCGAGGCAGCCTTTGCGCAGCAGTTGGTGGAGCTGGGGGGATTTGAACCCCCGTCCGCAAGCCTTCTTCGAGCAGTTCTACATGTGTAGCCGTCTGATTTGAGTCTCGCCGCCCGAGTCGCGCAGTGGCACGCTAAACGGAAAGCCAGCATCCTTGAGTCTCGCCCTGCGTCAAGGTGCCCGACGCAAAGCCAGCCGATGAAATTATCCTTGCAGCCGGGAGGTCTTGCGACCCCCTTGCCCAGCCCATCGGCCTGCTGTTGCAAGGCTCACCGCTGATTAAGCGGCGAGTGCGAAACGTTCGTCGTTTGCAGTTGGTTTTTTTCTGTTGCTTTACGAGGTGACAGAACCTCGACATGCCCTGCTGCGCGTCCGAACCCACGTCGAAACCAGTGCAGCCCCAAGGGTTCTATTTTATGACGGTTCGAGCAATTGCAAGACCTGCAAGGGCGAAGAAACTTCAGCGTCTGCCCCCCAGCTGGCTGTATGGGCCCCGTGGCCAAGGTATCCGTACTTGGCCGCCACCGTCCGCATGCCCGCAGCGCGCCCTGCAACGATGTCGCGCTCGTCATCGCCCACATAGATACATTGCGCAGGCGACAGTGACAACTGCCTCGCCGCCTCCAGCAGAGGTTCAGGATGCGGTTTGGCATGCGCAGTGGTGTCTCCGCAGATCACCGTGGACGCAGAATCAAACAGCCTGAGAGACCGCACGATGGGCGATGTGAAACGCTGGGCCTTGTTCGTCACGATGCCCCACAACAAGCCCCTGTCCACGACAGACACAAGCAACTGTTCCACCTCTGCAAAAGGCCGCGTCCGTTCAGTCAGGCAAGCTTCATAGCGAAGAAAGAATTCTTCCTTGAACTGGTCATAGTCCACGTGCTCCACGCCCATTCCGAAGGCCACATGCAGCATGCCACGCGCACCTGATCCAGCGTGGGGCCTGTACGCCCGCAAGAATTTGGGTGGAAGGCCTCGGCTGACACGCATGTCATCTGCAGCCGCACCCAGATCAGGCGCACTGTCAATCAGGGTGCCATCGAGATCGAAGAGAACCGCGCGCACCGGCAGAAAGGCAGCAACGGTCATGCCTTGTGCATGGCAAACAAGTAGTTCACGCTGGTGTTGTGGCTCAGCCAATACCGCCGGGTCAGTGGGTTGTACTCCATGCCACGGGTGTCGGTCAGCTCAAGCCCCACTGCACGACCGTAGCTGGCAAGTTCACTCGGCTTGATGAATTTCGCGTATTCGTGCGTGCCCTTTGGAAGCAACTGAAGCACGTACTCCGCACCAAGGATCGCAAAAAGAAAGGCCTTGGGGTTGCGGTTGAGGGTCGAGAAGAACACCCAGCCACCCGGTCTCACCAATGCTGAGCAGGCGCGCACGATCGAAGATGGATCGGGCACATGCTCGAGCATTTCCATGCAGGTGACGACATCAAATGAAGCGGGCTCTTGCAACGCCAAAGCCTCAGCACTGATTTCACGGTACTCAACGTCGCGGGTACCCGCTTCCAACGCATGCAATTCAGCCACCCTGAGCGCTTTCACCGACAGATCAATACCGGTGACTTTCGCGCCCTTTCTCGCCATGGCATCGGAAAGAATGCCCCCGCCGCAACCGATATCGAGCACCCGCTTGCTATTGATCTGAGCAATACCCTCGATCCACCCCAACCGAAGTGGGTTGATCTGATGCAGCGGACGAAACTCACTTTCAGGATCCCACCAGCGATGTGCCAGATCGGAAAATTTGGCCAACTCGGCGGGGTCGGCGTTGAGGTTGTTGTTCATGCATGCATTATCGTCAGCCCATGAAAAAACCGCGCCGAGGCGCGGTTTTCTTGGAGCAACCCGAAGGTTTACTTGTTGGCGCGGGTGCCGACAACTTCCACTTCAACGCGGCGGTTCTTGGCACGGCCTTCGCGGGTAGCGTTGTCTGCCACTGGCTGGGACAGGCCCTTGCCTTCGGTGTAGATACGGTTGCTTTCGATGCCCTTGCTCACCAGATAAGCCTTGACAGCTTCAGCACGGCGGTTCGACAGGGCTTGGTTGTAACCAGCAGCGCCGGTGGAGTCGGTGTGGCCAACGGCGATCACGACTTCCAGATTGATACCGGAGACTTTGCTGGCGAGGTCGTCCAGCTTGGCTTTGCCTTCTGGCTTGAGCACGGCTTTGTCGAAGTCGAAAAACGCATCAGCAGCGTATGTGACTTTGGACGCAGCAGGGGCTGGAGCAGCCACGGGAGCGGGTGCAGGTGCTGCGGCAGGAGCCGGTGCAGGTGCCGCAGCAGCGGCGACAGGAACGATGGCACCGTCGCAACCGACAGCTGCAGTTGCAGGCGTCCAGTTGGCGTCACGCCAGCACAGTTCATTGGTGCCGTTTTTCCAGACCAGTTCGCTGGTGCCATTGCGCCAGTTGTCGATGGTTTGGGCGCCGGCGGCAGTTGCCATGGCTGCTGTTGCGATCAGCATTGCCACTTTATTGAGTTTTTTCATGGTTTTCCTCTTGGTAAGCCGCAGACATACTGCGTACAAAAAAAGACGCTTGAAGTGACCACCACTCAAAACGCTGGATTTCATTGTGCCACAAGCGCTATACGGCAGACCGACGGCTCCGGGCACGTCGGCGACTGTATTCGGGCCTTGTGCGCATCCGTTGTGGAGCTACAACACAGTTCGCTCACCGATGACCATCGGTGCGCCCCGTAAAATGGCGAGTTGCCTTTTGGCCCATCCGACGCATACCAGCACCGCTCATGACACAGTTCGCCAAAGAGACCTTGCCCATCAGTCTTGAAGAGGAAATGCGCCGCAGTTACCTCGACTACGCGATGAGCGTGATTGTCGGGCGCGCCCTCCCTGATGCGCGTGACGGACTCAAGCCGGTTCACCGCCGCGTGTTGTTCGCCATGCACGAGCTCAACAACGACTGGAACCGGCCCTACAAGAAGTCGGCCCGTATCGTCGGCGATGTGATTGGTAAATACCACCCGCACGGTGACAGCGCGGTGTACGACACGATCGTTCGGATGGCGCAGGATTTTTCCCTCCGCCACATGTTGGTCGACGGCCAGGGCAACTTCGGCTCGGTGGACGGCGACAACGCAGCAGCCATGCGATACACCGAAATCCGCCTGTCGAAAATCTCGCACGAGATGCTGGCGGACATCGACAAGGAAACCGTCAACTTCGGCCCCAACTACGACGGCTCTGAAAAAGAACCTTTGGTGCTGCCTTCGCGCCTGCCCAACCTGCTGGTCAACGGCTCGTCGGGCATTGCCGTGGGTATGGCCACCAACATTCCGCCGCACAACCTCAACGAGGTGGTGGATGCGTGTTTGCACTTGCTCAAGCATCCGGAAGCATCCATCGATGAATTGATGGAAATCATCCCGGCGCCCGATTTCCCCACGGCCGGCATCATCTACGGCATCAATGGTGTGAAGGATGGCTATCGCACAGGTCGCGGCCGCGTTGTGATGCGCGCCAAATGCCACTTCGAAGATATTGACCGCGGCCAGCGCCAGTCGATCATCGTGGACGAGTTGCCCTATCAGGTGAACAAGAAGACGCTGCAGGAACGCATTGCAGAACTGGTGCACGAGAAGAAGATCGAGGGCATCAGCCACATCCAGGACGAGTCGGACAAGTCCGGCATGCGCCTGGTGATCGAACTCAAGCGCGGCGAAGTCCCCGAGGTTGTGTTGAACAACCTGTACAAGCAAACGCAGTTGCAAGACACCTTCGGCATCAACATGGTGGCGCTGGTCGACGGTCAACCCCGCCTTTGCAACCTCAAGGACCTCATCCAGGTGTTCCTGGAGCACCGCCGTGAAGTCGTGACTCGTCGCACCGTGTTCAACCTGCGCAAGGCGCGTGAACGCGGCCATGTGCTGGAAGGCCTGGCCATTGCGTTGGCCAACATCGACGATTTCATCAAGATCATTCGCGAGTCGCCCACGCCTCCCGTGGCCAAGGCCGAACTGATGGTGCGGCCGTGGGACAGCCAGCTGGTGCGCGAAATGCTCACCCGAGCGCGCACCGACGGCGGCGTGATCAACGCCGACGACTACCGCCCCGAGGGCCTGGAGAAGGCGTTCGGTATGGGCAGCGACGGGTTGTACCGACTGTCCGAGACACAGGCGCAGGAAATTCTGCAGATGCGCCTGCAACGCCTGACAGGCCTGGAGCAGGACAAGATCGTGGCGGAGTACAAGGAGGTCATGGGCGAGATCGACGATTTGCTCGACATCCTGTCCAAGCCCGAACGGGTCTCCACCATCATTGCAGACGAGTTGGTGGTCGTGAAACAGGAGTTCGGCCAGACCAAGCTGGGCGCGCGCCGCAGCGAGATCGAGCACAACGCGCAAGATTTGGCGACCGAAGACCTGATCACGCCCACCGACATGGTGGTCACGCTCAGCCACAGCGGCTACATCAAGAGCCAGCCGCTCTCTGAATATCGGGCGCAAAAACGTGGCGGGCGCGGCAAACAGGCCACGGCGACCAAAGAAGACGACTGGATCGACCAGCTCTTCATCGCCAACACACACGACTACATCCTGTGCTTCTCCAACCGCGGGCGGCTTTACTGGCTCAAGGTCTGGGAAGTGCCTGCCGGTTCGCGCGGCTCGCGCGGGCGGCCCATCGTCAACATGTTCCCGCTGCAGGAGGGCGAGAAGATCAACGTGGTGTTGCCGCTCACGGGCGAAATGCGCACGTTCCCGTCAGACCGCTATGTGTTCATGGCAACGAGCATGGGCACGGTGAAGAAGACTGCACTGGATGAATTCAGCAACCCGCGCAAGGCCGGCATCATTGCCGTGGACCTGGACGAGGGCGACTACCTCATCGGCGCAGCGCTGACCGACGGTCAGCACGATGTGATGCTGTTCAGTGACGGCGGCAAGGCCGTGCGTTTCGACGAGAACGACGTTCGCCCGATGGGCCGCAATGCGCGCGGCGTGCGCGGCATGATGATCGAAGAAACCCAGAGCGTCATCGCGATGCTGGTGGCCGAAGACGAGCACCAGAGCGTGCTGACCGCGACCATCAACGGCTACGGCAAACGCACACCGATCTCCGAGTACACCCGCCATGGTCGGGGCACCAAAGGCATGATTGCGATCCAGCAAAGCGAGCGCAACGGCAAGGTGGTGGCCGCCACGCTGGTGCACACCGACGACGAGATCATGCTGATCACCGACAAAGGTGTGCTGGTTCGCACGCGGGTTTCCGAGATCCGCGAGATGGGACGTGCCACACAAGGTGTAACGCTGATTGCGCTGGACGAAGGCGCCGAACTCTCAGGGCTGCAGCGCATCGTTGAAAACGATGCCAACGTGCCGGAGGCTGTCGACTCGGTTGAGCCGAACGAGGCCGACGATCCGGGCACTGAGGCGTGATGGCACGTCCCTTCAACTTCTCAGCCGGACCGGCGGCCATGCCCGCCGAAGTGCTGCAACAAGCTGCGCACGAAATGCTCGACTGGCACGGCAGCGGCATGAGCGTGATGGAGATGAGCCACCGCGGCAAGGAGTTCAGCACCATCATCGAAACAGCCGAGGCCGATCTGCGGGAACTGCTCGCTGTTCCCAAAAACTTTCATGTCCTGTTCATGCAGGGCGGCGGGCTGGCCGAGAACGCGATCGTGCCGCTGAACCTGTCGCGTGGCGGCAAGGTGGACTTTGTGGTCACCGGCAGCTGGAGTGAAAAATCCATCAAGGAAGCAGCGCGCTACGCCCAACCGATGCTGGTCGCCAGCAATGCCGACTCAGGCCACACCACGCTGCCATCGCCAGCATCATGGAAGCTCAGCGCCGATGCCCGGTACGTGCACCTCTGCAGCAACGAGACCATCCACGGCGTGGAGTTTCACGAGCTGCCCGACCTCACAGCCTTGGGCAGCAACGCCCCGCTGGTGATCGACTTCTCATCGCACGTAGCGTCGCGCACCGTCGACTGGTCGCGTGTGGGCCTGGCCTTCGGCGGCGCACAGAAGAACCTGGGCCCGGCCGGCCTGACTCTGGTGGTGGTGCGTGAAGATCTGCTCGGCCACGCCCTGCCCGTCTGCCCGAGTGCATTCGACTACAAGACGGTGGCCGCCAATGCCTCGATGTACAACACGCCGCCCACCTTCAGCATCTACATGGCTGGCCTCACCTTTCAGTGGCTCAAGCGCCAGACCGAGGGTGGCCTGAGCGGTGTGGCTGCGATGGAACAGCGCAACATTGCCAAAGCATCGCTGCTGTACGACTTCATCGATGGCTCTTCTCTGTACCTCAACAAGGTGGCGAGCAACTGCCGCTCGCGCATGAACATCCCATTTTTCCTGCGTGAAGAAGCCTTGAACGACGCCTTCCTCGCGGGCGCCAAAGCAGCGGGCCTGCTGCAGCTCAAGGGCCACAAATCGGTGGGCGGCATGCGCGCCAGCATTTACAACGCCATGCCGCTGGACGGTGTGCAAGCGCTGGTGGGGTACATGCGCGACTTTGAAAAAATACGGGCCTGAACGAGGCTCCATCTCCAGAAGACATGACACAACCCACCCAGTCAGATGCCCTGGCGGTCCTGCGCGTACAGATCGACGCGTTGGACCAACAGTTGCTGTCACTGCTCAACGAGCGTGCGCGCGTGGCCGAAGAAGTCGGCGTGATCAAGCGGCACGAAGGCTCACCCTTTTTCAGGCCAGATCGCGTGGCCCAGGTCATAGAGAAGATTCAGGGCGCCAACCAGGGCCCGCTCCTGAACCAGCACGTGGCCTCGATCTGGCGCGAGATCATGTCGGCCTGCCTCGCACTCGAAGCGCCCCAGCGCGTGGCCGTCCTCGGCCCCCAGGGAACCTTTTGTGAACAGGCGGCCATCGAGTTTTTTGGCAGCGCGGCCAACCTGATCTATTGCGCCGACTTCGACGAGGTGTTTCACGCCACTGCTGCGGGTACCGCGCAGTTTGGCGTGGTCGGCATGGAAAACTCCACCGAAGGCGTGGTGGCGCGGTCGCTCGATCTGTTCCTTCGCTCGCCGGTACACGTCGTGGGCGAAGTGAGCTTGCTGGTGCGCCACAACCTGCTGCGCCAGCTCAACACACTCGACGGCATTGAAGTGGTCATGGCGCATCCCCAGGCTTTGGCCCAATGCCAGAACTGGCTGTCGCAACACCTGCCCAAAGCGGAAAAGCGGGCCGTCTCCAGCAACGCCGAAGGCGCTCGGCTCGCGGCCACGAATCCAGTTTGGGCCGGCATCGCCAGCGAGCGCGCGGCCGCCCAGTTCGGCCTGCACATCGTCTCGCACGCCATTCAGGACGAGGCCTACAACCGAACGCGCTTCGCCGTGATCGCCCTGCCCCAGACGCTGGCCATGCCGCCCGCGTCAGGCCGCGACTGCACCAGCCTGGTGGTGTCGGTGCCGAACCGGCCAGGCGCGGTGCACGACCTGTTGGTGCCCCTCAAGAACAACGGCGTCTCCATGACGCGTTTTGAGTCGCGTCCGGCGAAGTCCGGGCAGTGGGAGTACTACTTCTATATCGACATCGCAGGCCACCCTTCGCAACCGCACGTGGCTGCGGCGCTCGCAGAACTCCAGGGCCTGTGCGCCTTCTACAAGGTGCTGGGCGCCTACCCGGTAAACGAATGATGTTTGAACAACTGGGATTGATCGGCTGCGGAATGATGGGCGGCTCGTTTGCACTGGCACTCAAGCGGGCCGGCCTGGTCAAGCGGGTGGTGGGCTACAGCAAGTCCCCCTCCACCACCGAGCGGGCACGCCAACTGGGGGTGATCGACGTCGAGGCGCCTTCTGCGCTGCTCGCTGTGTCGGGCGCCGATCTCGTGTTGCTCGCGGTGCCGGTGGCGGCCACCGAAGCGACCTTCAAGGCCATTCGCCACCTGATTCGTGGCGACGTTCTGATCATGGACGTGGGCTCGACCAAACGCGAGGTGATCGACGCTGCGCGCCGTGTGCTCAAGGACCAGGTGGGCGTGTTCGTGCCCGCGCATCCGATCGCAGGCAAGGAGCTCGCGGGCGTGGAGCATGCCGACCCAGACCTGTACAGCGGCCGTCAGGTCATCCTCACGCCCATCGAGCGCACGCTCACGGCGCAGCTGGACAAGGCGCACAAAGTCTGGACCGCCTTGGGTTGCAACGTCAAGCAGATGTCGCCCGAGGCGCACGACGCCGCCTATGCCGCTGTGAGCCACCTGCCCCACCTGGTGGCGTTTGCCTTGATGAACGGCATCCAGAGCCAGCAACAGGCGACCGACTTCCTGTCGCTGGCAGGCCCGGGCTTTCGTGATTTCACGCGCATTGCCGCCAGCGACCCCGCCGTGTGGCGCGACATCCTCATGTCCAACCGCGAAGAACTGCTGGCGCAATCCCGCTTTTTCCAGCGGGCCTTGCATGCGCTGGAAACGGCCATCAATGCCGACAACCCGGACGCGCTGGAAGCCCTCATCGAGCAAGCCAGCAGTGCCCGCGCCCATTGGCGCATGACCGCCATCAAGCCCCAGAGCTGAGCAACGCCCACCGCGGCGTTCTCGCGTCACCGCGCATGTATCCCATTCCGTTCCTCGACATTCCCCCGCTGGCCACAGCCGGCGGCACCGTGCGCCTGCCCGGCTCCAAGAGCATCTCCAACAGGGTGCTGTTGCTCGCTGCCCTGAGCGAGGGCCACACCGATGTCACCGACCTGCTGGATTCCGACGACACGCAAGTGATGCTGGGCGCGCTGCGCCAACTCGGTTGCCAGATCGAGCCACAGCCCGACGGCGCCTTGCGCGTGCACGGCCTGGGCGGTTTGCTCCCGGTGCGGCAAGCGCGGCTGTTCATGGGCAACGCCGGCACCGCCATGCGCCCGCTCACAGCGGCGCTGGCCTTGCTGGCCTCTGCCCACGGTGCCGAGTTCGAGCTCAGCGGTGTGCCGCGCATGCACGAGCGACCCATTGGTGATCTGGTCGATGCCCTGCGTCAACTGGGTTGTGCCGTGGACTGCCTGGGCCAGGAGGGCTATCCGCCGCTAAAGCTCGGCACGGGCACACCGCTTGCGCTGCAACTCGACCAGCCCATTCGCGTGCGGGGCGACGTCTCCAGCCAGTTCCTCACAGCCTTGCTGCTGGCCCTGCCGCTGGTGGCGCAGAAGCAATCCATCGTCATCGATGTCGTCGGCGAACTGATTTCGCGCCCCTACATCGAGATCACGCTCAATCTGCTCTCGCGTTTCGGCGTGCAGGTGCACCGCGATGGCTGGCAACGCTTCACCATCCCGGCTGGCAGCCGCTACCGCTCGCCCGGGCGCATACCGGTAGAAGGCGACGCGTCATCGGCCAGCTATTTCATCGCGCTGGGCGCCATCTCCGAAAGCACCCAAGGCATCACCATTGAAGGTGTTGGCCTGGCCTCGATCCAGGGCGATATCCGGTTCGTCGAAGCGGCCAGACTCATGGGCGCAGACATCACGGGTGAAGCCAACCGCCTGCACGTTAGACGTGGCGCGTGGCCACTCAAAGCGATCGAACTGGACTGCAACCACATCCCGGATGCCGCCATGACACTGGCCGTGATGGCGCTGTACGCCGAGGGCACCACCACGCTGCGCAACATCGCGAGCTGGCGCGTGAAAGAAACCGACCGCATCGCCGCCATGGCCAACGAATGCCGCAAGCTGGGTGCCACGGTGGAAGAAGGTGCCGACTTCATCCGCATCACGCCGCCAGTCGACGCGCTGGCCTGGAAAGCAGCTTCCATCCACACCTACGACGACCACCGGGTCGCCATGTGTTTCTCGCTGGCCGCCTTCAACCCCGCCGGCCTGCCGGTGCGCATTGAAGACCCGAAATGCGTGGCCAAGACCTTCCCCGACTACTTCGAATCCTTGTTCGAGGTCTGCAACGCACCGGCTCAAGCCATACCCGTCATCTGCATTGATGGACCCACCGCTTCCGGCAAAGGCACCCTGGCCGCCGAAGTGGCTCAGCGCCTGGGCTACCACCTGCTCGACTCCGGCGCCCTGTATCGGGCCACCGCGCTGGCCGCGCAAGACGCCGGCGTGTCGCTGGACGACGAATCCACCCTGGCCAGACTGGCCGCAAAGTTGTCGCTGACGTTCCAAGACCACAAGGTGTTTCTGGGCGGTCGCGACATCACCGACCCGCTGCGCCTGGAATCCACCGGCGGCATGGCGTCCAGGGTGTCGCAACATCTGGCCGTGCGGTCCGCCCTGCACGCCCTGCAGCTGAGCTTCCGCCGACTGCCCGGCCTGGTGGCCGATGGACGGGACATGGGCACGGTGATCTTCCCGGACGCTCCACTCAAGGTGTTCCTGACCGCTACAGCACAGCAACGCGCCGAACGGCGCCATAAGCAATTGATTTCAAAGGGAATTGCTGCTAACATCGATGGTCTTTTGGCCGACTTGGCAACGCGTGATTTGAGGGACTCATCCCGCACGCACGCACCGCTCAAGCCAGCCGAAGATGCCTTGAAACTGGACAACTCCGAACTGGGTATCGAGCAATCGGTGCAAGTGGTGTTGAGCTGGTGGCAAGGCAAGACGGCGTTCTCGGGGAACTGAGCACGCTCCACAAACGGCCCTGACGGCACAGCCGGGCGCTCCCAGCCCGCATGCCTGAAGGTTCTTTTCAACCAACCCCGCGGTGTTTCGCACCGCAATGTCAACGCCGCCCACACGTCGATCCCTGCGCAAACCGAGTCACCTTGGTTGAAGGCGCCGACGCTGAGTGGTTTTAGGAAATTCAATGTCTGAATCATTTGCCGCCCTGTTCGAAGAGTCCCTGAAACGCGCCGAAATGCGCTCGGGCGAAGTCATCACCGCTGAAGTCGTTCGCATCGAACACAGCCACGTGGTGGTCAACGCCGGTCTGAAGTCGGAAGCCTACGTGCCGCTGGCCGAATTCAAGAACGACCTGGGTGAACTCGAAGTGCAGGTGGGCGATTTTGTGTCGGTCGCCATCGACTCCGTGGAAAACGGTTTCGGCGACACCCTGCTGTCGCGCGACAAGGCCAAGCGCCTGGCCTCGTGGATGTCCCTGGAGAAAGCGCTCGAGTCGGGTGAGTTCGTCACCGGCACGACCTCCAGCAAAGTCAAGGGCGGCCTGAAGGTCATGGTCAACGGCATCAGCGCCTTCCTGCCGGGCTCGCTGGTCGACAGCCGTCCGACGAAGGACCTGACCCCGTACGAAAACAAGACTTTGGAATTCAAGGTCATCAAGCTCGACCGCAAGCGCAACAACGTGGTGCTGAGCCGCCGCGCCGTGGTGGAAGCCTCCATGGGCGAAGAGCGCGCCAAGCTGATGGACACCCTGAAAGAAGGCGCCATCGTTCACGGCGTGGTCAAGAACATCACCGAATACGGTGCGTTTGTGGACCTCGGCGGCATCGACGGCCTGCTGCACATCACCGACATGGCATGGCGACGCGTGCGCCACCCAAGCGAAGTGGTGCAAGCTGGCCAGGAAATCACCGCCAAGATCCTGAAGTTCGACACCGAGAAGCACCGCGTCTCGCTGGGTCTGAAGCAGATGGGCGACGACCCATGGATGGGCGTTGCCCGCCGCTACCCACAAAGCACCCGCATGTTCGGCAAGATCACCAACATCGCCGACTACGGCGCGTTCGTGGAACTCGAGCCAGGCATCGAAGGCCTGGTCCACGTGTCCGAAATGGACTGGACCAACAAGAACGTGGCACCTTCCAAGCTGGTGTCGCTGGGTGACGAAGTCGAAGTCATGGTGCTCGACATCGACGAAGACAAGCGCCGCATCTCGCTGGGCATGAAGCAGTGCCGTGCCAATCCATGGCACGAGTTCGCCGAAGCCACCAAGCGCGGCGACCGCGTCAAGGGCCCGATCAAGTCGATCACCGATTTCGGTGTGTTCGTGGGTCTGGCTGCCGGCATCGACGGTCTGGTTCACCTGTCCGACCTGTCGTGGAACGAAACCGGCGAAGCCGCCGTTCGCAACTACAAGAAGGGCCAGGAAGTCGAAGCCATCGTGCTGGCCATCGACGTCGAGCGCGAGCGCATCTCCCTGGGCATCAAGCAGCTCGATGGCGACCCGTTCACCACCTTCGTGTCGGTGAATGACAAAGGCTCCATCGTGACCGGCAAGGTCAAGACCGTCGACGCCAAGGGCGCCGAGATTGATCTGGGTGAAGAGGTGATGGGTTACCTGCGCGCCAGCGAAATCAGCCGTGACCGTGTGGAAGATGCACGCAACATGCTGAAGGAAGGCGACGAAGTCACCACAGTGGTGGTGAACATCGACCGCAAGACGCGCAACATCCAGCTGTCCATCAAGGCCAAGGATGCTGCTGACCAGCAAGAAGCCATGGCGACCCTGAGCCAGCAGTCCTCGCGCGAAAGCGCTGGCACCACCAGCCTGGGCGCCCTGTTGCGCGCCAAGCTGGACAACAACAACGGCTAAATTCGATTGCTGGCGCCTGGTCAGACGCATGCCCCACGGCGTGTGTTCCGACCGGGCGCCGGTCCTTGAATGCCCCAGCCCAAACCTGCACACATGACCCGCAGCGACCTCGTTGAAGCGTTGGCCAGCCGATTCGGCCAGCTGACGCACCGCGACGCCGAGTTCGCCGTCAAGGCCATCCTCGACGCCATGGGCGATGCGCTGGTCAAGGGTCACCGGATCGAGATTCGTGGCTTTGGCAGCTTTTCGGTCAATCGCCGATCGCCCCGCGTGGGACGCAACCCGCGGTCGGGCGAGAGCGTGATGATCCCCGAGAAGCGCGTGCCCCACTTCAAGCCGGGCAAGGCCCTGCGCGAGCAGGTGGATGCCAAAACCGCAGAAATTCTCGGGCGCGAGCCGAAGAAGCCGACGTGACGGTCGCTGCCCCGGCAGCGACCTGATCGCTACAATCGCCCCACCACAAAGGGGACGATTTGAAATACCTGATGTGGCTGCTCAACGCAGCCATTTTTTTTGTGTTGTTCGCCTTCGCGCTGAACAACCAGGACAGCGTGACGCTCAACCTGTTCTTCGGTGCCAGCTGGCAGGCGCCGCTGGTGCTCGTCATCCTGGTCGCACTCGTGCTCGGCGTTTTCCTCGGCGTGCTGGTCATGCTGCCGCTGTGGCTGCGGGCCAAACGCTCGCGGCGCCGCGCCGCATCGGCCGCGACGGCCAGCACTTCCTTCGAAGCAGACTCCACGCTCTTTCCCGATCCCAGCGACCGCCGTCATGGACTTTGATTTCACCTGGCTGCTGTGGGGCTTGCCCCTGGCCTTTGCAGCAGGCTGGGGCGCATCGCGGCTGGACCTTCGGCAATGGCGCATGGAAAGCCGCCAGGCACCCAAGGCTTACTTCCGTGGCCTGAACCACCTGCTCAACGAACAGCAAGACCAGGCGATCGATGCGTTCATTGAAGCGGTGCAAGGCGACCCCGACACCGCCGAACTGCACTTTGCGCTGGGCAACCTCTTTCGCCGCCGTGGCGATTACGACCGCGCCGTGCGTGTGCATGAGCACCTGCTTTCGCGCGCCGACCTCAGCAGCAAGGACCGCGACCGTGCCCAACACGCGCTGGCGCTGGACTTCCTGAAGGCCGGCTTGCTGGACCGTGCCGAGGCGGCCCTCAACAAGCTGCAGGGCTCGGCGTTCGAGGGCGAAGCCCTGCTGGCCTTGCTCGGCATTTACGAGCGTTCGCGGGACTGGTCGCAGGCCAAGGACATCGCCCAGCGACTGGAGACCGCGGAACAGGGCAGTTTTGCGCCCCGCCTGGCGCACTACCTCTGTGAACAGGCCGAGATCGCGCAGCGTGGCGGGGACACAGCGAGCGCACTCACGTTGCTGGAAGAAGCGGTGCAGAGAGCGCCACAACTGGCCCGCGGCTGGATGGCCATTTCAGCCCTCAAGGCGCAAGCGGGCAGCCCGTCCGATGCCTTCGACGCCCTCCTGCAGCTGAACCGCCACGCGCCTCAATACCTTCCACTCGTGTCCGGACAACTGGCCACCCTGGCCCGGCAATGTGGGCGGGAAGCCGAGGCCTTGGCGCTGTTGCAGACCAGCCATGACCGTGCGCCGTCGGTGGACGTGACCGAGGCCCTGGCCGCGCTCAGCGCAGACACAAAGGCCGCACGCGTCCGGTATCTGAACCACCTGGAACGTGAACATTCACTGGTGATCACGTCCCGGTGGCTGGCGGGTGAAACACTCTCGGACCCCAAGGCGCAGGAGCGTGTGCAGCAGGCGCTGGAACAGGCGAGCGGGCCGCTCAAGCGCTACCGCTGTGCCGCCTGTGGTTTTGAAGCGCGCCAGCACTTCTGGCAGTGTCCCGGTTGCCAGGCCTGGGACAGCTATCCGGCCAGACGCGTGGAAGAGCTGTAGAGGCCTCAGGCCTTGCCGTAACCGCCGCCGCCCGGCGTGTGGATCTCGAAGATGTCTCCCGGCTTCATTTCGGCCTGGCCGATGTGGGCCAGTTCCTCGATCGAACCGTCCGATCGCACCACGCGGTTGATGCCCACCTGGCCCGGCTCACCGCCGGCCATGCCGAAGGCGCCGTGCACTCTTCCGTTGGCAAGAATGCTGGCCGTCATATCTTCCAGGAAGCGCACGCGGCGCACGCCTCCGTCGCCGCCGTGCCAGCGGCCAGCGCCACCTGATCCCAGGCGGATCTCGTAGCTTTCCAGACGCACCGGGAAACGGAACTCCAGCACCTCGGGGTCGGTCAGGCGCGAGTTGGTCATGTGGGTCTGCACCACACTCGTGCCGTCGAAGCCCCCGACGACAGCGCCACTGGCGTCGGTCACGGCTCCAGCGCCGCTGCCACCCGAGATGGTTTCGTAGTACTGGTGCGTGGCATTGCCGAAGGTGAAGTTGTTCATGGTGCACTGGCTCGCCGCCATCACACCGAGCGCGCCATAGAGCGCGTTGGTGATGCAACTCGAGGTCTCCACATTGCCCGCCACCACCGAGGCCGGCGGGTTCGGGTTGAGCATGGAGCCGGGCGGAATGATGACCTTCAGTGGCTTGAGACATCCCGCGTTGAGCGGAATGTCGTCGTCCACCAGCGTGCGGAACACATAGAGCACCGCCGCCATGCACACTGCGGTGGGTGCATTGAAGTTGTTGAGTTGCTGGGCCGAGGTGCCGGTGAAATCGATCTCGGCGCTGCGTTGCGCAGCATTCACGCGCACCGCCACCTGAATTTGCGCACCGTTGTCCAGCGGCAGGGTGAAGGCGCCGTCCTTGAGCCGGGTGATCACGCGGCGCACCGATTCTTCGGCGTTGTCCTGCACGTGGCTCATGTAGGCCTGCACCACGTCCAGGCCGAACTGGTCGACCATCTTGCGCAACTCCTGCACACCCTTCTCGTTGGCCGCAATCTGCGCCTTGAGGTCGGCCATGTTCTGCTGCGGATTCCTCGACGGGTACTCGCCGCTTTGCAGCAGCGCCACCATCTCGGCCTCGCGCAACACGCCTTGAGCCACCAGCTTCACGTTGTTGATCTGCACGCCCTCCTCTTCGATGCGCGTGGAAAACGGCGGCATGGAACCCGGCGTGGTGCCGCCAATGTCGGCATGGTGGCCGCGCGAGCCGACATAAAACGTCGGCTCGCTGCCCAGGTAGACCGGCGTGATCACCGTCACGTCGGGCAGGTGCGTACCCCCGTGGTAGGGATCGTTGAGCGCGTACACATCGCCCGGCTGCATGCGGCCTGCGTTCTCACGGATCACGGTCTTGATGCTCTCGCCCATGCTGCCCAGGTGCACCGGCATGTGCGGTGCGTTGGCGATGAGGTTGCCTTCGGCATCGAACAGCGCGCATGAAAAATCAAGCCGCTCCTTGATGTTGACCGAATACGCCGTGTTCTGCAGTTGCAGACCCATCTGCTCGGCGATGTTCATGAACAGGTTGTTGAACACCTCCAGCAGCACCGGATCGACCGTGGTGCCCACGGCGTAGGCGGTCGTGCGTGGAATGCGGCGGTCGAGCACCAGGTGGTCCAACTCGGTGAGCACAGCTTCCCAGCCGGGTTCGACCACCGTGGTGGCGTTCTTCTCGGCCACGATGGCAGGCCCGGGGATCACATCACCCGGGCGCAGGTCTTCGCGCACCACCAGGGCGGCGTCCAGCCATTGCCCGCCCGAGTACATGCGAACGGTTTCCCGGCGGGGCACTTCGCGCGGCTCATGGGTGGGCCAACGGGGTTCGTCGGGCGCGTCTCCGGGCACCACCGCCTCCACCGACACGGCCTCCACCACCAGGCGTTTGCCCTGCATCAGGAAGGCAAAACGCTGGCGGTACGCGGTCTCGAACGCGGCCTGTATGGCATCCAGACTGCCGTAAGGCACCACCAGGGCCGAGTCGCTGCCCTCGTAGCGCACATGCACCCGGTGGTGAACCACCACCGTGCCTGCGTTGACCTCCTGGCGGCCCAGCTCGGCCTGCGCCACAGCGCCCAGTGCGTCGAGCTTCTCGGCAATGAGTGGCAGCGACTCCTTCGCCAGCATCAGTTCCACCGCCTGCTCGCGGATGACGTTTTGATCAGCCAGACCCATGCCGTAGGCCGACAGCACGCCGGCCAGCGGATGCACGAACACACGCGTCATGCCCAGGGCGTCGGCCACCAGGCAGGCGTGCTGCCCGCCCGCGCCACCAAAACACTGCAAGGTGTAGCGGGTCACGTCGTAGCCCCGGGCCACCGAAATCTTCTTGATGGCGTTGGCCATCTGTTGCACCGCGATGTTGATGAAGCCTTCGGCGACTTCTTCGGGCTGCCGCCCCGTTTGCAAGGCCAGCTCGGCAAACTTGCCCTGCACCGCTTCGGCACTCAAGGCCTCGTTGGCCTGGGGGCCGAACACCTTGGGAAAGTGACGCGGCTGGATCTTGCCGAGCATCACGTTGGCATCGGTCACCGCCAGCGGTCCGCCGCGTCGGTAGCTGGCCGGTCCGGGGTTGGCGCCGGCACTCTCGGGGCCCACGCGAAAGCGCGCTCCGTCGAACGACAGGATGGATCCACCACCCGCAGCCACGGTGTGAATGCTCATCATGGGCGCGCGCATGCGCACGCCGGCCACCTGCGTTTCGAACTCGCGCTCGAACTGCCCGGCGTAGTGCGACACGTCGGTCGATGTGCCGCCCATGTCGAAACCGATCACCTTCTCAATCCCGGCCAGACCGGCCGTTCGGGCCATGCCCACAATGCCACCGGCCGGGCCAGAAAGAATGGCGTCCTTGCCCTGGAACACATGGGCGTCGGTGAGACCGCCGGAGGACTGCATGAAGTAGAGCTTGACGCCGGGCATGTCGTTCGCCACCTGCTCCACATAGCGGCGCAGGATGGGGGAGAGGTAGGCGTCCACCACGGTGGTGTCGCCCCGGCTCACGAATTTCATCATCGGACTCGTCTGGTGCGAGGTGCTCACCTGTGTGAACCCCACCTCGCGCGCCATGCGGCTGGCGGCCTGTTCGTGTTCGGTGAAGCGGTAACCGTGCATGAACACGATCGCCACGCTGCGCAGGCCACGTCCGTAAGCTGCCAGCAGGTCGCCCCTGAGCGCGGCCTCACCCAGTGGCTGCAACACCTCGCCCTCGGCACCCACACGCTCTTGCGCCTCGACCACTTCGCTGTAGAGCAACTCGGGCAGCGTGATGCAACGGTCAAACAGACGCGGACGGTTCTGGTACGCAATGCGCAGGGCGTCGCGAAACCCCTTGGTGGTCACGAGCAAGGTGGGTTCACCCTTGCGTTCGAGCAGCGCATTGGTCGCCACCGTGGTGCCCATCTTCACGCACTCCACCAGCTCCGGCGTCACGGGTGCGCCCGGTGCCAAACCCAGCAGGTGGCGTATGCCGGCCACTGCAGCGTCACGGTACTGCTCCGGATTCTCCGACAGCAGCTTGTGCGTGATCAGCGATCCGTCGGGCCGCTTGCCCACAACATCGGTGAATGTGCCGCCGCGGTCGATCCAGAACTGCCATCGGGTACCCAGGGGAGAAGAGTTGTCTTGCATGTTGACGGGACTTTAGCGTTGAAAGTAGTAGGGAACGAAGATCACGTTGGCTTCATGGCCAACCGACTGCACCCATTCGCGGGAAAATTTCTCGCCCAGCCGCTTGAGTTCGGCTTCAACCGCCGGCGCAATGCGTTCGCCCTTCATGCCTTGCGCGGCCAATTCGCGGGTGGACTCGGTGGCCACGGTTTCGCTCATCGTCCAGCCGCGCGCCTCCGCCCGCGCGGCGGCCTGCGTGACCGCCTCGCGAACCGGGATCGGCAGCGCCTCAAACGCCTTCACGTTGACGAAGACGAGGTTCTTGGGAAACCAGGCGTTGATGGGGTAGTAGTGACCGATTCGCCCCCAGACCTTGTTCTCCACACCGGTCACCGCCGACGTGATCATGTTGTCCACCCGGCCTTCTGACAGAGCCTGATTCACCTCGGCCATCGGCACATCCACCGGCGAGGCCCCCAGCATCTGGGCAATGCGCTGGGTCGACAGGTTGTAGGTGCGCATGCGGCTGCCCTTGAGGTCCGTCATGGAGCGCACCGGCGCACCGGTGAAAAGACCCTGCGGTGGCCAGGGCACGGCATAGAGCACCTTGAGCCCGCGCTCGGCCAGGTGCTTTTCGATCAGCGGACGCTGCAAGCCCCACAGACGCCGGGCATCGCCATAGCTCTGAACCACGAAGGGGATCGTGTCGGCCCCGGCAATCGGCACCTCCCCAACCAGGCCGGTCATGATGACTTCACCCGCCTGGACCCGACCGTCCTGCACCGACTGACGAATCTCGGCCAGCTTGAACAATTCGTTGTTGGGTCGAACCTGAATCTGCAGCGCTCCCTGCGACACCTTCTCCACATCCAGAGCAAAGGCGCTCAGGTTGCGCGTGTGGAAAGACTCTGCGCGGTAGCCCGTGGCCAACTGCCACTGGGTTGGCGTTTGCGCCAGGCACAACTGCCCCAACGCGGCCAGCAACGCGGCCACGGCCCATTTCTTTTTCATGCCCTGGTCCTCAGCGCTGGTGGTTTCGTGGAGGCGTGTGCGTCATTTCGCCACCCCCATCAAGGCGTCCGGCACCGCGGTCACGATCTGCGGAAACAGGGTGATCAGCGCAATGCAGACCACCAGGCACATGAAGAACGGGATGGCGGCTTTGGCAATCAAGGTGCTGTCTTTGCCGGTCATGTTCTGCAGCACGAAAAGGTTGAAACCGACTGGGGGTGTGACCTCGGCAATCTCGACCAGCAAGATCACGAAGATGCCGAACCAGATCAGGTCGAACCCCGCCTTCTGGATCATCGGCATCACCACGGCGGCGGTGAGCACGATCATGCTGATGCCGTCCAGCGCCGTGCCGAGCACCAGGTACACCACCACCAGGCAGGCGATCAGCGCATACGGAGACAGGTGCATGCCATTGACCCACTCGGCCAGCTCGCGCGGGATGCCGGTGAAGGCCATGGTCTTGGTGAGGAAAGCAGCGCCCGCCAGGATGAACATGATCATGCAGCTGGTGCGGCTCGCGCCGCCCAGGCTTTCCTTGAAGTTGGCCCAGGTCAACGAACGACTCCAGGCCGCCAGTGCCAGCGCGCCCACCACGCCATAGGCGGCGCACTCGGTGGCGGTGGCCCAGCCGGCCACCAGCGACCAGCAGATGAACACGATCAGCAGGGCACAGGGCACGAGGTTGCGCGACAAGTGCAGCTTCTCCCGCAGGGTCGTGGCCTTCTCCGGCGGTGGCATCTGGTCCTTGTTGCGCAGCGACCACCAGGCGATGTAGCCGGAAAACAGCGCCATCAACAACAGGCCCGGCAGGAAGCCCGCCAGAAAGATGCGGATGATCGATGCATCGGCGGCCACGGCATACACCACCATGGTGATGGAAGGCGGGATCAGGATGCCCAAGGTGCCTGCGGTGGCGAGAGAGCCGATGGCGATGGTTTCGTTGTAGCCACGTTTTTTGAGTTCAGGCAGTGACACCTTGGCGATGGTGGCGCAGGTGGCGGCCGACGAGCCCGACACCGACCCGAAGATGCCGCACCCCAGGATGGTGGTGTGAAACAGGCGGCCTGGCACCCGGTTCAACCAGGGCGCAAGGCCAGAGAACATTTCTTCACTGAGCTTGGTGCGAAACAGGATCTCGCCCATCCAGATGAAGAGCGGCAAGGCCGCCAGCTCCCAACTGGCGGTGCTTTCCCAAAATGCCGAGAACAGATTCAGACCCGGTTGGCTGCTGGTAAAGAAGGCCTGTCCGACCCAGCCGCAAATGGCCAGGGTCATGGCAATCCAGACGCCGCCCGACAACAGGAGCAGCATCAACAGCAGGAGGATCGCTCCAATGGCAAGAATGTCCATGGCGGTTGACTTTCAAAGATCCGAGGAAAAATCACCCTGGGCGTGGCGCTCCTGCACCAGACGCACGAAGGTGGGAACGCCGCCGCGGGCAACGATCACCAGCTCATCCAGCACGGCCACCAGCAGCAACACGGAGCCCAGGGCAAAGCTCATCTGGGGAATCCAGATGGGGATGGCCCAGAGTCCTTGTGCCAGTTCGTTGAACTGCCAGCTCTCGAACGTGAACCGGCAGGCCCACCAGGCGAGGTAGGCCACGGCCACCGTGGCCACCACCAGGCAGGCCAGCTCGAATCTCCAGCGAATGGCCGGCTGCACCTTCTCCAGCACCAGCGTCACCCGCACGAAGTCGCCGTGTTTGAAGGCGTGGGCCATGGTGAGAAACGCGGCACAAGCACACAACCAGGACACGATGTCGGTGATGGCCCCCGTGGGGAAACCCATCTGGCGTCCCAGCGTCTGCACCACCATCAGCACGCAGATGAGCGCGATGCAGAAGCCGCCCACGGCGCCGGCCCATCCGTAGGTGGCATCCAGCGCCCGACGCAGCGTGCCGGGCCGACCCGGGGGTTTTTTTTCTAAGGCTGCGGTCAGGGCGACAGGGCTGGTGGTGGTGGACACACTTGCCTCACTTCTGCAGGTAAGCGTCGATGACGGACTTGCCTTCATCACCGGCCAGCTTGATCCAGTCTGCCGTCATGCTGTCTCCGATGGCCTTGAGCTCCTTTTTCAAGCTCGTGGCCTCCACATCCACCTTCACGCCTTTGGCGGCCAGCTCCTTGATGTACTCGCCGTCCTTGATTTCACTGGTTTTCCAGCCGCGCTGCTCGGCCACGGCCGCTTGCTGAAGCACAGCGTCCTGACTGGCCTTGTCCAACGCGTCGAACTGCTTCTGGTTCACGACCACCGCATTGCGTGGCAGCCAGGCCGCCACCCCGTAGAAAAACTTGGCGCTTTCGTACAGCTTGCTGTCCACGCCGCTGGCGCTGGAGGTGAGGAAGTTGTCCACCCCGCCCGTGGCCAGGGCGGCAGGCAACTCGGCCAGCTGGATCGTGACAGGCTGGGCACCGACCGCCGTGGCAATGTAGGACGTGGCCGGGTTGTAGGCCCGCATCTTCGTGCTCTTGAGGTCCTTGAGCGCAGTCACTTGTTTGGTGGAGTACAGGCTCTGCGGAGGCCAGGCCACCGTGTACAGCAACTTCATGCCCTGGGCAGACAGTGTCTTGATGAGCAAAGGGCGCGAGGCCTGATCGAGGCGGCGGGACTCCACGTAGCTGGTGGCGAGGAAGGGAATGGAATCCACGCCAAAAATGGGGGCCTCGTTCGCCGCACCCGAGAGGATGAACTCACCAGCGGGCACCTGGGCCGACTGCACCGCGCGCTTGATCTCGTTGGCCTTGAAGAGGGAGGCATTGGAGTGCACGGTGATCTTGAGCTTGCCAGCCGTCGCCCTGTCGACGTCTTCGGCGAATTGCTGCAGGTTCTGCACCTGGAAGGTGTTGGGTCCGTAGCCCGAGGGCAGATCCCATTTGGTCTGGGCCGACACGGCGCCGAAGGCGGTGATGGCAAAAAGGCAGAGCACGAATTTTTTCATGGGAAGCTCCTGGTCAGAAACTGGCTAGCTGGTGGTTGAGAAGGTCGGTGATCAACATCGCGCCGGGGGCGTGCGTGATGCAGAACTCGGGGCGGGCCTGCTGGATCGCGGCCTGCGGCGTCACACCACAGGCCCAGAACACAGGCAGTTCGTCGGGCAGCACCTCCACCGCGTCGCCATAGTCGGGACGCGAGAGGTCGGCAATGCCGATGAGCGAGGGGTCGCCGATGTGGATCGGTGCGCCATGTACGTTGGGAAAGCGCGATGTGACCTGCACCGCACGGATCACGTCGGCGGCGCGCAGCGGTCGCATGGTCACCACCATCGGACCGCTGAAGGGGCCCGCCGCTTCCGTGGCCAGGTTGGTGCGGAACATGGCCACGTTGCGGCCCTGCTCCACGTGGCGCAAGGACAAGCCGGCTTCGATGAGGGCCTGCTCAAACGAAAAGGAACAGCCGATCACGAAGGTCACCAGATCGTCGCGCCACAGTGTCGTGATGTTGGTGGGTTCGCCCGCCAACTCGCCGTGGTGCCAGACGCGGTAACGGGGAACGTCGGTGCAGATGTCGATGTTCGCCCCCAGCGAAGGCAGCGATCTGTCGCCCGGCTCGGAAACGGCAAGCAGCGGACAGGGTTTGGGATTGCGCTGGCAGTACCGCAGGAAATCACCCGCCAGGGACTGCGGGAGGATGACCACGTTGCCCTGCACATGCCGATCGGCCAGGCCGCTGGTGTGTGAAGTCCACCGGCCTTCCCGGATCAGGCGGCGCACCTGAAATGCGCTCTGCATGTCCCCTTCACCGAAGAGGCTGCGCGTACCGACTGGCTTTGATTCCACCGCGACTCCTGTTGATCCGTCATGTCACCGTGATGACGTTGGGCGGATTGTGGAGCGTGGTTACTGCCAGTTCCAATTCAAAATTTTTCGCTTACCTCATCGATTTTTTCGATGCTCCTGAAAGGGGCGAAATGCGCTTTGATGGTGCGCTTGCCCGGCTCGCCTTGCCGCCAGGCAAGCCATCGACAAACGCCAGCGCAGACTTCACCACGGTCTGGACCGCGTCGGTGGTGGGATCGGTGCGGTAGCTGGCGTGGATGGGCAGCGGCTGCAGTGCCACGTCACACGCCAGCTGCTTCAGGTTGGGAAAGGTCTGCATGCGCTGCACCGCGCTGCGCGGCAGTGTGGCCACACCAAAACCACCTTGCACCAGTTGCACCATGGCCGAGATGGAGGAGATGGTGTGCACCCTTCGCGGCTCCACCCGTTCCTGGCGAAACAGGTCGGCCAGGGCCACGTGTGGCAACGAGCCACGCTGGAACGTGAGGATCTCCAGCTCGCCGAGTTCGGCCAGGGTGTAGCGGCGTTTGCGGTGCAGGCCTGCGTGCCCCATGAACACCATGTCCATCGGCGGCAGGCTGCGGCTGCGCACGCCGTCGGCCGAGGCCGGCAAAGCAGCGAACACCAGATCCTGCGTGCCGCGCTGCACCTGCTCCACCAGGATGGGTGTGGTCTCCACCGTGAGTTCCAGCGAGAGCTCGGGGTGGTCGACACGCAGCTGTTCGATCCAGGGAATGAGCCATGAATGCAGCACCGATTCGATGGCCCCGATGCGCATGGACACCGACAGAGGTGCACCCGCGCCCATCTCGGCCTTCACCTCCCGCTGCAGTTCCAGCAGGCGCTGCGAGTGGGTGAAAAAACGCGTGCCCGCCAGGGTGAGGCGGAACTGCTTGTCGCGCCGGTCCAGCAACAGGACACCCAGCTCTTCTTCGAGCGCGGCGATGCGGCTGGACATGGCCGACTGGGTGAGAAAGAGCTTCTCGGCTGCCCGGGTAACGCTCTTGAGCGAAGCCACCCAGTAGAAAGCCTCGACGAACCGCAGATTCATGACAGCCCTCTCCAAAACACCTGTTCAAAGGAAACCGAAACGCGATAGGCAGGCAAGTACCCCCTTGCGGGCATGGAGTTTGCACTTATGCTGTAACGCCCCTTCGTCCCACCATTGTCCTGGAGAAATCATGAAGCACACCTTTGGCGTGATCATCGCCGCAGCCCTTCTGAGCACCGCCGCGCACGCGCAGACCAAGTGGGATCTGCCAGCGGCCTACCCGGCCACCAACTTCCATTCGGTCAACTTGGCCACCTTCGCCAGCGACGTGAACAAAGCTTCGGCCGGCAAGCTGCAAATCACCGTGCACCCTGGTGCATCGCTGTTCAAGGCGCCCGAGATCAAGCGCGCGGTGCAGGGCGGACAGGCCCAGATCGGCGAGATCCTGCTGGCGGCCTACCAGAACGAATGGCCAATGTTCGGCGCAGACGGCCTGCCCTTCCTGGCCACCAGTTACGCCGACTCGCAGAAGCTCTACAAGGCGCAGAAGCCGATCCTGGAGAAGAAGCTCGCCGAGCAAGGCATGACCCTGCTCTACACCGTGGCCTGGCCTCCGCAGGGCATCTACAGCAAGAAGCCCTTGAACAGCGTGGCCGATCTCAAGGGCAGCAAGTGGCGCGCTTACAGCCCGGCCACCTCACGCATCGCAGAGTTGGTGGGTGCACAGCCCGTGACGGTGCAGGCCGCCGAGCTCTCGCAGGCCCTCGCCACGGGCGCGGTCGAGTCCAACATGACCTCGGGCGCCACCGGCGTGGACAGCAAACTCTACGAGCACCTGAAGTACTACTACGACGTGCAGGCCTGGTTGCCCAAGAACGCCATCATCATGAACAAGAAGGCCTTCGACGCGCTGGACAAGCCCACGCAGGACGCCCTGCTCAAGGCTGGCGCCGACGCCGAAGCGCGCGGCTGGGCCGCCTCGCAAAAGGTCAACACCGACACGCTGGCCATCCTCAAAGCCAACGGCATGGCGGTGGAGCCGCCGTCGGCTGCACTCAAGGCCGACATGCAGAAGGTGGGCGAGACCATGCTCAAGGAATGGCTGTCCCAGGCCGGTCCTGAAGGTCAGCAGATGCTGGACACCTACAGGAAATAAATGCGAAAAACGCTCGACTCGCTCTACCTCGGCGCGGCCTGGCTGGCTGCGCTCTTCATGATCGGTGTGCTGGTCATGGTGCTGCTGTCCATGCTGGGCCGCATGTTCCATTTTTACGTGCCAGGCACCGACGCCTATGCCGGATATGCAATGGCCGGCGCCGGCTTCCTTGCGCTGGCGCACACGCTCAAGAGCGGTGAGCACATCCGCGTGACGCTGATCATCGGCAAGCTCACGGGCGGCGCCCGGCGCGGCCTAGAGCTGTGGTCGCTCACGGTTGCGGTTCTGCTGGCCGGATTGCTGGCGTTCTACGGCTGGCGCCTGTCCTGGCAATCGCATGCCTTTCACGACATCTCCACCTCAAACGACGCCACCCCCCTGTGGATTCCGCAGATCCTCATGGCGGTGGGCACCACGGTGTTGCTGATTGCCTTCATCGCCGAGTGGGTGCTGGAGTTCCAGCGCAAGCGCTCGCACGACAGCGTGGAGACCCGCCATGAATGAACTGCTTGTCACATCGCTGCTGATCGTGGCGCTGTTCGCCCTGCTGGGCAGCGGCGTCTGGATCGGTCTCACGCTCGCGGGCGTGGCCTGGATCGGCATGGAGGTGTTCTCCTCGCGCCCCGCAGGCGACGCCATGGCCATCACCATCTGGGGCTCGGCGAGCAGCTGGACGTTGACCGCGCTGCCGCTGTTCGTGTGGATGGGCGAGATCCTCTTCCGCACCAAGTTGTCGGAGAGCATGTTCCGCGGGCTGGCGCCCTGGGTCAACGCCCTGCCCGGTCGCCTGCTGCACACCAACATTCTGGGCAGCACCATCTTTGCCGCGGTCTCGGGTTCATCGGCCGCCACCTGCGCCACCATCGGCAAGATGAGCATTCCGGAGCTCACCAAACGCGGCTACCCCCCCGAGAAAATCGTGGGCTCGCTGGGTGGGGCCAGCACACTGGGCCTGCTGATCCCGCCATCGATCATCATGATCGTCTACGGCGTGGCGGCCGAGGTGTCGATCGCCAAACTGTTCGTGGCGGGTGTGTTGCCCGGCCTGATGCTGGCCAGCCTGTTCAGTGGTCACCTCATCATCTGGGCCCTGCTCAACCCGGAGAAGGTGCCCAAGAGCGACGCGAGCATGACGTTGGCGCAGAAGCTGAGCGAGTCGCGCCACCTCATTCCGGTGATCCTGCTCATCGGTGGCGTGATCGGCAGCATCTACAGCGGCATTGCCACGGCGACCGAAGCCGCAGCGGTGGGCGTGGTGGGGGCCCTCATTCTGTCGGGCGCGCAAGGCTCGCTGAACTGGACCACCTTCCGCGACTCCCTGCTGGGCGCCACACGCCTCTATTGCATGATCGCGTTGATCCTCGCGGGTGCCGCCTTCCTCACGCTGGCCATGGGCTACATCGGCCTGCCGCGCCACCTCGCCGAGTTCGTCACCGGGCTGGGGCTTTCGCCAGGCGTGCTGCTGCTGGCGCTGGGGTTGTTCTACATCCTGCTCGGCTGCTTCCTCGACGGCATCTCCATGATCGTGCTGACCATGGGCGTGATCCTGCCCACCGTCACCGCAGCAGGCATAGACCTGATCTGGTTCGGCATCTTCATCGTGATCGTGGTCGAAATGGCGCAGATCACGCCCCCCGTGGGGTTCAACCTCTTTGTGTTGCAGGGCATGACGAAACGGGAGATCACCTGGATCGCCAAGGTCTGCATGCCCTACTTCTTCCTGATGGTGCTGGCGGTGTTGCTGCTGTGGTGGTTTCCGCAAATCGTTACCTGGTTGCCGTCCAGGATGTGAGCCTGCCATCCCCTAAGATGCAAGGCCCGCCCCGGTCCACGTGGCGGGCCTTTTTCATATTGAAGACCAACAAGGATTTCCGTGTTCAAGAATGTGACGATCTACCGCATCGCGCCCGGCTGGAGCGCGACGCTGGCAGACATGGAGGCCGCGCTGGACGCAGCCCGTTTCAAACCCTGCGGCGCCACGCAGGACAAGTCGGTGGGCTGGGTCGAGCCGCGCGGCGAGGCCCATGGCCCGCTGGTGGAATCGGTGGCGGGCCAACGCATCCTGAAACTCCAGATCGAGACCAAGGGCGTGCCCGGCTCGGTGGTGAAGAAGAAGGCGCAGGAAGAAGCCGACCACATCGAGGCCACCACCGGCCGCAAACCCGGCAAGAAGGAAACCAAGGCCCTGCGCGAAGACGCATTGCTGTCATTGCTGCCGCAGGCCTTTGCGCGCCAGATGAACGTGTGGGTCTGGCTCGATCTGGAGGCCGGCTGGCTCGTCACCGACGCCAGCAGCCAGGGCAAGATCGACGAGGTCGTGACCGGCCTGGTGCGCGCCTTCGATGGGCTGGTGATCACCCTCCTGCAGACCGCCGTGACGCCACAAACCGCCATGACGCAATGGCTTTCCGCCACCACGCCGGACGAATGGCCGGGCGGTTTCGCGGTGGAGCGCGAGTGCGAACTCAAATCGGGCGACGAGGAAAAGTCGGTGGTGAAATTCACCCGCCACAACCTCGCCACCGACGAAGTGCGTCAGCACATCACCGAGGGCAAACTGCCCACGCGCCTGGCGCTGAGCTGGGAAGGCCGCATCGGCTTCGTGCTCACCGAATCGCTGCAGCTCAAAAAGATCAACTTCCTCGAAGGCGTGTTCGACGGCCGTCCCGACGAGGGCGAGAACGGCTTTGATGCCGACGTCGCCCTGTCCACCGGCGAGCTGCAGAAGCTGTTGCCCGAACTGGTCGAGGCGCTGGGTGGCGAGATGGCGTTTGGTGCTGCGCCCACGGGCGACGCGCCCGCCGCGCTCCAGCCCGCGCCGGTCACCGCCGACGGCGACGACGAAGGCCCGCCCTTCTGAGCTCCACCTCCGTTCGGGCTGAGCCTGTCGAAGCCCCTCCACGAAACCTCGCGAGCCCTTCGACAAGCTCAGGGCGAACGGCATGTGAGACCGACACGTCATGAACACCCTGCCCAGCGTCATCGCCATCTGCCTGGGTGCCTGCGTGGGGGCACTGGCCCGCTGGCGCCTGGGTCTGTGGCTGAGCACACCCGGTTCGCTGCTGCCCTGGGGCACGCTGGCGGCCAACTGGATCGGCGCCTACGCCATCGGCTTGTCGGTGGCGTTCTTCAATGCACAGCCGCACCTGGACCCGGTGTGGCGCCTGGCCATCATCACCGGTCTGCTGGGCGCATTGACGACGTTTTCCACCTTCTCGGCCGAGGTGGTGACGCTGCTGCAGCAGGGCCGCATCCTGATGGCCAGCAGCGTTTCCGCCCTGCACCTGATCGGCTCGCTGCTGCTGACCTGGCTGGGTCTCAAGACGCTGTCGTGAGTGGTGGCGCGGTGCTCAACCGCCGCCGCGCTGCATGTAGAGATCGAAGCGCTTCGTGAAGGCGTAACGCTGCGCAGCATCCAGCCCGGTGAAGACGAAATTCACCCGCAGCACCGGCATGCGCATGAGCGCGATCACGCGCAGTGGCTGCTGCGCCCAGTGCAACGCAAGCCGCCCGGGCGGCACCTCGACGACGGCGTGCGTGCCTTCCAGGCGCCACACACAGGCACCCACCGCCGCCGGCAACCAGCGCAGCCACTCGGTTTCGGTGCAACCCATATCGCGTTCGAACCGCTCCGCATAACTCGACTGCACGGCCCTCAGCCCCCGGCGATGGGTGGCCAGATGGCCAGCACATCGCCTTCGACCAACGTGGCATTCAAGCGCTCCTCTGGCTGGATGTACTTGCCGTTGACCAGCACCAAATGCACCAGCTTGGGCGGCAAGCCGAAGGGTTCGATGATCTGGCTGATGGGCGTGGTCGGGTCGATGTCCAGCAACACCTGGTTGCTGCGCCGGGCCTCGGGGGGCAGGTAGTCGGTGAGCGTGGCGAAGAGCTTGAAGGTGATGTTCATGAATGGCGAAGGCCCTTCGACAGGCTCAGGGCGAACGGGGAAAAAGACATGCCATTTTCAGCGGCGGCGTTCATCGCCAGCGCCCGCCCACTGTCCTTGACCCTGTGCACTCGCCAGGTAAGCATCCATCAGTTTGGTCGGATCGTGCATCAGGCGTTCTTTCCACTCGCCCAGCTTCACCTGGCCTTCAACCAGGCCGCGCATCACGCCCACGTGTTCGGTCCAGCCGACCGAGTTGCAGCCGACCATCACGTCGTCCTTGAACTGCAAACTCAGGTGGCGGCCACCCGCCTTGTCGGTGAGCTCGGCGTGTTCGCCACCGGGCACACCTTCCCAGTTGCCAAAGCTCGTGGAAATGAGGCCCAGCGTGTCGAGCACGTTGATCTGCGTCACGCCTTTGAGGTCGGCCCTCTGGCCCACCATGTTGAGCGCGGCCACGCGGGCCTGTTCGGCGGCATTGGGCTGGATGGCGCTCACGATGGTCTTGCCGCTGACCTTGTCGAAGGCCTCGGCGCAGTCCCCCGCAGCGTAAATGCCCGGCACATTGGTCTGCAGGTGTTCGTCGGTGAGCACCCCTTGCAAACAGGTGATGCCCGAGTCTTTCAGGAAGCCGATGGCAGGGCGCACGCCGGTGGCGCTGATCACGAGGTCGGCCTCCACCGTCTGCCCGCTTGAGAGCCTCACACGAAGGCCTGCGGCCGGGCTGGTGGCGGCCTCGATGGCCTCCACCTTGGTCCCGGTGTAGACCTTCACGCCCTTCTTCTCGCACCAGTCGCGGATCATGCCGCCGGCGGTGGGTCCCATCATGCGCGGCACCATGCGGTCGCCCATCTCTACCACGCTCAGTTCCACGCCGCGCGCGGCCAAGGCCTCCATGATGATGCAGCCGATGAAGCCCGCACCCATCTGCAGCACGCGGGCACCCGGCTGGGCCAGCGCGGCGATGGCGCGTGCGTCTTCCAGCGTCCAGCAGGGGTGCACGCCGGGCAGGTCCATGCCGGGGATGGGTGGACGCACCGGGTGCGAACCGGTGGCGATCAGCAGCTTGTCGAACTTCAGCGTCTTGCCGTTGTCCAGTGTCACCGTGCGTGCCTGGGTGTCCACCGTGGTGGCGCGCCCGGCCACTTGGTCGATGCGCAGATCGGTGTAGTGCGTGAGGCTCTTGCGCAGGTAGGTTCCGGCTTCCTTCACGTTGCCGATCAGCAGGTACGGAATGGCCATGCGCGAGTACGGCGGCTCACCTTCATCACCCACCAGGGTGATGGTGTCGGCGGGGGCATGCTTGCGGATGGTTTCGGCGGCAATGACACCGGCGGGGCCGGCGCCCAGGATGACGTGGTGCATGTCTTGTCTCCTCGAAAAAAGGAAAGGGGGCAGCGTGGTGACTGCCCCCTGGGTTCAGGCCAAGGCTGTTCGCCGCGGGACCTTACAGGCTCAAGCGCGCCCGGGTCTCGGCGGTGGGGCGGCCTTCCGGGTCCCAGCCGCGCACGGCGTAGTACTTGGGCAGCATCTCGGGCAGCTTGCTGACCATGCCCTTGGACGCGCCGGTCTTGGCAGCTTCGGTCAGCAGGCGCTTGGGCAGGCTGTCGTCTTTGGACGTGAAGCCGGCGGCGTTGTTGAATTCGCGTTCCATGTTCCAGATGCGCTCACCGATCTTCTCCAGCTCTTCGGTGGTGAACTCTTCGTTGCACGCGGCCTGCAGCTGTGGCGCCAGATCGGCCACGCCCCAGGCGAACGTGGTGAACACGCACAGGCCCGACGAGTCGAACGCGGCGGTGGCGTCCTGGAACGCCTTCACCAGTTCCGGCTTGCCTTCGCTCTCCAGCGGATCGGTCTTCACTGGAATGCCCAGCACTTCGGAAGCGATGGTGTAGCCGCGCAGGTGGCACGCACCGCGGTTGGAGGTGGCGTACGCCAGGCCGATGCCTTGAATGGCGCGGCCGTCGTAGGCCGGGAATTCCTGGCCCTTCACGCTCATGGACAAATCGGGGTGGCCGTACTTTTCGGTCAGGCGCTTGGAGCCCATGCCGATTTCCTTGCCAAAGCCTTCGCCCTTGGCGGTGATCTCGGCGAAGTGCGCCAGCGCCTGCGCCGAGCCGAATTTCGCGTCGATGCCGAGCTGCTCTTTCGTGAGCACGCCCATCTCGTAGAGCTCCATCACCGCGCCCACGGTGGCACCGAAGCTGATGGGGTCGAACCCTTCTTCGTTGCACAGCAGGTTGGCGTATTGCAGCGCTTCCAGATCGTTCACGCCGTTGGCCGCACCGAGCGCCCAGGCCGCCTCATACTCCAGGCCGCCGTTGGCGCCCCAGTACTGCGGCTTGTTCTTCACCGTGAAGTGGTTCTCGTCCATCTTGCTGATGCGTCCGCACGCGATGGTGCAGCCGAAGCAGGCCTGGTTGGTCACGAGGTGCTTCTTGCCGTCGCTCTCGCGCGGCGTCACCATGGCTTCGGCCGAGATGTCTTTCGCGCCCTCAAACTGCACGTCGCGGTGGTTGCGCGTGGGCAGTGCGCCCATCTCGTTGATCACGTTCATGAGCACCTGCGTGCCGTAGGCCGGCAGGCCCTGGCCCGTCACGGCGTTTTCGGCCAGGATCTTCTTCTTCTCGAAGGTGGTCTTCATGAAGGCCTTGGGGTCGCGGATGTTGCCCACGCCCTTGGTGCCACGCACGGCGATGGCTTTGAGGTTTTTGCTGCCCATCACCGTGCCCACGCCCGAGCGACCGGCCGCGCGGTGCAGGTCGTTCACCACGGCTGCGTACAGCACGCCGTTTTCACCGGCCTTGCCGATGCTCGACACACGCACCAGCGGGTCCTGCAGGCTGGACTTGAGGACCTCTTCGGTCTTCCACACGCTCTGGCCCCAGAGGTGGCTGGCGTCGCGCAGCTCGACCTCGTCGTCGTTGATGTAGAGGTACACCGGCGTAGGGGACTTGCCCTCGAAGATGATCATGTCCCAGCCGGCCATCTTGAGCTCGGCGCCCCAGTAGCCGCCCGAGTTCGAGCAGGCAATGGCACCGGTCAGCGGGCTTTTGGTGATGACGGTGTAGCGGCCACCGGTGGAGGCCATGGTGCCGGTCAACGGGCCCGTGGCCCAGATGATCTTGTTCTCGGGTGCCAGCGGGTCGACCTTGGGGTCGACCTCGCTCACCAGGTATTTGCTGCCCAGACCGCGGGAGCCGATGTAGGCACGCGCCCATTCGGTGTTCAGCGGTTCGGATTTCACGGTGCCCGCGGTCAGGTTGACGCGGAGGATTTTTCCAGCCCATGACATGTTGATGCTCCTTGGTTAATCAGTTGGGGTCAGAGCACATCGCTTCGCGAGTGGTTTGACCCACAAGTTTTCAGGACGCAGACGGCTGGTTGCCCAGCTTGTCGGCCCACTGCTTCATCTTGTCCATGCCGGTCCAGTTGGCGTCGATGAACGTGATCGCGGCGGTCGGGCAGGCTTCGGCGCAGGCCGGCTCGCCACCGCACAGGTCGCATTTCTGAACCTTGCCGGTTTCCTGCACGTAGTTGATGGTCCCGAAGGGGCAGGCGATGGTGCAGACCTTGCAACCCACGCAGGTGGTTTCGTTCACCACTTTCGCGCCCGTCACCTTGTCCACCGTGATCGCCTCCACCGGGCAGGCGTGCAGGCACCAGGCCTCGTCGCACTGGGTGCAGGTGTAGGGCACTTTTTTGCCGGTGTGGTGAAAGTCAAAAACCTTGATGCGCGACTTCGAGGTGGCGTAGGTGCCGTAGTTCTCGAACGAACACGCCATCTCGCACTGCAGGCAGCCGGTGCATTTGTCGGGGTTGATGTGTAGGACTTTTTGCATAAGGGTCTCCGGGTGTGGGTAGAAGCCTGTGCTGGTCGGTCATGTATGCAAGCTTCTTCATACGATTGTTTGGTTTCAGCTCCATTTCAACCTCCGGGTTTACCCGCAACCTGGCGGTGGACGGCCAGAAAGTCTCAGTTTGCGACACGCTCACGCGGCCTTGCCTCAGCGATGTGTCCCCGCATGCCTTGCACCAACCGTTGTATGCATTGACTTGCATACGTTGAAAGTCCATTCCAGCAAGTCATTCGATGGAAATGCAGCCGCACCCCGTCTCAAATTGAGAATGATTGGAAGCACCCAATTGAATTGAGGGTAATCACTCAAACCGGTGGCCAATCGAGCGTGATTCACTGACTCTCGCCCACAACACCAGGAGACAAACATGCAGGTTCAACTGAAGGTCAACGGAAAGGCCGTGACCGTCGACGCAGCGCCCCACACGCTGCTGGTGCAAACCCTTCGCGAACACCTCAAGCTCACCGGCACCCACGTGGGCTGCGACACCGCCCAATGCGGCGCTTGCACGGTGCTCATGGACGGGCGCGCGGTGAAGTCCTGCAACATGCTGCTGGCGCAAGCCGCCGGACGCGAAGTCACCACCATCGAAGGCCTGGCCGCAGCCGACGGCACCATGCACCCCATGCAGGCCGCCTTCAAGGACTGCCACGGCCTGCAATGCGGCTTCTGCACGCCCGGCATGGTGTTGAGCTCGATCAGCCTGTGCCAGAGCCACCCCGACGCCAGCGCCCGCGAGATCCGCGAAGGCCTGGAGGGCAATCTGTGCCGCTGCACCGGTTACCAGAACATTGTCAAAGCCGTTCAACAAGGCGCTGCTGCGCTCAAGGCATAAGGAGCCAACGACATGGGTGCCATCGACTTCGCCAAACTCCCCCACATCGGGGAATCCCTCCTGCGCAAGGAGGACTACCGCTTCCTCACCGGCGCCGGCCAGTACACCGACGACATCGTGCTGGCCAACATGCGCCAGGCGGTGTTCGTGCGCTCGCCGCACGCCCACGCCAAGATCATCAGCATCGACAAGACTGCAGCCCTGGCCGCGCCCGGCGTGGTCGGCGTCTTCGACGGTGAAGACGTGGCCGCCGACAAGATCGGTGGCCTGCCCTGCGGCTGGCTGATAACCGACACCCAGGGCCAGCCCATGAAGGAGCCGCCCCACCCCATCCTGGCGCACGGCAAGGCGCGCTACGTGGGCGACCACGTGGTCATGGTCGTGGCCGAAACGCTGGAGCAGGCGAAGAACGCCGCCGAACTCGTGGTGGTGGAGTACGAGCCGCTGCCGGCCGTGGTGGATGTGCGCGATGCCATGCTGCCCAGCGCCACCGCGCTGCACGACGCAGCACCCGGCAACCATTGCTACAAGTGGTCCATCGGTGACCAGGGTGCGGTGGATGCGGCGTTTGCAGGCGCCGCGCACGTGACCAAGATCGACCTCATCAACAACCGCCTGGTGCCCAACCCGATGGAGCCGCGCGCGGTGATCGGCTCGTACAACCGCGCCGGTGACGACTACACGCTCTACGTGTCGAACCAGAACCCGCACGTGGAGCGTCTGCTGCTCACCGCCTTCGTGATGGGCCTGCCCGAGCACAAGGTGCGCGTGATTGCGCCCGACGTGGGCGGCGGCTTCGGTGCCAAGATCTACCTGTACGCCGAAGACGTCTGCCTCACCTGGGCCTCCAAGAAGCTCAACTGCGCGATCAAGTGGAACTGCGACCGCTCCGAGGCCTTCCTGTGCGACGCACACGGCCGCGACCACGTGACCCACGCCGAAATGGCGCTCGACAAAGACGGCCATTTCCTCGCCTTCAAGGTGCACACCGACGCCAACCTCGGTGCCTACCTCTCCACCTTCTCCACCGCCGTGCCCACCATCCTGTACGCCACGCTGCTGGCGGGCCAGTACAAGACGCCGCAGGTGTATGTGGAGGTGGACTCGTGGTTCACCAACACCTCGCCGGTGGACGCCTACCGCGGCGCGGGTCGGCCTGAAGCCACCTACCTGCTGGAGCGCATCGTCAGCCGCGCGGCGTGGGAAACGGGTCTGTCGCAAGACGAGATCCGCCGGCGCAACTTCATCACCGAGTTCCCCTACCAGACGCCCGTGGCGTTGCAGTACGACACCGGCGACTTCCCGGCCTGCCTGGACAAGGCCAACCAGCTCGCCGACATCGCCGGCCTGCCCATGCGCCAGGCGGCTTCCCGGGCCAATGGCCTGCTGCGCGGCATCGGCTACTCCAGCTACATCGAGGCCTGCGGTCTCGCACCCAGCAACATCGCCGGTGCGCTCGGGGCGCGCGCCGGCCTGTTCGAGTGCGGTGAAGTGCGGGTTCACCCCACCGGCAGCGTGACCGTGTTCACCGGTTCACACAGCCACGGCCAGGGCCACGAGACCACGTTCGCGCAGGTGGTGGCGTCGCGCCTGGGCATGGACCCTTCGATGGTCGACATCGTGCACGGCGACACCGGGCGTGTGCCCTTCGGCATGGGCACCTACGGCTCGCGCTCCATCTCGGTGGGGGGTGCGGCCATCATGCGTGCGCTCGACAAGATCGAAGCCAAGGCCAAGAAGATCGCGGCCCACCTGATGGAGACCGGCGACGCCGACGTGGAATTCGCCAACGGCGAATTCACCGTGAAGGGCACCGACAAGAAGGTCACCTTCGGCCAGGTTGCGCTCACCGCCTATGTGCCGCACAACTACCCGCTGGACAAACTGGAGCCGGGCCTGAACGAAACCGCGTTCTACGACCCGACCAACTTCACCTTCCCCGCCGGCACCCACATCTGCGAGGTCGAGATCGACCCCAACACCGGCGTGGTGCGGGTCGACCGCTTCACCGCGGTGGACGATTTCGGCACCATCATCAACCCGATGATCGTGGAGGGCCAGGTGCATGGTGGTCTGGTGCAGGGCATCGGCCAGGCGCTCATGGAACACTGCGTGTACGACCGCGAAACGGGCCAGCTCGTCACCGGCTCGTTCATGGACTACACCATGCCCCGCGCCGACGACTTCCCCGACTTCACCCTGGGCCACGTGTGCACGCCCTGCACCACCAACCCGCTGGGCACCAAAGGCTGCGGCGAAGCTGGCGCCATCGGCTCACCCCCGGCGGTGATGAACGCGGTGCTGGATGCACTGGCGCCGCTGGGCGTGAAAGACCTCGATATGCCCGCCAGCCCGAACCGCGTGTGGACCGCGATCCAAGCCGCGAAATAAGGAGAACAACATGTACGCATTCACCCTTGAACAACCCACCACCCTGGCCGACGCGAAACGCCTGACCGCAGGCGGCGCACAGCCCCTGGCCGGTGGCCAGACCATGCTCGCTTCGATGAAGCAGCGGCTCATGCAGCCCGAACACCTGGTGGACCTCGGCGGCGTGAGCGAGCTGCGCGGCATCAAGGTGGAGGGCCAGAGCATCGTCATCGGCGCCATGACCCGCCACCAGGACGTGGCCAACCACGCCGATGTGCGCAAGCTCATTCCCGGGCTGGCCGCATTGGCCGACGGCATTGGCGACCGGCAGGTGCGTGCCATGGGCACCATGGGCGGCTCGGTGGCCAACAACGACCCCGCCGCGTGCTACCCCAGCGCGGTGCTGGGCCTGGGCGCCACGGTGCACACCGACCGCCGCACCATCGCTGCCGACGACTTTTTCCAAGGCCTCTACACCACAGCGCTGGACGCTGGTGAACTGATCACCGCGATCAGCTTCCCCGTGCCCACCAGATCGGCCTACGCCAAGTTCCGCCAGCCCGCCTCGCGCTTTGCGCTGGTGGGTGTGTTCGTGGCGCAGACCGCTGCCGGCGTGCGCGTGGCCATCACCGGCACTGGCAACGGCGTGTTCCGCCATGGGGGTCTGGAAGCCGCGCTCGGCAAGAGCTTCACGCCCGATGCGGTGAACGCCGTGACGATCGATGCCACCGACATCAGCGCCGACCTGCACGCGAGCCAGGCCTACCGCGCCCACCTCATCAAGGTGCAGACACAGGTGGCGGTGGCGCTGGCCAACGGGTGAGCGACCTGCCCACCCCCCCGGCTGTGGAGTCCATCGACAGCCTGACCCACGCCCTGCAAGGCGTGGGTTACCACGCACCCCGGCGGCTGGCCACCGCCGTGTTTCTGGCCATGAAGCTGCAGCGCCCGCTGCTGCTCGAAGGTGAACCCGGCGTGGGCAAGACCGAGCTGGCCAAGGCGCTCGCCAAGGTGCTGGGCCGCCCGCTGGTGCGCCTGCAGTGTTACGACGGCATGGAGCAGCGCGAAGCGCTCTACGAATGGAACCACACCGCGCAGCTGCTGCACATGCGCGCGGCGCAGAGCACGGCCACACCCGACGAGATCGAGCGTGAGGTCTACCAGGCGCGCTACCTGATCCGCCGCCCGCTGCTGCAGGCCTTGCAGACGCCGGCACCCGGCGCGGTGCTGCTGATCGACGAGGTCGACCGCGCCGACGAACCCTTTGAAGCTTTTCTGCTGGAGTACCTGGGCGAATACCAGGTGACCATTCCCGAGCTCGGCACCATCACAGCGGTGGCCGCGCCGCTGACCATCCTCACCAGCAACCGCACGCGCGACCTCAACGACGCCGTGAAACGCCGCTGTCTGTACCAGTGGCTGGACTACCCCGAGCGCGAGCGCGAACTTGCCATCGTGAGGAGCCAGGTGCCAGAGGCCAGCAAACAACTCACCGAACAGGTGTCGCGCTTCGTCTCGCGCCTGCGCAACCAGCCGTTTTCCAACGCCTTCCAGCGCGGCCCAGGCATCGCCGAGAGCGTGGAGTGGGCCAAGGCGCTGGTGGCGCTGGACACCCTCACGCTGGACCCCGAGGTGATCCAGGACACCGCCGGCATCTTGTTCAAGCAACGCGAGGATGTGGCGGCTTTGCTTCCCCTCTTGGACCAGTTGCTGGCGCCTGAGCCTGTGTGACTTGTGGTGGGAACCTTGCTCGCTTCTGTTGCTTCCGGGCCGATGGGGCGTGTGCCCGTTCTCCGGCGCACGGTCGCGGGCGTCTGTTTGGGCGCTTGGGCGACCATTGCGTCAACAGCTTCGTCTGGGCTCGACCTCTGTGGCAACCGCGAATGGCGCCTGCGCCCGGACACCCACCCCATCGACCCCAGTGGCACCTGGGCACGCCACGAGAAAGACAACCTTTTGCGCGCCCTCTTGCTACTCTCGACGGCTGGTGGGGTCTGGGGGCGCAGGCGCCATTCGCGGTTGCCACAGAGCAAGTGCGCAAACCACGGTGTTGACGCGAACATGCAGGCCTGCCCGGGCAGACGCCCGCGACCGTGCGCCGGAGAACACGGACCACGCCAGCCGTCAGCGCGAGGTGCAGGCGCAAAAAGCCGCGTGGAAAAAGCATGATCCTCGGCGACGCACGCAGCGGAAAGCTGCCCGACCACATCACCGCCTTTGGAAGAGCGCTGCGCAGAGCTGGCGTGCCCGTGGACAGCAGCCGCATGGCACTGGCCATCACCGCCACCCAAGCGGTGGGCGTTGAGCGCAAGGACGATTTGCGCGCCGCGTTGGAGGCCGTGCTGGTGAGTCGCCAACAAGACCTCGGTGTGTTCGGCGAAATGTTCGATGCCTTCTTTCGCAACCCCGAACTCGCGCAACAACTGCTCGCGCAAATGCTGCCCAAGGCCGCCAAGGCGCACCCCGTGCGGCGCAAGGCGCGCGTGCAGGAAGCACTGAGCGTGGCCGGCCTCAAGGCCCGCACACCCAACCAGGGCGAGACCGATCTGAAGTTCGACGCGGCCATGAGCGCGAGCGACCAGCAGCGCCTGCGCCACGCCGACTTTGCCGGCCTCTCGGCCAGCGAATTCCGCCTGGTCGAACAGCTCGTGCGCGACATCCCCCTGCCCCTGCCACCGGTGCGCTCGCGCCGCGAACGCGCCGGCACACGTGGCCACCGACCCAACTGGCCGCGCGCCCTGCAGCAAGCCCGCCGGTTTGATGGCGAGCTGCTGCACGTGCCCATGAAAACACGCCGCCAGCAACCGCTGCCCCTGCTGATCCTGGTCGACATCTCGGGCTCGATGGAGCGCTACGCGCGCCTGCTGCTGGCCTTTTTGCACCAGGCCACCCGGGGCACACCACGCACCGCCTTCGCCTTCGGCACCCACCTCACCGACCTGCGCACCGCCTTCCGCCACAGCGACACCGACCAGATGCTCGCCATGGCCAACGACGCGATTGAAGACTTCGCCGGTGGCACGCGCCTGGGCGAGTCACTCGCTGACCTGCGCACCCACCACCGCCGCGTGCTCGTGGGCCGACGCACCGTGGTGCTGCTCATCACCGACGGTCTGGACACCGGTGCGCCCGAAGCACTGGACACCGAACTGCAATGGCTCAAGCGCCACACCCGACAGCTTCTGTGGCTCAACCCGCTGCTGCGCTTTGACGGTTACCAGCCCTTGGCCACCGGTGCCGCCGTGTTGCAGCGCCACGCCCACGGCACACTGGCCGTGCACAACCTCAGCCGCCTGGAAGACCTGGCCCGATCGATGGCCGCGCTGATGCAGCGCACCTGATCCGCAGAGCCTTCACACACACACACAACCAACCGGAGAATTCAACGTGGACATGCAAGGCAATCGGCCACTCGCCGTGACACAGCAACAGGCCTGGGAAGCCCTCAACGACCCGGAGATCCTCAAGACCTGCATCCCGGGCTGCGAGAAGT
Source organism: Burkholderiales bacterium (assembly GCA_003241965.1). Lineage (GTDB taxonomy): Bacteria > Pseudomonadota > Gammaproteobacteria > Burkholderiales > Burkholderiaceae_C > Hydrogenophaga. Next base: position 9,909 of record QBMB01000011.1, on the reverse strand, counting down.
TCGAGCTCACCGCTGAGAACACCTATGCGGTGGGCACCGCCATCAAGATTGGCCCGGTGTCCGCGCGCTTCAACGGCCGCGTGGTGCTCTCCGACATCGTGCCCCCGCAGTCGTACAAACTCAGCTTCGACGCGCAGGGTGGCGTGGCCGGTTTCGGCAAGGGCGAATCGGCCGTGTTGCTCAAACCCAGCGGCACCGGCTGCGAACTCAGCTACACCGTGCACTCCACCGTGGGAGGCAAGATCGCGCAGCTCGGCCAGCGGCTGATCGACGGCGCTGCCAAGTCGCTCGCGGAAGACTTCTTCCGCCGCTTTGACGAAGAGTTGCAACGCCGCTATCCGCCCGCCGCCACTGGCGAGGTGGTGGCCCTGCCCGCGCCCACCGCCAAGGCCGGCCTGCCTGCCTGGGTCTGGGGCACCATCGCCGTCCTCGCGGCGGCTGCCGTCTACCTGGCCACTCGGGGCTGAAGGAGCCAACGCCCATGGAAAACCTCGACGTCACCGTCCTGCGCACGCTGCACGGCTGGCGCAACCAGGGACAACGCGCCCTGCTTGCCACCGTGGTGCGCACCTGGGGTTCGTCGCCGCGCCCGGTGGGCTCGATCATGGCGCTGTGTGAAAGTGGCGCGGTGGTCGGCTCGGTCTCGGGTGGTTGCATCGAGGACGACCTCATCTACCGCTACAGCCGGGCCAACCAGACCGACGCCAGCGCCAGTGCAGCGGGCATCACGCACGAGATTCCCGACAGCACGCCGCAGCGCGTGACCTACGGCGTGAGCGCGGATGAGGCCCACCGCTTCGGCCTGCCTTGCGGCGGCACGCTGGAGCTGGTGCTCGAATTCAACCCCGACCCTGCATCGCTGCTCGCGCTGGTGCACACCTTGGCCGACGGCCTCATGGTCCAGCGGCGCACCGACATCGCCAGCGGCCGCGTGGAGCTGCGCGCGGTCACCGCGCCCGCGCCGCTGATCGACGACGGCGCGGTGCTCGCCAACACCTTCGGCCCCGAGTACCGCATGCTGCTCATCGGCGCTGGTCAGCTCACCGAATACCTGGCCACCATGGCCTTGTTCAGCGGCTTCGCGGTCACGGTGTGCGACCCGCGCGAGGAGTACCGCGCGGCCTGGTCGGTGCCCGGTGTGGCCCTGCTCACCGGCATGCCCGACGACGTGGTGCACGACTTCAAGGTGGACCGCCGCAGCTGCGTGATCGCGCTCACGCACGACCCCAAACTCGACGACCTGGCCTTGCTCGAAGCGCTGGACACCGACGCGTTCTACGTGGGCGCCATCGGTTCGCGGCGCAACAACGAAGCGCGCCACGCCCGCTTGATCGAACACTTCGAGCAGACCGCCGAGAGCCTGGCGCGGCTGCGCGGGCCGATCGGCATTTACATCGGCAGCAAGACACCACCGGAGATCGCGGTGAGCATCATGGCCGAGGTGCTGGCGGTGAAAAACGGTGTGCCGCTGCCGCGCGACATGGGCGTGGCGCACGCCAAGAACGCGCTGGCCGATGGTGAGGCCGAGCCGTCCGGACCGACCTGCTTTTCACCCGCCACCGCCCGGTGAACACGCACCCCGCTCCACAACCCCTGCGCACCGGTGTGCTGATCCTGGCCGCAGGTGCAGGGAGGCGCATGGGTGGGCGCGCCAAGTGCCTGCTGGAGGTGCAGGGCCACAGCCTGCTGCAACGCACCGTAGGCTCGGTGCGCAGCGCAGGACTGCACACACCGGTGCTGGTGCTCGGCCACCACGCCGCCGAGATCCAGGCGCACCTGTCGCACTGGCCGGAGCACCTGACGCCGCGCCACGTGGTCAACCCCGCGCCCGAAGACGACCCGGCCTCCTCGCTGCACATCGGCCTGCACGCCCTGGGCAACGACGTACAGGCCGTGATGGTGCTGCTGGCCGACCAACCGCTGATCAACGCCGCCGACATCGGGGCCGTGCTGCACGCCTTCCAGCGCCGCCCGCCCGGCTGCCAGGTGCTGGTGCCCATGGTGAACGGCGTGCCCGGCCATCCGGTGATGTTCGACGCGGCGGTGCGCGCCGACCTGCTCGCCGCGCCCGGCTCCAGCCTGCGACAGTGGCGCGCGGCGCACCCAGAGGCCACCCTGGCCTGGGTGGTGGACAACCCGCACCACACCCGCGACCTGGACACCCCGGAAGATCTCGACACACTGGCCCGCGACACCGGCTGGGTCTGCCGCTGGCCGGAACCCGCGCCGGGGGTTAACACCGACCCTGTGGCTGGTTGATCCCCATGCGGGGGCGATCAAACGCTGCTCTAATGTTTGGGTGATGTCCAACACCCAGCCACCGCTGACCCATCCACACCGCCTGGCCTTGATCGAGCAGGCGCGCAAGGCGGTGCTGGACACGCGAGACCCGAACGCACCGGCAGCACTCTCGCCCTGGATCGAACGCTCGTGGCGGCGCTGCCTGGACATGGGTTTCAACCCGCACCAGCCCATTGCCTTCGATGCGGTGACCCACAGCGCGGTTCGCAACGCCATCGACGCCAACCAGCCTTTGCTGCGGGCCGCCGCGCCGGTGATCCAGTCGCTCACGCGGGCCATGGCCAACACGCGCTACTTCGCCATCCTCACCGACGCCAGCGGCCTGGTGATCGACGTCAACGGCCCGGTGGACCGCCACAACCCGCTGGCATCGAGCATTGCGCGCGTGGGGGTCGATCTGTCCGAACGCGCCGTGGGCACCACCGCCATCGGCGCCACGCTGGCCGAGCTGCAGCCGGTGTGGCTGCACCGGGGTGAACATTTCTTCGACGCCACCAGCGCCTACAGCTGCGCCGGCGCGCCCATCTGGGGACCGGACGGTCAGTGCGTGGGCATGCTCGACCTCACCGGTGTGAATGTGGTGGAACAACCTGCCCTCAAGCACCTCGTCACCCAATCGGCGCGCAGCATTGAAAACGCACTGGCGCTGGCCCGCCCCCACCGGCTGCTGCTGAGCCTGAACTGGCCTGGGCAGACGTTGGGCGGCGACAGCGACGGTCTGGTGTGCGTGGACGCAGACGGCCACATCACCGGCCTGAACCGGCCTGCGGCCGAAATGCTCGGCATCGCTCCACCGGAACACGCGGGCCATTGCACCGACGTGTTTGCAGTCCCACTGGAAACCTTGTTCGACGCAGCCCGCGCACAGCGCAGCGCCATGGAAGTGCCGCTGTGGTCGGGGCTGCGGCTCAACCTGCACGCCCGGCTCAACGCGGGCGGCGAGCGCATGCCGCTGGAGGGACAGGGTGCAGCGGTGCCGTTGAAAGACGTGGAAACTGCGCTCATTCTTCGGGCGGTGGAACAGGCCCGCGGCAATGTGATGGAAGCCGCCCGCGCCCTGGGCATCAGCCGCGCCACCGTCTACCGCAAGCTCACCCGCAGGAAGCTGGGCGGCTGAGCATCCGCAGGCAGCGCCTTGGCCCGCTCTTGCGCAGGCTCAGATCAGGATGTCGAACAAATTCGAGAACGTGTCTGTCCAGGGTCGGAAGCCTGGCCGGGGCTGCAGCACCTGCGCGCCCTGCAAGGCTGGCGGCAGCGCCGCAGCCTGGGCCGGCGTGACAAACACCACCCAGGTCGAGCGGCGGCAGAACGGGTCGCCGTGGCCGGCGGCGAGTTCCAGCAGCAGCGCCACCTTGCCCACGTGTTGCGCGGCCGAGGCCATGACCGGGCGCAGGTCGAGGTAGGTGTTGGTGATGTGCACCGCCAACAGGCCATCCGGCTTCATGTGGCGCATGTAGGCGTCGAACGCTTCCAGCGTGAGCAGGTGGGTGGGAATGGAGTCGCCCGAGAACGCGTCCATGGCCAGCAGATCAAAAGCCTGCGGTGATTCACGCTCCAGCATCAGGCGACCATCGCCCAGCACTGGCACGATGGTGGCCGCGCTGTCCGCCAGGTAGCTGAAGTGCTTGCGCGCGAGATCAAGCACCTGGTCGTTGATCTCGTACATGCGCATCTCGTCGCCCGCGCGGCCATACACCGCCAGCGTGCCCGCGCCCAGACCCACCACACCCAGCTGGCGCGGCCTGTCGGTGGGCAGGCTCAGCAGCGCGCGGCCGATGCCGGTGCGCTCGCAGTAGTAGGCGGTGGCGCGTTTGGGGTGGTTGAGGTACTGCTCGCCGTGGGTGATGCTGCCGTGCACCATGCTGCGCACGGGGCCCAGGCCGTCTTCGTCCACGCCGTCTTCAATGCGCGTCTGGCTGTAGAAGTTGCGCACCACCTCGGTGTAACCCTGCACGTAACCCAGCGAGATGCTGGACAGCCGCGCGCCATACAACACCAGCACCAGCAGCAACGCGCCGCGCAACCAGGCCTGCCAGCGGCCGCGCAGCTCGGGCCAGAGCACCAGCACCATCAGCAGCGCGCACAGAAACAGGCCCAGCGGCAGCTCGAAGTAGGCGTTGAACACCACCGGCGCCACCAGCCCCACGAACAGGCCGCCCAGCGCACCGCCCACCGAGAGCATGAGATAAAACAGCGTGAGGTGGCGCAGCGGCGGGCGCCGGCGCACCAGCTCGCCGTGGCAGACCATGCAGAACACGAACACCGACGCGCACAGCAAGCCCACCAGCACCGGCACGTCCAGGCCGTGGTTCATGGCGAAGTCCAGCGCCACGAAGGCCAGTGGCAGCGCAATCCACAGGAAGAACGGGCGCACGTAGTAACGCGGCGCGTCAAAACACAAAATGAAGCTCAGCAGGTACAGCGCCAGCGGGAGCACCCACAGGAACGGCACGGGCGCCACGTCCTGCGTGAGGTGGCGCGTGATGGCCAGCAGCAGCATGGAAGCGGTGGCCGCCAGGCCCACCCACATCAGGCATTCGCGCCAGCCGGGGCGGGGTGCGTCTTCCAGCTGCGGAGCCTGGCTGGCGAGAGCACCGTTGTCCCGCCGCACGGTGTAGGCCGCGGTGGCCACACACAACAGCACAAACAGCGCGTAGCCGGTTGACCACACCCAGGCCTGCGGCTTCACAGCCAGCATGGGCTCCACCAGCACCGGGTACGACAGCAGCGCCAGCATGGAGGCGAGGTTGGACAGCGCATACAGCCGGTAAGGCTGCACGCCCTGGGTCACGAAGGTGCGCGCGTACCAGGCCTGCATGAGCGGGCCGGTGGTGGAGAGCAGCAGATAAGGCACGCCCACGGTGGTGGCCAGAACGGCGAGCACGCTCCAGGTGGGGAAGGCCTGGGCGTCCAGCTTCCACGAAGGGTCGGCCACCACCGGCAAAGTGGCCAGGCTGAGCAGCAGCAGCGCGCCGTGCACCCAGGGCTGGCGCCGGGTGCTGATCTTTTCGTGCATGAAGTGCACGTAGGCGTAACCCAGCAGCAGTTCCACCTGGAAAAACACCATGCACAGCGTCCACACCGAAGACGAGCCACCAAACCACGGCAGGATCATCTTGGCCACGATGGGCTGGATCTGGAACAGCAGGAAGGCCGAGAGGAAAACGGTGGCGGCGAAGAGGGGCATGGATTCCTGGCGCTGCAGATTTGGGTGGCGAGAGTATGACCGCTGGTCCCACCTCTTTCTTTCAAGTTGCGGCGAACCCGGTCGATACAGACAACAGGTGAGTTCACGCCCTACCAGGGCGTTGTCGATCATCGGGGCCTGCAAGTGGCCACCCTACGCTGTCACCGCAGCAAGATCTCACCGAGAACACCATGTTCAAGAACATCAAGATATCCACCCGTCTGGCGGCTGCATTCAGCCTGCTCGTCCTTATGCTGCTCGCAATCGGCGCGCTCAGCGTCTCAAGGACCATGGACGTGCAGACCGAACTGGTGGACATCACCGAGCGCCGCATGACCGTCATTGCGAAGTTGGAGAACCTGCGCGATGCGGCCAGCTTCCAGGCGCGCGCCATCCGCAACATCGCGCTGTACACCGACCCGGCCAAAGTGGCGCAGGAAAAGCAGAGCATCGAGGCGACGCGGCCCGAAGTGGACGGATACGTCAAGAAGCTGGAGGACCTCATCAACACCACGCGCGGCCAGGAACTTCAAACCGCGATCAATGTGGCGCGCGCCCCCTTCCGCAGCGGCGTGGACCAGTTCATCAGGATGATCGAAGCCGGCGAGCGCGAGCCGGCCATTGCCTACCTGTTCGATGTCGTTCGTCCGGGACAGCTGGCCTACTTCACAACCATCGACGACGCAGTGAACTTCCAGACTGCGGGCGCACAAGCCGCCAGCGAGGCCGCCAAAGGCATGGTGAAGACCCTCATCATCACCATCGCGGTGGCCGTGACCCTCGTGGCCGCTCTTGCCGCCGTGGTGGCCCTGTGGCTCATCCGCTCCATCACCGGACCCATCAACAGCGCGGTCGAACTGGCACGTGCCGTGGCCGGGGGCGACCTGACACGCACGGTGCAAGTCAAGTCGATGGACGAAACCGGCGTGCTGCTGAAAGCGCTGGACGACATGCAGACCGGCCTGGTGCAGGTGGTGGGACGCGTGCGCGTCGGCTCCGAATCGGTGTCCAGCGCCAGCGAGCAGATCGCCCAGGGCAACCAGGACCTGAGTTCACGCACCGAAAGCCAGGCCAGTGCGCTGGAACAAACCGCCGCCTCGATGGAAGAGCTGTCCTCGACCGTGCGCCAGAACGCCGACAACGCCGCTCAGGCCAACCAGCTGGCCCAGAGTGCATCGCGCGTGGCGATCGAAGGCGGCCAGGTGGTCAGCCAGGTGGTGGACACCATGCGCGGCATCAACGAGAGCTCGCGCAAGATCTCCGACATCATCAGCGTGATCGACGGCATCGCCTTCCAGACCAACATCCTCGCGCTCAACGCTGCGGTGGAAGCGGCACGGGCCGGTGAACAGGGTCGTGGTTTTGCCGTGGTGGCCGGCGAGGTGCGCAACCTCGCCCAGCGCAGCGCAGCGGCTGCCAAGGAGATCAAGCAGCTCATCAACGACAGCGTGGAGCGCGTGGAGACCGGCACGGTGCTGGTGGACAAGGCCGGCGCCACGATGAGCGAAGTGGTGGACAGCGTGCGACGCGTCACCGACATCATGGGCGAGATCAGCTCGGCCAGCAAAGAACAGAGCGACGGTGTGGGCCAGATCGGCGAAGCCGTCACGCAGATGGACCAGGCCACGCAGCAGAACGCTGCGCTGGTGGAAGAAATGGCCGCCGCGGCCAGCAGCCTGCGCACCCAGGCCGGCGATCTGGTGCAGGCGGTGGCGGTGTTCCGCCTCTCGGGCAACCAGGCGGGCTTCAGCGCCGTGACGCCACTGGTGCGCAACCACACGCCCGTGGTGGCTCCGAGGAAATCACTGGCCCCGGTTGCGTCGAAGAAACCCGCCGCAAGACCCGCACTGCCCCCCGCACACCGCCCTGCCGTGCAGCCGGTTGCGCGGCGCGCTGCCACGCCCGCAACGGCCGATGCAGCGGGCGACTGGGAATCTTTCTGACATGCGGATACAGGGGTTTGCTCCCTGACGCCTTCACCCGATCCTCACCCCCACAGGAGCCCCCGTGAACATCTTGAACCAGCTGCGCATGCGCACACGCCTGCTGGGCGCCTTTGCCATCACCACCGTCATCACCTTGATGATCGGCCTGGTGGGCATGAACGCCACCAGCCAGCAGGCCCAGGCGACCAGCGCCATGTACGACAACCAGTTGCTCCCCATCCGGGACCTGGCCAACGCCAACATGCAGGCGCTGCACATGAGCCGCAACCTCATCGACTACGTGATCCAGTTCGATCCGGCCGCCATCGCCGGTTTCAAGGCGCGCATGGACACGCGCATGAAGAACTACCAGGACTTCATGGCGAAGTACAGCGCCTCCGCCGTGTCGCCCCAGGAAACCGCGCTCATCGCCCAGCTGGAAGCCGCGTGGCCGCCCTACCTCGAAGCACAGGCCAAGGTGTTCAAGTTGGCTGATGACGGCTACGACGCCGAGGCCTCGGCCGCCATCAGCCAGGACGCACTGCCCAAATTCAAGGTGGTCGATGACCTCCTGAGCAGCTTGATCGATGTGAACGCCCGGCTGGCCGACGAGGCGAACGTGGCCAGCACGGCGGCCGCTGCCCAGGTGAGGAACATCACACTTGCGGCCATTGCCCTGGCCGTGTTGCTGTCGGGCGCCCTGGCCATGGTCATCACGGCCAGCGTCACCGCGCCGCTTGCACAAGGCATCCAGGTGGCCGAAGCGGTGGCCGCAGGCGATCTGACGGTACAGGTACAGAGCCAGGGCTCGGACGAAGTGGCGCAACTGCTCAACGCCATGGGTCTGATGAAAGACAGCCTGGTCAACGTGGTCAGCCGGGTGCGCACCGGCTCCGAGTCGGTGTCCAGCGCCAGCATCCAGATCGCCGAGGGCAACCAGGACCTGAGTTCACGCACCGAGAGCCAGGCCAGCGCGCTGGAGGAAACCGCAGCGTCCATGGAGGAACTGTCTTCCACCGTCAAGCAGAACGCCGACAATGCCCGGCAGGCCAACCAACTGGCGCAAACCGCCTCCGCCGTGGCCATTCAAGGTGGCCAGGTGGTCTCGCAGGTGGTGGACACCATGAAAGGCATCGAGACCAGCTCCAGGAAAATCGCCGACATCATCTCGGTGATCGACGGCATCGCATTCCAGACCAACATCCTCGCGCTCAACGCCGCGGTGGAAGCGGCCCGCGCTGGTGAGCAGGGCCGGGGTTTTGCCGTGGTGGCCGGTGAAGTGCGCAGCCTGGCACAGCGCAGCGCCAGCGCTGCCAAAGAGATCAAGGACCTCATCACCGACAGCGTGCAGCGTGTCGCCAGCGGAACTGTGCTCGTGGACAAAGCCGGCAGCACCATGAACGAGGTGGTCGACAGCGTGAAGCGCGTCACGGACATCATGGCCGAGATCAGTGCGGCGAGCAAAGAGCAGAGCGACGGTGTGGCCCAGATCGGTGAGGCCGTCACCCAGATGGATCAGGCCACCCAGCAGAACGCCGCGCTGGTGGAAGAAATGGCCGCCGCAGCCAGCAGCCTGCGCTCGCAGGCCACGGACCTGGTGGAGACCGTGGCCGTGTTCCGGCTGGAGCCGTCGGCAAGCGCTCGATGAAGCGCAAAAGCCGCGAGGCCAGCGCTCAGGGCAGGCGCTTTTGCTCCGCCTCGTAGGGCGAATGCAAGGCCACTGGCTTGGACTTCGCCCGCATGCGCAGGTTGAGCATTTCCACGCCGACCGAGAAGGCCATGGCGAAGTAGATGTAGCCCTTGGGAATGTTCTGGTCCAGGCCTTGGCCGACCAGCATCGCGCCGATCAGGATCAGGAAGCTCAGTGCGAGAACCTTCACGGTTGGATGGCGGCTGACGAACTCGCTGATCGGACGGGCGAAGGTGAACATCACCGCAGTGGCAATCAGCACCGCCACGACCATCACCGCAATCTCATCGACCATGCCGACCGCGGTGATCACCGAGTCCAGCGAGAACACGATGTCGAGCAGGATGATCTGGATGATCACGCTGCGAAAGGTGGGGCGCACGCGGGTGGAGGTGCCGCCCTCGGCACCTTCCAGGCTGGTGTGGATCTCGTGCGTTGACTTGGCCAGCAGGAACAAGCCGCCCAGCAGCAGCACCAGATCGCGTCCGGAAATCGCTTCCCCGAGCACCACGAACCAGGGTTCGGTCAACTGGATGACCCAGGACAACGAGAACAGCAGGACGATGCGCATCAACATCGCCAGCACCAGCCCGATCCGGCGGGCCCTGTCGCGCTGCTCCGGTGGGAGCTTGTCGGCCAGGATCGAGATGAACACGACGTTGTCGATGCCGAGAACGATTTCCAGCGCGGTCAGCGTGGCCAACGCGATCCATATCTGGGGGTTGGTGATCAGGTCCATCGGGGAATTCCTTGGTGTTCAAAAAGGCCGTGGCCACAGGGCCGCGCACCCGACCCTTGTAACACCC
>QBMB01000119.1 GCA_003241965.1 Burkholderiales bacterium | reverse complement strand
GCGGCTGTCCGCGCTTTCGATCAGCCCGGTCAACGACTCCCTCCCCCTTGAATCGCCGTACCCACCTGCTCTGCGCCCCCGCCCTGCCCGGTGGACGGCCGCAACCCCGGTTCGTCACCTCGCCTGTGGCACTGGCCGTGCGTGGTTTGCTGGCCGGCCTGGCCATCGGCGCGCTGGGCGCCCACGGATGGGCGCATGCCCAGTCGGGTGACGGCGACGAGGACGCACAGCCCGCCATGTCGCTGCGCTCCAGCGGCATGCTGCTGGAAACGCTGCCCGAAGCGGCGAAGCAGCAGGCGCCCAGTTTCATCTCGGGCGACCGCATCGAAGGTCAGACCGAGGGCGTCACGGCGGTTGAAGGCAATGCCGAGCTGCGCCGCCATGACACCGTGATCCGTGCCGACCGGCTGCAGCTCGACCAGCGCACGAGCGAAGCGCAGGCCAAAGGCAACGTGCTCATCAACCGCAGCGGAGACCGCTTCGAGGGCCCCGAGCTGCAGCTCAATGTGGATACCTTCGAGGGCACGTTCACACAGCCCACGTTCAACCTGCTGAAGAACGAAGGCACGGGCGATGCGAGCCGGATGGACTTCCTCGGTGAGGACAAGGCCGTGGCGTTTGATGCGCGTTACTCGACCTGCCCACGCACGCCCGGCGCCAGCTGGATGCCCGACTGGATGGTGCGCGCCACCCGCATCGAGTTCGACAACGTGAACCAGGTCGGTACGGCCACCAACGGTGCGCTGGAGTTCAAGGGTGTGCCCATCCTCGGATGGCCTCACTTCACGTTTCCGCTCACCGATGCGCGCAAATCCGGCCTGCTGCCGCCCACGCTGAACATCGACAGCGTCAGCGGCCTTGAAGTCACGCTGCCGTATTACCTCAACATCGCGCCCAACCTGGACGCCACGCTCTATCCCACGGTGATGAGCAAACGCGGCGTGGACCTGGGCGGCGAGCTGCGTTATCTGCAGCCGACCTACGCAGGTCAGGTGCGCGGTGCGTTCATGCCGTCCGACCAGCTGCGCGGCGCCGACCGCTGGGGCTACAGCGCACAGCACAACCAGAACCTCTCCGGCACCGGCCTGGCGTTCGGTGGTTCGGCGGGCGTGTACCTGAACCTCAACCGCGTGAGCGACGACAACTACTGGCGCGACTTCCCGCGCGCCACGACCTCGCTCACCACCCGCTTGCTGGCCAGCGACGCGGTCTACAACTGGGGCCAGGGCCCTTGGTCGGTGAGCGCGGGCACCTACAGCTGGCAGACGCTGCAGGACATCGACGCGCCCATCATCCCGCCGTACGACCGGCTGCCTTCGGTGGCGGTGCGCTACGGCCGCAACGACGCGCAGGTGGCCAACCTCAGCGGTGTCGACTGGTCGGTGCTGACCGAGTACACGCGCTTCCAGTCCATTCCCTCGCTCACCCGGCAAACCAACGGCGATCGTGCGCTCACGGTGGCCGAGATCAGCCGACGGTTCCAGGCCCCGGGCTGGTTCATCAAGCCCAGGGCCCAGTTGCACGCCACGCAGTACAGCTTCGACACGCCGTTGGCCAACGGCTCGCGCACCGCTTCGCGCGTGCTCCCCACCGTCAGCCTGGACGGCGGCCTGATCTTCGAGCGCGACACCGGCTACTTTGGCCGCGCCTTCACGCAAACGCTGGAGCCGCGCGCCTTCTTCACCTGGACGCCCTACAACGACCAGCGCCTGCTTCCCAACTACGACTCTGCGGCCAACGATTTCAACCTGGCCTCGATCTACACCGAGAACGCCTTTGGCGGCAACGACCGCATCTCCGACACCCGAGCGGTGACCGTGGGTGTGAGCTCGCGCCTGCTCGACCCCGACAGCGGTGCCGAAGTGGTTCGCCTGGGTGTGGCCCAGCGTTACCTGTTTCAGGACCAGAACGTCTTTCTGCCCAATTCCAGCGGACTGGCGGGCGGTGACCCGATCAACGAGCGCCTGAGCGACATCCTGCTGGCCGCCCGTGTGCAGTGGAGCCCCCGCTGGTTGACCGACACCAATGTGCAGTACAGCCCCGGTGATCGCCAGTCGGTTCGCACCACGCTCAGTGGACGCTACACGCCTAGCAAGTTCCGGGTGCTGAGTGCCGCCTACCGCCTGCAGCGCGGCAGCAGCGAACAGTTCGACGTGGGCTGGCAGTGGCCGCTCAGCGACCTCTTTGGCGAACCCCCGCGCACCGAAGTGCGCGGTCGTGCGCTGGGCCCGGGTCAGTGGTACAGCGTGGGACGCATCAACTACAGCGTGCCCGACCGCAAGGTGGTCGATCTGGTGGCGGGCTTTGAATACGATGCCGGTTGCTGGGTCGGCCGTATCGTGGTCGAACGCCTGCAGACCAGTGTCGCGGTGGCCAACCAGCGTATCCTGTTCCAGCTGGAGTTCTCGGGCTTCACCCGCATCGGCTCCAACCCGCTGAAAACCCTCAAAGACAACGTGCCGCGCTACCAGTACCTGCGCGAAGAAATCAACCCGCCCAGCCGGTTCCAACAATATGACTGACCGCTTTCCCCGTTTCCCCCGCTTGGCTGTATGGGTGCTGTGCAGCTCGATGCTCGGCGCCCCGACGGTGCATGCCCAGGCACTGCGACCTTCCAGCGGCCTGCGTGCGCCGGCCGCGCCTGCGGCTTCGGCTTCCCGCACCGCCGATTTCATCGTGGCGCTGGTCAATTCCGAGCCCGTGACCAACAGCGAGGTTCGCCAGCGCCTGGCGCGCCTTGAGCAGCAGCTGACCCAGCAGAACGCCGCCGTGCCGCCGCGCGAGCAGCTCGCCCGCCAGGTGCTGGAGCAGATCGTCAGTGAGCGGGCCCAGCTTCAGCTGGGCGCCGAAACCGGCATCCGGGTTGACGAGGCAGCGATTGCACAGGCCGAGCAGTCGATCGCTGCGCAGAACCAGCTCACACCCGAAGAATTTCGGCGCCGCATCGCGGCCGACGGTGTGGACATCAACCAGTTGCGCAACGACTTGCGCAACCAGATCCTGTTGCAGCGCTTGCGCGAGCGCGAGGTGGATTCGAAGGTGCGTGTGAGCGAAGCCGACATCGACAATTTCATCCGCGAGCGTCAGGGCAACAACGACGTGTCCAGCCTGCAACTCAATCTGGCGCAGGTGTTCGTAGCGGTCCCGGAAGATGCGGCCCCCGATCGTGTGCAGACGCTGCAGGCGCGCGCCCAGGGCGTGGCCGACCGGGCTCGCGCGGGTGGCGACTTCGCCGAGCTCGCGCGCGAGTTTTCCGAAGCACCCGAGCGGGTCAATGGCGGCCAGTTCGGCATGCGCCCGGCCGATCGCCTGCCCGAGCTGTTTGTCGAGGCCACCCGCTCGCTCAGCGCCGGTGGGGTGGCTGGCCCCGTGCGCAGCCCGGCCGGGTTCCATGTGCTCAAGGTGATCGAGAAGCGTCAGGCGGGGCTGCCCGATGTCTCCGTCAACGAAACCCGCGCGCGCCACATCCTCTTGCGCCTGGGCCCGCAGCTCACCGAGGCCGACGCCTTGGCCCGGCTGGCCGGTTATCGCCAGCAGCTGGCCAGTGGCCAGGTCACGTTTGAAGCCCTGGCCCGCGAGCACAGCCAGGACGGCTCGGCTCGCGACGGTGGCAACCTTGGTTGGGCGCAGGCCGGTCAGTTTGTGCCCGAGTTCGAAGCCGCCATGGGCCGCCTGCGCCCGGGCGAGGTGTCGCCGCCGCTCGTGTCGCGTTTCGGCGTGCATTTGATCCGCGTGGAAGAGCGACGCCAGAGCACGCTCTCGGCGCGTGATCAGCGCGAAATGGTGCGCGGGCTGGTGCGTGAGAAAAAAATCGACGAAGCCCTGCGCACCTGGGCACAGGACGTGCGCGGTCGCGCGTACGTCGAATACCGCGAAGCGCCTCAGCTGTGAGCCTTCGGGCTCCCTCGGCGAGCGCCGCATGAAGCACATCGCCCGCAAGCGCTTCGGTCAGCATTTCCTGACCGATCGCGCCATCATCGATGCCATCGTCGACGCCATTGCGCCGCAGACGGGCGATGCCATGGTGGAAATCGGCCCTGGCCTGGCTGCCTTGACGCAGCCGCTGGTGGAGCGCCTGGGGCGCCTCACCGTGATCGAGCTGGACCGCGACCTGGCCGCGCGCCTGCGTGCCCACGCACAGCTCCAGGTGGTGGAGTCCGATGTTTTGAAGGTGGATTTCAGCGCGCTCGCCGTGCAACTGGCAGCACCCAAGCTGCGTGTTGTGGGCAATCTGCCCTACAACATTTCCACGCCCATCCTCTTCCACCTGCTCGACCACGTGAACGTCGTGCAGGACCAGCACTTCATGCTGCAGAAAGAAGTGATCGACCGCATGGTGGCGCGCCCGGCCACGTCCGACTACAGCCGCCTCTCGGTGATGCTGCAGTGGCGTTACGCCATGGACAACGTGCTGTTCGTGCCGCCCGAGAGCTTCGATCCACCGCCGCGCGTGGACAGCGCCATCGTGCGCATGGTTCCTCTGGCCGAGCCGCCGGCGATCGACATCGCGCGTTTCTCGACGATGGTGCAGGTGGCCTTCAGCCAGCGCCGCAAGATCCTGCGCAACACCTTGGGCCGATGGCTCGAAGAGCAGGGCTTCCAAGGCGAGTTCGACTTGCAGCGCAGGGCCGAAGAAGTGCCGGTGAGTGAATACGTCGGCCTGATCAAACAGTTGCCGGCATGAAAAAAGCCGCTGCAGTTGCAGCGGCTTTCTGGAGAGCAGCCTCGATCAGGCTGCCGCGAGCCAGTACCCGGCGTTGAACGGGCTGCTCATGCGCAGTGCCATGGGGCTCACGTCCAGGATCTTGTCCGTGGGCATGGGTTCGTCGCTGTGGACCTCGATCTGCTCTTCACCTTTGGGCGAGCGGGCCACCGAGAACGAGTAGAAGCAGCGGAACGGGATCTTGCGGTCCGACCAGTAGTCGGAGGCATCACGGAAGATATCCAGCAACTGCTCGCGCGCTTCCTTGTCGAATTTCGCGTGGGCTGGAATGTGTTCCAGCACCACGATGAACCCGGTCTGCGGCCCCGACTTGTGAACCATGTCGGTCATGCAGTCGTAGAGCGCGTCGAAGTTCTTGCCGAAGTGCGACGGCAAGGTGTACTGCGCGGCGATCAATTCCAGCACGTCTTGTTTGCTCTGGGCCTTGGCCAGGTTGGCATACAGGAAATGGTGGCCCAAGTGCTCGGCCGCGGCCTGCAGGTCTTTCACGCCATAAGCGCGAATCGACTGAACGATATTGGGTCGTACGTTACGAAGTGGCGTGTCCATCTCCGCGTCTCTTTCAAAGGTCAAAGTTAAAAAACCGTTCACACCACCCAAGACTCACTGCACGATCAGCTGGAAGCTGTTGTAGTGGTCTTCGGTGTAATAACAAGCGTCAGGCACCCTGGGCTGCAATCCACCACACACGATTCGTTTGGCGCCCCGGTGATCCAGACCCGGCGTGGGCACCGTGTACTCACGGTAAAACCCCCGTCGCTGGCTCGGCAGCAAGCTTTCCCTGTTGCCGAACACCGTGCCGTCTTTCTCATACCGGAATGGCCCGCCTTGCCGAATCAGATCCATCACCTGCCTGCCCTGCGCAGGCAAGCCTGATTCGACGAGCACAGATGCGTTGGTGCCGGGAAGCTTCTGGTTGTGCGGTGTTCGAGCCTGCACCAGAAAGGTGCCCAGCGATGCCGTCAGAACCAGAACCAAGGCGAGCGTTGCTGCACCCTTGGCACCCCCGATCCGCTTCAGGTCCATGAAATCCCGTGCTCCTGATGCAATCAACCCGCCACCAACACACCACAAAAGTTCCTGTTTACAGGGTTCTTGTGGGGGTGTCACGGGGCGGGTTAACCCTGTATTCCAAGCCGCCTAGTGTGCCTGAGGTGGTCTGAAAACGCAAGCGATTGCTGAAAAAGAAGGCAAATTCAGCGGCCGAACATGTGTGAAAGAGTTAGTGCTTGCTTTTTCCCTATGCATCAACGGGAAACGTTGGCATCGGCCACGGTGAGG
Source organism: Burkholderiales bacterium (assembly GCA_003241965.1). Lineage (GTDB taxonomy): Bacteria > Pseudomonadota > Gammaproteobacteria > Burkholderiales > Burkholderiaceae_C > Hydrogenophaga. Next base: position 5,190 of record QBMB01000119.1, on the reverse strand, counting down.
GCTGTCATGTTGACGATGCGGCGCACGGTGGCGCTGGCTGTCAGGATGTGCACCGGTTTGTCGGCGCCCAGCAGCACCGGGCCGATGGCGATGTTGCCGCCGGCGGCCGTCTTGAGCAGGTTGTAGGCGATGTTGGCCGCGTCGATGTTGGGAAGCACCAGCAGGTTGGCCGCGCCTTTGAGCGTCGAGTTGGGCATCATCGTGGCGCGCGCTTCGGGGTCCAATGCCACATCTCCGTGCATTTCGCCGTCCACCTCCAGCCAGGGCGCCTGCTCGCGCAGCAGCTCCAGCGTGCGGCGCATCTTGATCGCGCTGGGCTGGTTGCTCGATCCAAAGTTGGAATGCGACAGCAGCGCAGCCTTGGGTTGCAGGCCGAAGCGCAGCATCTCCTCGGCCGCCATCACCGTGATCTCGCACAGCTGTTCGGGGGTGGGATCGTAGTTGACGTGGGTGTCGACCAGGAACACCTGGCGGCCGGGCAACATGAGGCCATTCATGCAGGCGTAGATGCGCACATCCTGCTCGGTGCTGGGGCTGCCGCCAGCGCGTTTGCCGATCACCTGGTCGATGTATTCGAGGTGGTTGTGGGTGCTGCCCCAGGTGCCGCAGATCAGGCCGTCGACCTCGCCCTTGTGCAGCAGCATGGAGCCGATCAGGGTGAGTCGGCGGCGCATCTCGATCTTGGCCAGCTGCACCGTGACGCCCTTGCGCTCGGTCATGCGGTGGTAGGTCTGCCAGAAGTCGCGGTAGCGGCTGTCCTGCTCGACGTTGACGATGTCGTAGTCCAGTTCCTCCTTCAGGCGCAGGCCGAACTTCTCGATGCGCTGCGCGATGATCGCCGGACGGCCGATCAGCGTGGGGCGGGCCAGGCCTTCGTCCACCACGATCTGGCAAGCGCGCAGCACGCGCTCTTCTTCGCCTTCGGCGTAGGCCACCCGTTTGCGCGCGGCCGTCTTGGCCGCGGCGTAGATCGGTTTCATGATCGTGCCGGAGGCGAACACGAAGCTCTGCAGACGTTCGCGGTAGGCGGCCATGTCGGTCACAGGGCGCAGTGCCACGCCGCTGTCGGCCGCAGCTTGGGCCACGGCCGGGGCGATCTTCATCATCAGGCGCGGATCAAACGGCTTGGGGATGAGGTACTCGGGGCCGAACATCAACTGCTCACCCGCGTAGGCGGCAGCGATCACGTCGCTCTGCTCGGCCTGAGCGAGCTCGGCAATGGCGTGCACCGCAGCGATCTCCATCTCGATAGTGATGGTGGAGGCACCCGCATCCAGCGCACCCCGGAAGATGTAGGGAAAACACAGGACGTTGTTGACCTGGTTGGGGTAGTCGCTGCGACCGGTGGCCATGATGGCGTCGTCGCGCACGGCCTTCACTTCTTCAGGCAGGATTTCGGGGTTGGGGTTGGCCAGCGCAAAGATCAGCGGGTTCGCCGCCATGCTCTTGACCATGTCCGCCTTGAGCACGCCGCCGGCCGACAGGCCCAGGAAGATGTCGGCGCCGGCGATCACTTCGCGCAGCGTGCGGTGGTCGGTCTTCTGGCAGAAGACGATCTTGTCTTCGTCCATCAGTTCGGTGCGGCCTTCATAGACCACGCCGGCGAGGTCGGTGACCCAGATGTTTTCGCGCGGGATGCCGAGTTTCACCAGCAGGCCCAGACAGGCCAGGGCGGCGGCGCCCGCGCCCGAGGTCACGAGCTTGACCTGTTTGGGGTCTTTGCCGGCCACTTTCAGGCCGTTGAAGATCGCCGCGCCCACCACGATGGCGGTGCCGTGCTGGTCGTCGTGGAAAACCGGGATCTTCATGCGCTCGCGCAGCTTGCGTTCGATGTAGAAGCAGTCCGGCGCCTTGATGTCTTCGAGGTTGATGCCGCCGAAGGTGGGTTCGAGCGAGGCAATGATCTCGACCAGCTTGTCCGGGTCCTTCTCGTTGATCTCGATGTCGAACACATCGATGCCGGAGAACTTCTTGAACAACACGCCCTTGCCTTCCATCACCGGCTTGGCCGCCAGCGGGCCGATGTCGCCCAGGCCGAGCACGGCGGTGCCGTTGGTGATGACGGCGACCAGGTTGCCGCGGCTGGTGTATTTGAAGGCGTTGACCGGGTCGGCCACGATTTCTTCACAGGGAGCCGCCACGCCGGGCGAGTACGCCAGGGCCAGATCGCGCTGGTTGGTGAGCTGCTTGGTGGCGGCGATGGACACCTTGCCGGGCGTGGGGAACTCGTGGTACTCGAGGGCGGCTCGGCGCAGCTCGGCGCGCTTGTTCTCTGGGCTGTTGTCCATGGTCATGGTCATGTCTCCGGTCTTGCTGAAATCTTGCTATGTGAAAGCCAATTGCGCATTCTAGTTCTGCAGGCGGGAAAACCCCAGCCGTTGGAGCCGCATCAACGGTTGCGGCGGTGCTGACTTTTTCGGGGGCAATGCGCGCTTGGCCGCCGGTGCGTCAGCGCATGTGTTTGCCGCGTTTGCCCGCAAAGGCCTCACTCACGCGAAGGCCGCGCGTGCCGGGCTCCAGGGTGAAGGCCTGGCCTGCGGTGATGTCGCCTGGCTGCACCACCGACAGGTAAAAGCCCGGGCAGAGGTGCTCCATCATGAGCCGACCTGCGTTGGCCAGACCCATCACAGCGTTGAACTTGTAGCAAGGTTCGCGCGGTGCGGTCACGCGCAGGCTGCAACCCGGGAAGTGAAGTTGGTCGCCGATCCAGACCTCGGTCTCGAGCAGCCCTTCGATGGTCAGGTTCTCGCCCATGGAACCTGGCGGCAAGGGGTCGTCGAACAGATGAGCGCCGTGCTGTCGGCGCTGCGCCGCCCAGAAGGCAAAGTGTTCAAAAGGGTAGGTATAGACCGCCTTGTCCAGGCCGCCATGCACACTGAGGTCGGCCTGTTGATCGCCCATCAGACCCAGCGGCATCACCGCCACGGGGCCTTCAACCGCTGCCTTGCCGATGCCGGTGAGAACCTTGCGCGAACCAACCTGCATATCGCGCAAGGCGCCGGTGTTGACGCTGACGACGCGCACGGCCTCAGGTGCGCATCAGCGCTTCGATCTCGCTGGCCTCGACCGGCACGCCGCGCGAGATCAGCTCGCAGCCGGTCTCGGTGACGATGGCGTCGTCCTCGATGCGGATGCCGATGTTCCAGAATTTCTCGGGCACTCCCTCGGCCGGGCGCACATAGAGACCGGGTTCGATGGTGAGGACCATGCCCGGACGCAGGATGCGGCTGGGGCGGTCCTTGATGATTTCGCCACTGAGCGGATCCTTGCGTTCACTGACTGTGCCGAGTTCGGAGGGCTCGACGTAGCTGCCGCAGTCGTGCACGTCCATGCCCAGCCAGTGGCCTGTGCGGTGCATGTAGAACTGAAAGTACGAGCGGTTGGTGATCACGTCCTGCGCGCTGCCCACCTTGTTCGCATCCAGCAGGCCCACGTCGAGCAGGCCCTGCGCCAGCACGGCCACCGTGGCCTCGTGGGGGTCGACGAAACGCGCGCCCGCGTGGGTGGCGTTGACTGCCGCAATCTGGCTGGCCAGCACCAGGTCGTACAGCTCGCGCTGCGGACCGGTGAACACACCGTTGGCCGGGAAGGTGCGCGTGATGTCGCTGGCGTAGCCGTCGAGCTCGCAGCCGGCGTCGATCAGCACCAGCTCGCCGCTGCGGATGGGCGCGGCGTCGGCCCGGTAGTGCAGCACGCAGGCGTTGGCGCCAGCGGCCACGATGCTGCCGTAGGCGGGGTACTGCGAGCCATGTTCGCGGAAGGCGTGCAGCAGCTCGGCGTCCAGGTGGTATTCACGCACGTCCTGGCCGGCGCGCAGCATGGCTGCGCTGCGCTGCATGGCGCGGATGTGGGCCTTGGCGCTGATCTGCGCGGCGCGGCGCATGGTGTCCTGCTCGAAGGCGTCCTTGACCAGGCGCAGCTCGTCGAGCACGCCGCAGAGGTCGCGCTGCGAGTCGGGGCACAGGGCGCCGTAACGCACCCGGGCGCGTACCGGTTGCAGCCAGCCATTGACCCGGCTCTCCAGCCCCTCGTGGGTGGCGAACGGGTACCACACGGTGTGGCGGTTTTCCAGCAGCTTGGGCAGGCGCTGGTTGAGCTCGGCCACCGAAAACGCTTCGCTGACACCGAGGTGTTCCGGTGCTGCATCGGGGCCCAGGCGGATGCCGTCCCAGATTTCACGCTCCAGGTCTTTGGGCTGGCAAAACAGCGTGGTGCTGCCCTCGGCCGTGATCACCAGCCAGGCGTTGGGCTCGGTGAAACCGGTGAGGTAGTAGAAATAGCTGTCGTGCCGGTAGAGGAAGTCGCTGTCGCGGTTGCGCGGGCGCTCCAGCGCGGTGGGCACGATGGCGATGCCGCCGGCACCGAGTGAGGCGGCCACGCGGGCGCGGCGCGCGGCGTACAGGGAGGTGTGGGTGGTGGAGTCCATGCGCGCCATTGTCTGCGGTTTGGCGCTTTTTGACTGCTCAGGGAATCAATCGGCCCTGTTCAGGTCCTGGAGTCGTTCGGGTGTGCCGACATCGACCCAGAGGCCGTTGTAAACCTCTGCACTGACCTGGCCCGCCTCCATCGCCCGGCGCAGCAACGGCGCCAGCGGTTCGGCCGTGCCTTGCGGGTTGCCGGGCAGCACCTCGCACCAGGGCAGCTCGAACAGCTCGCGCCGGTACAGCCCGATGGTGCTGAAGGTGAAAGCCTCGTCCGAGCGGCTGATCGCCAGGCCGTCCGGGCCCAGGCCGAAATCGCCGCGTGGGTTGTGCGGCGGGTTGGGCACCAGCCAGATGTGGGCCAGCAGACCACTGGCCGCGAAACGGTCAACGCTGGCCTGGTTGAAGGTGAAGTCGGGCACGTAGACGTCGCCCGCCAGCACCCAGAACACCTCAGCCAGCAGCGGCAGCGCGCGGGCAATGCCGCCGGCTGTTTCCAGGGCGTAGCCGAAGTCGGCGCCCTCGCGCGACATCACCACTTCAACGCCTGGCTGGTCGCGGCTCCAGGTGGCGCAGTGCTCGTCGATCTGCTCGCCGAGCCAGGCGGTGTTGACCACGAAACGGTGGAACCCCGCCGCGGCCAGGGCCTCCATGGGCCATTGCATCAAGGGCTTGCCCTGCACGATCAGCAGCGGTTTGGGCGTGTCGTCGGTGAGCGGGCGCATGCGCATGCCTCGGCCGGCGGCGAGCACCATGGCCGAGGCCAGGG
>QBMB01000118.1:6746-11222 GCA_003241965.1 Burkholderiales bacterium | reverse complement strand
GTGCCCACGAAGCGGTAGGCGCCCCAGCTGAACTCCACGCGCGGCGGCGTCTTCTCGTTCTCACCACCGAAGGGCTTGAGCATCTGCGCCATCTTGTCGGTGGTGCTGCGCACGTCTTCACCGCCCTGCACCTCGCCGCCGAGGTTTTGCGCGGTGGTGTCGAACACCAGGTCCATGGTGAGCTTGGCCACGGTGGCGCTTACATACTGGCGGCTGCCCGCACCTTGGCCGGCGGGGCCCAGCGTGTTGGATACGGTGTATTGCAGCGAAGCCGGGTTGAAGTGCACCTTCACGACCTGCTCGGGCGCCGGACTCAGCGTCTTGAATTCAGCAACGGCGATGGCTCGTTCGGTCATGGTCAGGCCTTGGGGAAACCGAGGGTGAGGCCTTCGTGGGCCAGGTGCAGCTCTTCCACCGCCACCTCGGTGGCGCGCGCATTGAGGTCGGCGGCCTTGAACTTCACCGGCATGCAGCGCGCGAGCGACCAGGTCATGACCTTCGTGCCGGCGCCATCGAGCATGTCGATGTCCACGTCCATGCGCGCGGCGTAGTCGCCGCCCGAGACCAGAGCGAACCACTTCCAGAGGTGGCGGTTGTCGGTCATGCCGCGCTTGAGGACGACGGTGGCGTGCGTCACCTGTCCCGCACGCTGGAACGCGCCATGGTTCACACCACCGCTGCGGATCACCTTGGGCTCCATGGTGGCTTCCAGGCCTGTGCATTCGGCGAAGGCGCCTTTGCACATGTCGACCTCGCTCCCCTGCCCGGCGCCCGCACCCGACTGGCGAAACCGCACCTGGAAACGGAAGGGAATGAGCGGGGCGGTGGAAGGCTTGGCGGGCCCCGCGCCCAGGCCGATCGACACCTGGGCCGAGGCGCTGGCAGAAAATTCGGCACCGATGGCCATCACGCAGCCTCCCGCAGGTCGGTCTGGCCCACACCGGCGGCCACCAGCGCCAGCACCACCGTGATGCGCTCGATGCTGTGCGCCGGCAGCACGGTGATCTCGGTCACCAGGCGTCCGTTGTCCAGGTCGTTCTGCGTCATGGTGCTGCGGTCGCAGCGCACGCTGAAGGCTTCGGCGGGTGTGGCACCGGCCAGTGCGCCCACGCGCCAGAAACCCTTGAGCAGTTCTTCAAAGCTGCGCTCCAGCCGCGCCCAGGTCTCGGGGCCATTGCCGTCGAACAGCACACTCTGGCCGCGCAGGCGCGCCGCGCGCAGCAGCGTGGCCATGAGCCGGCTCACACCGCCGCTGCGCCAGGCCGCATCGGGTGTGGTGGTCACGTCGGACTGCAGTGCCCACCCACCGGCCTGCTGGGTGAAGAGACACACCCGCTCGGCCAGCCGCGCGCTTGGAGACTGCGGGCCTGCGCCCCAGCTGGGCAGCGGCTCGGCGCCTTGCAGGTCGCGCAGTGCCGGCACCGACGATTCACCGGCGACGCTGGCGTGGGTGCCGCGTGCCAGCGCGCTGCGGGCGATCAGACCGGCCAGTGCGCCGTCGGGCGGCTCCAGGCCTTCGGGCAGGTCCTGCGCCGCCTGTGTGGCCAGCCACGGGTAAGCCAGTTGCACGAAGGCGCTGGCGATCGACAGGCCGCTGGCGTCCACGCTGCCTTCGGCCTCCAGCACGCCGCTGCGCCGCAAGAAGGCCAGCATGTCGCTGTGCGCGTGCACGCCGCCATCGCTCACCGGGCGGCGCGCGTCTTCGCGCGGCAGGGGCAGTGCGCCGATGAACAACATCTCGCGCTGGTGCAGCGCCAAAAACGCCCGCACGCTGGCCACCGCCACGCGCCAGGGCCCATAGCCCGGGCCGTCCAGGCGCGGCGCGTGCAGGGCACGCAGGCCGGTGTCCTTGAGCAGCGCGGGTTCATCGGGACTGCATTCCACGAAACCTTCGGGCGGCGGCACCAGCGGCACCGCCACCGACGGCGCCAGGGGTTCGGTCGAACACGCGTCGGGCAAATCCGGCAGGCACAAGAGGCTGGCCTCGGCAAGGCCCACCACGTGGCCGATGCCGCGCCAGCTGCGAGGGTCCATGGGTTCGAACACCTCGCCCACCTGATCGCGGTCGCTGAAGCCGGGGATGAGCCTGCCCAAGCGCGCGCGCCGCTTGGCCGCGCGGTTGGCGGCAGATTCCAGAAACGCCCATGGGTCGCCCACGCGCACCACCACGGCCCGCTGGCCCCCGCGCGCGAAGAAACTGCGCACGGCCGCACCGAGGTAGCTGGCACACAGCGCCGGTGCGCCGCTCACCGCATCGGGTGCGCGACCCACCGGCCGCTCGTCCCACGCAAAGAGCCGGTCAAACAAGGCCCAGCTGTCGATCACCACCGGCACGTTGTCCAGCGCCTCCAGCGCATCGGCGCCCTTGCGCCACGGCCCGTGCACCCAGCCCGCGTCGATGAGCTGGCGGCGCACCGACATGGGCAGCGGCTGCTCGCGCCGGCGCGCCACGAAGCCCACGAAACAAGCCACGTCGGCTCGTTCGGGTGCGGTGCGCAGCGCGGGTGCGGCGGTTTCGAAAACGAGACTCATGAGGACCGTCCAGCGTGCTTCAGGCGGTGATTTCCATCGCTTCGGCAGAGAGCGCGATTTCTTCCATGGCCACATCGCCACCGCCCTTGCCCGCCAGCGTGGGCCCGACGTATTTCATGGGGATCACGCCGCGCAGCACCCAGGTTTGCACGGGCGTGTGGGCCTCGTCCAGCAGGGTGATGGTCACGTTGCGTTGCGCCGCCGGGCCCTGGGTGCGGGTCTGGCTGATCCAGTCGAACAGCGTCTTGCTGTTGAGGATGCCGCGCTTCAAGGTCACATCGGACACCTTGTGGATGCCGGCGACCTTGCGCACGTGGTTCTCGCGGTCGTTTCCGTTGCGGTACTCGGCCACGGTGACTTCGGTGCCGATGCCGCTGACATCGGAGAAGCCACCGAAGACCTCGCCGCCGTCGAAGTTGACGAGGTAGTTGAAGGCGCCGTAGGGCGTGGTGCGGTTGGCCATGGTTCAGCTCCTGAGGGATCGGGTGAGACGGGAATTCACTCGCGGGCGTCGGCCGTTTTCTGGCCGATGCGGAAGATCACGAACTCGGCCGGCTTGATGATGGCCACGCCGATCAGGCAGATGAGGCGACCGTTGTCCAGGTCGTTCTGCGTCATGGTGCTGCGGTCGCACCGCACGAAAAAAGCCTCGTCGGGCGAGGTGCCCAGCAGCGCACCGCTGCGCCACTCGTTGTAGAGGTAGTCGGCAATGGTCTGGCGGATGTTGGCCCACAGGCGCTCGCCGTTGGGCTCGAACACAGCCCACTGCGTGCTGCGGTCGATCGAGGCTTCGAGGTAGTTGAAGTAGCGCCGGTCGCTGACGTACTTCCACTCGGGGTCGCTGGAGGTCAGGCGTGCGCCCCACACCCGGTTGCCACGCCCGCTGAAAAAACGCAGGCAGTTCACACCGGCCGGGTTGAGCATTTCCTGCTGCGCAAAATTCACGTCGATCTCGAAGCGCAGCGCACCGCGCACCACCTCGTTGGCAGGCGCCTTGTGCACGCCGCGCTGCACGTCGTTGCGCGCATAGATGCCGCTCACAAAACCCGAGGGTGGCAGCGCCAGCTCTTTGGGAATGTCCTCACGGCCCGGGCGCGCCAGCGGGTTGGACACCACCACCCACGGGAAGTACATGGCCGCGTACTTGGAATCGAACAAGCCCCGGTAGCTGCGTGCTGTGGTGGGCAGCAGTTCGGGTGGTGTGTCGAGCACGGCAATGCGGTAGGCGCGGCGGCCTTCGGCGTGGGCAATGAGCGCGCTGGCGATGGCCTGGGGGTTGTCCTCGGCGTCCACACCGTAGGCCGAGCTGCCCGGGGCAGCGACGATGGACACGTCTTCCAGCGAAGCGATTTCGGCCAGGGCCAGCGCGTAGTTGGTGGACGTGGGCTCGGCGCCATCGGTGCCACCGGTCAGCACCCAGCTGCGCTCCATCTGTCCACTGGCGTTGGCCACGGCGCCGCTGAGCAAACCGTTGTGCAGGTCGATCGGCAACACGTCGCTGCCGATGGTGATGGCTAAGGCGTTCTGCAGGTGGTCGCTGCGCCGAGACGGGCTGGCAGCGAGCACATGGCCGATCCAGCGCGGGTGGTTCGAGGCCAGCCCAAGGTCTTCGTAGCTCTGACCATCGCCATCGGCATCGAAGGTGCTCACCTGCAGCGTGACGATGCGCGGCGCGTTGGCCAGCAGCGTGGCCAACGCGCCGGCGGTGCCGCCCAGGTTGTTGGCCGGGCGCCAGGCCCCTGCCAGCTTCACGTGGTGTGAGGTCGTGTCGCCCGACACGGTGCGCAGCAGCGTGCCTTCGGGGCTGTTGGCCACCGCTGTTTCCGAAGCGGGTGTGGCCACGGCGCGCACCACGATGCGCCCGTTGCCGCTGGCGCCGGCAAAGCGCGCGTGAAACGCAATCGGCTTGCTGGCCGCCACCGCGGCCACGGCGGGGAAGGGCGG
>QBMB01000118.1:0-6736 GCA_003241965.1 Burkholderiales bacterium | reverse complement strand
GGCGGGTCCGGCCGGTGGCACATTGCCCGGACCAGCGGGCACCGCGTCCACGGCAGGCACGGCCAGCGTGCCCGCCACCAGCAGCCGGGCGGCGCTGGCGCCACTGCCGACCACACGCGAGACGTACAGGCGCGAGCCACCTTCGTTGAAGAACGCCCGCACGGCGTGCGCCAGGTAGTTGGTGCCGGGCACGCCGGCGCCCAGGGACAGGTCGGCAAAGCCGCCGTAGATGCGCTCGAAATCACCGTAGCTGGTGAGCAGCTCGGGCGACTCGGGCGAATCGTTGTTGACCCGGTACGGCCCCTTGCGGGTGGGGCCGACAAACGCGGTGGTGCTGGTGCCCACCCCTTCGATGCTCTTGGCGCGGAAGCTCGTTTCTTCGACGTAAACGCCTGGCGCAAGGTATTCAGGCATGGTGGTTCTCCTTGTGAAGTGCGGGTGGGAACAGGGCAACAGCTCTCAGGACAGATCGACCCCGAGAGAAACATGCAGCGGCCGACCGGCCGCCAGGTTGACGAGCGCACTGGCCTGCGGCAGGCCCGCGCGCGCTGCTTCAATGGCCACCGGGTCCACCAGCGGCAAGGTTTTGGGTGCGCGCCCCAGCTGCACGGCGGCCTGTGGTGTGCGGGTGATGCGGGCCGGGTCGGCCACGGCCTGCAGTTCGGCCTGGATCTGTGTGATCACTACGTCGCCCGGCTCGGTGGACCAGGTGGTCACGGGAATGCCGGCCACCGGCACCAGCGCTTCACCGCGCCAGTCCGACAGGCCCTGTGCGCGCACGGCACCGGCGGCCACCACGCTCAGCAGCACGCCGCCCAGCGCGTCACCGCTGCCGAGTTCGAACACGCTCACGCTCAAGCGGGCCCAGTTGGAGCCGACGCGGCCTGTGGCCGAGGGGTACATGGGCACCGACAGCGGGCGAAACAGCGAGCCGGGCTGACCGGCGTTGGCCGGGTCGGCGTCGCGCGGCAGCTCCACCCGCACCAGGCGCGCCAGGTAGTGGCCCAGCGGGTCGGACACGGTGAGCGTGAGGACCCGGGAGCCCACCGGCACATCCACCGGGGGGCTGGCAAAAGCTGCGGCGTGGTGCGCCAAGGGCTGCCACCCGTGAATCACCAGCAGGCCGCTGCGGTTGCGCTGGATGAGCGCGTCAGCGGGCGCCTCCACCTGCAGGAAGCCCTCCAGCGGCGCGCCGGTGGTGGCGTCCACACAGCGCAAGGCACCGAGCACCCGGCGCTCCACGCGTTCGACCTCCACGGCGTTGAGCAGCAGACTCATGAGGCCAGCCCCGCAGCGTAGGTGGTGCGGCTGGCCACCACCGGCAACGACTCGGTGAGCACGTCGGGATCGAGCCGCACCGTGCGCGCGATGTAGGAAGCCGAGAGCCGGTATGAGGGTTCCAGCGCGTCCCAGATGCGCATGAGGTCTTCGGTGGAGAGCTCGGCTGGCACGATCTGGATCACCTCGTCGGAGTCCCATCCGGGCTCGGGTGACAACGACGACGCATCGAGCAGCGGGTGCAGGTGCAGCTGGCGCATGGCCCAGGCCATGGTGACCTGCTCTTCCAGCGCGGTGCCGGCCCACGCCGACACAAGGATGTGCAGGTCCAGACTGAGCGGGGCGGGCACGGCGTTGGGCGCGCGCGAGGGCCGCTGCTGGCGGCTGTGTTCGTTGACCGTGACCCGGTACAGGTAGAGGCTGATGCGCCGACCGTCGACCGGTGGATTGGCCATTTCCAGCGACGACAGCACCTCGAAGTCACAGGCCGGCATGTTCATGCCGTTCGTGGACGCCGGGTAGGTGTTGTTCAGGAAGGTCGCAATCGAACTGCAGACCGAGTGGATTGCCAGCACATTGGCCATGCATTCACTCCTGAAGGGCGCGAAGAAACGCGCACAGGAAACCCCTTGAACGATGCATGCCGCCCCCTCCCAGAAGTCGTCAAACCGTTATGGCGATGAACCTTTTCAGGCCATCGTTTCGTCAGCTTTTTACAACTAACGTGTGATTTATTTGACGTTTTTATACCGCTTGTTCGCTCAATCGCGATGAAGAACTACTTTTTTACCGATGGATTTACAAACGTTCACATGACCCGACCACCGACACGTAGCTCATGAAAAAGGCCGTCCTGGGACGGCCTTTTCACAGCGGGGAATACCCCGGCTCGCACGCTTCAGATCGGCGCGGTGCAGGCGCCAGGCAGGCTGGCATTGATGCCGGCGCGCAATGCCGGCACCGGAGCCACGTCGTCCGCACCCAAGGTGTTGTTGGTGAACGTACAGCCGTAGGCAGGATTCGCCACCGTGGTGGGCGTGATCACGTCGTCACCTGCGGGCTTGGGACCTCCCTGCTCCCAAGCCACCATGTCCGAGAAGGCCTGAACCTGCTCAGCAATGGTGAAGTCGCAATGGCTGGCGCCACGGATGGCGCGCTGCACGAGCCAGTTGGAATTGCCCTTGGCCGCGGTGCGCTGCTGGTACACCTGCTGCATGCCAAAGGGTACGAACAGATCACCCAGCGTGTGGATGGACACCACCGGGATGGTGAACTCCCCGTTGATCACCGGGATCCAGCGCAGCCCGTCGCGACGCAGGCGGTTGGCTTCCGGTGAGGCCGTCAGTTTCTGCGCGGCCACGTTCAGCGCGGCCGAGCCCGTGGGATCACCCTCGATGACGTAGGTCAGGGCGTTCGTGTCGAGCACATTGCGGTTCAGGATGCCGGTCACAGTGCCATCGCTGCCAAAGGTGCCGTAGGCCGACGGGAAGCTGCCGCCAAAGGCAATGCCCTGGTCGAACAAGGGTCGCACGCCACCGGTGAGGTTCTCCACCACGGACAAATACTTGACACCCTGGGGTTTCGGATCGTTCGGGAAGGTGTTGAACAGTGTGCCGGTGACCAATGCCGAAATCTCAGACCATTTGTTGGTCGGGTAGCTAGGCACACCGGCAAGCGCCTGGGCGGTCACCTGCATGCCGGCAAACCGGTTAAACAACTCGGCGTCACCCATCACACCGCACATGGGTACAGCACCGTGGTAGCGCACCTTGTTCTTCGCGGTGGCCATAGCCTCCGCCTCAATCGCTGCACCCGTGACATGACCGCCCATCGAGTGACCGGTGATGTAGATGCGATCGGGTGCTGCCAGCGTGCGCCCGTTGGCGGTGGCGATGTTTTTGAAGGCCAGAGCAAGAGCGTTGGTGTCTTCCACACCGGCTCGCACGTCATAGAAATTCGTTGAATAGCTCGACGCCGCCCATGCATAGCCGTTCTCGATGAGGTAGCGACGGATGCTCGGGTTGGAAACGGTGAGCGCGGAGCCCTCGCCGCGGAAGCCGTGGGCGTACATCACCAGCTTGCCGTTCCAGTTGGTGGGCACCTCAACGCGGTAGGCAGCACCGTTGAGCACACCGGCCCAACGGTCTGTGACGGCCACTTGGTTGGCCATGGCTGCGAACGTAATAGCCGTCGGATCGGCCGGGGCAAAGGTGCGGCTGTCTTGTGTGCGTGCTTCTTCCGCAACCACGGGCGCCGGGACGACGGCCACGGGGTCATCACCGCCGCCGCCACATGCGGCGAGCAAGGCTGCGCCTGCCAGAACTGCAAAGCGAAACCTGTTCTGCGTTTTCATACTTGTCTCCTGTCATTGTTAGGGATACGGAATGCGTGCTTTTCACGAAATGTAAAAACCGCATCGCCGTTATCCGGTGACAGAGAAAGAGGACTCATCGGGAATACCCGCGGCGAGTCACGCAGGCGACGCGGCCAGCGTCGCGAAGGCGTCAGGGGCGGATGTTGTTGCGCTGGATCACGTCGGCCATGACGGCTGTGTCGCTCTCGATGCGCCGGCGCAGACCTTCGGATGACGTGCCCACGACCTGCCAGCCCTGGGCAAAGATCTTCTGGCGAATGTCTTCGCGCCGCACGATGTCGGTGAGCAGCGCAGCCAGGCGGTTCACATGCGCCTTGGGCAGGCTGTTGGGCGCGGCCACCGCGTTCCAGATTTCCAGCTGCAGGTTTTTCACGCCGGCCTCGGCCAGGCTGGGCAGCTCGGGCACGACGCTGCTGCGCCCGGCCGAGGTGACGCCGATGGCCGTGAGCTTGCCCGAGCGCACCTGCGCCATGGCCAGGCCCGGCGGCAGCAGCGCCATCTGGATCTGGTTGCCCAGCAGGGCCGTGATCACCTGCGGGTTTCCGGGGTACGGCACGTGCACCGGCGCAATGCCGGCGCGGGTCTTGAGCAGCTCCATGCCCAGGTGGGCCACCGTGCCCACACCCGGTGTGCCGTAGTTCCAGCTGGTACCCGACTGCCGGGCCGCGGCAAAGAAGGCAGCGCCGGTGGGGCTGCCGGCGGGCGCACACAGCACGAGTGGTGCCACGGCGATCAACGCGACCGGCGTGAGGTCTTTCAAGGGGTCGTAGGTGGTGTCCGGGTTGAGGATCTTCGCGATCGTCATGTTGCCGTTGATCATCAGCCCGATGGTGTGGTCGTCGGTGGCGCGGGCCACCTGGGCCGCGCCGATGTTGCCGCCTGCACCAGGCTTGTTTTCAATGATCACGGGCTGACCCAGCGCCTGCGACAGCGGCTCGGCCAGCAGGCGCGCCATGAGGTCGGGCGATGACCCACCAGGGAAACCCACCACGATTTTCAGGGGCCTGTTGGGCCAGGTGGTCTGCGCCTGTGCGGCGGGCAGCACGCTGGCGGCCACCAGCGCGGCGGCGGTGGCCAGGGCATGGCGGCGGGTGGGTGCGTTGAGCTTCGGGGTCATGTCTTCCTCTTGGCGTGGGGTGAAAGGGTCGGGTCCTGCGCGGGCTCGGGCGGTCCGTCGTAGAGCCACGGATTGTCCAGCAAACGTTCGCCCAGCCAGCGCATGGCGGTGTCGCGCCCCCAGCGCACCAGGCCCGTGGCGTGGAAGATGCGCCCGTTGCGTTTCGAGTGCTGCTGCACGCGCGCATTGCGCTCCCAACGGGTGTCGGCGAAGCGTGCCAGCGCCCGCGGCCAGTCGAGCGGGGCGCGCGCGGGTTTCACGATGCGCGCCAGCGTCCACGCGTCTTCCATTGCCATGGCCGCGCCCTGGGCGAGGTAAGGACGCAGCGGATGCGCCGCATCGCCCAGCAGCGCCACCCGGCCCTGGGCGTGCTCATGCGCGCCGCTCATGGCGGGGCGGTCGTTCAAGGCCCACAGCGACCACGCGGGCACTGCATCGATCATGGACAGCACGGCGCTGCAGGCCGGGCCAAGAGCCCGCTTGAGATCAGCCGCCTGGGCTTCGTGCGTCCAGGCCTGAGGGTCGGAGCCGGGCTCACCGCCGTGGCCCTGACCCAACACGCCATGCACCACCGCCACCACATTCATCCACTCGCCACCGCGCACCGGGTAGTGCACCACGTGCATGCGCGGCCCGAGCCAGGCCGTGACCACGTTGGCCCGCAGCGCCACGGGAAGATCGGCCATGCGCACCATGCCGCGGTAGGCCAGGTGGCCGCTGGCGCGCACGGTTTGTGGCCCCAGCAGTTGCGCGCGCACCCGGCTCCACAGGCCGTCGCAACCCAGCAAGGCGGGACCCACCAGCGTGCTGCCATCGTCCAGCGTGGTGACCACCCCCTCCGGGGATTCGGTGAACGATGCGAGCCGTGTGTTCAAACGCAGTTCGGTCAGCCCGTGTTCCTGCACGGCAGCCAGCAGCAACGCATGCAGGTCTGCCCGGTGCAGGGTCGCGTAAGGCTGACCGTGGCGCGCGATCGCCATCGCGCCCAGACGCAGCTGCCCAAGACCGGTGCCCCGGTGCGCGTCACGCACGTGCAGGGCTTCGGGGAAGGCGGCGCAGGCCTGCAGCGCGTCGCTCAAGCCCCAGTCGGCCAGCACCCTCGCGGCGTTGGGGCCGAGCTGCAGGCCGGCCCCCACCTCGCCAAACGCGGCCGCCTGCTCCAGCAGCACCGTCGGCACACCCGAGCGGGCCAGGGCCAGGGCACACGCCAGTCCACCGATGCCCCCACCGGCGACGATCACTTGTTGGTTCATGCGGAGATTGTGCCGGTGTCGACCGGCGGCGCTCTCACAAAATCCGGTTGAACCACAACACCGACAGCCCCGCCGAGAACAGCGCGAGGATCGAGGCCACCAGCGCCAGCAGTCCGGCGATTTCGGTTTCCTTTTTCTCCACCGTCAGGCGCGAACTCAGGGTCTCGTAGACCTTCTTGAGGTTGTCGGCGGTGCCGGCGTAGTAGTACTCGGCCTGGGTGGTGCGCGCCACTTCCTTCAGGCTGTCTTCGTCCAACCGCACGCGCATGGACCAGCCTTCGAAACCGATCACTTCACCGTCCACCGTACCCACACCCACGGTGTAGACCCGCACGCCGCGGTCGGCGGCCATCTTGGCGGCTTCTGCGGTGTCCACACCGGTGGTGCGCTGGCCGTCGGTGAGCAGGATGATGGCGGCGGAGCCGTAGGAGCCGGGCGCCACCGGCACGAAGGCCTTCTTCTCGGTCTCGGGCTTGTCGATGGCGCGGCCTTGGGGTGCGAACGGATCGCTGTTGCGGTTGTAGGTCATGGAGCCCACATCGAAGCCCTGGCCCGGGAACAACTCGGAGAGCGAGACCACGATGGCGCTGCCGATGGCGGTGGCGCGCTGCAGCTGAAACTTGTCGATGGCGGTCACCAGGTCTTCGCGGCTGAGCGTGACGGGCTGCACCACCTGGGCCGAGCCGGCAAAGGCCACGATGCCCACCTTCACAT
>QBMB01000117.1 GCA_003241965.1 Burkholderiales bacterium | reverse complement strand
GTCCACTTTGCAGCGCCCAGAGAGCCCCGACGTGGAACACGACCACCGCCAGCACGATGCCCAGGCGGCGGTGCAGATGGGTGGGGTGATCGTCTTGCGTCTTATTCTAAACGAGAACGCTTCGCATTTGCATCAAAGATGAAAATATCTGGCTTCAACGGATCTGGCAAGAAGGCCAAAGCACCCCGGGCGCATCGGCCAGGGTGCGGCAGCCGGTGAGCGCCATGGCGATCTCGAGTTCGTCGCGCAGCAGGCGCAGCACATGGGCCACGCCGGTGGCGCCGGCGTTGGCCAGGCCGTGCAGCACCGGGCGGCCCACCAGCACGGCCGACGCGCCCAGCGCCATGGCCTTGAGCACATCGGTGCCCCGGCGGATGCCACCGTCGACCAGCACCGGTGCGTCGCCCGCCACCGCCTGCAGCACGCGCGGGAGCAGCGTGGCGGTGGCCGGCATCGTGTCGAGCGTGCGCCCGCCGTGGTTGGAGACGATGAGACCAGCCGCGCCGCAGGTCAGTGCCTCGCGTGCGTCTTGCGGATGCACCACGCCTTTGAGCAGCACGGGCAGCCGGGTGACGGAGCGCAGCCAGGCCACGTCGTCCCACGTGGGGGCGTGGGTCATCAGGTGGTCGAAAACGGCGCTCTGCCCGGGTTTCAGTGCGCTCGCGGCCGGCTCTTGGAGGCCGGCCAGGTTCCCGGCCGACACGCCGGCGGGCAGGCGAAAGCCAGCCCGCCGTTCGCGGTCACGCACGCCGTTCACCGGCGCATCCACCGTGAGCACCAGGGCCTCGAAGCCTGCGGCTTCGGCGCGTTGCACGAGCTCGCGGGTGAAGCCGCGATCGGGTTGCAGGTAGAGCTGGAACCACAGCGGCCCGCGCCCCGCATCGGGCAGAAAGCAGCGGGCCACGTCTTCCAGCGGTGTGCTGGCCTGGGTGCTGAGCACCAGGCCCGCGCCCAGCGCCGCGGCCGCCAGCGCAGTGGCCTGTTCGCCGTGCGGGTGGGCCAGGTGCTGGAAGGCCATGGGCGCCACCAGCATGGGGTGGGCGAGCTCGCGGCCCAGCAGATTGACGCGGGTGTGGCCGCCCGCCAGGGAGCGCAGCACGCGCGGCAGCAGTTCGATGTTCTGCCAGGCCTGTGTGTTGGCGCGCAGCGTGATCTCGTCGGCTGCGCCACCGTTGAAGCAGGCCCACACCGCATCGCCGAGCATCAGGCGTGCGTGGCGTTCGTGGTCGGCGAGGCTCACCACCCCATCGGGAAGCGCGCTTGGCGCCAGGGGCAGATCAGAGCGCTTCATGTGTCGGCCCACAGGCGCAGCAGGTTGTGGTACGTGCCGGTGAGCGCGGTGGTCTCGGGGGTCTCGCCGTGCTGCTGTCGCAGCGCGAGCAGGTTCATGTCGAGGTCGAACAGCAGGCGGCGGTGTTCGTCGCTGCGCACCATGCTCTCAACCCAGAAGAAGCTGGCCACACGCGCGCCGCGCGTGACAGGCTCGACCCGGTGCACGCTGGTGCCGGGGTAGATCACCATGTCGCCGGCGGGCAGCTTGATGCGCTGGTCGCTGAAGGTGTCCTTGACGACGAGTTCACCGCCGTCGTAGCTGTCGGGGTCGCTCAGGAAGAGGGTGCAGGAGATGTCGGTGCGCACCCATTGCTGGGAGGACTTGGAATGCAACACGGCGCCGTCGACGTGGGCGCCATAGGCATTGGAGTTCCCGCTGTAGCGGTTGAACAGCGGGTTGAATACCTTGCGCGGAAGTGCCGCCGAGAAAAACAGCGGGTCGCGCTGGATGGCGCCCAGGACCATCGCCTGCAGCGCACGCGCGGCCTCGCTGTCCTGGGTGAGCTGTTCGTTGTTCTTCCGGGTTTGTGCCTGGGTGCCCGCACTGTGGCGTCCATCGATCCATGCGGCCTGATCGCCGAGCAGTGATCGGGCCGTCTTGAGTTCATCGTTGGTGAGGATGTTCTTCAGGTGCAGGAGCATGGTGTTTCAGTGCGGGCGGGCGCGGGTCAGAATAGTTTCTTCAGCGTGAGCTGAACGGTGCGCGCGGCACCGGGCACGTAGAAGCCGCGGTACAGCGAGTCGGCGTAGAGCTCGTCGGTCAGGTTGGTGACGTTGAGCTTGAGGGTGGTCGTCTCGGTGATCGTGTACTCGGCCATGGCGTCGAACGTGACAAAGCTGTCGGCCTGGACGTTGCGTGAGCCTTCCGGGTTCTGCTTGCCGCGGTAGTTCAGGCCACCACCGATGCGCAGTTTGGGCATCACCATGTAGGTGGTCCACAGGCTGGCGCTGTGCTTGGGCGTGAGGCCCGGGCGGTCGCCCTGTGCCTGGGGGCCGGTACCGGCAGCGTTGAGCGCCACGTTGCTCTTGTCGATCTTCGCGCTCGGAATCCAGGTGTGGTTGTAGAAGATTTCCCACTTCGGCGTGATGCGCCCAGCCAGGTTGAACTCCATGCCGGCAGCGTGGCGCTTGCCCGAGAGCAGTTGCTGCGTGCTGGCGGTGTCCGGATCGGTGTTGCGCTCGTTGTATTTTTCGGAATAGAACAGCGCTGCGCCGAGCGAGGCACGCTTCTCGAAGATCTCGAACTTGCCGCCAACTTCCAGGTTGCGGCTCTTCTCGGGCGGGGTGTTGGCGT
The DNA here is from genome assembly GCA_003241965.1 of Burkholderiales bacterium. Lineage (GTDB taxonomy): Bacteria > Pseudomonadota > Gammaproteobacteria > Burkholderiales > Burkholderiaceae_C > Hydrogenophaga. The sequence goes on along the minus strand of QBMB01000117.1, from coordinate 8,612 downwards.
CCTTGGTGTTGGGTGCACCCGGGGAAAACTGATAGGTGTCGCCGGAGGTGTTGAACGAGGTGCCGAAGGACACGTAGTACGAGGTGTTGTCGTCGGGCTGGAAGGTGGCGCCCACGCGCGGGCTCCACAGGTTCTCGGACACCTCGTTGGCCACGCCGGTGCTGGTCACATAGGTGGCTTTGAAGTTGTCGTAACGCAGACCGCCGATGAGCTTGACGGTGGAGTTCAGGCTGAGCGTGTCCTGCACGTACAGGCCGAGGTTGCGCGCATCGAACGTGTTGAACGGCACGGCACCGCGCGCGTCGGCAAACGAGTCGCCGTCGTTGGGGGTGCCCACAGTGGTGGTCAGCCCGCTGGAAGGGCCCGCGAAGTTGTTCGCGCGTTTGGCGTCCTCCTGATAGATGTCCACACCGGCGAGCAGGTCGTGCTTCTTGCCCAGGCCGTTGAACGTTCCTACAAAGTCGCTCTGGATCTGCGTGGTGTCGCTCGTGCCGATGCGGCCCTTGGGCGAGCGCGTGATGATGGTGTCGGGACCAAGGTTGTTGATGGTCGTGGCCGCGCCGCCCGTTTGTCCAAAGCGGATCACGCTGGCCAACAGGTCACGTTCGTAGCGACCATGGCGCACGCGCGTGGTGAGCGAGTTCTCGCGGTCAAAGCGGTGGGTGTGGCTGAGCGTGACGTAGTCGGCCGAGGTGTCCAGATGGTCGCTGGCGAGACCGTAGTAGTTGCGCGCCGGCAAGGTCGGCTGGATGACGCCGTTCTGGATGAACCAGGGGTGGTTGTAGTTCGGCCGGCCTTCGGATTCCAGGTGGTACAGGCCGACCGAGAACTCGTTGCGCGAGCCGATGCCCCAGCGGTAGGTGGGCGCGATGCCGCGCTTGCTCACGCTGGCGCCGTAGTTGTTCTCTTCGTGCACCATGGCGTTGAGGCGCAAGGCCGAGTCTTCGCTGGTCATGAAGTTGAAGTCGCCGGTCAGGCGGGCTTCGCGCCCGGTGCCCAGCGTGGTGGTCACCTCGTGCTGGTCCAGCAGGAAAGGTTGTTTGCTGACCTGGTTGACCACGCCGCCGGTGGAGCCCTTGCCGAACAGCATGGAGGCCGATCCCTTGAGCACTTCCACGCGGTCGTTGTTGAAGGTGTCGCGTTCGTAGAGTGCGCCGTCGCGGATGCCGTCGGTGTAAATGTCACCGGCCTGGCCCAGCGAGAAGCCGCGCAGGCGCACATCTTCCTCGCCCGTTTCGCCGGCCTGGAAGGTCACGCCGGCGGTGGTGCGCAGCACGTCGCGGAAGTCGTCGAGGTTGCGGTCATCGATCAGGCGTTCGGTCATCACCGTGACCGATTGCGGAATGTCGCGCAGCGCCTGGTTGCCTTTGCCGATGCCACTGTCGGTGGTGCGGAAGCTGTTCTTGGTTTGTGGCACGTCGGCCTGTTCGCGCACGGTCACCGTGGGCAGCGTGTCCGACGGTGTGGTTTGCGCCATGGCGCTCAAGGAACCTGCCAGGAGCAGGGCGCCCAAGGGCAGCATGGCCGTGGAGGCGACCGAGGGTGTTGAAGACGCGGGGCAGACGGGGGCGAGGCGCTGTCGGGATTTCCGTTGGGACATGGTGCAAATACAGTCGAGGGGTTGTCGGCTGGCTGCACGCGGCTGCGTTCTGGCTGGCTGGAAGCCTGGATTGTATATCGAACGAGAACGATTCGCATTAAAATGTAATTGGGGCGATCTGCTGCGTCGCAACATTTCAACTATCGATGGAATAGCGACTATCAATCCTAATTGTTGATAGACCTGGGCTATAGTTCAACCCATCGCTGCTGCTGCAGCTGCGCTTTCACCATCCCCTGCAACTTCACTCCAAAGGAAACCGCCATGTCCCTGATCAACACCACCGTCCAGCCCTTCAAAGCAGAAGCCTTCCACAACGGCAAGTTCGTGCCCGTGTCCGACGCCAGCCTGCGCGGCGAGTGGTCGGTCCTGATCTTCATGCCCGCCGCCTTCACCTTCAACTGCCCGACCGAAGTGGAAGACGCTGCCGACAACTACGCCGAGTTCCAGAAGGCCGGTGCCGAGGTCTACATCGTGACCACCGACACCCACTTCGCGCACAAGGTGTGGCACGAGACCTCGCCCGCCGTGGGCAAGGCCAAGTTCCCACTGGTGGGTGACCCGACCCACACGCTGACCCGTGCGTTCGGCGTGCACATCGAAGAAGAAGGCCTGGCGCTGCGCGGTACCTTCATCATCAACCCCGAAGGCGTGATCAAGACCGCTGAAATCCACGACAACGCGATTGCTCGCGATGTGAAGGAAACCCTGCGCAAGCTGAAAGCTGCCCAGTTCGTGGCCAAGAACCCAGGCCAGGTGTGCCCTGCCAAGTGGAACGAAGGCTCCAAGACCATCACCCCTTCGCTGGACCTCGTGGGCAAGATCTGATCCCCCACCCCAGTCTTTAGTACCGCAGACCGATGGGCCTTCTGGCCCATCCACCGGCGGCATTGATGCCTCAACACACTCAGGAGAATTTCATGCTCGACACCAACCTCAAGACCCAGTTGCAGGCTTACCTCGGCAAGCTTCAGCGTCCAATCAGGCTGATCGCTTCGCTGGACACCAGTGCCGGTGCGGCCGAGATGAAGGAACTGCTGCTGGAGATTGCCGAGTTGTCGGATCTGGTGAGCTTCGACGAGAGTGGCACCGATGCACGCAAGCCGTCGTTCGTGATCGCTCGCGACGGTGAAACCTCCGGCGTGCGCTTTGCCGCCATTCCGCTGGGCCACGAGTTCACTTCGCTGGTGCTGGCGCTGCTGTGGACGGGTGGTCACCCCCCCAAGGTCGAGGCAGCCGTGATCGATCAGATCAAAGGCCTGGAAGGCGACTTCAATTTCGAGATGTACATGAGCCTCTCGTGCCACAACTGCCCGGACGTGGTGCAGGCGCTCACGCTAATGTCCATCCTCAACCCCGCCGTGAAAGCCACGGTGATCGACGGCGGTCTGTACCAGGCCGAAGTGGAGGAGCGCCAGATCCTGGCCGTGCCCATGGTGTTCCTCAACGGTGAGCTGTTCGGCTCGGGCCGCATGTTGCTCGAAGAGATCGTGGCCAAGCTGGACGTGAAGTCTGACGAGCGCGAAGCCGCCAAGCTCAACGCCAAGGACCCGTACGACGTGTTGATCGTCGGCGGTGGCCCGGCCGGTGCGGCTGCGGCTGTGTATGCGGCTCGCAAGGGCATCCGCGTGGGCGTGGCCGCCGAGCGTTTCGGTGGTCAGACCAACGACACCATGGCCATCGAGAACTACATCAGCGTGCTGGAGACCGACGGCCCGAAATTTGCCGCCGCGCTTGAAGCCCAGGTGCGCCACTACGACGTGGACATCATGAATCTGCAGCGCGCCGACAAGATCACGCCGGCCACGGAAGCGGGTGGTTTGGTGCAGGTGCAGATGGCCAACGGTGCGGTGCTGCATGCGCGCAGCGTGATCCTCTCCACCGGGGCGCGCTGGCGCAATGTGAACGTGCCCGGTGAAGACGAGTACCGCAACAAGGGCGTGGCCTACTGCCCGCATTGCGACGGTCCGCTCTTCAAGGGCAAGGACGTTGCGGTGATCGGTGGGGGGAACTCCGGCGTGGAAGCCGCCATCGACCTGGCCGGCATCGTCAAACACGTGACGCTGGTGGAATTTGCCGATGCGCTCAAGGCCGACGCGGTGCTGGTGAGCAAGCTGAAAAGCCTGCCCAACGTGACCATCAACGTGAACGCCCAGACCACCGAGATCACGGGTGCCGGCGGCAAGGTCAACGGCATGTCGTTCAAGGACCGCGTGAGCGGCGACATCAAACACGTCGAACTCGAGGGCGTGTTTGTGCAGATCGGCCTCGTGCCCAACACCGAGTGGCTCAAGGGCACCGTGGACCTCAGCCGCTACGGCGAGATCGAGGTGGATGCCAAAGGCCACACCAACGTGCCCGGCGTGTTTGCGGCGGGCGACTGCACGACGGTGCCTTTCAAGCAGATCGTGATCGCTGCTGGTGAAGGCTCCAAGGCCGCGCTCAGCGCCTTCGACTGCCTGATCCGCCAGCCGGTGGTGGTGGCCGGAGCGGCAGAAGCGGTCGCGGCCTGACGTGCAGCGGCGGGTTCAGGCCCGCCGCACCTTGACGCTGTAGTTGCCCATGCCACTGGCTTTGTTGTAGTGGCGCACCTGCACGTAGTAGCGGCCGGGGATGAGGCTGGCGCTGATCATGGCGTTGGTGTCCACGCCGCTGTCGTCGTCCTCGGCGATCAGGGCAGTGGGGCTGTCGGGGCCGAAGAGCTTCATCACGACGTCGGTCGGACCCAGCGTGTCCACGGCGTGGCTGCCGCCGGTCTTCACGGTGAACTGGAACAGGTCTTCCTCACCCACCTTGCCGATGGCGGCTGAGGTGCGGCGCGCGGCGCCGATCGTCAGCTCGGTGGCATTCACCAACGTGGGCGCTGCCTTGGGGTAGGCCTTGGCGCCTCCGATGAAGGCCTTGTCCAGCGCCGAGAGCACCGGGTTGGCCCGTGTGCCCACGCCGCTTTGCACCCAGTTGCCCGGAAAAAAATACAGCATCACCGAGTCGGGGTCGAAGGTGGTGCCGTTGATCTGGTCGGCGCGGTACTTGTTCAGCACGTTGTGGCGGATGGTGGTCTCGCTCCAGTTGTTGGGCGGGCCCGAGAGGTCGCGGATCACCGCGGCTTCGTTCCACTCAATGCCGCCGGCCGGGTTCTGGTGCTCGTGCATGAGCCCGATGGCGTGGCCGAACTCGTGCGCCACCGTGCCGCCGTCCATGAAGCCCAGGTTCATGGTTGGCTGGTCCAGCGGGATGCTGCGGTTGTCGGTGCCCACGTAAGACCACGCGCCTTTGGCCGGGTCGAAACTGATGCGGATCTCGGCGTCGGCCGCGTTGTTGAAATCGAACTTCAGGTTGGCGTGCGCGGTCCACCACAGCGCCTGTTCGCGCACCTTGGCCTGCTGGGCGGCGGTCCCGCCGATGAAGCGCACGCGCAGCGTGCTGCCGTTCATCCAGAGTTTGCCCAGCGGCATGATCGCGCGCGTGCGGCCACGGCTGCGCACCGTGGGCTGGAACTGCATGAGCTCGGCGGGCAGCAGGCGCTGGGTGCACACGTGGACGAGTTTTGTCATGGAGGGTCTCCTGGTGTGGTTGTGGGTGGGTCAGGGGTTGCGCACCAGCCGCAGCGGCGTGTCGGCTTGTTCGCCGTTGCTCCAGAGCTGTCCGGTGAGAACGCGGCCGTCGGCGCTGGCGGTCAGCACCACGCTGCCGGTGTCCAGCGGGCCACGGCCGTCGCCGGTGAGCGCCTGCACCGGAATCTCCATGCGCGGCACGCCCATCACGTGGGTGAGCACGCCCTGGCCGACGTAGCGCACGTCCTTGACGACGATGCCCATGTCCCGAACGCTCTGGGCGTAGGCCTGCCAACGCGGATACCAGGCGATGGGAAACGCATCGGTCTGCAGTTCGATGGCGCCGTTGTTCACCGTGAACTGCACGCGCAGGCGCCGGTTGTCTTCGTCGATCGACCACCACATGCCCGAGACGTCGCGGGCGTGCGGGCCGGACACAGGCTCGGGTGGTGGAGAGACGAACGGGGCCGGTTCCGGCGTGGTCTTTTCTTCTTCAGGCGCCAGCAGGCCAATCACCACCAGCCCCACGAAGATGCCGCCGATCCACATGAAGCCGCGTTGCATGCGTTGTATCCAGCCGCGCTTGACGGGTTCTTCTTTGGGCTTGGGTGACACCAGCGGTTTGATGCCGTGGCTGGCAAGGTCGGCCATGATTTTGTTCAGGTCGTCCGCCCAGTCTTCGGTGCGCAGCTTGAGCGCGTGCGACTCCTTCAGGAACCGCAGCGGCGGCGGAATGTCGGCGGTGGCCGGCATCAACATGCCCTCGGTCAGCAGCGGAACGATGGTGGCGCCGTTGGCCTGTGCGGTGAGCACTTCACCGCGGATGGGGTCGTCGTCCCGGTCGATGCGGCGCCCGCCTTCGGGATGCGCCATGCCCAGCAGATCGGGTGTGATCAGCAGCAGCACCACCGGCCTGGTTCCCAGCGCCGCCATGATGGCACTGCGCCACGAATGCCCACCCCGCAGGTCCTGTTTGTCGAAGAACACCTGGTCTTCGCCGTAGAGCCGGCTGAGGTCGGCGCACAGCCGGTCGGCGTCCTTCTTGCCGTCGGACGACCGGTAGCTGATGAAGATGCGGTTCATTCGGCGGCGTACCGGTTCAGCACGGCGAGCAACTCGTCGGCGGCCTGCTGGTCGGCCTTGGTGACACCGTCCAGGTGCTCCAGCACGAAGCCCAGCTGGTCGGCCACCGAGGCCCACATCCAGGCCGTGCCCGCGCGTTGGTGCATGTCGTCGAAGCTGGTCAGGATGTTGGGCAGCTGTGCCGCCAGCGTGTGGTTGGCCAGGGCTTCGTACACGCTGAGCTCGGGCAGTCCGACCACGCTCCAGAAGTCCGGGTCTTCGCGTTGTTTGCGCTCCAGGCTCTGGCGCACCCGCTGCAGGCGCTCGCCGCCGAAGCCGGGCCACTGGCGATCGCGCCCGCGCGACAGCAGCTCGGCGGCCACCAGGTTCAGCGCCGGGTAGAAGAGGTCGGCCTGGCCGCTGTGCAGTGCCAGCGTTTCCGCGCGGCGGTAGTGCTCGGCCATGTGGTCGACCGCCTGCGCCTTGGCTGCTGCCGCTCCGGCCAGTCCTTCGAGCCGGGCCATGCGTTTCCAGGTGGAGCCCAGCAGGCTTTCGCGCTCCACCGTGGGCGACAGCGTCACCAGCGCGTCCAGGATCGCGATGGCCTGGGCAATCTCTGCGCGGCCCTGCTCCACGAAGGCTTTCAGGGCTGCGGGTTTGGAGCCGTTGCGCCCGGCGGCCTCCAGCCGCGCCCAGGCTTGGCGCGCCCCCAGATTGGCCAGCTGTTCGTTCGCCTTCACCGACGCACTGCCGTCGTTGGCGGCCACCGCGCGGCGGTACCAGTGCAGCGCGCGCTCGATGTCGCGCGCCGCCGCCCAGGCCACGCCATAGGCTTCGGCCACCGCGCCCATGCCGCCCCATTCGCTGTCGAAGCGGGCTTCAAGGTAGCGGATCTTTTCGCGTTGTGATTCGGGTGCAGCACCCTGCGTGGTGCTTTGCACCGCCAGCGTTTCCAGGGCGAGGGCCAGCGCCACGGGTGAGGCAATGCCCGCGTAGAACTTGGACAGTGGCACGGGCGAACGACGCGTGTCGGTCTCGTTGCGCTGCCAGACCCAGTCGGGGTCGCCGTAGCACTGGTAGGCCGCCCAGGTGTTGCCTTGCGGGTTGGCGTTGTACGCGGCCACGCGGCCGGCCTGCACCGCGTCCATGAAACGCTGGCCGGAGAGCAGCGCGCGGTAGAACTCGGTGGCAAAGAGGTTGGCGGGCTCGTCTTCCACCGCCCAGCCTGCAGCCACCACACAGCGCACGCCGATGCGGATCAACTGCTTGGCCACACCGGCGGCAAACTGCGCGCGGTCGTAGCCACTCTGGAGCAATTTTTCAGGGTCGGCAGCGAGGTGGCAGCAGTTGAGGAACACCAGCTCGGGCACCACCCGCATGGCCTGGACCTCGCGTGGGCCGAGAAAGGTGTTGTCACTCAGCACCACGCCGCGCAGCAGCGGTGGTTTGCCGGGGCGCAAGAGTTCGGGTTCGCCGTGGCCGGCAATGTGCACGATGCGGTAGCGCCGCTGCAGCAGCGCGGTGGTCACGGCCGCAGCGTCCGGGCCCAGGCCTTCGTCGGGCGCGATCAGTGCGTGAACGCGTGAAGCGTCCAGGCCGAGTTGACCGCTGAGCGCTTCCACCACCGCCTCGGCCTCGGTGCGCGCGGCCGGCAGCGGTGGGTACAGCGCCGGGTCGCACAGCGGCTCACCGATCACCAGCACCGCGTCTTCCAGCCGGGCGTCGCTCACCTGGGTGCGAAACGCCACCGTGCGCAGGCGGCGCAGCAGCTTGTTGCGGATGGCCCAGGGCGCCTCGGGCCCGCCCCGGCCGTCGTCGGGTGCGTCCAGCAGTTCCCACGGGATGGCGGCGGTGCCGTCGTCGAGCTCCAGCAGCAGCTCGCTGGTGCCGCTCAGGCTGGCCTCCATCTCCACCGGTACCAGGAGCTGGAACAGCGTGCGCCCGATGTTGCGGTCGCGGTTGGCGTCGTTCGAGGCGCGGCGCACCAGCTCGCCCACCAGCCGCGCCTGCGTGGCCTGCGCGCGCACCTCGGCGCGGGCGCGCTGGGTGTCCAGCGTGTAGACGATGCTGGGCTCGCCCGTCTCGTCGATCACGGTCACCGCGCTGATGAAGTCGTACGCGGTGCCGCGGTAGCCGTTGTCCAGCGTCTTGCGCAGCGCGCCCACACCCGAGACGATGCAGGGAGAGAGCGCGTAGTGGTCGGGGGAGGCCGCGCACAGCAGGGCCAGCGTTCCCCAGGCCTCGGTGGCGCGGTCCAGGTACAGCTCCACGAGGTGCAGGTGGCTCACCACCGGCCAGCCACCGGCGGCGAGCTTCTCGTTGGCCTCGCGCACGCCTTGCGCGACCGCTTGCGCCGAGGTGCTCACGCTGATGCCGGTGCCGCCGCTGCCGACGAG
>QBMB01000116.1 GCA_003241965.1 Burkholderiales bacterium | reverse complement strand
CCCCCACCTTCTCCATCAACCGCACCCCCCCAATCACCATCCCCCGATCCACCGCCTTGCACATGTCATAGATCGTAAGCAGCGCCACGGAGACGGCCGAGAGGGCTTCCATTTCCACGCCGGTCTGGCCGTTGCATTCCGCGGTGGCACGGCACAGCACGCTTTGGGTGGCGGGTTCAATCTCGAATTCCACGGCCACGCGGGTCAGGGCGATCGGGTGGCACAGGGGAATCAGGTCGCTGGCCTTTTTGGCGGCCTGGATGCCGGCGATGCGGGCGATGCCCAGCACGTCACCTTTTTTGGCGTTGCCGGCCTGGATCAGCGCCAGGGTCTCGGGCAGCATGGTAATGCGGCCTTCGGTCACGGCCACGCGGCGGGTGTTGGCCTTGTCGCCCACGTCGACCATGTGGGCTTGACCCTGGGCGTCGAAGTGGGTCAGCGGGCTGGCCGCGGCGTCAAAGGGGGGCTGGTTTGTTACGGACATGGCGGGTGTTTTGCACGTGCTTGACTGAACCGGAGCGGCTTGGCGGCATCATACGGCGATGCGTTGGACTCCTTTGACCTCATCCATGGCCCACCTGACACCTGCACTTCGACGCTGGCCGTGGGTCCTCGGGGGGGTGATCGTCGTCGCGGTGATGCTTCCGGCGGGCTTGTCCAGTGCACAAGCCATCCCCGATTCGACCAACGCGTCTGCTCTGCCTGGCCTGGGGGGCGCAGAAGGCATGTCGATCTCCGCCGAGCGGCGCCTGGGCGACCGCATTGCGCGCTCCATCTACCAGGACCCCGACTACCTCGACGACCCCTTGCTGGTCGACTACCTGCAGGCGTTGTGGCAGCCGCTGCTGGGGTCGGCGCGGGCGCGCGGCGACGTGCCGCCGGAGCTGGCCGAGCGCATGGCTTGGGAGTTGATGATTTCGCGCGAGCGCACGGTCAACGCGTTTGCCCTGCCTGGTGGTTACCTGGGTGTGAACCTGGGCTTGCTCGCGGTGACCGAGCGGCCGGAAGAGGTGGCTTCGGTGCTGGCGCACGAGCTTAGCCACGTGTCGCAGCGGCACATTGCGCGCCTGATGTCGCGCGAGGAACGCATGGCGCCGTGGATGATGGGCGCCATGATCCTGGGCGCGTTGGCTGCCGGCTCCAACCCGCAGGTGGCGAGCGCGGCGATTGCGGGCAGCACGGCGGTGGCCGCGCAGACCCAGCTGAATTTCTCACGCGACATGGAGCGCGAGGCCGACCGCGTGGGCTTTGGCGTGCTGTCGGGCGCGGGCTTTGACGCTCAGGGTTTTGTGAGTATGTTCGACAAGCTGCAGCAGGCTTCCCGCCTGAACGACGACGGCTCGTTTCCCTACTTGCGCAGCCACCCGCTGAGTGGCGAGCGCATTGCCGACATGCGGGCCCGACTGCCGCAGGGGCCGGTGGCGGGCGCCAGCCAGCCGACCGTCACCAACCCTGCACCACCGGTTGCTGTGGCGCCGGCGGCGGGGCTCAATCTGGATCTGCCTGGTGTGCGACCGGGTGTGCCCGGCACGCCCGCAGCGGTGTCCCGACCGGGCCCCAGCGTGGCCGTGCACACCCTCATGTCCTCACGCGCCCGGGTGCTCGCCGAAAACGGGCCCGACCGCATGCGCAGCTGGTTGCAGGTGGGACAGGGCCCGATCGCCAAACCGGGTGAGCGTTACGCCGCGGCCCTGTCAGCTTCGCGCCTGGGCCAGCGCGACCGCGCCCTGGAGCTGGCGCAAAAGCTGCGCGATGCCGTGGCGCCGGACGCGCGGTTTGTGGCGGACGCCCTGATGCTGGAGTTGCTGCTGTCGCCCGCCACGGTGCCTGCCACGCCAGCTCAGACAGCCTTGCTGGTTGAACTGCGGGACCGTGCACTGGCGGGCAGCACGCGGGCCAGCATCATGCTCGGCGCGCAGGCCGCCATTGCCTCGGGCGAACCGCAGCGCGCTGTGAGCCGCCTCCAAAGCTGGGTGGTGTTGCAGCCGCGTGATGCACTGGCGTGGCAGACGCTGGCGCGGGCTTACCAGGCGCAGGGCCAGTCGCTGCGTTCGGTGCGGGCCGAGGCCGAAGCCCGCGTGGCACACCTGGACTACGCGGGAGCGGTGGACCGTTTCCGCGCGGCACAGTCTTTGCCGGTGGCCCAGCGCAGCGCTGATTCGATGGAGCTGGCGATCGTGGACAGCCGCAAGCGCGATGTGGAGACGCTGCTGCGCGAAAGCCTGCGCGAAGAGGAAGACAGCAAGCGCTGAAAATCCTCGGCTTGGGAGGCGCGAATCAAAAAATGGATTTGACCGCTGCGTCCACCACCAGCATGAGTGCCGAGTAGATCAGCGAGCCCAGCATTGCGGCCCAGAAGCCGTTGACCCCGAAACCTTGCATGAGGCTGGCCGCGGCCCAGAACAACAGCGCGTTGATCACGAACAGGAACAGACCCAATGTGATCACGGTCACCGGCAGCGAGAGCAGCACGAGCACCGGACGCAACACCACATTGAACAGGCCGATCACCGCTGCGGCAATGAGCGCAGCTGTGAAGCTCTGGATCTGCACGCCGGGGTACAGGTAGGCCACCAGCAGCAGGGCGCAGGCTGCGAGCAGCCATTTGGCGATGAGTTTCATGCGCTGAGCGTCCTCAGTGGGCGGGCGCGCCCTTGGCCTGACGCGACGCCACAAACTTGCCGATGGCCAGCACCAGCAGTGCGCCAGCGACCGAAGCGCCGTACTTCACCGTGCTGTCCTGAGGGAGTTTGAGCATCCATTGCCATTTGTCCGGGTTGGCCAGCACCGGGTCGGACACCAGCATGCCGCCGGCGATCCAGCCCAGCAGCATGCCGCCGCCGACGATGATGATCGGGAAGCGGGCCATGAGCTTGATGACCAGGGTGCTGCCCCAGACGATGATGGGGATGGAGATCAGCAGACCCAGCACCACCAGCAGCATCTGGTGATCGCCCGCGTTCTGGGCGGCGCCTGCAATGGCGATCACGTTGTCCACGCTCATCACCAAGTCGGCCACGATGATGGTTTTGATGGCGGCCAGCAACTTGTCGCTGGTGGCCACCTCGCCGTGGCCCTCATCGTCGGGGGCGATCAGCTTGATGCCGATCCACACCAGCAGCAGCGCGCCGATGAACTTGAGCCACGGCAGGGCCAGCAGCGTCATGGCGAAGAAGATCAAAATCACGCGCAGGACGATGGCGCCCGCGGTGCCCCAGAGGATGCCCTTGGTGCGCTGTGCGGGGGGCAGCTTGCGACAGGCCAGCGCGATCACCACAGCGTTGTCGCCGCCCAGCAGGATGTCGATCATGATGATCTGCCCGAGGGCGATCCAGAAGGCAGGCGCAGTCAGGAAGTCCATAATTTCTCTTGGTCAAATGTAGGGGGAGCAGGGCACGGGGCGTTTTTGTGATGACCCATACCGACCTGCTTGCCTGCTTGGGAAGCCGTGCGGCATTGTACCGGCCGGGGTTTGGCGGCCGAGATAAGCAGTTCCCACAGCGCCGACATGTCTGATGCGGGTCGCCAGGCTCGCAGCACCTTGATCTGGCTATGATCGGCCTCCCTCAAGAGACCCACCCATGGCCGGCATCCACATCACCGACATCGAAGCCGCCATCAACTTCTGGCGCGAGCGAGCGCCCTCGCCCGACGGCGTGGCCCTGCCCAAGCCCACGCGTGCCCTGGCCGAGGTGTATGCCTTGATGGTGTTCTTTCACGAAACCGAAGCCGACGAGGCCACCCTGCCCGCCGCCGCGCGCGAGGCCTGGCTGGCCTGGTACGACACCACGCCCGACACCCCGTGCATCGCCATCTGCTCCACCAGCCAGGGCGACGAGGTGTGCAAGGGGTGCGGGCGCACCTTTGACGAGGTGCAACGCTGGACGGAGATGTCGCCCGGCGAAAAGCGCGTCAGCTGGCGGCGCATCACCATCGAGGACGACGCCTGGCGCTTCAACCGCTATGCGGAGCGGGCTCGGGAGGGTCAGACCTAAACCCGTTTGGCCAGCTCGGCGGCTTTGCCGGTGTAGCTGCCCGGCGTCATCGCCAGCAATCGTTCTTTCTCCGATTCTGGAATCTCCAGGCTGCGGATCAGCCCGTGCAGTGCTTCGGCCGTCACGGTCTTGCCGCGCGTGACTTCCTTCAGCTTCTCGTAGGCGCCGGACACGCCGTAGCGGCGCATGACGGTCTGGATCGGTTCGGCCAGCACTTCCCAGGCGTTGTCCAGGTCGTCGGCCAGCGCTTCCTCGTTGAGCTCCAGCTTGCCCAGGCCCACGCCCATCGAGTGGTAGGCCAGCACCGCGTAGCCCAGCGCCACGCCCATGTTGCGCAGCACGGTGGAGTCGGTCAGGTCGCGCTGCCAGCGGCTGATGGGCAGCTTCTCGCTGAGGTGGCGCAAGAGTGCGTTGGACAAGCCGAGGTTGCCTTCGGCGTTCTCGAAGTCGATCGGGTTGACCTTGTGCGGCATGGTCGACGAGCCGATTTCGCCAGCCTTCAGGCGCTGCTTGAAGTAACCCAGGCTTACATAGCCCCAGATGTCGCGCGAGAGGTCGATCAGGATGGTGTTGGTGCGCGCGACCGCGTCAAACAGCTCGGCCATGTAGTCGTGCGGCTCGATCTGGATGCTGTAGGGCTGGAAGACCAGACCCAGGCCCAGCGGTTCGGGCTGCTCGATCACATTGCGGCTGAAGGCTTCCCAGTCGAACTCGGGCCAGGCACTCAGGTGTGCGTTGTAGTTGCCCACCGCGCCGTTCATCTTGCCCAGCAGTTTCACGCTGGCGATCTTCTCGCGCGCTGCGGCCAGGCGCACCACCACGTTCGCGATTTCCTTGCCCACGGTGGTGGGGCTGGCGGTCTGGCCGTGGGTGCGGCTGAGCATGGGCACGGCCGCGAAGGCGTGGGCCATCTCGCGCAGCTTGGTGATCACCGCGTCCAGCGACGGCAGCAGCACCGCGTCGCGCCCACCCTTGAGCTGCAGTGCGTGGCTGGTGTTGTTGATGTCTTCGCTGGTGCAGGCGAAGTGGACAAATTCGGCTGCCTTCTCCAGCTCCGGCCGCGCTTCGAACTTGGACTTGATCCAGTACTCCACCGCCTTCACGTCGTGGTTGGTGACTTTCTCGATGTCCTTGATGGCCTGACCGTCGGCTTCGTTGAAGTTCTTCACCAGGCCCATGAGGTAGGTGCGGGCGCCGGGGGACAGGGGCTTGAACTCGGCCAGGCCGGCGTCGGACAGCGCGATGAACCAGGCAATTTCGACCTGCACGCGGCGGTGCATGTAGCCCAGCTCGCTCATGAACGGGCGCAACTGGCCCAGGCGGGCGGCGTACCGGCCATCCAGCGGGGACAGCGCGGAAATGGGTGACAAGGCCGCAGAAGAGGCGGCTGAGGACGGTGTGGAGGCTGAGGCGGAAGGGGTGGTGGGGCGCATCGGGCGATTGTAGGAGGCGGCTTGAAGCCGCTTCCCGCCGCCCGGCAGGCGAATGCGGTGATGAGCCTTGTGGGTTGAGCCCAACGGTGCGCTGGCTAGAATCACTTTTCCACGGGCAACCGTCATCACCTTCCAGTCCTCCATGAAACTCATCGGCGCCATCACCAGCCCTTACGTGCGCAAAGTACGCGTCGTCATGGCCGAGAAAAAGCTGGACTACCACTTCATTCAGGAAGACGTGTGGTCGGCCGACACGCAGATCACCACCTCCAACCCGCTGGGCAAGGTGCCTTGTCTGGTCATGGAAGGCGGCGAGGCGGTGTTCGATTCGCGCGTGATCGTCGAATACCTCGACACGCTCTCTCCGGTGGGCAAGCTGATTCCGTCGCAAGGCCGCGAGCGCGCCGAAGTGAAAACTTGGGAAGCGCTGGCCGACGGTGTGCTCGATGCCGCCGTTCTCGCGCGCCTGGAATCCACCTGGGCCGGGCGCACAGACCAGCAGCGCAGCACAGCCTGGATCGATCGCCAGCTCGGCAAGATCGAAGCCAGTCTGAAAAGCATGAGCCAGGGCCTGGGCGAGAAACCGTTCTGCTCGGGCATCCACCTGAGCCTGTCCGACGTGGCCGTGGGCTGCGCGCTGGGTTACCTGGACTTCCGTTTCCCCGCGATCGAGTGGCGCACGCCTTACCCGAACCTGGCGCGACTGGCTGAGAAGCTCAATCAGCGCCCGAGCTTCGTCGACACCAAGCCTGATTGACCCCCCCCGCGCCGCGCCTGCGGCGCGTCACCCCCCAGGGGGCGATGCCTGCGGCCTGGCAAAGCCAGTTCCGCGGCATCCTGAATTGAGTCACGCGCTCCGGTGAATCACCCTCAAGTGTTGGCTCGTTGTTTGAGCCAGCGCATCAAGCTGCCCACCACGGGTAGTTTTTCATAGAGCTCTTCGGCCGCGTCCCAGTAGTCACGGTGGTCTTTGATCAGACCGTCCTCCGTCAGCACCAGGTGCGAGCCGCCGCGCACCACCTGCTCGGTGGTGGTGTCGAAGCGTTTGAAGCGAAAGCGGAACTCCCACACCAGGAAACACTGCGTGCCGTCCACGATGCGGTGGCTCACCACAAAGCGCGGCCCGTGCAGGCTCTCGAACATGTGGCTGAAGACCTGCTGGATCGCGGGCACGCCGTGCACCTCGTTGAACGGGTCCTTGAAGCGCGCATCCGCCGCGTAGAACTCGCCCATGCGGCTCACCGATTGCGGTGAGATCGACTCGAAGTACAGGCAGAGTCGGTCCACCGCCTCGCGCTTGTCGTTGCTCACAGACCGGTGGCCCGCCGCACCGCCGGAAAGTAGGCGCGGTAGGGCAGCAGGCGCATGAGCTTCATCCAGCGGGTGAAGCGCTTGGGGTAGTGCACTTCGAACACACCACGTCCCCAGTCTTCGATCATGGCCTGCGCGGCCTGCGGCGGCGTGATCAGCGCGGGCATGGTGAAGTCGTTCTGTGCGGTCAGTGGGGTCTGCACGAAGCCGGGGTGCACCACACTCACGCCCACGCCCAACGGCTCCAGATCCAGGTAAAGGTTCTCGGCCAGGTTGGTCAGCGCGGCCTTGGTCGGGCCGTAGGCCAGGCTCTTGGGCAGACCGCGAAAACCCGCCACGCTGCTGATGAGGCTGATGTGACCCTGGCCGCGTGCGCTCATGGCCGGCACGACGGCGTCCAGCACGTGCAGCGCGCCGAGGTAGTTGATGTCCAGGTGCCGCTTGAGATCGGCCATGTCCATCTCGGTGGCGCGCATCTCGCGGTAGTGGCCGGCGCAGTACACCACCAGATCGATGGGGCCCTGCGCCAGGATCGCGCGCGCAGTGGCCGTTACGGCGGCGGCGTCGGTCACGTCCAGCGGCCAGGCCTGGGGGCTCAAGCCGTTCTGAGGCGGGTGGTTCAGCACGAAACGATTGAGCGCCTCTTCGCTGCGGGCGGACACCAGAACCTGCGCGCCGCGCGCATGCAGGGCCGAGGCGGTGGCCTCGCCAATGCCGCTGGAGGCGCCTACGAGCCACACGCGCAGACCGCGCCACTGGGTGATGGGTGGGTTCATCGGTTTGAACAGCGATATGCCGCGTGGAGTGCTCATGCGCCGCGCTTCACGAACGATAGGGTCACCTCACCCAGGTGGATGCCGAACTTGCTCATCGCTGCCTTGTTGAGCATCACGCGCTGGTCCATCAGGTACATCCAGTCGTCGAACTGCACTTCATAGGTTTTTCCATCCACCGGCAACAGCAAGGTGTAGCCCCAGCGGAAGGCGTTGCCCTTTTGTTCGCCGCGCGCTTCACCCACCACGTCGTCGGCCCGCCCGCTGAACTGGCCGTTGCCCAGGTGCTTCATGCGCCAGATGCGTTTGCCGGTGGTGCCGTCGCTGTAGTTGAAGGTCTCGTCGAGCACGCCGTCGTCGCCGTTCCAGGTGCAGACCATCACCACGGTGAAGCGTTTGACCACCGCACCGGATCGGTCGGTGAAGACACCGTAGGCGTCCAGCGTGCCGTTGAAGTAGGTGCGCAGATCGAGCACCGGTTTTTCAGCGGCGTACTGGCCCACCTGAGGGCCTGCGCAGCCCGCGAGGGCGGCGGCGGAGGTGATGCCGGCGGCGAGCAGGAGTCGTCTTTGCATGGGGTTTTCTCAGGAAGGGAGGGAGGTTTGTGGAACGAGGCCGGCGCGCTGTTCGGGCCGGATGACGAGCGCATAGAGCGCACCGCCGGCCAGCAGCTTGAGCACACACGGCAGCAGGCAGTAGGCGACGGTGAGGGTCTGCAGCGCGGCCGGGTCGCGCGCGCCGGGCTGGTAGCCGAACAGCGCGAGCAGCGGCAGCGCCAGGCCGGCGGCCAGGGCGAGGTTGAGCTTGGTGGCGAAGCTCCACCAGCCGAAGTACGCACCCTCGCGCTGGCCGCGTTCGCCGAGCTGGCCAATGAGGCCCGCGAGCATGGCGCTGGGCAGGGTGAGGTCGGTGCCCAGGGCAATGCCCGAGAGCGCGCAAACCACGAGGAAGGGCACCACATCGCCCGCGCCCAGGGTGGCGGCCCAGATGAACACCACCACGGCCAGCGCCATGCCCGCCAGCCAGGTGCGCGCCAGGCCGATGCGCGCCACCAGCCGCACCCACAGCGGGATGGACAGCGCCGCGCACAGGAAGTAGGTGGCGAGAAACGCGGGCTCCACCGAGGGTGAGGCCTGAAGCCGGTCCTGCACGAAGAAGAGCACCAGCGTGGCGGGCACGGCGCTGGCGGTGCCGTTGACCACGAACACCGCGAGCAGTCGCAGAAAGGCGGGTTGGCGCAGGGGTGACGGGCCCAGGCTGCTGGCCGAAACGGCCACCCTGTGGGCAATCGGCGTGGCCGAGCGGCTCCAGGCCCACCAGCCCAGCGTGAGCAGCACGGCGAAAGTGGCCACGGTGGCGCCCAGACCGAGCGTGGCGGGCAACACGGCGGCGATCAACACTCCCAACAACGAGAGGCCTTCGCGCCAGGCCACCACACGGCTGCGCTGCGCCTCGTTGCCGCCCAGGCGCGCGCCCCACGACTGGTGGGCGACGGCCACCACGCTGTAGGCGGTGTAGGTGATGGCCATCAGCAAGCCGGCCCACGAGAGCAGCGCGGTGGTGCCCGCAACGCGCACGGCCTCTGGCGGAAAAAGCAGGCCCCAAAGGCCCAGCGCGAGCACCACCGCAGCCACGGCCGCGGCGCCGAGCACCGCGGCGATGGAGCGCGAAAACAGGCGGTCGCACCAGCGCCCGATGATGGGGTCGAGCACCGCGTCCACCAGGCGCGCGGCCAGCAGCACCAGACCCAGCAGGGCGAGTGGCGCGCCGAATTCGCGGGCGTAGTGGTTGGGCAATATCACGTAGAGCGGCAGCGCCACGAAGGCCAGCGGCAGACCAAGCAGGCCGTAGCTCAGGCCTCGGCGCCAGGCGCCCGCGCCGATGAAGCGGCTGGCCGGTTCTTGCGGGGCAGCCGCTGCGGTGTTCATGGCGTGCGGGCAGCGCCGGCGACGTTCTGGATCAGCGTCTCGCGCATGCGGGGCTGCGAAGTTTTGGGCGACAGCCAGATGCCGAAGAACAGGCGCGAGAAAGCGTCGTCCGCCACCTCACCGAGCAGCTTGCCGTTCAAATAGAAACGTGCGCCGCTGCCGGGCACGTGCACGCCGGTGATGCGGTCACCACGCTTCACATCGGGAAACAGGCTGCTCATGGCCTGCGTCCAGCGGGTGGCCTGGGCCGGGTCGATGGTGGCCAGGTCCTTCATCTCGTCGATCGATCGTTCGGCGATGTCGGCGCCCTTGAAGTCGCGCAGGTAGGCCAGCTCCAGGCCGAAGCGCTGGCGCTCGAATTGGCGGGCGTCAAAGCCCGGCGCGGCCCAGAGGCTGGCGTCGTACACGTCGAAGCCCCAGTAGCGCAGGCGGGCGGTGCCCACCGAGGTCTTGTTCTGCAGGGCCGCGCTCAGCGTGGGCTCGGGCACCGTCGACTGGGCAGCAGCTGGTGACGCGGCCAGGCTGCAGCAGGCCAGAGCAAAAGAAACGACAGCGAGCTTCATGGCATCAACCTCAACCGGGCTTGCGCAAGGTGTACTGGACCACGTCGGTGCTGCCCTGCTCGAAGGCGGCTTCGCAGTAGGCGAGGTAAAACTCCCAGATGCGCAGGAAACGCTGGTCGAAGCCGAGTTGCAGAACACGTTCCTGCTCGTGCAGGAAACGCTCGCGCCAGATGGCCAGCGTGCGCGCGTAGTCCAGGCCGAAAGCGAATTCGTCCACCACCTCCAGGCCGGCCTTGGCGGCCTGCGCACGGAACTCGCTCGGGCACGGCAGGCAGCCGCCGGGGAACACGTATTGCTGGATGAAGTCGGTGCCCTTGATGTAGCGCTCGAAGTGTTCGTCGTCGATCACGATGCTCTGCACGCAGGCTTTGCCACCGGGTTTGAGCAGGCGCGAGACGGTCTGGAAGTAGGTCGGCCAGTACTCGCGGCCCACGGCTTCGACCATCTCGATCGAGCAGATCGCGTCGAACGGCGCGTCGTCAATGTCGCGGTAGTCCTGCATACGAAGATCGGCGCGCTCCGCGTGGCCGATGCGCTGCATGCGCTCGTTGGCAAATTCCAGTTGCTCTGTGGACAGCGTGACGCCAGTGACGTGGGCGTCGAACTCGGTGGTGGCCTTCTCGGCCAGCGCGCCCCAGCCGCAACCGATCTCCAGCACGCGGTCGCCCGGCTTCACGTCGGTCATGCGCAACGCGCGGCGCACCTTGGCGTGTTGCGCGGCTTCCATGGTCTGGTCCGCGCTCTCGAACCAGGCCGACGAGTAGTTCATCGTGTCGTCCAGCCACAGGCCATAGAACGCGTTGCCCAGGTCGTAGTGGGCGTGGATGTTCTTGCGGCTGTTGGTCTTGCTGTTGCGGTTGAGCACATGCTTGATGCGGTAGGCGAAGCGGCCCAGCCACGAGCCGTAGATCACGTCTTCCACCTCGCGGCGGTTGGCCACCATCAGCGAGAGCAGTGCGGGCAGGTTGGAGGTGGTCCAGTCGCCGGCGATGTAGGTTTCGGCAAAGCCGATGTCGCCCGACTTGAGCGAGGCCGAGCAGACGTTCCAGTTGTTGAGCTTCATGCTCGCGTGCGGTCCGTCGATCTGGCCGAAGCGCTGCACCGAGCCGTCGGGCAGTTGCAGCGTGAGGCTGCCGTGCACAAGGCGCTGCAGCAGCTGCAGCGTGGTGCGGGCTGCCGCGGGTGCGTTGCGCGGCAGCGAAAAACCGGCGGGGCTGGTGGAGGCGGTGGAGCTGTTCATGGGTGGCTGTGTTCTGCGTTC
>QBMB01000115.1 GCA_003241965.1 Burkholderiales bacterium | reverse complement strand
ACCTTCGCCCCACCACCTTGAGCGGCCTGCAGCAGGCCGCTCAAGGTGGTGGGGCGAAGGTAGTTGCCAGCCTGCGCGGGTGGAAGCTGCTTGAGCGCGGCCACCGTGGCGGCTTCGTTCACTTCACATCCTGCGGGCAAGGGCAGGCTGCCCATCTGTTGCGCGGCGTCAAAGATGGGCCGGTAGCCGGTGCAGCGGCACAGGTTGCCCGAGAGGTCGGCGGCGGCTTGGGCGCGGTCGATGCCTTGGCCACCCCCAGAGTTTTGATACATGCCGAACAGGCTCATGACAAACCCTGGGGTGCAGAAACCGCACTGGCTGCCGTGGCACTGGACCATCGCCTCCTGTGCAGGATGGAGATGGGTGTCTGCGCCGATGTCTTCCACCGTCCACACCGCCATGCCCTGCACCGAATGCGCCAGCCGTATGCAACTGTTGATGGCCTTGTAGTGCAGCTGGTCGCCGACAGCCTCTCCCAGCACCACGGTGCAAGCGCCGCAGTCGCCTTCGCCGCATCCTTCTTTGGTGCCGGTGCAGTGCAGGTCTTCGCGCAGCACCTCCAGCAGGGTGCGGTCGGGTGCGATGTTGCGCAACGTGACCGGCTGGCCGCGGCGCAGGAAGCTTAGGGTTTGTGCGGATATTTCAGTGCTCATGCGTCCCAGCATAGCGCTGCCCCCCGTGGCACAACATATGCTCGTCCATATGTCCAGAATGCCCAAACCACCATCCAGCTGCATACAACAAGGGTATGAAATACATGTCCATGTTCGACAAGATTGACCTGCACCTGATTCGCGTGCTCCACACCGTGCTTACCGAGCGCAGCGTGTCGCGTGCGGCCATTCGCATGGGCATGTACCAGCCGGCGGTGAGCGCGGCGCTCAAGCGCCTGCGTGAACTGGCCGGGGACCCCTTGTTGGTGCGCTCGGGCTCGGGCATGGTGCCCACAGTGGCCGGCCTGCGCATGATCGAACCGGCGGCCGACATCCTGCGCAGCGCCGAGGTGCTGTTCTCCGACGCGCGCAGTTTTGACCCGGCCACTGCCCACCACACCTTCAGCCTGGCCGCCAGCGACTACATGGACCCGCTGTTTCTGCCGCAACTGGTCACCCTGATCAAGGCCCAGGCACCCTACTGCCCGATCGACATCCACCCGCTCTCGCGCGACTCCGACTACCGCAACCACCTGGCCCAGGGCGATGTGGACGTGGTGATCGGCAACTGGGCCAAGCCGCCGGACGACCTGCACCTGGGCCGACTGTTCGGCGACGAGGTGGTGTGCCTCGTTTCGAACCAGCACCCTGCGGTGCGCAGGGGCTGGGACGTGGAGGCCTGGCTGGGCGCCGAGCACATCGCGCCCACGGCCACGCATCCGGGCGCGCGCGGCTTCATCGACGACCACCTGGCCACGCTGGGCATGGTGCGCAACCTCACGACGCGTTGCCCGCACTTCGGGCTGATCCCGGCTATGGTGGCCGGCACCCTGCTGGTGCTCACCACCGGGCGCCAGTACTGCGACCGCTTCACCGGCGTGTTGCCCGTGAAGGTGCTGCCCAGCCCCGTCGAGTTCCCGCGAATGATGTATTACCAGCTGTGGCACGAGCGCACCCACGCGTCCAAAGCCGGGCGCTGGCTGCGCGAGCAGATCAAGAGCGTGGCCGCTTCGCTGAAGCGATCCGACACCGAGAACTGACCCGATAAAAAAGAAGGAGACACATGACAATCACCCGACTGCAACTCAGTGGCATCACCAAGCGGTACCCCGGTGTGGTGGCCAACAGCGGCGTTTCGCTCACCGTGTTGCCAGGCTCGGTGCACGCAGTGCTGGGCGAAAACGGCGCCGGCAAGTCCACGCTGATGAAGATCATTTACGGCTCGGTCAAACCCGACGAGGGCACGGTCACCTTCAATGGTCAGACGGTGAACATCCGCAACCCGCAAGAAGCGCGCGCGCTGGGCATCAGCATGGTGTTCCAGCATTTCAGCCTGTTCGACACGCTGACCGTGGCCGAGAACGTGTGGCTGGGACTGGACAAGTCGCTCACGCTGCCCGAGGTGAGTGCGAGCATCACCGCCAAGGCCGCCGAGTACGGGCTGGACATCGACCCCTCGCGCCCGGTGCACACGCTGAGCGTAGGCGAGATGCAGCGGGTGGAGATCATCCGCGCTCTGCTCACCCGCCCGCAGCTGCTCATCTTGGACGAACCCACCTCGGTGCTCACGCCGCAGGCGGTGGAAAAACTCTTCGTGGTGTTGCGGCTGCTGGCGGCGCAGGGCTGCAGCATCCTCTACATCAGCCACAAGCTGCATGAGATCCGCGAGCTGTGCGATGCCTGCACGGTCTTGCGCGGCGGCAAGGTGACGGGCGTGTGCGACCCGCGCCAGGAAAGCAATGCTTCGCTCTCACGCCTGATGATCGGAGCCGAGCCACCGGCGCTCAACGTGCGCGAGCTGCACGCCGGCGCGTCGGTGCTGGAAGTGAGTGGCCTCACGCTGGCCAGCGACGACCCCTTCGGCACCCACCTGGCCGACATCGCACTCAACGTGCGGGCGGGCGAGGTGGTGGGTATCGCGGGCGTGTCGGGCAACGGGCAGAGCGAGCTGCTCTATTGCCTCTCGGGCGAAGACATGCGCGCACCGGCCGGCAGCATCCGCATGGGCAGCAACGACGTGTCGCGCCTGAGCCCGGGCAAGCGCCGCGCGCTCGGCCTGCATTTCGTGCCCGAAGAACGGCTGGGCCGTGGCGCTGTGCCCACACTCTCGCTGGCGCACAACCTGCTGCTCTCGCGCAACGACGCGCTGGGCGCGGGCGGCTGGATCAAGGTGGGCGCGCTGCGAAAACAGGCGGCCGAGGTGATCGCGCGCTACAACGTGAAAGCCAACGGGCCCGACGCGGCGGCCAAGTCGCTCTCGGGCGGCAACCTGCAGAAATTCATCGTGGGCCGCGAGATCGAAGCCAAGCCGAAACTGCTCATCGTGAGCCAGCCCACCTGGGGGGTGGACGTGGGCGCGGCGGCGCAGATCCGCGGCGAAATTCTGGCGCTGCGTGACGCGGGTTGCGCGGTGCTGGTGGTGAGCGAAGAGCTTGACGAACTCTTCGAGATCAGCGACCGGCTGCACGTGATCGCCAAGGGGCGGCTCTCGCCGAGCCTGGACCGCAAGGACGCGACCATCGAGCGCATCGGTGAATGGATGTCGGGCCTGTGGGACAGCGACAAGAACAACAACAACCAGGAGACGGCCCATGCTGCGGCTTGAAGTCCGCCCACAACCTTCCAAGGGTTGGGGCTATGCGTCGCCGCTGCTGGCGCTGGCCATCACGGTGGTCATCGGTGTGATCCTCTTCGCGGTGCTCGGCAAAGACCCGGTGCGCGGCCTGCAGGTGTTTTTCTGGGAGCCGATCAAGAGCACGTATGCGCTCTCGGAATTGATGGTCAAGGCCACGCCGCTGCTCATCATTGCGCTGGGCCTGGCCGTGTGTTTCCGCTCCAACGTGTGGAACATCGGTGCCGAAGGCCAGTACATCCTGGGTGCCATTTTTGCGGCCGGCGTGGCGCTCACGGCCGACAAGTCCACCGGGCCGTGGATCGTGCCGGCGGTGCTGGCGGCTGGTGTGATCGGGGGCATGGTGTGGGCGGGCATCGTGGCGGTGCTGCGCGACCGCTTCAACGCCAACGAGATTCTGGTGAGCTTGATGCTGGTGTACGTGGCGGTGCAGGTGCTCAACTTTCTGGTCTACGGGCCCTGGAAAGACCCGCAGGGCTACAACTTTCCGCAGACCAAAACCTTCGAGACGGTGACGCAGATTCCACGGCTGATGGACGGGTCGCGCGTGAACATCGGTCTGTTGCTCGCGCTGGCCGGTGTGGGCGCGGTGTGGGTGTTTCTGTTTCGCACCTACGCGGGCTACGCGCAGCTGGTGGGCGGTCTGGCACCGGCGGCCGCGCGCTACGCGGGCTTTTCTTCGCGCAAGGCGCTGTGGACGGCGCTGCTGGTCTCGGGCGGCGCGGCCGGCCTGGCCGGCGGTCTGGAGGTGGCGGGGCCCATTGGCCAGCTCACGCCGTATGTGCCGGCGGGCTACGGCTTCGCGGCCATCATCGTGGCCTTCGTGGGGCGGCTGCACCCGGTGGGCATCGTGTTCTCGGCCATCCTCATGAGCATGTTCTACATCGGCGGTGAGCTGGCGCAGTCGCGCCTGGGGCTGCCGAAGTCGATCACGGGGGTGTTCCAAGGGCTGCTGCTGTTTGCTTTGTTGGCTTGCGACACGCTGATCGCGTACCGCTTGGTTTGGAAGAAATAGCCCATGAACCCCCACGCTCATCACTTCGTGTATTCACTGCCCCCCAAGGGGGCGCAAGCCTCCCTAGGGGTGGCCCGTCGGGAGTCTTGATATGGAATCCATCGCTCTGCTCTTCGCCGCCTCGCTCAACGCGGGCACCGTGCTGGCCATCGCATCGCTGGGCCTGCTCATCAACGAGAAAGCCGGCATCGTCAACCTGGGTGCCGAGGGCATGATGCTGTGCGCCGCGCTGGCCGGCTTTGCCACCGTGGTGCACACCGGCAGCACGGCGCTGGGTTTTGCCGCCGGCATGGCCGCCGGCGCGCTGCTGGCGGCCATCTTCGGTGGGCTGGTGATCTGGCTCAACACCAACCAGTACGCCACCGGCCTCGCACTCAGCCTGTTTGGCGGAGGCTTCTCGGCCTTTGCCGGCTCGCGGTATGTGCAGGAAAAGCTGCCCGAACAAAGCCAGTTCGCCATTCCGTATTTGTCCGACATCCCGCTGCTGGGCTCGGCCCTGTTTCGCCACCACCCCATGGTCTATGCCTGCGTGGCGCTGGTGTTCGGCCTGGTCTGGTTCCTCTACCGCACACGCGCCGGCCTGGTGTTGCGCAGCGTGGGCGAGAGCCCGGAGTCGGCCCATGCGCTGGGCTACCCGGTGCGGCGCATCCGCCTCATGGCGGTCATGGCCGGCGGCGCGCTGTGTGGTCTGGCGGGCGCTTATGTGTCCACCGTGTACACGCCGCTGTGGGTGGAGGGCATGATCGCCGGCAAGGGCTGGATCGCGCTGGCGCTGACCACGTTCGCCACCTGGCGGCCCACGCGCGTGTTGCTCGGTGCCTACCTCTTCGGCGGCGTGACCATGCTGCAGTTCCACCTGCAGGGCATCGGGGTGAATGTGCCCAGCCAGTTCCTGACCATGATGCCGTACCTGGCCACCATCGTGGTGCTGGTTTTGATCTCTCGCAACCCGACCTGGATCCGCATCAACATGCCCACTTCCATCGGAAAACCGTTCTATCCAGGCGCATAATTTGTAACGAAGTTTCTTGAAAAACCCGCCTGTGCAGATACCCTACGGGATCGGCATAGCGCCATCACAGGTTCTGTTTCCGTTTCCCTTTCACCACCCTTTCACCCTTGAGGTTCACATGACAGATTTGAGCAAACGTTCTCTGATGAAGGTCGCCGCGCTGACCGCGTTGGCCAGCGCCGCGTTGATCGGCTGCGGCAAGAAGGAAGAAGTCGCGCCTGCGCCGGCACCTGCTCCCGCCGTGGCCGCCGCGCCGAAGGTTGAGCCGCTGAAGATCGCTTTCGCCTACGTCGGCCCGGTGGGAGATGGCGGCTGGACGTTTGCGCACGACAACGGACGCAAGGCGATCGAGAAGGAATTCGGCGACAAGATCGTGACCAGCTTTGTGGAGAACGTGCCCGAGAGCGCCGACGCCGAACGCGTGATCCGCGATCTGGCTGGCCAGGGCAACAAGCTGATCTTCGGTACCACCTTCGGCTACATGGAACCCATGCTCAAGGTCGCGCCCGACTTCAAGGACGTGAAATTCGAGCACGCCACCGGCTACAAGACGGCCGAGAACATGCGGACCTACGACAGCCGCACCTACGAAGGTGCGTACATGGCCGGCGTCATTGCCGGCAGCATGACCAAGAGCAACAAGCTCGGCATCGTGGCGTCGATTCCAATTCCGGAAGTCATCCGAAACATCAACAGCTTCACCATGGGCGCGCAGTCGGTGAACCCCAAGATCAAGACCAACGTGGTCTGGGTCAACGGCTGGTTCGATCCACCGAAGGAAACCGAAGCCGCCACGTCGCTGATCAACGGCGGCGCTGACGTGCTGTTCCAGAACACCGATTCGTCGGCCGTGCTGCAGACCGCTGACAAGCTGGGCAAGCGCGCCTTCGGCTGGGATTCCGACATGACCGCCTACGGCCCCAAGGCCCACCTGGGTTCGGCCGTCATCAACTGGGCGCCGTACTACATCAAGGCCACCAAGGACGCGCTGGAAGGCACCTGGTCCACCGGCGGCGTGTGGTGGGGCGTGAAGGAAGGCGCGATCGACATGGTCTCGGTGGCCGAAGACGTGCCTGCTGAAGTCAAGGCCAAGGTCGACACCGTGCGCGCGGGTCTGAAAGACGGCAGCTTCTCGATCTGGAAAGGCCCGATCATGGGTCAGGACGGCAAGGAAGTGCTGGCCAAGGACGTGATCGCTGACGACAAGTTTCTCGGTGGCGTGAAGTTCTACGTCAAGGGCGTTGAAGGCAAAGTGCCCAACTGATCCGCTGCGACGCGACCTGCAAAGAAAGCCGCCTCCGGGCGGCTTTCCTGTTTGAATGAGATCCCGATGATCGAACAGCAACTCTGGCATCCCGTGATCGCCTCGCACCAAGTGCGTGAGGCGCCTGTGGCCTGCGCGCTGCTGGGCCAGCCGCTGGTGCTCTGGCGTGAACCGGCGCACGGCGGTGACCGGGTGCACGCCTGGGCCGACCAGTGTCCGCACCGTGGCGCACAGCTTTCGCTGGGCCGGGTGTTGATCGGCTTGCACGGTGCGCGGCTTGAATGCCCGTACCACGGCTGGCAGTTCGGCCACACGGGCCAATGCCAGCACATTCCCGCGTCTCCCGATTTCGCGCCGCCCGCCGGCCATGTGGCCACGGTGTTCGAGGCGCGTGAGCGCTATGGTCTGTTGTGGGTGCGGCTGCAGGCGCCGCAGACCACGCTCGGGGCGATGGATGAAGTGCCCGTTTTCGCTGTTGGAGAAGACGCAGCGTGGCGCCGCGTCGTCTGCGGCCCCTACGAGCTCAACACCAGCGCACCGCGCCTGGTGGAAAACTTCCTCGATCTCAGCCACTTCGGCTTCGTGCATGAAGGTTGGCTGGGTGAACGCAGCCACGCGCAGGTGGACACAGGGCGGGTGGAGGAGGGTGCCCACGGTCTGTCGGTGGCCAGTGCTCGCGCCTGGCAACCCCGCGCCTACGCCGGTGCTGACGAGGGCGCATGGATCAATTACCGCTACGACGTGCCACACCCGTTTGCCGCCATCCTGCGCAAGGACGCCAGCGAGGGTGACCCGGTGAGCAACGCCATTGCGCTGTTCATCCGCCCGAGCAACGACACCGCGTGCACGGCGTGGTTCGTGATGGCCACGCTGGGCGACACGTCGACCGATCAGGAACTGGTCGATTTCCAGGACACGGTGTTTGCGCAAGACCGCCCCGTGGTGGAATCGCAGACGCCGCGCACCTTGCCCATCGGCCGCACCGAGCCGGTGACCGAGGTGCACGGACCCGCCGACCGGGTGTCGAGCGCATACCGCCGCTATTTGAAACGCCTGGGCATCGCCTTGGGCACGTGTTGAAAGAACCGAGATGACCATGACCGCCGCCGAACTCGCCGCCGCCATCCCCAAGGCAGAGCTGCACATCCACATTGAAGGTTCGCTGGAGCCCGAGCTGATCTTTGCGCTGGCGCAGCGCAACGGCCTGAGCCTGCCGTATGCGAACGTGGAGGCGCTGCGCGAGGCCTACGCTTTCACCAACCTGCAGAGCTTTCTGGACATCTACTACGCCGGCGCCAGCGTGCTGTTGCAGGAGGCCGATTTCCACGACATGGCCTGGGCCTACTTTCTGCACGCCAAGGCCGACAACGTGGTGCACGCCGAACTCTTCTTCGACCCGCAGACCCACACCGCGCGGGGCGTGCCCATGGCCACCGTGATCCAGGGTTTGGCGAGTGCCTGCGCGAGGGCGCAGGCCGAGCTGGGCATCAGCGCGGAGCTCATCCTGTGTTTCCTGCGCCACCTGAGCGAAGAAGACGCGTTTGCCACGCTGGAGGCGGCCTTGCCCTTCCGCGAACATTTCATCGGCGTGGGCCTGGATTCGAGCGAGGTCGGCCACCCGCCGAGCAAGTTTTCCCGCGTGTTCGCACGTTGCCGTGAGCTTGGTCTGCGCATCGTGGCGCACGCGGGCGAAGAGGGGCCGCCAGCCTACATCTGGGAAGCGCTGAACGACCTGAAAACCGAGCGCATCGACCACGGCGTGCGATCACTCGAAGACCCGGTGCTCGTGGCCGAGCTCGCCCGCCGCCGAACACCGCTCACGGTGTGTCCGTTGTCCAACCTCAAGCTCTGCGTGGTGAACGACCTGCGCGATCACCCCATGAAGCGCCTGCTCGATGCCGGCCTGTGTGCCACGGTGAACAGCGACGACCCGGCCTACTTCGGTGGCTACATGAACGCCAACTTCGTGCAGACGGTGCAGGCGCTTGATCTGTCGCGAGACGACGTGATCACGCTGGCGCGCAACAGCTTTGAAGCGAGCTTCGTGAGCGAGGCGCGGCGAGCTGAGCTGATGGCCTTGCTGGATGACGCCATTTCCGCCTGAGCGGGCGTGCGGCGAATACGCCGCCTGTTCGCCGCACTTTTTGCGGTGAACATAAAATACATCCCCTCGCGAGCCGGTGCTTCCCCGGCTCGCGTTTTTCATTCACGGAAGCCATGTAGAGGACCACCATGTACAAAAACCTCGTGGCCCGGTGCGCCTGCGCACTGGCGGCCGCCAGTTTTTCCATACCTTTTTCACTCCACGCACAGGCCCCGGCGTCAACGCCGCTGAAGGTCGCGTTTGTTTATGTGGCGCCACTCACGCCGGCGGGCTGGGTGCGCCAGCACGAGCAGGGGCGCCTGGCCGTGCAGGCCGCGCTGGGCAACCGCGTGCAGACCCGTTTTGTCGAGAACGTGCCCGAGGGGGCGGACGCCGAGCGCGTGATCCGCGATCTGGCGCAGCAGGGCCACCGCATCATCTTCACGCCGAGCTTCGGCTACATGGAGCCCACGCTCAAGGTGGCGCGCGAATTCCCTGATGTGAAGTTCGAGTCCATCACCGGCTACAAGACCGCGGCCAACGTGGCCACGGCGAACGCGCGCTATTACGAAGGCCGCTATCTCGCCGGCGTGGCCGCAGGCCGCATGGCCACGCAGGCCGGTTATGTGGCGGGCTTCCCGATTCCCGAGGTGATCCAGGGCATCAATGCGTTCACGCTGGGCATGCGTTCTGTCAACCCCAAGGCCACCGTGCGTGTGGTGTTCCTGGGCGAGTGGTTCAACCCACCGCGCGAGCGTGAAGCGGCAATGACCTTGATGAACCAGGGCGCCGAGGTGCTGGCGTTTCATACTGGCTCCACCGCGGTGATGACCGCCGCGCAGGAGCGCGGCAAGCTGGCCGTGGCCTACCACTCCGACATGCGCCAGTTCGGGCCCGATGCGCAGATCGTGGCGGTGACCCACCTGTGGGGCGACTACTACACCCGCCGCGTGCAGGCGGTGCTCGATGACCAGTGGGAGAGCGGCAGTGTGTGGGGCGGCGTGAAGGACGGCATGGTCCGCGTCGACGCTTTCGGCCCCAAGGTGCCGGCCGCCGTGCGCGACGAGGTGCTGGCGCGCCAGGCCGACATGGCCGCAGGCCGGCTGCAGGTGTTTGCCAGCGCCGGCGGAGTGCGCGACAACGAGGGCCGCACCGCGATTGCTGCAGGGCAATCGCTCAGCGACGCGGAGATCCTGGGCATGAAGTGGCTGGCCGATGGTGTGCTCGCCAAGCTGGATCGATGACACCCATGTCCCTTTCGGTATGTCGGACGTCCTGCATGGCACTAAGCTCATCCCCATGAAAGCCTACCGAGCGTCCATCCTTCGTTTTGCCGACGACCAGTCTCCTGTGTTCGAGGCCGACGGCCTGCTGGTCGTGGGGCCGGACGCCACGGGACACGCGGTTGTGCGCGCCGTGGGCGACCACGCTGCGCTGATCGACCGGTTCCCGGGTGTCGCCGTGGAAGACCTGCGCGGCAAGATCATTGCGCCGGGGTTTGTGGACATGCACATCCACTACCCGCAGACCGATGTGATCGGCGCGCCGGCGGCCGGCCTGTTGCCCTGGCTGGAGAATTACACCTTTCCGCACGAGTCCCGGTTTCACGACGCCGACCACGCGGGCGAGGTGGCGGGCTTTTTCTTCGACGAGCTGGGTCGCCACGGCGTGACCACCGCGCTCACGTTCGCCACGTCGCACCCGGCGTCGGTGAACGCGGCGTTTGAAGAAGCGCAGCGCCGCGGCCTGCGCTTCATCACCGGCAAGGTGCTGCAGGACCGCCACAGCCCCGACGGTGTGCGCGACGACACGGAACAGAGCTTGGTGGATACCGAAGAGCTGATCCAGCGCTGGCACGGTGTGGACCGGCTGGGCTACGCGATCACGCCGCGCTTCGCACCCACCAGCACACCCGAGCAGCTGCGCGGCGCGGGTGACCTGGCCGCAAAGTACCCCGATGTGTGGATCCAGTCGCACGTGGCGGAGAACCTGGACGAGGTGCGCTGGGCCGCAGAGTTGTTCCCGCAGTCGCGCAGCTACCTGAGCGTGTACGGCGACTTCGGCTTGTTGCGAGAACGCGCGGTGTACGCGCACTGCATCCACTTCGACGCTGCTGACCGTGCGCTGATGGCACAGACCGGAGCGGTGGCGGCGGTGAGCCCCACAAGCAACCTGTTTCTGGGCAGTGGATTTTTTGACTTCGCGGCAGCTGACGCAGCCGGCATGCGTTACGGCCTGGCCAGCGACGTGGGCGGCGGCACCAGCTTCTCGCCGTTTCACACCATGCTCGCGGCCTATTGCGTGGGCCGCGAAGGCCAAAGCAAAACCGGCCTGAGCCTCACGCCGGGTCAGTTGTGGTGGCAACACACGGCGGGCGCCGCAAAGGCCTTGGGACTGGGCGGCGTGGTGGGCAACCTTCAACCCGGAAACGAGGCCGACTTTGTGGTGCTCGACCCGCAGGCCACGCCTCTTTTGGCCCGCAAGACTTCTCAGGCAAGCAGCCTGGATGAGCTGCTGTTTGCGCTGATCGTGCTGGGCGACGACCGGGTGATTTCTCGCACGGTTGTTGCTGGCGGCTGATTTCTTGCGCTGCTTGTGGGCGAGGTGGACGGGCTGGGCACGCGTTCTCCGGCCCTGCTCGCGGGTGTCTGCCCGGGCGTGCATGCAGTTTTTCGTCAACGAGCTGGTAGGTGCTCAGGCTCTGTGGCAACCGCGAATGGAGG
>QBMB01000114.1:6818-11507 GCA_003241965.1 Burkholderiales bacterium | reverse complement strand
AGGCCAACACGGCGAGGTACTGCCAGACGGGATGCCCCACGGCGGTGAATGTGACCACCGAGCCCAGCCCCATCGTGCAGAAGCCCACCGCCAGCAGCGCGCCAGGTCGCACGCCACGCGCCAGCAGCCGCCCCGCGCCGATGTTGCCCACCATGTTGATGCCGGCCGCCAAGGCGCTCAAGGCACCCACCGCCACCGCGCCGTAACCGGCTAGCGCATAGATGGTGGGCAGAAAGCCGACCACGGCCAGCCATTGGCCCGAGTAAAGAAAGAAAGCCAGCGCCACCCACCACGGGCCGGGCGCCGTGAGCGTTCTTTTGAGCCGTGGGCCCCAGGCGGCCGACTGAGGGGCCGAACCCGGCCCGCTCATTCGCGCGTCGGCCGAGACACAGCGCGCCAGCACCGCAGCTGCGCACAAGGACAACAGCGCCAGCATCGCCCAGGCCCATCGCCAGCCCACAGCGCCCATGAGTGCCGCGCCGAAGAACAAGGCCAGCGCCGTGCCCAACGGCATGTACGCACCCCACCAGCCCAAGGCGCGCGACAGGGTGGGTGCATGGAGCACGCGCTGGCGCAACAAGCCGGGCGCAGGCAGCACGGCCAGCAGGAAGCCCATGCCCTCCACCACGCGGGAGAACAGCAGCAGGCCTTTTCCGGGTGCCAGCGCACCCAGCACACTGCCCAACGCCAGCAAAACCAGCCCCACCAACATCACGCGCCGCGGGCCCAACCGATCCGCCATCAAGCCCACCACCAGTCCCAGGGTCATGCCCGCCAGTTGCACCAACGACAGCAGGAATCCCGCCTGCACCAGCGAGAGACCCAATGCGTCTCTCAACACCGGGATGGCCACGGGCAGCTTGCCCACATGCAGGGCGCAGGTGACACCCACGCCGAACACGATCGTGGCTGTGCGCCGGGAAGTGGCGTCGTCTTTGGCCGTCATGGCGTCAAGCGGCGCGCGTCGGCTCAAGGAAACACCGCTGCGCCGAAGAGCCGCTCATGCTCCCGGATGGCGAAGCGGTCGGTCATGCCGGCGATGTAGTCGGCCACTGCGCGCGCATGGTGGTGGCTGCGGCCATGGGCTTCGGGCAGTTCCTGCGGTGCGTTCATGTAACGCTCGAACAAGTCACTCACCACACGGCGTGCGCGGGTGGTGGTCTCCATCACTTGGGGGTGGCGGTAAAGGTTGCGCAGCAGAAAGGTCTTGAGGACCTGCGAGCGATCCCGCATGGCTGGAGAAAAAGCCACCAGAGTCGGCAGTTGGCGCGCCGCATCCGCGCTCTCCAGTGCCTGCTCGGCGATGCGCAGGCGGGTGTGGTCAATCACGTCGTACACCTGATCGCTGAGCATCAGCCGGATCGATTCGAACAGAAGGCGCCTGCCCGCCAGGGTGGGGTGGGCCCGAAGCGCCTGCTGTCGGTGGTGCTCGAACATGGGCACCTCGCCCAGCTGCTCCAGGGTCAGCAGACCCGAGCGCACGCCGTCATCGATGTCGTGCGCGTTGTAGGCGATCTCGTCGGCCAGATTGCACAGTTGCGCTTCCAGGCTGGGTGAACCGCCGTTGAGAAAGCGCGCAGCCACGCCTTGTGGCTCGTGGCGCTCCAGGCGCTGCGCGTTGTGCCGCGAACAATGTTTGAGGATGCCTTCACGGGTCTCGAAGCTCAGGTTCAAACCATCAAAAGCCGGGTAACGCTCCTCCAGCTCATCCACCACGCGCAAGCTCTGCAGGTTGTGCTCGAAACCCCAGCCGTCCTCGGCATGCTCACCGGGTGTGAGCGACTGCATGCAGGCATTCAAGGAGTCCTGGCCCGCATGCCCGAACGGCGTGTGGCCCAGGTCGTGCGCCAGGGCAATGGCTTCCACCAGATCCTCGTTGAGCTTCAGCGATCTGGCGATGCTGCGCCCGAGCTGCGCCACTTCGAGCGAATGTGTCAGGCGGGTGCGAAACAGATCACCCTCGTGGTTCAGGAACACCTGGGTCTTGTAGACCAGCCGGCGAAACGCGGTGGAGTGGATCACACGGTCCCGATCGCGCTGAAAGGCCGTGCGTGTGGGCGCTTCGGCTTCGGGGTATCGGCGACCGCGGCTCAGTGCAGGGTCACTGGCATACGGTGCCAGCATCTGGAAGGACCGTTCCGGCACCCGCTCCATCAGACGTGCACGCTGGCTTCAATCACCTCGGCCACCAGCGCATCGGGCGCAGTGCGCACCACGGCATTGCCCGGACGATCGATCACCACAAACTTGATCTCGCCCGCCTCCGACTTCTTGTCCACCCGCATGAGGGCCAGGTAGCGTCCCACGTTGTCGTGTGCATCGAGCACCGGCGCCACGATGGGCAGCCCCGCCGCCTGCACCAGCCGGGTGAGACGCTCGACAAACGCCGCGTCCACTCCGCCCAGCGCATGGGACAGGCGCGCCGCCATCACCAATCCACACCCCACCGCCTCGCCGTGCAGCCAGGCGCCATAGCCCATGCCGGCTTCAATGGCATGGCCGAAGGTATGCCCAAAGTTGAGGATGGCACGCAAGCCCGACTCGCGCTCGTCCTGACCCACCACCCAGGCCTTGATTTCACAACTGCGTTTGACCGCATGCGCCAAGGCCCCGGGGTCACGCGCCATGAGCTGGCCCATGTGCTCCTCGATCCAGTCGAGGAAAGCCATGTCGGCGATGGGCCCGTACTTGATGACCTCGGCCAGCCCGGCGCTGAGCTCGCGCACGGGCAAGGTGTTGAGCGTGTCGAGGTCACAGATCACACGCTCGGGTTGGTAGAACGCCCCGATCATGTTCTTGCCCAGCGGATGGTTGATCGCGGTTTTTCCACCGACCGACGAATCCACCTGGGCCAGCAAGGTGGTGGGCACCTGCACAAACGGGACGCCCCGCATGTAGCTGGCCGCTGCAAAGCCCGTCATGTCGCCCACCACGCCACCGCCGAGGGCGAACAACACGGTCTTGCGGTCGCACCCGCGCGACAGCAGCGCATCAAAGATCAGGTTCAACGATTCCCAGGTCTTGTGCGACTCGCCATCCGGCAGTGTCACCGTGTGGATCTGGCGAAAGCGGGACTCCAGCGCCCGCTGCAATCGACCGCCATACAACGGCGCCACCGTGTTGTTGGTGACAATCATCGCGCTGTGGGCGGCAGGCAGGTCGCGGTAACTGTCTGGAGCATCCAGCAAGCCTGCACCGATGTGGATGCCATAGCTGCGGTGATCGAGATCGATGTCGACCGTCTGGGCGGGTATGGATTTGGCTTGAAGCGTCATGGCTCCAAGTTTATGCCGTGGGTCGCATCGGCTGCGCCTGTCCCGCCAAGCTCAAACTGCATGACGATCATGTTCACCAGCATGGCCACGGAAGGCCGCCCTGTCTCGATCACAAAATGCGAGGTCTCACGGTACAAGGGATCGCGAACGGCGTACAAATCCTTGAGCCGCTGCAAGGGATCGGCCACCTGCAACAAGGGCCGGTTTCGATCGTGCCGCAAGCGCCGAAACACCTCTTCAGGCGTGGAACGCAGGTAGACCACAGAACCTCGCTGGTGCAGCCGCTCCCGGTTCTCGGGACGAAGCACCGAACCCCCTCCGGTGGACACGACACAGCGCAAGCCCGACGTCAATTCGTCCAGCACAGAAGCTTCGAGCTCCCTGAACCGCTCCTCGCCCTCGCGTTCGAAGAACTCGCGGATCGAGCAGCCCAGTCTCTGCTCGATCACATGATCCGAATCAAAGAAGGGAAGTGAGAGGCGGCGGGCCAGCTGTCGGCCCACCGTCGACTTGCCCGAACCCGGCAAGCCGATCAGGAAACAGGAGACCGCGCTCAATTGATGGCGGAGCGACCCAACACACGCGGCGTGATGAAGATGAGCAGTTCCGACTTGTTATTGATCCGCTCACGCGACTTGAACAGATTGCCCAACCCTGGAAGATCACCCAACAACGGCACCTTGTTCACCTGGTCGCGCTCGGTTTGCTCAAAGATGCCACCAATCACCACGGTACCGCCGTTCTCCACCAGCACCTGGGTTTGTACGTGTTTCGTGTTGATGGCAATACCGTCTGGCGTGGACTCCCCGCGGCTGTCCTTGTTGATGTCCAGATCCAGAATGATGTTGCCTTCGGGTGTGATCTGGGGGGTGACTTCCAGCTTCAGGTTGGCCTTGCGAAACGCGATGGCTGTAGCGCCGCTGGAGGTCGCCGTCTGGTAAGGAAACTCCGTACCTTGTTCGATCAATGCCTTGACTTGATCCGCAGTCACCACCCGGGGGCTGGACACAATCCGGCCTTTGCCGTCGGACTCCAAAGCCGAAATCTCCAAGCTCAGGAAACGCGAGGCGTTGGGACTGAAGAGCGAGAGCGCGTACGAAGCAGCCAGTGCATTGCTTGGATTGGCCGGCAAACTCACGAAAGGCTGCGATGTCGTCGTCGGCCCTGTGGAGACTGCACCATAGGTGGAACCAAAATTGCCCTGAACCTGGTTGCCGTTCGCCGAACCCACGCCAAATCCGCGCACCCCACCACCCAGTCGCACACCGAGCGATTTGCCGAAGCTGTCATCGGCTTCAACGATTCGGGCTTCGATGATCACCTGGCGGATCGGAATGTCCAGCTTGGCGATCAACTCCTGAACCGCCTGCAGCTTGGAGGGGATGTCGGTCACGAACAGTTGGTTGGTACGTGG
>QBMB01000114.1:0-6808 GCA_003241965.1 Burkholderiales bacterium | reverse complement strand
GTTCGGAGATGACGCTGCCGCGCTCGGACAGAATCCGTGCACTGTTACCCCCACCGCTGCTGGAGCCGCTGCCTGAAGACGTGAGCTGCCTTGCGATGTCCACCGCTTTGGCGTAGTTCATCTGGAAACCTTGGGTGCGCAAGGCTTCCAGGCTTTGGGTGGATGCACGCGCTTCGAGGTCCTGCTTCTCACGTGAAGCAATCTCGTCTTTGGGTGCAATCCAGAGCACGTTGCCCGACTTGCGCATGCCCAGGCCTTTGGCCTGCAGGATGATGTCCAGCGCCTGATCCCAAGGCACGTCTTTGAGCCGCAAGGTCACAGAACCCGTCACCGAATCCGACGTCACGATGTTGAAGTTGGTGAAATCTGCAATCACCTGCAGCAAAGATCGAACTTCGATGTTTTGGAAGTTCAGGGAGAGCTTCTCTCCGTTGTACCCCGGGCCTTGCGTCAGCTTGCTGGAATCGATCTTCTGCTCCCGGATCTCCAAAACGAACTGGTTGTCGCTTTGGTAGGCCGAATGCTCCCAATTGCCCTTGGGCGCCACCACCATGCGCACACGGTCACCGGTCTGCGAGGTGGTCACGCTTTGAACGGGTGTGCCAAAGTCGCTGACGTCAAGACGGCGACGCAAACCCTCTGGCAGGGATGTCTTGAGGAATTCAACCACCAAGTTTTGTCCCTGCTGCCGGATGTCAACACCCACCTGGTTGTTGGCCAATTCGACCACCACGCGGCCAGCATTGCCCACACCACGACGGAAGTCGATGTCGCGCAGCGAAGAAACATCGCGGTTGCGGCTCTCGGCGAATGCGGCGGGTGGGGCTGTTGCAGCCGACACCACCTCCGAACGCTGCAGCACCACCAACAGCGAGTTGCCTTCAATCTTGGTTTCGTAGGAA
This sequence comes from Burkholderiales bacterium, assembly GCA_003241965.1. Classification (GTDB taxonomy): domain Bacteria; phylum Pseudomonadota; class Gammaproteobacteria; order Burkholderiales; family Burkholderiaceae_C; genus Hydrogenophaga. Next base: position 5,906 of record QBMB01000114.1, on the reverse strand, counting down.
GCGGCCTGCTTCAGGTTGATCACAACACGTGTGCGATCACCCGCCTGAACCACGTTGGCAGAACGCAAGTTGCCTTCGTTGATTTCAACGGTGCTGCGGCCGATCGCGTTGGCCACGCCGGGGAAATCCAGCGCAATGCGCGCCGGCGCCTGGATGGTGAAACCGGTCGGCACCGCAGACAGGGGCTGCGCGGTGTTGATGCGAATCACCTCAACCCCTCCCTGCACCCCGCCTGTGAGGGACTGGATTGCGTTTTGAGCCTGCGCCCAAACGGTGGTGAAGGCCATGCAGGCGACCACAGCGCCCTTGACTGCGCCCCAATGCACGGTTGACACCACGGATGCCTTGTTTGGCTTGTTCATTTAGAAGCTTCCTCTTGTAACTGCAGCGCTGCGGGGCGCTCCGTCCATTCGCCGCCGGAATCCTGCACGATCTCGCGCAAAACCACCTCGGTCTCCGATATGCGCGTCACGCGTCCATAGTTCTGACCCAGGTAGTTGCCGGGACGTACCTGGTAGAGCAGCCTGTCCACCTTGACCAGCGCCACCAACTGACCGTCGCGATTCAAGCTGCCCACCATGGACATGGTGTCCAGCGGGTAGGCCTCCAAAGGCTGTTTGCGCCTGTTGAGCTCGGGCTCGATCAACGCGGCATTGGCCACGGGTGCTGCTTGGCTCGCACGCAGGACACTGGTGAGCTTTTCGATGCTGAAGGGAGGCGCCAGGCGTTCGCCCAGGTAAGCCTGGGGTTCAAACTTGGTCGGAGCCGGTATGGGCTGAACCGTGGGCTTGATGCTGTTGCGCTCGCTCTGCATCCAGGCCTGCAGTTCGTCTTGACCTGATGACGTGCAGCCGGCCGCCAAGACAACGGCCGATATGAGAAAAATCAGCCGCATGGGTTTGTAGGAAGTCACTTTTTGGCTCCCTGCGCTTTTTGTTGAAGGGCGATTTCGTCCTGATCAAGGTAGCGGAATGTCTTGGCAATGCAGTCCATCGTCAACACGCCGTCTCTGCCTGCCACGGGGGTCAACGTGAGGTTGTTCAGCGTCACGATTCTGGAAAGATTGGCAATGTCGGCAGCAAACAGTCCGATGTCGTGGTACGAGCCTGTGACCCGCACAGAGATCGGCAACTCGGCGTAATACTCCTTCACGCTGACCTGACCGGGTCGAAACAGCTCGAACTGCAAGCTGCGTCCGAGACCGGCCTGGTTGATGTCTGACAGCAAGGCATCCATCTCGGCCTTGCTGGGAAGTTGCTTCTCGAGCTGCGTCACATACTGCTGGACCTGTTCCAGCTGCTTGCGCAGCGCGTCAAGGTTCACGGCCTGCACGGCTTTCTTCTTGTAGTCCTCGCGGAGTTGCTGCTCGCGCGCCTTCTCGGCGATCAACTCTTCGTCCGACGTTTTCAACCATGCGAACCACAATCCCGCGATGACCGCCACCAGCACGGCCACATACAACAGGTTGCGTGGCAGCCCAGGCCATTGCGATGGATCGTTGGGATCCAGCCCGGTGAACTGGCTCTTGAGTTTTTCCTGGACTCCCTTGAAGTCCACGTTGATGCTGGGCGATTTGGCCATTTGAGTTGCCCTGAGATCAGACCTTGCCCGGCGCGGCGGGCGCGCGGGCTGGACCGGTGGGGGAAACACCGGCATTGGCGGCGGGGCGTTTGAGAGAAACACGAACGGAGAAGTTGAAGACTCGCCGCTGGTCGCGCGCAGTCACAGCCACGCTGGAGGCCACAATCTCGATCAATTCGGGGCGCACGAGCCAAGGGCTGTTGTTGGCCAGATTGCGCAACAAATCTGACACCCGCTCCTGCGATTGGGCAACACCGACCAGAAGGACGCTCTGGCTTTCCTGCTTCATGGACTTGAGGTAAATGCCGTCGGGCAACTGGGCCACCAGTTCATCCAGCAGGTGCACGGGAATGTTGCGGTCGCCCTGCAAATCTTCCACAGCGGTCTGGCGCGCCCTCAAGGAGGCAATTTCCTTCTGCAAACTGGCAATGTCCTTGATCTCAGCGTCCAAGCGGGTGATTTCCGCTTGGAGAAACGCGTTGCGTTCTTGTTGCGAGGCGATCTGACCTTGGTACCACGTGAACACGGCTCCACAGACAATGCCGCCCAACAAGGCAGAGAGGCCCAGTTGCGTGAAGAACTGTTCCTTCTGCTTCTTGCGGGCTACCTCGCGGTGCGGCAACAGGTTGATCAAGATCATTGGTAGAACCTCCGCAAGACCAACCCGGTCGACGTGAGGTAGGACGGCGCTTCGCGTGAAATCTTGCGGGCCTGGATCGAAGGCGCCATTTCCATGGCATCAAACGGGTTGATGACCATGCAGGCAAACGATGTCTGGTGAGTCACCGCTTCCGTCAGCCCCGGCAGCGCGGCGCTTCCGCCCGCCAGCAGGATGTGGTCCACCTTGTTGTAGGGCGTGCTGGTGAAGAAAAACTGCAAAGCGCGCCCGACTTCTTGAGCCATGCTTTCGATGAATGGATCGAGAACGGCGGCCCGGTAGTCATCGGGCAAGTCCCCAGAGCGCTTTTTGGCTTCGGCTTCATCGGCGGAAAACCCGTACTGGCGAACAATCAACTGGGTGAGTTGTGCGCCGCCAAACGCCTGGTCACGCTCATACAACACGTCGTCGTTTCGCATCACCTGCATGCTCGTGGTCAGCGCGCCGACCTCAAACAAAGCCACCAATGAATCGATGCCTTGGTTGGGCAGTGTCTCGATGACCCGACCCGCCGCCATGCGGGACGCATATGACTCGACGTCCATCACCACCGCCTTGAGTCCGGCTGCTTCGGCCAGTCCCTGGCGATCAGACACCTTTTCCCGGCGTGATGCAGCGATCAAAACCTCGACATCGCCCACCGAGTTGGCACTGGGTCCGATGACACAGAAGTCCAGACTCACTTCGTCCAACGAGAAGGGAATGTATTGATTGGCCTCGGACTCCACCTGAGCCTCGAGTTCCTTGTCGGACAGACCACCGGGAAGAATGATCTTTTTGGTGATCACGGCGGACGAAGGCAGGGCAAGGGCCACGTTTTTGGTCTTGCTACCGCTCTTGCGCACGACACGCCTCACGGCCTCGGCCACCTCGTCGAATTTCTCGATGTTGCCGTCGGTGATCCACCCGCGCTCCAACGGTTCCATGGCGCAACGCTCCAGCACCAGATCGCCGGATCGGTTGCGGGCGAGTTCAACCAGTTTGACGCTTGACGAGCTCACATCAATGCCCAACAAGGGCGCCGGTTCCCGGCTGAATAACGACCCCAATGAGATCAAGGTGACCCCCAGATATGATGACGCCCCATGGCGCCAGACTTAAGAATTCACTTGAATGCTAGCAGCAAGCCCTTTGTCCAGCAAAGAAATTTTGCCTTTGCGACAAATCGAAACGTTGTCAAAACCCGACGTCGTTGAACTTCGCTGCCAAGCCTGTCATGAAGCCTTGACTCGCGAAATACACAACAACTCACAATATGCCGACAACGCTGGCCCAAGCCGCTTCGCGCCATTTTTATAATCGGGCTTTGAGCGCCTGATCGACTGCATGCCCAACCAAGATACCCCCACCCCTTCCAAAACTTCCAAGCCAGTATCTGCGGGGCACACAGCACTGGTCTGGATGGGACGCTTGGTGGTGGCTGTGGCCGGACTGGCGGCTGCGGGTGTTGTAAGCGTGTTGATGGCGGTGGGCATTGCCCTGGCGGTGGCCTATCCGAATTTGCCGGATGTGGCGGGACTTGCGGACTACCGGCCCAAGTTGCCCCTGCGCGTCCTGACCACCGAGGGAAGCTTGATCGGGGAGTTCGGCGAAGAACGGCGCAACCTGCTCACGATCAACGAAATCCCCGACGTGATGAAGAACGCCGTGCTGGCGATCGAGGACGCACGCTTCTTCGAGCACAACGGGGTGGATTACCGGGGCATGATCCGCGCGGCGTTGGCCAACCTGCGCCAGGCCAAAAGCCAGGGTGCATCAACCATCACCATGCAGGTGGCGCGCAATGTGTACCTGTCGGCAGAGAAAAGCTACACCCGCAAGATCTATGAAGTGCTGCTGACCTTCAAGCTGGAGCACATGCTCACCAAGGAGCAGATTCTGGAGATCTACATGAACCAGATCTTCCTGGGTCAACGCGCCTACGGATTCTCATCGGCCGCGCAAATCTATTTCGGCAAGGCCCTCAAGGATGTGACCATCGCCGAGGCCGCCATGCTCGCCGGCCTGCCACAGGCCCCTTCGGCCTACAACCCGATCAGGAACCCGCGCAGGGCCCGCGCCCGTCAATTGCACATCATCGACCGCATGGTTGAAAACGGGTTCATCACGACCAGCGAAGCCGAGCAAGCCAAAGGCGAACAACTTAAATTGCGTCCCGTGGGGAGTTCAAGCCAGGTGCACGGCGAGTTCGTGGCGGAGATGGTTCGTCAGTCCATCGTGTCCCAGTACGGCGATGAGGCCTACACGCGGGGACTGGTGGTCACGACTTCGCTGAAGCAGGCCGAACAAGTGGCTGCCTACAAGGCGGTGCGTCAGGGCATTCTGGACTTTGAGCGCCGCCAGATCTACCGAGGTCCTGAGCTGTTCATCGATCTGCCCGAAGACAAAACCGCGCGCGATGACGCCATCGACGATGCATTGAACGAGCGGCCCGACAACGACGATCTGCTCTCAGCCGTGGTGCTTGAAGTTGCCCCCCGTCGGGTTCTGGCGGTGCGCCAGGACGGCGAGCCCTTCGAGATCACGGGTGAGGGCCTCAAACCGGTGCAATCGGGCCTGTCGGACAAGGCGGGGCCCAACATCAAGATCCGTCCTGGTGCGGTGGTCCGGGTGGTTCAACTCGCGGACAAGTCCTGGCGGATCACGCAGTTGCCCGAGGTGGAGTCGGCTTTCGTTGCCATGGATCCGCGCACTGGCCAAGTCGTTGCGCTGGTGGGTGGCTTCGACTTTCAGAAAAGCAAGTTCAACCACGTGACCCAGGCCTGGCGCCAGCCGGGCTCCAGTTTCAAGCCCTTCATCTATTCAGCGGCGCTGGAAAAAGGGCTGACACCGATGACCATCGTGAACGACGCGCCCTTGTTCTACAGCGCTGACGCCACAGGTGGCAAACCTTGGGAGCCAAAGAACTACGACGGTCAGTTCGAGGGGCCGATGTCGGTGCGCCGCGCCCTGGCCAAGTCCAAGAACATGGTGTCGATCCGCGTACTGCAACTCGTGGGCACACAGAGCGCGCAGCAGTGGGTCGGCCGCTTCGGCTTTGACGTCGACAAGCATCCGCCTTATCTCACCATGGCGCTCGGTGCGGGTTCGGTGACACCGATGCAGATGGCGGTGGGCTACGCGGTTTTCGCCAATGGCGGTTATCGGGTCGCGCCGACGCTGATCACCCGGGTGGCCGATCACAAAGGCAAGGTGCTCTACGAAGCGCCTGAGCCCACACTCACCGATGCCCAGCGCGCCATTGAGCCGCGCAACGCGTTCATCATGAACAGCCTGTTGCAGGAAATCACCCGTTCGGGCACGGCCGCGCGGGCGCAAGCCACCTTGAAACGGACGGACGTTTTCGGCAAGACCGGCACCACCAACGATTCGGTGGACGCGTGGTTTGTGGGCTATCAACCCACCTTGGTCGCCGCTGCCTGGGTGGGTTACGACGCGCCTCGCAACCTGGGCAGCCGCGAAACGGGCGGTGGCCTGAGCCTGCCGATCTGGATTTCTTTCATGCAGCAAGCGCTCAAGGACGTGCCGGTGATGCCTTACACACCGCCGCCAGGCGTGATCAATGTGGGCGGCGAGTGGTACTTTGAAGAGTTCGGCCCCGGCAACGGTGTGCATGGTCTGGGCCTGCAAGACCCTTGGCCAGGCGCTGCGCCCCCTGCTGTGGACC
>QBMB01000113.1 GCA_003241965.1 Burkholderiales bacterium | reverse complement strand
GTGCGGGGTGCGGCGCTGCCAGCAGAAATGGGGCACGCAGATGCGGGTCTCCGCCGAACCGTTCCAGGGGGTTACCAGCCCCTCGTGCCGCAAGGCCTCGCACACCCTGTGGCCCACCGCAACCGCATCTTTGTCCTCGTCGCTGTCAACGGGGCCGAATGCCAGATACAAGCCGCCTCCGTCGAGAGCACGGTCGATGTCCTGGCTGTGAAAGAAGCAGAAGCCGGTGTACTGCCCATCGACCACCCGCTCGTCGGCCAGCTGCTCGTTCACCCACTGCATGCCGTCGTCCAGGGTGTTGCCGGCGCATTGCAGCGCCAGGATGCCCTGCTCGTGCAGGCGGGCAAAGGCACGGTCGAGCCTGTCGCAGTCGGTGGTCTCTGGCCAGCCCGCTTCGGCGCGGCGCTTTTTCACCAATATCTCGGCGGCCATGGCCTTGACCTTCTGAACGTCGAACCCGGCGCCGTCCTCGGCGTCACTGTCGATCATCGCGTCGATCTCTGTGGGCGAATCGAAGCCGTACCAGATGGCCTTGGTCAAGTCGATCAGCATGTCTTCGGTGGCGTCGTCCAGGTCTGCCTCGTTGGGCTCGGCCGGCGGGAGCGCGAGGTCGGTGTTCTTGAAGAACGAAGGGGGCGGTGTGTTGGTCATGCTGCGGCGGTGTCAAGGTTGGAGAAGCAGTCCTTGACGGCGGCGCGGCAGCGTTCAGGGACAGCGGCCGATGCTAGTCACGGCCATCCCTTCGCACCAGTAGCCGTTGCCCCTTGCCAACGGCTAATGCCCATGCGGTATTGCACCCGGCGCACGACGGCGGTTTCCGATTCCTTGGGCAGGCGCGAGATCCAGTTGGCCTCGCTCAGCCCGTCGGGTGCCCCAGCCGGCTGATGGAAGGATCTTGCAACGCACGCAACGGGTCCAGCTCAAGCCAGCAGCTGTCTCAGATCTTTCCCTTGACAGTGAGTTCGTCGTGAATGGTGTGAGCGCCCTTGGCCGCTCTCGCCAGTGCCACCGCCGAATCCTTTTGCGCCTGGGTATCGACCACCCCGATGAGCCGGACATCGCCTTTGAGGGTGACGGCTTCGATGTTGAAGGGCGTCAGGGAAGTGTCTTGCTGCAGGGCAGCGAGCACATTCATCGTCACATCTCCGTCTGCCACGTTGTCGCCTGGCGCCACGGCCACCGGTGGTGTCACGACGGGTTCAGGCAATGGTGACTTGCCACAACCCGCCAGAAGCGCAGTCAAGGCGGCAGCGGCAGCAGCGAGGGAAAGAAGCCTGGAAACGGATTTCATGGTGATCCTGTCAAAAAGTTGGGGGTGGTGGCTGAAACACCCGGCGCATCGCCGGGGGATGAAGTTCTGGTCAGTCGCGCTTGCGTTGATCTCCTCGCCTTTCGGGTTCGCCATCGGCACTGCGGTGGCATTCCACACAGTTGTTGAAATCGCGAATGCCCTCTTCCTGGTGTTCCTCAAGGATGTTGGCCTTGGTGTGTTCGTGACAGCCGTAGCAGGTGTACTGGCTGCGGTCAGCGGTGGTGTGGCACGTGCTGCAGGAAGCGTTGTGGTCGGCATCCAGAACGAAAAACTTGCTGTGCTCGAAGGTGGCGGGCGTCCATGCCTTCGTTTCGTGGCAGCTGGCGCACGCGGTGGCGTTGTCGCGGTGCATGTTGTCCTTGGGTGCGTTGTGGCAGCTCTCGCACCGCTGCAGCGTGGCAGGACGCAGCAACGCATGTGAGAACTGCTTCAGGTCCCGATGGGTGAAGCGGGGATCGGCATGTTCGCTGTGACAAGCCATGCAGTTCTGCCCGCTGAGTTCCTGGTGGAACGACGCCTTCACGGTGGCCTTGGCGATGGGCACACCGCGCGTGGTGCGCAGGCCGATGTCGGGCACGGCGTGGCAGGCCACACACTTTTCACTGGTCGTGCCGCGCAGAGGCGCGTGGCAGGCAAAACAATCGGTCGCCAGCTCGGCGTGCACCTTGGCCAGGGGCCCGGGAGCCACCATGAACTGCGGATAAACGAACGCCAGGGCGAGCAGGACCACGAGGTTGGCGCCAACGACGATCCAGACCCAACGGCGCTTCACTTCCAGCCCCAGAACAAAAAGATGGCCACGATGTGCGCCAGGGCCAGCACACCGAATGCGAGCGTGATGGGGAAATGCACCTTGCGCCAGTTCTTCACGGCATCGAAGGTGAGACTGTCCCAATACAGCGTGTCCTCCTGCTGCGACGCCTTCACGCCGGTGGCCTGCATGCGCTGGCGTGCTTCTTCCAGGCGCCGCCTTGACCTCTGCAACAAGAATTTTCCGGTCAACCCGCTGGCCACATTGATCAGCATGGCCCAGACCGCCAGCCAACCCAGGATGGCGTTGAAGTGAACGCCCGCGTGCACAAGCACCAGCAGCGAACCGAGCCACGCCATGCGCTCGTGCCAACGCAGCAGAGCAGCCATGTCACCGCCCCGGATCAACTTGCGCTTTCGAAGTGAGTAGCCGAAAGACCCGCAGATCAACAGCGTGCCCGCGATGCCGAGGTAACGCCCGATCCAGACCAGATCGAAAACATGCAGCAACGCATCACACACAAGCGCGGCCAGGGCCAGCGCCACCAGCGACAGGTAGAAGGGCAGCACCTCGCGGCTGAACAGCTGGGCGCGGAGCGTGCTCACAGGTCCAGCTCCAGCGCAGATTGCGGCACACCCACGCACATCAGGCAATGGCCTGGCGCCATGTCCGCATCGGGTTGGTGGGGGTAGGTCACAAGCCCTGACACCACCCTGGTTTCGCAGCTGCCACAGCTGCCCGATCGGCAACCCGAGTCCACCGCCACGCTGTGGCGTTCTGCAAAATCCAGGAGATTGGCATCCTGTCCGGTCCATTGCAGCGTGCGCCCGCTGCGACCCAGGTGGATGTCGAAGGTGTTCCCTGATGGAGTCGACACACCCATGGCCTGGGTGTTGCCCGCAGAAGCGGCAACAGGCGGGACCGAAGCCGGCCCGAAGGCCTCGAAATGAATGTCCTGCGGGAGCACCCCCCACAGACCCAGCGCCGGCACCAGGCTGGACATCATGGCGGGAGGTCCACAAACGAAGAAGCGGTGCCGTCCGTGCGGCAAGGTGGCGCGCAGAAGTTCCACGTCTACCCGCCCGGTGTGGTGCATGTTCATGTCGCGAACATCGCCCGGCTGTGGAGCGCTGAACACCTCATGCAGATGGAACCTGCTGTTCTGTTGTGCCAAGGTTTCCAAAGCTTCCTTGAAAGCCAGCTCACCGCCGTGTCGCACACCATAAAAGAGGTGCAGCATGCGCTGCGGTTGTGCCTGTATGCACCAGCGCAACATGCTCACCATGGGTGTGATGCCGATGCCGCCGGCCACGAACACCGCCGGCACGTCCACCTCTGCATCGATGAAGAACTGCCCCGCAGGTGCCTTCACCTTCAGCACATCGCCTTCATGCACCAGGTCATGGAGATGACCAGAGGCCAGGCCTGCAGGCCACTCGGGGTGTTGAGCGGGCGCCTGGGCCCGCTTCACGGTGATGCGAAAGGCCGAGGGGTCGGGCGCATCGGAGATCGAATAACAACGAACCACGGCCACCGGACGTTCCGCTGCCTTCGCCGCCGGGGCAGTCTGCGGAGCCAGCGCCAGAGAGAAGGTCAGGAACTGCCCTGGCTTGAACGGGGCCAATGGTTGGCCGTCCACCGGGCCCAGATAAAAGGAACACTGCGAGCGCACGCGGTCCTCGAACACCTTGCGAAGCACGCGAAACTCGCGCCACCCGCTCCAGGCGCCCGTCGGTACCGCAGCTGCTTGTTCGGCGTGCCGCTCGATCGGAGCTTCAGAGCGCCCGATGCGCTGGCCGCGCGTGCGCACGAAGGCAACACCCATTCCTGCGGCCACTTGCAGCAGCAAAGCTGCAGCGATGTAAGTCAGCAGGGTCAACGCGGTCATGGCTTCTCCGGATCGAGCAAGAGCGCACAGATGACCGCACTTGCTTGCGCGGACGCGCCCCTGCTGTCGTATCCCTCACTGTGGCAGCAGAAGTCCAGATCGCCTTGACACAGATCAAGCGCAGCTCAATCGGTGGACCTATGGTCTCGATCACGACCACCGTCCCTCAAACGAAAAAGCCAGCCGGCATGAAGCGGCTGGCTTTGACGACTGGCGACGTTGCCTGCTCGTGGATCTGTTCAGTGCTCGCGCAGCTTCGAACGCAGCCGCGCAATCGACTGGCTGTGCAGTTGGCAAATGCGCGATTCGGTCACGCCGAGCACCGCGGCGATTTCCTTCAGGTTCATGTCGTGCTCGTAGTACATGCTCATGATCTGTTGCTCGCGCTCGGGCAGCACGTTGATGGCCGCCACCAGCGCGGTGCGCATGCGGTGGTCCTGCAGCTTGGCCGACGGATCGGCTTCGTTGTCGCCCATGTGGCGGTCGAGAAAACCATCTTCGTCGTCACCACCGCCGCTGATGTCTTCCAGGTACACCAGCTGGGTGCCGCGCACCTTGGCCAGCAGGTGCTGGTAGTCGGCCAGGGGCATGCCCAGCTCGGCGGCGATCTCGGATTCCTTGGGCACACGCTGCAGCCGTTGCTGCAGGCGGCTCACCGCTTGTTCGATGTCTTTCTGGCTCTTGCGCGAACCGCGCGACATCCAGTCGCCTTCGCGCAGCTCGTCGATCATCGCGCCGCGGATGCGCTGGCTGGCGAAGGTCTCGAACTGCACGCCCTGTGTGGGCTCAAAACGCGCGATGGCTTCGGTCAGGCCGATCATGCCGACCTGGATCAGGTCGTCGAGCTCCACACTGGGCGGCAGCTTGGCGATCATGTGGTGGGCCAGCCGGCGCACCAGCGGGCTGTATTTGCGCAGCTGCTCGTCGCGGTTGAGCGTGCCTTTGGCGGTGTACATCTTCAACTCCAGAGGGATGTCGGGGCAGCGCGGACCAAGCCGTGGTAGCCATGTGTGTCGGTCTCGGCCTGCGCGGTGATGGCGCTGGCCTGGGCGCGTTGGCCCCAGGTGTGTGCCGGCCAGCTTTCCAGCTTCAGGCCGAGATGGCGGGCCGCGCAGTCGGTGACGCTGGCCACCAAGGGCTGCAGCGCTTGCGCACCGCCCGAGGCCAGCGGTGCGAGCACCGGTGCCAGGCCGGCGCCGTGCAGCTGCTTGACCGAGCCGTAAGCGTCGATGGCGGCCTGCGGCTGGTCAAGCACCGGCACCATGGCGCGGGCGTTCAGCCCGGGCAGCATGTTGGCCAGGCCAAAGGCCGGCGCAAACAGCAGCACGATCACGCCCGGGGCAAACGGCGCCAGCAGGCGCGACAGCGCCACGGGAGCGCCGGCGGCCTGTGCGGTCTCCTGCAGGGCCTGCAAGCCGCGTGCGCCGGGCATCACCAGCCAGTCGGCCAGGTCGTTGGGGTGTTCCAGGTTGCCGATGGAGGGGTCTTGCAGCGCGCGCAGCAGGCCCAGAGGGCTGCCGGATTCGCGCTGGCCTGCGCCGGACTCCGTGGCGGTGCCGTCAACGATCACGACGGAGCGGCCCTGGTTGGCGAGGCAGCCCGCCAGCATGTAGAGCCACTCGTAACCGCGCGCAGGCTGCGCCGGGCTGGCCACAGGCAGCAGACCGGGCCCGCCGCTGCGGCTCTCGCCGCGCAAGCCGGCGGCCTGGTCAAAGCCGTGTTCAAACATGCGAGGCTCCCAGGTTCACGCCACGTGCGCTGGTCGGGGCGAAGTAAAAACCCATGTCGGTAGCCACTGGATCGTAGGCCGATTTGCCGGCTGTGCCCATCGACATGCGAACCAACGTGGAAGCATCGGGGTTTTGCCAGTCTTCGGGCACGCGCTGGCCGTTGGCCACACCGCGCAGCGTCACCTGGTGGCGAATGAGGGCGTCCAGCGCCGGGCCGAGCTTCACGGCCTCGTCCACCTTGGAGAGCACCACACCGTGCAGTGCACTGGCCTTGAAAGAGGTCAGGGTCTCATCGAGCGTGTCGCCCTGCGAGCCGGCATTGAGCACCAGGACCTTCTTGACCTTGGGCATGTCCAGCACATCGAGCATGTCCTGGATGCGCTGGTCGCGCTGGCCCAGACCGGCGGTGTCGATGATCACCAGGCGCTTGCCCGAGAGCAGGTTGAGCAGGTCTTTCAGCGCAGCGCGGTCGTGCGCCAGGTGGGCCACCACACCGAGCATGCGGCCATAAGTGCGCAGCTGTTCGTAGCCGGAGACGCGGTAGGTGTCCAGCGTGATCATGCCCACGCTGGCGGCGCCGTATTGTTTGACGCACTGGGCGGCGAGCTTGGCGGCGGTGGTGGTCTTGCCCACACCGGTGGCGCCGATCAGCGAGACCACACCACCTTCGTCGCACAGACCAGCGGTGGGTGCGCTCACCTTGAGGTTGCGGGTGATCACGTCCATGAGCCAGCGGAAGGCCTCGGGCGCACCAGCGTCCACCGGCACACGGTCCAGCACAGCGCGGGCCATGGCGGGGGAGTAACCCGCGCGGATCATCTTGAGCATCAGGTTGGACTGGATCGGGTTCTGCTTCGAAGAACCCAGCCAGGCCAGCGTGTTGAAGCGCTCCTCGATCATGTCCTTGAGCGCGGATAGCTCCACGGCCATGCGGGTGTCTTCGTTGCTGGCGAAACGCACCGAGGGCTGCGAGTCTTCCCAGGCGGGTTCTTCTTCGCGGGTGCGGATGGCGGGCTGGCCCAGGCGGCTGCCGAAGGTGGCCTGCACCGGCTGGTTGAAGCGCTGCACCGGCACCACGATGGGTTCGGCCGCGGGCATCGGCGTGGGGGCGACCTGAACCGGTGCGGCCTGCACGGGCGCGGCCAGCGGTGCACGGCGCTGTGGTGGCGCAAACGTTTCTTCGGGAGCGGTTTCCTGCATCAACTCGCGGCGCTTGCGCAGCATGCGTTCGCGCACATATTCCTGGAACGACAGCGTGCTCATGGCCAGGGCTTCGGTGTCACCTTCGACCGACTCGGGCTTTGCTTGCGTCTGCGTGGCGAGGAGCCGGGTGCGCGCCACGGCGGCAGACGTCGGGGCAGCCGCGCGGGAAGCTACCGGCGCGGGGCTGGCGTTGTCGCCCAGCGCGGCCAGGCTCTCTTCAGCAGCGGCCATCACCTCGAACCCTTCCGCGGTGGAGCGGGTGGAGAGAATGACGGCGCTGTCGCCGAAGGCGTTGCGGGCCTTGGCCATGGCTTCGCGGGAGGTCGGGGCGGTGAAGCGCTGGATGTTCATGATGCAAGTTCTCCAAGAATCGGGCCGATGCGGATCAGGTGGGTTTCAGGAATTTCGCTGTGCGCCAGCACTTGCAGGCGGGGAGCGGCACGGCGCAGCAGGCGCGCCATGGCGTTGCGGATGGCGTCGGGCACCAGCAGGCAGGCGGGCACGCCTTTTTCTTCCTGCTTGTTGGCGATGTCGGTGGCCGATTTGCTGAGCATCTCGGCCACACCGGGGTCCAGCGCGCCGTTGGCTGCACCGCTCAAGGCCTGCATCAGCAGCCGCTCAAGACCGGGTTCGATGGCGATCACTTCGAGCTCTTTCACCGGGCCATAGATCTGCTGCACGATGGCCGGGGCCAGTGCCATGCGCACGCGGCGGGCCAGCTCCTGCGGATCGGTGGTGGCGCTGGCGTGTTCGGCGATCGCTTCGATGATGGTGCGGATGTCGCGCACATGCACCGACTCTTCCAGCAGCAGCTGCAGCACTTTCTGGAAGGTGGCAACGGAGATCATCTTGGGCACGACTTCTTCGATCAGTTTGGGGGCCAGCTTGGTGACGTGTTCAACCAGGTCCTGGGTCTCTGTCCGGCTCAGCAACTTGGCTGCCTGGACTTGCATCAAGTGTGAAAGATGCGTGGCCAGCACAGTCTCGGAATCAACCACGGTAAAACCCGCCATCTGCGCGTTTTCACGTTGCTTGTCTTCGATCCAGTGCGCGGGCAGGCCAAACGCCGGGTCGGTGGTGGGCGTGCCGATCAGCGGGGTGCCGATGCCACCCGGATCGATGGCCAGAAACATGCCGGGGAACACCTCGCCCTCGCCCACCACCACACCACGCAGGGTGATGCGGTAGGCGCTGGGGCGCAGCTCCAGGTTGTCGCGAACGTGGACGGCCGGCGGCAGGAAACCCACCTCCTGCGCGAACTTCTTGCGCACGCCCTTGATGCGGGTCAGCAGGTCGCCCTGACGGGTCTTGTCCACCATGGCGATCAGGCGGTAGCCCAGTTCCAGGCCGAGCAGATCCACCGGTTGCAGGTCGTCCCAGGTGGCTTCGCCGTCGTTTTGCACCGCAGGGGCTTCGGGCTCGGGCTCGGGCCGGGCATCGACCCGGGTGCGCCACCAGCACAGACCGCCGAAGATGGCCGCGAAGGCGAGGAACACCGCGTGTGGCATGCCCGGAATCACGCCCAGCAAAAACATGACTGCAGCCACGATGCCCATGACCTTGGCGGAGATGAACATCTGCTGCATCACCTGCGCGCCCAGGTCTTCGTCCTTGCCCACGCGCGAGACCACCATGGCCGCAGCCACCGAGATCAGCAGCGAGGGAATCTGCGCCACCAGCGCGTCGCCCACCGCCAGCAGGATGTAGGTGCTGGCCGCTTCACCGGCTGAGAGGCCGTGCTGGATCACACCCACCGCGAAGCCGCCGATGATGTTGATGAACAGGATGCCGGCGATGGCGTCACCGCGCACGAATTTGGAAGCACCGTCCATGGAGCCGAAGAACTCCGCCTCGTCGCCCACTTCCTGGCGCCGCTTCTTGGCCTGCTTCTCGTCGATCAGACCAGCGTTCAGGTCGGCGTCAATCGCCATCTGCTTGCCGGGCATGGCGTCCAGCGTGAAGCGGGCCGAGACTTCGGCGATGCGCTCCGAACCCTTGGTGATCACGATGAAGTTGATCACCACCAGAATCACGAACACCACAAAACCGACCGCGAAGTTGCCGCCGATCAGAAAGTGGCCGAAGGCTTCGATCACCGCGCCGGCCGCGCCCGGTCCGGTGTGGCCTTCGAGCAGCACCACGCGGGTGGAGGCCACGTTGAGCGACAGGCGCAAGAGCGTGGTGAGCAGCAGCACGGTGGGGAACACCGAAAAATCGAGCGGGCGGCGCATGTAGGCCGCCACCATCATCACCACCAGCGCCAGTGCGATGTTGAGGGTGAAGAAGGTGTCCAGCAGCCAGGGCGGCAACGGCAGCACCATCATCGAAAGAATAGTGATCACCAGCATGGGCGCGGCCAGGCCGCCGGCCCAGCTCGCGTTGCGGTTGAGCCATTGCTGCAGGGGTTGCAACGCGTTCATTCAACGTCCTTCGAAGGGGTTTTCTTGAAATGCGGATCGAGCTCGGGCGGCACCTGCGGCACCGGCATTTCGCCGGGCATGGCGCCCTGGCCCTTGAGGGCCGCCTTGAGCTGGTAGACGTAGGCCAGCACCTGGGCCACGGCGGTGTACAGGGCCGAAGGCACCTCACCGTCGAGTTCGGCGTGTGCGTAGAGCGCACGCGCCAGCATGGGCGACTGCAGCACCGGCACGTTGTGCGCCTTGGCCACGTCGCGGATCTTCATGGCGATCAAATCCGCGCCCTTGGCCACCACGCGTGGAGCGTTCATCGAGCTGTCGTCGTAGCGGATCGCCACCGCGTAGTGGGTGGGGTTCATCACCACCAGGTCGGCCTTGGGCACAGCGCCCACGCTGTTGCGCTGGGCCATCTCGCGCTGGCGCGCACGCCGCTGCGACTTCATCTGCGGATCGCCCTCGGATTCCTTGTGCTCCTGCTTCACCTCCTGCAGGGACATCTTGAGCTGGCTGCTGTGCAGGAATTTCTGGATCGGCACATCGACGAAGGCGAAGAAGGCCACCACCAGCAGCAACATGCCCACGCCGCTGACGATCCAGCTGCCGAGCTGGCCAATGCCGGATTCCAGGGGCTGCATCACCAGCGTGCCGAACAGCTCCACATGCGAGGCAATGAACTGCCAGGCCACGAAGCCCACCACGGCGGTGACGCCGGAAAGCTTCAGGATGTCGATCACCTGCTGTTTGGAGAACAGCCGGCCGAAGCCCTTGATCAGACTCAGGCGGCTGAGATCGGGCATCACCGGCTTGGTGCTCAGCGCGTAGCTGCCGGCCGCCACTGTGGCGCCCATGGCCACCGCCAGCACCATCAGGCCCAGCGGCAGGTACAGCATGAGGCCGTGAGAAAACCCGTCCACCAGGCGCTGCAGCATCTGCCCGGGTTGCTGCAGGGAAGCGTTGTCAAAGCGCAGCTGGTTCTGCAGCGCGGTGCGCAGCTTCTCGAACCCGGCGGGAGCGAACGCCAGCAGCAACAGCGAACCACCGCCCAGCACCGTCAGGTTGGACAGGTCTTTGGAACGCGGCACCTGGCCATCGTCGCGGGCCTTCTTCAGGCGTTGCGCGGTGGCGGGCAGGTTCTTGTCTTGACTGGAGGAATCCATCGCAATGAGCTCATCGATTTGATGAACCCATTCTGCGAGGCAGGCCAGAAAACTAAAGGGGAATAAGGCGGGGCGGAACCCCGCTTATCCAAACACATTCATGCGTTTCCCAACCCTTCGACAAGCTCAGGGCGAACGGAGGTGTTGGTCAGAACCCGAGCGAGGCCAACAGGTCGTCCACCTGCTTCTGATCGTTCACCACATCGGTGCGGCCTTCGCCGTCCACCACCGGGCCGGCCAGTTCGTAGGCGTGGTCCTGGCCGGGCTGGCCCGAGGGGGCCGACTGCAGCAGCAGGCCGAGCAACTGCTCTTCAATGGTGCCGGCGAGCTGCACCACGCGCGCGATCACCTGACCGGTGAGGTCGTGGAAATCCTGCGCCATCATGATGTCGGTAAAGCGCGCGTCGGTCTGCTCGCTGGTCTTGATGATGTCGTTCGTCCACTCCATCAGCTCGGGCATGGCCTTGGCCAGCGCGGGCACGCGTGAGATGGTGTCGGCCAGCTGGCGACCGCGCTCGGCGATCAGACCTTGTTCGGTCTTGCCCAGCTCCACATGGTTGAGCACCTTCTCGGCCGCCTCACCCGTGAGCCGGGCGATGTAGGACAGGCGGCTTTGTGCGTCGGGCAACTGGTCCGCCGTGCCTTTGAGCTTGTCGGTGTAGCCGAGCTCTTTCAGCGCGTCGTGCAACTGGCGCGTGATCGAGCCCAGTCTCTGGAACATCTGCGGATTGCCGGCGTTCGCTGCGTCATCGTGGTTCATGGCAGCGTTCCTTTAAAGACCGAGCTTCTTGAAGATGTTGCCCAGCTTGTCTTCCAGCGTCGCCTTGGTGAAAGGCTTGACGATGTAGCCAGCCGCACCGCTTTGCGCGGCCAGCACGATGTCTTCCTTGCGCGCTTCGGCCGTCACCATCAGCACCGGCAGGTGCTTGAGCTTTTCGTCCTTCTTGATCTCGGCCAGCAACTCAAACCCGTTCATGTTGGGCATGTTGATGTCGGAGACGACGAAGTTGAACGCACCATTGCGCAGCTTGTTCAAGGCGACAACACCGTCTTCGGCCTCGTCGGCATCGGCGTGACCGATCTCCTTCAACAGGTTGCGCACGATGCGGCGCATGGTGGAGAAGTCGTCAACGATCAGGAATTTCATCGGGGTGGACATGCATGCCTCCGAGGGCGGGTGGGTCG
>QBMB01000112.1 GCA_003241965.1 Burkholderiales bacterium | reverse complement strand
CAGCGCCAGGCCCTGAGCGAAGACCGGCCAGGCGACGGTGAGGGTGGAGGGCAGCGTTGTCATGGGTCGCGATTGTCGGTGAGGTGGTGCCTGTGGCCGACAGCGCGGCTGACGTTGTCAGTTGTGTCAGGCCAGCGGCAAGATGACACTGGCGCGCGGGCCGCGGCCATGGTCGGCGCTGCCCAGCTGCAGCTCGGCGCCGAGCAACTGCGCGTAGCGCGCCACGATGGACAGGCCCAGGCCGGCGCCGTGGCCCAGGCGCAAGCCCTGGCGGCCTTGCGTCCAGCGCTGTGTGAGGTCGCTGCGGGCCGACTCGGGTATGCCGGGGCCGTCGTCCACCACCGCCAGCACACAGGTGGAGGCCACGGGGTCTGTGGTGAGTTCGATGGTCACCGTGCGGCCGCCGTAGCGCAGGGCGTTGTCGATCAGGTTGTCCAGAATGCCCTCGATCAGCGCTGCGGTGGCCCACACCTGCGCTTCTTCCGTGCCTTCGTCCAGTCCACGCGCGCCCAGATCCACGCCGCGCGCATCGGCCTTGTCCAGGTGGCGCAGTACCGCCTGACCGATCAAGGGCGCCAGGGCCACGCGTTGCTTTTGCAGGGCCAGTTCGGCTTCGTCGGCAATGGCCAGATCGAGCAGCTGGTTGACCAGGCGGCCAGCGCGCTCGGCGCTGGTGGCGATCTGCTGCAGTTGCTGCTGCGAAACCGACGCGTCCGGGTGTGCCTGACCGTGGTCGGCCAGCGCGCGGATGCGCGCCAGCGGTGTGCGCAGTTCGTGCGCCACGTTGCCGATGAACTCGCGCTGCGAACGCACGCTGCGGCCCAGCCGGTCGAACAGGTCGTTGACCGCCAGCCCGACCTGCTCGATCTCGTGGGTGGAGGGGGAAATCACCACCGGTGTGAGGGCCCGGGCGTCGCGGTGGGCCAGGGCCGATTGCAGTTGGCCCAGCGGCGCGAGGTCGCGCTGGATGCTGCGCCACAGTGCGAGCCCGAACAGGCCGAGCAGGAGCAGCAGCGGCAGCGCGCCGTACAGCAGCATCTGTTGCAGCAGCTCGTTGCGCACGCGTGTGGTGTGCGCCACGACGACGAGGTAGGCCTGTGCCTGCACTTCGTGGCGCAGCACCACGGCACGCACCACCTGACCCTGGTGCAGCATGTTGCCGTAACGAAACGGTTGAGCGAGCAACGGTGGGCGGATGGATGCGAGCTTTGCGCCCGCCAGCAGCGAGCTGTCGGGTCGCAGCACAGCGAAATGCACGGCCTCCACTTGATCGAAGAGGGTGGCTTTCAGCTCGTTGGGCGTGAGCATCAGCCCCACCTCGCCGCCGGGCTGTGCCTCCACATGCGAGGCGACGGCGTAAGCGTCGTCCAGCAGTGCGCGGTCGAAGGCCCGCTCGGTGAAGTGGCTGGCCACGCCCAACGTGACCACGGTACCGATCAGCCAGGTCAAGGCCAGCGGCAGCATCGCGTGCCGCAGCATGCGGATGCGCAGCGACGGCGTGGGCGTCTTTACAGGCTGGGCCGGGGTGCTCACACTTCCGGCTCCAGCAAGTAGCCGATGCCGCGCAGGGTGCGGATCGTCGCACCGCTGCCGGCCAGCTTCTTGCGCAGCCGCGAGATGAAGGCCTCCAGCGCGTTGTCGCCCAGCGCTTCATCAAAGCTGGAGAGCTTGTCCGAGAGCTGGCGTTTGCTCACGGCGTGCCCGGGCGGGCTCATCAGCTCGAACAACACTTCGAATTCGCGCGCCGGCAAATCGAGTGCAGCGCCGGCCACGGTGAAGCGCCGGGCGCGCCGGTCCAGCTGCAGTTCGCCCAGTTGCGCCAGATCACTGCAGCCAATGGCCCGGCGCACCAGCGCGCGCAGCCGCGCTTCCACCTCGGCCAGGTCGAAGGGCTTGCCCAGGTAGTCGTCGGCGCCGCTGTCCAGGCCTGCGATCCGTTCTTCGGTGCGGTTGCGTGCGGTGAGCACCAGCACCGGGGTGAGGTCGCCCCGCGCGCGGGCATCGCGCAGCACCTTCAGGCCATTGCCCATGGGGCTGCCAGGCCGCTCGTGCTGCGGCAGGTTGAGGTCGAGCAGCACCGCGTCCACCGGTTGCACGCGCCACAGGTGGTCGGCCTCCTGCTCGCTGCCCGCCGGATCCACCCGATGGCCGGCATGCTCCAGGCTGCGTGTGATGACCTCGCGCAGCACAGCATCGTCTTCGACCAGCAGAATCCTCATGGCCCGAGGCTAGCAGACGGGGCTTGCGAGGAGGTCAATCGGGCAGGGGGCGCAGGGCGTCGAGCTCCTCTTTGGCGCGCAGACTGCTGCGCACGGTCGACCAGATGGCCCACAGCAGGAGCAGCGCGGTGAGCGCCAGCAGCGTGGCGCTGATGGGGCGCTCCAGGAAGATCATGGGGTCGCCGCGCGAAATCAGCAGGGCGCGGCGCAGGTACTCCTCCAGCAACGGGCCGAGGATGTAACCCAGCAGCAGCGGTGCCGGCTCGAACTTCAGCACCATGAGCGCGTATCCCATGATGCCCAGCACGGACACGGTGTAGATGTCGAAGGTGTTGTTGTTCACGCTGTAGACGCCGAGCGCCACGAACACCAGGATGGCCGGGTACATCCATGCAAAGGGAATGCGCAGCAGGGCCACCCACATGCCGATGGTCGGCAGGTTCAGGATCACCAGCATGATGTTGCCGATGGCAAAGCTCACCACCAGCCCCCAGAACAGGCTGGGCTGTTCGGTGATGAGCATGGGGCCGGGCTGGATGCCGTGGATGATCAACGCGCCCAGCATCACGGCCATGACCGCATCGCCGGGAATGCCCAGCGACAACGAGGGCACGAAGGCGGTCTGCGCGGCTGCGTTGTTGGCGGCTTCGGGTCCTGAAATGCCCTCGATGGCACCGTGGCCGAAGCGGCTGGGATCCTTGGCCACCTTCTTCTCGACGGCATAGGACATGAAGGACGCGATCGACGGGCCCACACCGGGCAGGGCGCCCAGCGCGGCGCCCAGGACGGAGCCCCGTGCCATGGGTTTGATGGTGGCCTTGAACTCCTCGCGCGACGGCGCCATGGACTTCAGCGAGATCTTCTCGATCTTGCGGGTGGTGTCGGCCGAGTTGATGCCGCGAATCACTTCGGCCACGCCGAACAGACCCATGGCCAGGGCGACCAGGTTGATGCCGTCCATGAGTTCGGGTATGTCGAACGAGAAGCGGGTCGCACCGCTGTTCACGTCGGTGCCCACCATGCCCAGCAGCAGGCCGAACACCATCATGGACAAGCCCTTGGTGGCCGAGCCGGCGCTCATGGAGGAGGCCGCAACGAGGCCCAGCAGCATCATGGCGCAGAACTCGGCCGGGCCGAACTTCAGGCCGATCTCGGCGATGGCGGGCGAGAACAGCGTCAGCAGGATCAGGCCCGTCATGGCGCCGACCAGCGATGCGATGGTGGTGGTGAACAGGGCGACACCCGCCTTGCCCTTCTTCGCCATGGGGTATCCATCCAGGCAGGTCACGGCTGCCGAGGGTGTGCCCGGCAGGTTGAGCAGGATGGACGCGGTGGAGCCGCCGTACTGCGCGCCGTAGTAGACGCCGGCCAGCATGATGATGGCGGCCGTGGGCGACATGTGATAGCTCAGCGGCAGCAGCAGCGAGATGGCTGCCAGCGCGCCGATGCCGGGCAGTACGCCCACCACGGTGCCCAGGAAGACGCCGAAGAAACAGTAGAGCAGGTTGGTGGGTTCAACCGCGACTTGCAGGCCGAGCCAGAGATTTGCGAACAGATCCATGATGTGTCTTTCAGCCTCAAAGGCTCCAGGGCCAGATGGGCAGGATCATCTGCAGCCCGATGGGGAAGATGAGTGTGGTGAGCAAGGCCACCGCGGCGCACACGGTGAGCCGGGTGCGCAGGCCCATGGCCGAAGGCATCAGCGAGAGCAGTGCTGCCAGGAAGGAAGCCACCACCACGCCGAGCGTGCGCAGCGTGATGGCGAAGGCCAGCAGGCTCAGCACACACCAGAAGAGGTTGCTCCACTGGACCGTGACATGGGTGCCGCGCCGCCACCAGGCGGGCACCGCCACCGAGACGCCGAGCACGGCCAGAATCCAGCCCAGCACCACCGGAAAGTAGCCCGGCCCCATGCGCGAGGTGGTGCCGAATTCGTATTCCCTGCCGTACAGGGCGAAAAAGAGGCCGGTCGCCGTCATCAGCAGTCCGCCGATGAGGTCGTGAATGTCTCGGGTGTTTTTCATGGAGCTCGTGGGACGCGCGAAGCGCCGAAGGGGATCGGTTCGGCGCGCGCGCACGCCGACGAAGCCGTGCCTGCCGCAGGGCATGCAGGACGGGATGTCAGCTTAGAGGGGGGACCCTGACCAGAACCTGATCTGGCGGGCCGTCACGTTGAGTGACTCAGTCCTGCGCGCCGAGCGCCAGTGCGCGCTCGCGGTTGGCCTGCAGCTCCATCGGGTTGCTGGCCTCTCTCGTGGCCCAGCCTTGCAGATGCTGCTCAGCCACATCGCTCAGCGCGCGAATCCACTCGGGCTGGTCGTTGAGACACGGGATGTACTGGAAGCTGCTGCCCCCGGCGTGCAGGAAGGCTTCGCGCGCTTCCATGTTGATCTCTTCCAGCGTTTCCAGGCAGTCGCTGGTGAATCCGGGGCAGACCAGGTCCACGCTTTTGAGGCCCTTGCCCGCCAGTTCGATGAGCGTGGGCTCGGTGTAGGGCTCCAGCCACTTGGCCTTGCCAAAGCGCGACTGGAAGGTGACCTTGTAGCGGTCTTTCGGCAGTCCCAGATGTTCGGCCAGCAGCCGCGCGGTCTTGTGGCATTCGCAGTGGTAGGGGTCGCCCAGTTGCAGCGTGCGCTCGGGCACACCATGGAAACTCATCACCAGCTGTTCGCTCTGGCCGTGCGAAGCCCAATGCGCCTTGATGGTTTTGGCCAGCGCCTGGATGTAGCCCGGGTGGTCGTGGTAGCGGTTGATGAAGCGCAGCTCGGGCAGGTTGCGCACTTTGGCGGCCCAGTTCATCACACCGTCGATCACGCTGGCCGTGGTGGTGGCGCTGTACTGCGGGTAGGCCGGCAGCACCAGCACGCGGGTCACGCCCTGGGCCTTGAGCTCGTCCATCACCGACGCAATCGACGGGTTGCCATACCGCATGGCGTAGCGCACCGTGACCTGGTGGCCGCGCTCGCCCAGGTAACCGCGCAGCAGCGTGGCCTGGCGCTCGGTCCACACCTTCAGCGGCGAGCCCTCGGGCATCCAGATGCCGGCGTATTTGGCGGCCGACTTCTTGGGCCGCACGCGCAGGATGATGCCGTGCAGGATCAGCATCCAGACGAAGCGGGGAATTTCCACGACGCGCTGGTCACCCAGAAACTCCGCCAGGTAGCGGCGCAGTGCAGGGGCGGTGGGTTCGTCGGGGGTGCCCAGGTTGCACAGCACGACGGCCGTGCGGGCGGCCTGGCCATGTTTGTAGGTCGGTTCGGTTTGGAAGGGCATGCGCTATTCTCTCGCAAGCATGAAAACCCCCATGAGTACAGACCAGCCGGCCACGCCCTTGACGCTGGACCCCACCCGAATCCGCGCCATCAGCATCGATCTGGACGACACGCTCTGGCCGATCTGGCCCACCATCGAGCGCGCCGAAAGGGTGCTGGCCCAGTGGCTGATCGACTACGCACCCGCCACAGCCCGCCTGTACGCCACGCCCGGTGCATTGCGCGAGGCACGCAACCATTTGCAGTCCACGCGGCCCGACCTCTCCAGCGACCTCAGCGCCCTGCGCCGCGAATCGATCCGCCACGTGTTGCTGCAGGCCGGGGACGACCCGGAGCTGGCCGAGCCCGCGTTCGACGTGTTCTTCGACGAGCGCCAACGGGTTCAGCTGTTCGAAGACGCCATGCCCGCGCTCGAATGGCTGAGCACGCGCTACCCGGTGGTGGCCTTGTCCAACGGCAACGCCGACGTGCACCGCGTTGGTCTGGGGCACCATTTCCACGCCTCGCTCAGCGCGCGCGAGTTTGGGGTGGGCAAGCCCGATCCGCGCATCTTCCACGCGGCGGCCGGTGCGGCCGGCGTGCTGGCGGGTGAGGTGCTGCACATCGGTGACGATCCACATCTTGATGTGTTGGGTGGGCTGGGCGCCGGCATGCAGGTGGCCTGGGTCAACCGCGCAGGCGCTGCCTGGGAGCACGCGCCCTTGCACCCCCACACCACCGTTGCCGATCTCATGGCCCTGTGCCAGCAACTCGGCTGAGCTTTTTGCATCCACTCCGTTCACCATGAGCCTCACGATCTACGGCATCCCCGCGTCCCGCGCCGTGCGCCCCCTGTGGGCCGCCACCGAACTCGGCGTGGACTTTCAGCACGTGAAGCTGGCCTACCAGGGCGGGGCCACGCGCACGCCCGAGTTCCTGGCCATCAACCCCAACGGGCACGTGCCGGCGGTGGTCGACGCCCGGCCTGAGGGGGACGTGGTGGTGTGGGAGAGCATGGCCTGTGCGCTGTACATCGCGCGCCACCATGGCCCGGCCGATGGTGTGAGCATCACGCCCGCCACTCCCCGCGAAGACGCCGAGGCCTTGCGCTGGAGCTTCTGGGCCATGACGGAAACCGAAGCCGACGCGCTCACCGTGCTCATGCACCGCATGGCGATGCCTGCGGAGCGGCGCAAGCCGGAGCTGGCCGATGCCGCCGAGCGCCGCCTGGGGGCGCCGTTGCGCGTGATCGAGCAGCACCTTCAACAACAGCAGGACGCGGGACAGGCCCATCTGGCGGCCGCACGCTTCACCGTGGCCGACCTCTGCGTGGCCAGCGTGCTCAACTGGGCGCGTCCCTCGCGGGCGCTGATGACGGCGCATCCGCTCACGCACGACTGGATCCTGCGCTGCATGGCGCGGCCAGCCTATGTGCAGTTGCGCGAGTTCGACTGACCCTCAGGCTTCAAAAGCCCCAGAGCAAGCCTTTGGAGACCCAGCCGCTCACGCCGCTTTCGGGTTCCACGCGCACCCAGTTGGCCCGTTTTTCCCGCGTGCGCAAAAGATCGCCATAGGCCAGTCGGCCCAACACGCGGTGCTGGGTGCCCGGGCCGCTGCGCACGTTGGCCAGCTTGGATTTCACGACGTGGTGCGGTGTGTTGCCCGTCAGCGAGCGCGCCACCCAACCGGTGTCGCCCTCGAAGTCGCGCACTTGCAGCCAACCACCCTTGCGCTGGGTGATCTGCAGCGGGTAGCCCCGTCGGAGTTCCCACAGCACGGCGCTGTTGGTGCCCGGGCCATCGCGCATGTTCAGCACACTTCCCTTCACGCTCACCATGCTCTGGGCCTGTGCCACGGTGCTCGACAGGGCGGCCAGGCACAGGCTGGAGATGATCAACAGTAGGCGGGTGGGGCGGGTCCAGTTCATGCGCGGGTGTTCCTTGGCTCGTTGTTGGAAGAATGTCCAATCTGTCGGAACGTCTGGCCGGGCATAGGTTCCCCTGCCATGCATGGAGGGCTTCTCAGCCGTGCAGCTGTGCTGCCAGGCGCGCCGCCGCCAGACCATGGCGCACCGCACTTTCCAGCGTGGCGGGGTAGGGTCCCTGCACATAGTCTCCGGCGGCATACAGGCCGGGTGCCATCACCGGCCCGGGGCGCTCCAGGCCGGGCGTGCAGGCGAAGGTGGCGCGCTTTTCCACCACGGTGAGCAGGGGCTGCAGCGCCAGTCCGAGCTGGCGGCTGCCTTGCTGCAACACCCGCGCCTGCAAGTCGTCGCGCTCGCCGCTGCTGGCGCTCACCACGAAGGCGAGCACGCCCTGTGCCGCCGCGTCGCCCGGGTTGAGCTGGCCGCGGTCGAACACGAACTGCGCGGGTGCCGCGTGGGCATCGGGTTCGGCGCGCAGGGCCAGCATGGGGGCTGGCAACCGTGCGCCGGGTGCAAAGGCATAGACCGTGGTGATGGCGGTGAACCCCAGTCCATGTGCCTGCAGCCCCCAACTGGCGAGTGCGTCGTTGTCGTCGGCGTGACCCAGCAAGGTCTGCACCGCCACGCCGGGTGGTGTGGCCCAGATCACGCGGTCGAAGGTGGCGTCCATACCTTCGCCGCGCAGGCGCCAGCCATCCGCCTGGGCTTGCAGACCGGTGATGCGGGCGCCCAGATGAATGCGCGAGGTGGCCGGGTGGTGCGATTGCAGCCAGTGAGCTGCGGCCTGTGGAAACAGGCTGGAGAGGTCGGTGCGCGGCAACAGCAGGCTGGACGCGCTGAAGCCGGCTGCGCCACGACCGAACAAGGCGTCGCGCATCACATTCAGGAACACCACCGCACTCGCATGCGACGAAGGCAGGTTGAGCGCCGAGACACACAGGGGATCGATGAGCTCCTGCATCACGCGCTCGGGCAGCGACTCGCACAGTTTCTCGACCGTGAGCGAAGGCGCGCAGGTGAAGCCGGCGAGGCGCCAGGCCACGGAGGCTCGGATCAGCGCCAGCCGGTCGCCCCAGCTCCAGCCGCGTGCGGTGGCAATGGCCGCCAGGGCATCGAGCGGCGCGGGCCAGCCCGAAGCCCAGGCGGGGGTCTGCAAGCCTGTGCCGTCGGGGTAGGGCAGCGAGAGCGGCAGTGCCATCATCACCTGCGGCAGTGGCAGACCGACGCGCTGCATCAAGGCCAAGGTCTCGCTGTAGGCACCGATCAGGATGTGCTGGCCGTTGTCCAGCGTGATCGGTGTGCCGTCGGGCTTCTCGGTGCTCAGTGCGCGCGCGCGACCGCCGAGGGTGCGTGTGGCTTCGAAGACCGTGACATCCAGGCCCAACGACGCAGCTTCAACCGCCGCGGCCATGCCGGCCCAGCCTGCGCCGACGACGGCTACTTTCATGGCCGACCCGCCGCCGGGCCGCCCCAAGGCGGGGTACCCCCCTCGGGGGGCAGCGACCCGCGCCAGCGGTGGAGCGTGGGGGCCATGTTTATAGCCTGCCCAGAGCCTGGACTTTCCAGGCGAGCCAGAACTTGCGCAGGGGCGTAAGGCTCACGCGCTGGGTCAGCACCAGCACCGGGTCGGCGGCGATCTCCTGCAGCAGGGTGCGGTAGATGCTGGCCATCATCAGGCCAGGCTTCTGGGCGCGGCGGTCCACCGAGGGCAGCAGGGCGAGGGCGTCGTCGTAGGTCTGCAGCGCGCGCGTGCACTGGAACTGCATGAGCGCGGTGAAGCGGCGGTGGAAATCGGCCGTGTCGGTGCCGGGCGCGGTACCGCGCTGCAGCAACTCGTGCGCTTTGACGTTGAAGCTCTGCAGTTCGTTGACCGGCAGGTAAATGCGGCCTCGCGCGGCGTCTTCACCCACGTCGCGCACGATGTTGGTGAGCTGGAACGCCAGACCCAGCCGATGCGCGTACTCGGTGGTTTGCAGCTGCGTCTGGCCGAAGATGCGCGCGGCCACCTCGCCCACCACACCGGCGACCAGATGGCAGTAGCGCTGCAGGTTGGCAAAGTCGAGGTAACGGTTTTGCTCCAGGTCCATCTGGCAGCCATCGATCACGGCGTTCAGGTGCCGGGCCTCGATGCCGTAGGTGGCGCTCAAGGGCATGAGCGCGCGCATCACCGGGTGGGTGGGCGAGCCGGCAAACGCTTGGGCCACCTCGCGCCGCCACCAGGCCAGCTTGGTCTGAGCCACGGCGGGGTCGCTGACCTCGTCCACCACGTCGTCCACCTCGCGGCAGAAGGCGTAGAAGGCGGTGATGGCGGCGCGCCGCTCGGCCGGCAGGAACAGGAAGGCGTAATAGAAGCTGCTGCCCGAGGCGGCGGCTTTTTGCTGAACGTAGTCTTGGGGGGTCATGGGCGGCTTTTTTCACCGAGTGTACGTACAGCTGTGCCATCGACAGGGTCACGCGCAGCGGCGGCGGGCAAATGGGTCGGGCTGGGCAATGGGTGACTGCTTCGCTCAACCGCTCGCAGGCTTAAGCCGAGATTAATGCGCGCGGGCTTAGGATGCGGGCGCAATATTGCATTTCCCCACGAGGTGACAAATGAACGGTTCCAATCGTCGCGTCTTCATGCTTCAAGTCGCTGCCGCCAGCGGCACCGCACTCATCGCAGCCAAAGCTCAGGCGCAGGCAGCCATGGTCGGCGAAAAAGATGCCCAGGCCGTGGCACTCGGCTATGTGGCCGACACCACCAAGGTCGATGAAAAGAAGTTTCCCAAGCACGCTGCTGCCCAGATGTGCAGCAACTGCCAGGTGTATGCCGGCAAACCCGCCGATCCGGCTGGCCCTTGCGCGATTTTCCCCGGCAAGCTGGTGTCGGGCAAAGGCTGGTGCAGCGCGTACGTCAAGAAAGCCGGCTGACACCCGGAACCGTGGAGCGATGGCGTTGCCATCGTCTTACTTGAAAGAGGGCTGGCGTTGCCGCCAGCGCCTCGCGATATCCCAGCCGTGTGCCACGCCTGATGCGCTCAGGCACACGGCGATCCAGGGCCAGGGTGCGTCGCTCACCGCAGCGCGCACGGCCAGCATCAGGCACAGGCCTGAAAGCATGTTCAAGGCGTATTCACCCGGAGCCAGCCCTTGGCCTGTGAACCGGTGGTACAGCCACAAACCCAGTCCCTCCAGCACGGTGAACACCATCACCGCATCCAGCAGCCAGCGTATCTGCCATAAATCGGTCACACCCGTGCGAAGCCCAGCAGGTGGCTCATGTCTTTCAGGAAGATGCGCACGTGCGCCATGGGCTTCTTGCGCGTGAGCTTCTTGTTCATGTAGGACTCGAAAGTGAGCTGCTGCACGTCGCGGTCTTCGCAGATCTTCACGAAGCGCTCGCGCCGCTTCTCGCTCCCGTACCAGAACCACTGCATGATGCCGAGCACCGTGAACACGGTGCCGTGCAGCTTCATGAAGCGCTTGCGCGCCAGCTTGAGCGCGCGCACGTTGCCGGTGGTCAGCATTTCGTGGGCCGCTTGCGCCGCCAGTTCACCGCCCAGCATGGCGTAGTAAATGCCTTCGCCAGAGGCGGGCGCCACCACACCGGCGGCGTCGCCAGCCAGCACCACGTCGCGCCCGTTGTCCCAGCATTTCAGCGGTTTCATGGGCAGGGGCGCGCCTTCGCGGCGCAGGGTCTCACAGCCCGCCAGGCCACTGGTTTCGCGCATTCTCTGAACCGAGCCACGCAGCGAAAAACCCTTGTCGGCGCTGCCGGTGCCGATGCTCATGGTGTCGCCGTGGGGGAAGACCCAGCCGTAGAAGTCGGGTGAAAAACGGCCCTGGTAGTACACGTCGCAGCGCGTGCCGTCGTAGTCGGCGCTTTGCTCGGCCTTGACCGGTGCACGCACGATCTCGTGATACGCGAACACGTACTGGGTGTCTTCAACCCCCGGTACACCGCCTTGGCGGGCCACCTGGGATTTGGCGCCATCGGCACCCACGATGGCGCGAGCCCGCACACGTGCCGGCGTTCCCTCGCCACGTTGGTGGCGCTCGCGTGCGGTGTAGTGCACCACGCTCGTGCCGTCCTCGTCTCGACTGAGTTTTTCAAACAGGCCGGTGCGCCGCACCGCGCCTGCCGTGGCAGCGCGCGCCCGCAGCCATTCGTCGAACGATTCGCGGTTGACCATGCCGACGAATCCGTTGTCGATCGGGATATCGACGTGTTTGTTCGACGGCGCGATCATGCGGGCGCACTGCGCCTTGGCCACCAGCAGCTCGTCGGGAATCTCGAAGTCCTTGATCAGGCGCGGCGGTATGGCGCCGCCGCACGGCTTGATGCGCCCAGCCCGGTCCAGCAGCAGGACCGAGCGACCCTGGCGGGCCAGTTCGTGGGCGGCTGTGGCACCGGCGGGGCCGCCACCGATCACCACCACGTCGAAGATTTCGTCTGTGTTCATGACAGTTGCCTGGGGTTGGTGCCGATGGAGAAGGCGTCGGCGGCGTTGGAGAAAGA
>QBMB01000111.1 GCA_003241965.1 Burkholderiales bacterium | reverse complement strand
CCCACAGCCCCCCTACCTCCGCCTTCGGTCGCTACCCCGCTTCGGCGAATTCGATGAGATGGACAAATCGCCAGCCCCCGAGCAAAGCCGTTTCAACACCGGGTTTCGGGAATGGCTTCGAAAGATCACCTCCACCGACCAAGGCACGACTGCGGTAGCGGGCGAACAGGTGCGGCTGGAAGCGCTCAAGAAACTGCTGGGTGGTCTGCTGGAACACCGCTTGGCACACCTCTCGCAACGCGACCTGCGCCTGTACCTGCGGCTCATGTCGGCCTCGCGGTTGGCGACCTTGCGCGATCTGCGCTTCGAGTGCTTTGACCTACTCTGCCGAACGATCAGCGAACCTGTGGCCGTGCGCCGACTCGGTGAGATGGACGCACTGTTCAAGTCCTGATGGGCCAACAGCGCAAAGCCGCTCGCGGCGCACTTTACGAAAACTGAATATCGATTTCTTTTGCCGAACTGTCCTTCCTGACGCACTGAGCACACCATGCAGTCCACCAAGGCTGCGGACCGCAGTCCCGAAGGAGCCCATCATGTGGATGGTCAGTCAAAGCAGAAACCCCCACCCCGGGGACACCAACGCGCAGGACCCGGCGGGAGAGGACTCCGTCATGAACGTTGCGAGTTTCAACATGCTGTGCGACCGTTGGAGACATCAGGAAGATCCGGACATCGCAGGCGCGCGCCCCAGCGAAGCCGTGCAACGATCGATCGAGTGCGCACGCATGACGCTCGAGCCCTACATCACTTGCTTCTCTGCTTCAGACCTCCAGCTGTACGGTCAATGGATGGCCGCGCAGCACCAGGAGGACATCAAGGCCCTGCTGTTCGACTGCTTCCAACTCATCTGCCGCATGCGCGGACCCGCTGTGGCCATCGTGAGAGTCCAACAAATCGCGCGCTGGATCGGGTGACTTCCTGGCCCATCAGGCCACCGGGGGAACCTGCGCAGCAGACTCCAGGTATTGTTTGAGCTGTGCCCGCAACCATCGGTGCGCCTTGTTGTTGTGGGTACGGTGGGGCCAGACCATATAGATCGGGATCACCACGCCGCAAAGCTCCTGCGGCAGCGGCAGGCTCTTGATCTTCGGGGAAGAGCGGCAAAGTTGTTGCGCCTGCAAGCCGTCCACCGTCAGGATGCGGTCGGTCTTGGCCAGCATGTCGCGGCACAGACCCCAGGAACTCACCACGCACGTCTGCCGCGCGGGGTAACCCTTGTCGACCAGCATCACGTCTACCGGGCTGGGCGCAGCGTTCTGCCGCAGCACATAGGCAAACCGCAAATGACGCTCGGCCAGGTATTGTTCCAGCGACAGCGAAACACCAATGCGGGGATGGTTCTCGCTCAAGACGCAGTGCGACAACCCAATGTGCCGGATCACGCTCACGTGCAGGTCGCGGGCCTCGTTGGGTGGTTGCTGATAGCCGCAGACCACATCCACCGCTCCTGTTCGCAACTCCAGGATGTCCTGCGGCCCATTCGTCGGGGAATAGATGTCCAGGCGCATGAGCGGAGCAGCTGCCAGAGTTTCGCGATAGAAGTCGGCCAGGTCGGTTTCGGCCAGCGCTTCGTAGCAAGACAGCACGATGTGTTCGGTGCATTCCATCGGATTGAACTGCCATGCGCTGCTGTGTGCGTCTGTCCAAAGCTCCACGATCTGGCGAAACGAATCGATGGAGTAAGCCCCGTAGGGCGTGAGCTGGTAACCCGCGCCTTCGCGCAGACACAGCTCGTCACCCAGGATCTGCCTCAAACGGGCCAGCGACTGGCTGGCGCCAGAGGGCGTCATGTGCAAGGACTGCGCCGCCTCGGTGAGGCTCTGGGTGTCGATCATGGCGCACAGCAAGGCCAGCTGGCGTACGTCCACATTCTTCATGGGATGGCCCCTTCATTGCATGAGAGCAGCCTGGACAGAATGCACTTGTGCATTGGATTGCATTGTGCGCAGCAATCCTTGCGACCGCAACGCGACCAACGACTCCAACTCTGCCCGCTTTCAGAGGTGCTTGCAGGCGGTCACTTTCAAGCCAGGAACTCCCGCAACTGCAGGCGCAACCACCGGTGAGGTTTGCTGTTGTGAGTGCGCTGGTGCCAGATCATGTTGACCGGCATGCGGGGCCACTCAAAGTCGGCGGGCAGGGCGATGGAGCGGATTTTCGGATTGCCGCGCTCCAGTTGGCGGGCCTGCTGCAGGCTGGTGGTCACCAGCCGGTCGGTGCGGCCCAGCAGCTCGGAACACAGGTGCCAGGAGTTCACGATGGTGGTGCGGCGTGCCGGATATCCGCGCGCCTCAAGCTCCAGATCGATCGGGCTGCGGCGCCCGCCATGGCGCTTGAGGAAGGTGATGAGCAGGTGATCCTCGGCCTGGTACTGCTCCAGCGAGAGCGTGTCGCCGATGCGCGGGTGGTCCACATTCAGGCAGCAGTGCGTGATGTTGAAATGTTTGACGGTTTCCACATACAGATCGCGCGCGTCTGCCGGCGGCTCGTAGTGGCTGCACACCACGTCCACCCCACCTTCGCGCAACGCGTCCACGTCTTGCGGGCCGTTGGCCGGGGCGTGGATGTCAAGGCTCAGTTTGGGCGCTTTGCGGATGATGCTGCGGTACAGCTCGGCCAGCTCGGTTTCACCGAAGGCGTCGTAGCACGACATGATGATGTGGGCGTCGCACTGCAGCGGATCGAAGACCCAGGCGCTGTTGCTGACGTCTTTCCACAACCCCACCATCTGCTGGAAAACGGCATGGGCTCCGTCGGCGTAGGGCGTGAGCTGGTAGCGGTTTTTTTCGCGCACGCACAGGTCGTCGTTGAGCACATGGCGCAGGCGGGTGAGTGCCTGGCTGGCGGCCGACGGGGTGATGTTCATGCGTGCCGCTGCCTCGGTGAGGCTCTGGCTCTCGATGAGCTCACAAAACAAGGCCAGCTGCTTGATGTCGACATTTTTCACTTTCCGCCTCTCCCGATGACATGGGTGGCGAATCATACTTTTGAACTATAAAAAGCCGCATTCATGCGGCTGCGCTGTTCAAAAAGAACTCGCTGGACCGTGTAAGGTCTGACGGTCTGGGTCGACTACCGCACAGGTGGTTGCACGGTGCGCCACCGTGTTCACCCCACTGAAAGGCCCTCCACAATGAAACCCTTGCTTCTTGCCGTCGCAGCCAGCGCTGCCTTGGGCAGCTCCTTCCTGGTGCCCGCCGCCTTGGCCCAGACCACCCTGGCCGAATCCCAGGTCAATGCCCTCGAAGGTCTGGCCGGTCCGCAACCCGGTTCCCGGCGATCGGGTGCCAAGGGCATCTGTGCCAGCGGCCATTTCGTGGGCAACGCGGCCGGCCGCGAACTCTCCAGCGCTACGGTTTTCAAAGGCGACAGGATTCCTGTGGTGGCTCGCTTCTCGGTGGGCGGTGGCAGCCCCAAAGCCAGCGACAAGGGCAAGACGGTGCGCGGGCTGGCACTGGCATTCCAGCTGCCTGGCGGCGAGCAATGGCAGATGGCCAACATCTCGGCGCCGGTGTTCTTCGTGAGCAAACCCGAGCAGTTCGCGCCCTTCGTGCAGGCCCGCACCGCCGACCCGGCCACGGGCAAGGCCGACCCGGAAAAAATCAAGGCCTTCAGCGCGGCCAACCCCGACACCACGCGCCAGGGCATGTATCTGGCAGGTGCACCGGTGCCGGCCAGCTACGGTGCGGTGAACTACTGGGGCGTGAACGCCTTCGAGTTTGAATCGGCGCCTGGCAAGAGCCGCTTCGCGCGCTGGCAGTTCGTGCCAGAGGCCGGTGTGCTGGGTCTGACCGAAGACCAGCTCAAGACCATGGGTGACGAATTCCTGGCAGGTGAGCTGCGCGAGCGTGTGGCCAAGGCACCGGTGTCGTTCGACTTCCGCCTGCAGCTGGCTGAAGCCGGCGACAACCTCACCGACCCCACGTTGACCTGGCCAGAAGCGCGCCAAGTGGTTTCGGCCGGCAAGCTGGTGATCGACAAAGTGAGTGACGGCATGGGCGGCGCCTGCGATGCCATGACCTTCAACCCGCTGGTGCTGCCCACCGGTATCAAACCTTCGGCCGACCCGGTGCTCAATGCGCGCGCCGCCCCCTACGCCATCTCGCTGGGCCGCCGCCTGGGCGAAGCCGCAAAGAAGTAAGCCTGCGTGACGGTGGGCGGGTGCTCAGCGCCCGCCCAGTCCCATGGCGCGCGAGATCACCTCTTTCATGATCTCGTTCGTGCCGCCGTAGATGCGCTGCACGCGCGCATCGGCGTAGGCCCGGGTGATCGGGTATTCCCACATGTAGCCATAGCCGCCGAAGAGCTGCACGCACTCGTCCATCACCTTGCACTGCAGGTCTGAGCACCAGTACTTGGCCATGCTGGCGGTGGCGGTGTCGAGCTTGTCCACGTTGACCAACTCACAACATTTGTCCACGAACACGCGCGCCACCTGCACCTCGGTCTGCAACTCGGCGAGCTTGTAGCGCGTGTTCTGGAAAGCGGCCACCGCCTGGCCGAACACCTTGCGCTCTTTGGTGTAGTCCACGGTCCAGTCGATCGCGGCTTGCGCAGCGGCCACCGCGCCAATG
This sequence comes from Burkholderiales bacterium, assembly GCA_003241965.1. Classification (GTDB taxonomy): domain Bacteria; phylum Pseudomonadota; class Gammaproteobacteria; order Burkholderiales; family Burkholderiaceae_C; genus Hydrogenophaga. The sequence goes on along the minus strand of QBMB01000111.1, from coordinate 7,524 downwards.
GCGATCTGCAAGCGCTCCCAGGGCAGTTGTTCCATGAGGCAGATGAAGCCGCGGTTTTCGTGCGCCGCGCCACCCAGCAGGTTCTCGGCTGGCACCTTCACGTTGTCGAAGAAGAGTTCCGAGGTGTCCTGCGCCTTCATGCCCAGCTTCTTCAGGCGCTTGCCCTTCTCGAATCCCGGCATGCCGCGCTCCACCAGGAGCAGGCTGGTGCCCTTGGCGCCCGCGGAGGGATCGGTCTTGGCCACCACGATCACCAGGTCGGCGTGCCAGCCGTTGGTGATGAAGGTCTTGCTCCCGTTGAGCAGGTAGCTGCCGTCGGCCTGCTTGATTGCGGTGCTTTTCACGCCCTGCAGGTCGCTGCCGGCAGCGGGCTCGCTCATGGCGATGGCGCCCACCATCTCACCGGTGGCCAGTTTGGGCAAGTACTTCTGCTTCTGCGCCTCGGTGCCGTAGTGCAGGATGTAGGGCGCCACGATCTCGCTGTGCAGGCCGAAGCCGACACCGGTGAAACCGGTGCGCGCGATCTCTTCCATCTGCACCACCGAATACAGCTTGTCGGCCTCCGAGCCACCAAAGGCCTCGGGCAGCGTCATACAGAGAAAACCGTTCTCGCCGGCCTTGCTCCACACCGCCCGGTCCACATAGCCCTGCTCTTCCCAGGCTTCGTGGTGCGGTGCGATTTCTTTCTCGACAAACTTGCGAAAGCTGTCGCGGAAGGCTTCGTGGTCGGCGTTGAACAGGGTGCGTTCGATCATGGTGTCACCTATCAGACTGGGGGGCGGGATTTTGACAAAGCAAATGCTTGGCAAAAGTCTATACTGATTCGCGGCACCCGCCTTCCCCCAGGAGACACCATGAGCGAAGCATTCCTTTTTGATGCCGTGCGCACGCCGCGCGGCAAGGGCAAGAAAGACGGCAGCCTGCACGAGGTCAAGCCGATCGACCTGCTGGCTGGCGTGTTGACCCACCTGCAGCAGCGCAACGGCTTCGACACCGCGGCGGTGGACGACGTGGTGATGGGCGTGGTCTCACCCATCGGCGAGCAAGGCTCGGTGATCGCCAAGGTGGCCGCGCTCAAGGCCGGCTGGGACTGGCGCTGCTCGGGCGTGCAGCTCAACCGTTTCTGTGCCTCGGGCCTTGAAGCCGTGAACATGGCGGCCATGAAGGTCAAGAGCGGCTGGGAAGACCTGGTGGTGGCTGGCGGCGTGGAGAGCATGAGCCGCGTGCCGATCGGCTCCGACGGTGGCGCCTGGGCCCAAGACCCGCAGACCAACAGCGACACGCTGTTCGTGCCGCAAGGCATTGGCGCCGATCTGATCGCCACGCTGGAGGGCTTCACCCGCGACGACGTGGACGCCTTCGCACTCGAGTCGCAGAAACGCGCTGCAGCAGCACGCGCAGCCGGTTACTTCAAGGGCTCCATCGTGCCGGTCACCGACTTCCTGGGCCAGACCATTCTGGACGAGGACGAGTTCATCAAGCCCCACACCACGATGGAAGGCCTGGCCGCGCTCAAGCCCGCGTTCGAACAATTGGGCGGCATGGGTTTTGATTCGGTGGCGCTGCAGCGCTACCCGCAGGTGGAGCGCATCCACCACGTGCACCACGCAGGCAATTCGTCCGGCATCGTCGACGGCGCCACCGCCGTGCTGATCGGCAGCGAGGCGGCCGGCAAGACGCATGGCCTCACGCCGCGCGCGCGCATCGTCTCGGTGGCGCTCTCGGGCGCCGACCCGACCATCATGCTCACCGGCCCCATGCCGGCGGCGCGCAAGGCGCTGGCCAAGGCGGGCCTGACCATCGACCAGATCGATCTGTTCGAAGTGAACGAGGCCTTCGCCGCCGTGCCCATGAGATTCATGAAGGAACTCGGCGTGCCGCACGAGAAGGTGAACGTGAACGGCGGCGCCATCGCCATGGGCCATCCGCTGGGTGCCACCGGCGCCATGATCCTGGGCACGCTGGTGGACGAACTGCACCGCCGCCAGTTGCGCTACGGCCTCGCCACCTTGTGTGTGGGCGGTGGCATGGGCATTGCAACCATCGTCGAGCGCGTCTGAACCAGAAGCCGAAACTCCATGAAAACCATCCGCTACGAACTGCACGACGGCATTGCCACCCTCACCTTCGACGAACCCGGCTCGCCGGTGAACACCATGTGCGCCGACTGGCAGCGCGACCTGACCACCGCCACCGGGCTGGTGGTGCGCGACAAGGGAATGATCAAGGGCATCATCCTCGCCTCGGCCAAGAGCACCTTCTTCGCTGGCGCCGATCTCAAGAGCACCATGCGCCTGACGCCCGCCGATGCGCCGCGCGTCTTCAACGAGATCGAGCAGACCAAGAAAAACTTCCGCACGCTGGAAACCCTGGGGGTGCCGGTGGTGAGTTGCATCAACGGCGCAGCCCTGGGAGGCGGCTGGGAAGTGGCGCTGGTGGGCCACCACCGCGTGGCGGTGGACAACCCCAAGATCCAGCTGGGCTTGCCCGAGATCACGCTGGGCCTCATCCCCGGCGCCACCGGCATCACCAAGATGACGCGTCTGCTCGGCTTGATGGGCGCGCAGCCCTTCATTCTGGAGAGCAAGCTGTTCAACCCGCGCGAGGCGCTGGAGTTGGGCCTGGTCCACCAGCTGGTGCCGGCCAATGGTGACGACGTGGCAGCCTCGCTGCGCACCGCAGCACTGCTGTGGATCACGGCCAACCCCCAGGCCCAACACCCCTGGGACGCCAAGGACTACAAGATCCCGGGCGGCACACCCGCCAACCCCAAGATCGCCGGCATGCTGACCGTCGCGCCGGCTGTGCTCAAGCAAAAGACACGCGGCCTGTACCCAGCGCCCGAAGCGGCGCTGGCGGCCATGGCCGAGGGCGCGATGGTGGACTACGACACAGCCACGCGCATCGAGAGCCGTTACCTCGCCAAGCTCATCGTGAGCCCGGTCGCGCGCAACATGATCAACATGTTCTTTTTCAACATGAACGCGATCAAGGGCGGGCACTCGCGTCCAAAAGATGTGCCACGCTACAAGCCGAAGAAGGTCGGCATCCTGGGCGCCGGCATGATGGGCGCGGGCATCGCCTATGCGCAGGCCAGCCGGGGCATTGACACGGTGCTGGAAGACGTGAGCCTGGAAAACGCGCAGCGCGGCAAGCTCTACAGCGCCCAGCTCACCCAGCCGCGCGTGGACAAGGGCCGCATGAGCGTGCACGACCAGCAGGCGCTGCTGGAGCGCATCACGCCCACCGCGCACCCGGCCGACCTGCAGGGCTGCGACCTGATCATCGAGGCCGTGTTTGAAAACCGCGAGCTCAAGGCGGCTGTGACGCGCGAGGCCGAGCCCATGCTGGCCAAAGGTGGTTTCTTTGCCAGCAACACCTCCACCCTGCCCATCTCGGGCCTGGCCCAGGCCAGCATCAACCCGAAGAAATTCGTCGGCATCCACTTCTTCAGCCCGGTCGACAAGATGAAGCTGGTGGAGATCATCCGAGGCAAGGAAACCGACGACGAAACCGTGGCGCGCGCCTACGACTACGTGCAGGCGCTGGGCAAGCTGCCCATCGTGGTGAACGATTCGCGTGGCTTCTACACCAGCCGCACCTTTGGCACCTTCGTCATGGAAGGCGCGGCCATGCTGGGCGAAGGCATTCCCGCGCCGGTGATTGAAAACGCTTCCATGCAGGCCGGCATGCCGGTGGGGCCCCTGGCCGTGCTGGACGAAACGGCGCTGTCGCTCTCGGTTCATGTGCTCGACCAGACCCGCGCCGATTTCATCGCCGAAGGCAAGACCTACCACCCCACACCGGGCGAGCTGCTGGTGGAGCGCATGGTCAAACAACTCAACCGCGCGGGACGCGCAGCCGGTGGTGGCTTTTATGACTACCCGGCCGGGCAAAAGAAGTCGCTCTGGCCCGAGCTCAAACCGCTGTTCGAGAAACCCGGGCACGCCTGGGACCTGCAGGATGTGAAAGACCGCCTGCTCTACCGCCAGGCCGTGGAGACCGCACGCTGCCTGGCCGAGGGTGTGCTCACCACCGTGCACGACGGCAACGTCGGCTCCATCTTCGGCATCGGCTTTCCAGCCTGGACCGGAGGCGCGCTGCAGTTCATCTACGGCATGGGCATCGACAACTTCGAGGTGCGCTGCGCAGGCCTGGCCGCCCGACACGGCAATGGGTTTGAGCTGAGCGAGGCCGTGAAAAGCGCGCTGCACCAGCACCAACCGGTGTACTGAACACGCTGCTTTTCGCCCGTCGGCGCTCCAACCGGCATGGCGGGCGTGTCGAAATCGACGCCGCCCTGCATATCGCGCAGATCGGCAGGTGCAACCGGGGGCCCTGTGTTACAACTCGGCGACCCCGACATGCCGACCATGCAGACCTCCCCCACACCCGCCAACGAAGCGCAACGACTGGCCAGACTCCATGGCCTGGGCATTCTCGACACACTCCCCCAAAAAGCGTTTGACGACATTTCGGCCCTCGCCCAGGTGATCTGCGGCACACCGGTCGCCCTCATCACGCTGATCGACAGCAACCGACAGTGGTTCAAGTCGCGCATCGGGTTTGACGGTCAGGAGACGCCTCGGGCCGTGGCCTTCTGTTCACACGCCATCCTGGACCCGGGTCAGGTGATGGTGGTGGAAGATCTCAGCCAGGACCCTCGATTCACCGGCAACCCACTGGTCTCAGGCCCTCTGAACGCGCGTTTCTATGCGGGCGCCCCCATCGTCACCGACGACGGCTTTGCGCTGGGCGCCGTGTGTGTGATTGATCTGAAGGCCCGCACCCTGGAGCCCTCCCAGGTGGACGCCCTGCGCCGTCTCTCCAGCATGGTGGCCAGTCTGCTGGAGCACGAAAAAGCCCGCCTGCACGAGGCGCAGCGCCAGACTGCGTCGGCGCAACGGCACAACGAGCAGCTCACCGCCATGGCCACCGCCGGCCTGGACCTGCAGGCCTACATCGACACCGACTACGTATACCGCCATGTGAATGAAACCTACCTGGCCTATGCAGGCTGTCAGCGCCATGAGGTGGTGGGCCACCAGGTGCAAGAGCAGGTCGGCGAAGAGTTCTACCGGGAAACGGTGCAGGAAAGGCTCTCCCGGGCGATGGCCGGAGAACCGGTTTTCTACCAACGGGTTGCCCACTACAAGGCCATGGGCAGACGCCACATCGAAGTGGCCCTGCTGCCCGTCCGAAACCAGGAAGGCCAGGTCACGGGCGTGGTCATGCGGGCGCACGACATCCAGGCGCTGAAGGAAAACGAGGCCAAGCTGCGCGACACGGTGGTCCAGCTGGAGAGCAAGACGCTGGAACAGGAGCGCTTCATCCACATCATTTCGCACGATCTGCGCGAGCCGATCAACACGATCAACAACTTCACCTCGCTGCTGGTCTCGGACCACCAGCAGGAGCTCACGCCCACCGCACAACGCTACCTGTCGTTTGTGCAGTCGGGCGGTCAGCGCATGCGCTTCCTGCTGGATGACCTGTTGCACTTCGTGCGGCTGGACAACCACGCGGTGCAGATTCGCCCGGTGGAAATCAGCCGGCTGATGCAGCAGCTCCAGGACGATCTGGCCGGCGTGATGCTGCGCCTGGGCGGGCGCATCGACTGCGAGACCCAGCCGCTGGTGATGGCCGACGAATCGCTGCTGCGCATCGTGCTGAAGAACCTCGCCACCAACGGCCTGACGTTTGCCCGCCGGGGCGTGCCGCCCGTGGTGCGCGTCGCGGTTGAACAGAGCGCCGATTTCCACCGCATTCACGTCACCGACAACGGCATCGGCATTGCTGCTGATCACCAGCACGATGTGTTTGACCTGTTCAAGCGCCTGCACACCCGCAAACGGCACGAAGGCTCTGGCCTGGGATTGTCGATCTGCCGCCGGATCGCCCTGCTGCACGGCGGCAACATGACGGTGCAGTCCAAGCCCGATGAGGGCAGCTGCTTCACACTGCACCTGCCTGCACAACCCGCAGTGCGCCACCTGGAATGAGCATGACCGTACCCGAACGCTTCATCTTGATTGATGACAACGAGGCCGACAACGTCTACCACGAGATCATGATCCGCCGCGCCGGTTTTGCCGGCGAGATTCTCATTTTCGAGAGCGGCATCGATGCCCTGGACTACCTGAGGACCGACGGCCTCACCTTGCCCACCTGCATCTACCTCGACATCAACATGCCGCTCATGGACGGTTTCGAATTTGCGCTCGAAGCCACCCCTTTGCTCGCCGGCAAGCCCACGGTGGTGCTGGTGATGCTCACGTCTTCAGGCTCACCGAAAGACCGACAGCGCGTTGCAGAAATTCCGGTGATCCAGGGTTTTGTCACCAAGCCGCTGGTGGCAGCCGCCGTGCGAACCATGCTCCAGCGTGACTGAAGAAGCCCCCGCCCAACCCAGCTCCAAAACCGACCTCTTCCTCTCTTTCACCTGGCTGGCCCTGCAGGGTTTTGGCGGCGTGCTGGCAGTGGTGCAGCGGGAACTGGTGGAAAAGAAGCGCTGGATGACGCGCGAGCAGTTCGTCGAAGACTGGGCTGTGGCCCAGATCATGCCGGGCCCCAACGTCGTCAACCTCTCGATGATGATCGGCGGGCGCTACTTCGGCCTGCCGGGCGCACTCGCCGCATTGGCCGGCATGCTGGCAGCACCGCTGGTGATCGTGCTGCTGCTGGCGGTGCTCTACGGCAGCGTGGCAGACAACCCCATGGCACAAAACGCGCTGCGCGGCATGGGCGCCGTGGCCGCCGGCCTCATCACCGCCACCGGCATCAAGCTCATTGCCGCGCTCGACAAAAACGCCATGGGCATGGCGGTGTGCATCGGCCTGGCCGTGCTCACCTTCGTCGCCATCGGCCTGCTGCGCTGGCCCTTGCTCTGGGTGCTGCTGGGCATTGGCGGGGCGGCCTGTGTGTGGGCCTACCGCGTGCTCCAGCGCAACGAGGAGCCACGCGCATGACAAACATGACGCCCGACTTCGCCAACTGGCTCAACCTGTTCACCCACTTCGCCTCGCTCTCGCTGCTCGGGGTGGGCGGCGCCATCACCACCGCGCCCGACATGCACCGCTACCTGGTCACCCAGAACGGTTGGCTCAGCGACGCACAGTTCAGCTCGTCCATCGCGCTGTCGCAAGCCGCGCCGGGGCCCAACGTGCTCTTCGTCGCCCTGCTCGGCTGGAACGTGGGCCTGAACGCCGGCGGTGGCCCGGGCGCCGGGTGGACGGCCTGGGCACTCGCACTGCTGGGCGTGCTGGTCACCATGGTGGCCATCATGCTGCCCTCCTCTGTGCTCACCTACACCGCCACCCGATGGGCCCACCAGAACCGCGAACTGCGCGCCGTGCGCGCCTTCAAGACCGGCATGGCCCCGATCGTGATTGCCCTGCTCATCGCCACCGGCTGGCTGCTCACCGGCGCCCACGACCACCCCGAGCGTGATTGGCCACTGTGGCTGCTGACTGCGGCGGCCACGCTGCTGGTGTGGCGCACGAAGATTCACTTGCTGTGGTTGAT
>QBMB01000110.1:6955-12661 GCA_003241965.1 Burkholderiales bacterium | reverse complement strand
GGCCCAAGCCCCGCAGCTCGGCGTCTGCCAGGCAGGGGCGGGCGCCGCCGAGCTGCGGGGCTTGGGCCAGTCGGGCGTCCAGCGGCGCAATCAGGCGGTGCACCGCTTCGTCACGCCATTCGTGAGCGCTGCGCTGCGGGTGGCGCTCGGCGTACTTGTAGCCGTCCAGCGCCTTCTTGAAATCACCGTCGCACGTGTCCACCAGTGCCTGCAGGTCCGGCGAGTCGGCGCGCAGCAGCCAGCCCTCGGCGTCGTTCTGGCCCAGCGCCCAGCGCATGATGTCCAGGCTCTGTGCAATCACCCGGCCGGGCTCGATCTGCAACACCGGCACCGTGCCGGCGCTCGACGCCGCCAGCATCTCGGCCGGCTTGCGGCCGAGTGCCACTTCGCGCAGCTCCACCACCACGCCGGCCTGGCACAGCGCCAGGCGCGCGCGGATGGCGTAGGGGCAGCGGCGAAAGGAATACAGGATGGGCAGCACGTCAAAGGTGGGCGGAACAGGGCCTTGATGATGGCACGCGCACCCTGGCATCTGCTCGCATACCCCATGGCCGGCAGCCCGCGCGCTGGGGACAATGCAGCAGGGTGCCAAGCCCCAGGAGAACCGACATGAAAACCCTCACCGACCACCTCAGCCAGTACGCCGCGTACCACCGCGACCGCCGCAACATCGCCACCCATTTCGTGGGCATTCCCATGATCGTGCTGGCGGTGGTGGTGCTGCTGGCGCGCCCGGCCTTCGAGCTCGCTGGTTGGCCGGTCTCGGCGGCCAGCCTGGCCGTGATCGCCGCCACCTTTTACTACCTTCGCCTGGACCGGCGCCTGGGCGCCGTCATGGGCGCTTTGCTGCTGGGCTGCCTGCTGCTCGCACACGCCACGGCGCCGCTGTCCACAGGCCTGTGGGCCGCGCTCGGCGTGGGCCTGTTCGTGGTCGGCTGGATCATCCAGTTCGTGGGCCACATCTTCGAAGGCCGCAAGCCCGCCTTCGTCGACGACATCAGCGGCCTGATCATCGGCCCGTTGTTCGTGGTGACCGAGGCCGGGTTCCTTTTGGGTTTGCGCCCCGAGCTCGAAGCGCAAATCGAGCAGCGTGCAGGGCCAACCCGCTCGGGCCCGGCAGGGCCTGCGCAGGCGCGATAACCTCGGCACCTCTTCAATTTCGACATCCCCGAGGCCCCCATGGAAGACCCCCGCTGCTGCGGCACCGGCACCTGCATCATCAACGACGAAGGCCAGTGCTGGTGCGGCCAGACCTGGGACGGTAAACGCATGTGTTTTGCCCAGACCTCACCCACGGTGCCCGTCGATGGGCAGCCCGACGCCCCCGAAGACGAGAAGGGATAGGCGCCGGCAGGCCACCCGTTGAGGCGCACGCCTCCCGCACTGGCGCTGTTGCTTTCCCGCACGCGATCCGTCTGGCACCGTACAGACCCACTCGGCCACTTGCCCGAGGCTTGCATCTTTGCCCGGCCCCCTGCGCGCCCGGCAATCCACCAAGGAGATGCCCATGCCTCGCGCCCAATCCTTGTCCCAGTTGCCCGATGTGCCCATCCAACAGGGCCTGCCTGCGACTGTGCGAACGATCTTCACCCAGCGCTCCAATGCCGTGGTTCCGCTGCATTGGCTCTCCACCGCTGCCGCTTTTTCGGGCCACGGTGGTCTGGCCAGCGGTGACGACCTGGCCGAACTGATGCGCCGCCGCTGCGAAGCCGCGGGCTGGATGCCGGAGTCGCTGCCGGTGTCGCTGGTGGCGCAATGGGTGGTGTCGCGCTCGGTGATCTCGCTGGACAGTCCCTGGGGCCCGTTGTTTCCGTTGTTCCAGTTCAACCTGGCCACCGCCTCGGTGGTGGACACCATGGCGCCGTTGCTCGCAGAACTGTCCCCGGTCTTCGAAGGCGTCGAGCTCGCGCTCTGGTTCGTCACGCCCAACCACTGGCTCGGCGGCGCCCGCCCGGTCACGGCCATGCACCACAGCCTGCCCATTGTGTTGCTGGCGGCGCGCGCCGATCGTTTTGTGGCCGGCGGACACTGAACCTCAAGGGCGATCGCGCGCCTTTCAAGGCGCCACTTCAGAACATCCGCCAGGCCACCCCGAGCAGGCCGCACACCCCGATCAAGGGCACCACGCCCACCTTGAAGCGGAACAAGGCGATGGCCGCGAGCAGGGTGAGCGCGGCCGATGGTGCGTCAAAGGGCCCGGAGAATCCCTGCGGCCACCACACGTGGTACGCGAAGAACAGGGCCAGGTTCAGTATCACGCCCACCACCGAGGCGGTGATGGCGGTCAGCGGCGCGGTGAACTTCAGTTTGCCGTGGGTGGTCTCAATGAACGGCCCACCCACCAGGATGAAGACGAAGGACGGCAGGAAGGTGAAGAAGGTCACCACACAGGCGGCCAGTGCTCCTGACCAGAACAGCGCGTCGGCGCCCAGCATCGGGTGCATCCAGCCACCCATGAACCCCACGAAGGCCACCACCATGATCAGCGGCCCCGGCGTCGTTTCGCCGAGCGCCAGCCCGTCGATCATCTGCTGTGCATTGAGCCAGCCGAAGCCGTCAACAGCCCCCTGCACCACATAGGGCAGCACCGCGTAGGCACCACCGAAGGTCATCAGCGCAGCCTTGGTGAAGAACCAGCCCATCTGCGTGAGCGTGCCCTGCACGCCGTACCGCGCCAGCAGCACCGCCATGGCGAGCAACCACAGCCCGATGCCGATCACCAGCACCCGCACGAGCCGTTGGCGGCTGAACAGCGCATGGGCCGGCGCGGGGGTGTCGTCGTCGATCAGGGCGGGCTCGTGGGCCTGTGCGCCGCCCGCATGGCCCGAGCCGGTCACGAAAACATGGGGCCAGCGCCGCCCACCCCAGACACCCAGCAGCGCGGCCGCCAGCACGATGGCGGGGAAGGGCGCGTCCAGCGCGAAGATCGCCACGAAGGCCGCCGCTGCAATGCCCCAGAGCCAGCGGTTCTTCAAGGCGCGGCTGCCGATGCGGTGCGCCGCGTGCAGCACGATCGCCGTCACCGCCGGCTTGATGCCGTAGAAAATCGCCGCCACCAAGGGCAGGCTGCCGAAGGCGACATAGATCCACGACAGCAGCACCAGCAGCAGCAAGGAAGGCAGCACGAACAAGCCGCCAGCCGCCAGGCCTCCGCGCGTGCCGTGCATCAGCCAGCCGATGTAGGTGGCCAGTTGCTGGGCTTCGGGGCCGGGCAGCACCATGCAGAAATTCAGCGCGTGCAGAAACCGCTTCTCGCTGATCCAGCGCCGGCGCTCGACCAGCTCGGTGTGCATGATGGCCATCTGACCGGCCGGCCCACCAAAGCTGATGCAGCCCAGCTTCAGCCAGAACCAGAAGGCTTCGGCGAAGGGCACTGGCTCAGGGCGGCCCGGCGCGCCGCTCATGCCTGCACCGCCTGTACCGTGCCGGGCGTCCAGCTGTGGCGCTCGGCTTGTCCCGTGACCTCCCCACGGCACCAGGCGAACAGCGCGTCGTACAGCGGCATGGCCGCCTCCAGCATGGCCAGGTCGTCGGTGGCGTGCAGGGCCGAGAGGCCCAGCGACAGCGCCAGCAGGCCCGCTGCCTGCGGGGCCAGGTCAAGGCGCTCGGTGTCGGCCGCGCGCACGATGCGCGCCAGCGTCGCCAGTGCCGGGTCGTCGTGCAGGTCGAAGGCCCGCAGCAGCGTGTCAAAGCTGCACAGCCCGCCTTCGTGGCTGATGGCCCCGCCGGGGATGTCGTAAGCCACCGCGTTCAGCCGCGCCGCCTCGGCGAGCACCTGGTCGGTCGGCACATAGAGAAACGTGGCTCGGGGGTCGATGAACCGGCGAATCAGCCATGGGCAGGCAATGCGGTCGATCTTGGGCCGCTCCCGGGTGATCCAGGTGGATGGGTTCAGGCCTTGCACACCCAGGTCGGATCGTTTGCGCATGAGCAATGGCCGCACCGAGCGCCACTCGGCGATGTCTTGCGGCGTGTCCACACCGGGCTCACCACCATCGAGCCCACCGGCCAGAAAGCGGGCGTGCCAGCCGGCCTGGCGCAGGTCGGCTGCCGCTTGCTGACTGACCTCGTGGCCGTACACGCAGTACACGACGATCTCGCCGGGTGTATTGACGGGGGCGAACGAAGCCAGTGAATCGGGCGCACACCACTGCGCTGTGGCCAGCATGTGGGTGCTGTCGGCGAAACGCGCGTGACGCCTCACATCGAGCAGCAACGGGGCGCCAGGCGCACCGACGCGCGCGGCGAGCTCGCGGGGAGCGATGTGAAAAGGGATGTGGGTGGGGATGGCGGTGTCCATGGAAAACTCCAGAGCGTTGTCAGCACTTGGATGGGACACCATCTGTTCGTCAAGACCCGGGAGGCTGTGTTCCCGGTGGGCCATCGTAGCAGCCCTGTGGGCCTGCAGCGCCCCGCAAAGCCACTCAGCCGCGCGTGGCCCAGTCCAGCGCCGCTTTGCCTCCCGCGGCAGAGGCCGTGCTCACCACCGTGCCCCAGGCCATGTCGATCAGCGAGAGTTTCCACGGCCAGTCCTTGAGCGTGGCCCAGTTGGTCAGGTCGTAGGTGGCGTAGGTGAAGAAGCCAAACAGCGCGGCCATGGTCAGCGTGGTGGCCCAGCTGTGGGGGGCGGTGTGCGGCGCCACCGCAAAGATCACCAGGCCCACCGCAAACAGCAGGTAGAACACCACCGCCACCGGCACGTTGGGCGCGGCGGCCATGAGGTGACCCAGGCCTTGCTGGTACATCGGTTTGGCGATCACGCCGAGCCAGATCAGGTCCAGCACAACCATCACCGCGGCGGTGCCGCCGTAAGCGGCCAAATATTTGTTCATCGTCTTGTCCCAGCGTCGTTCAGGGTTTTGGGCTTACGCGCCAGATCACGTTGCCCACGTCGTCGGCCACCAGCAAGGCGCCGCGCGTGTCCACCGCCACACCCACCGGCCGGCCCAGCGCCTCGCCTTGTTCATTCAGGAAACCGGCGAGCACGTCCACCGGCTGACCCGAGGGCTGGCTGCCCTGGAAGGGCACGAAGATCACCTTGTAGCCGCTGTGCGGGCGCCGGTTCCACGAGCCGTGCTGGCCAATGAACATGCCGCTGGCAAACGGCGCACCCAGCGCGTTGCCGGTGGACGAAGCCAGGCCGAGTGAGGCGGTGTGCGGGCCCAGCGCGTAGTCGGGCTTGAGCGCGGTGGCCACCAGGTCCGGGCGCGGCGGCTTCACGCGCACGTCCACCGTCTGGCCGTAGTAGCTGTAGGGCCAGCCGTAGAAGCCGCCGTCCTTCACCGAGGTGAGGTAGTCGGGCACCAGGTCGCTGCCGAGTTCGTCGCGCTCGTTCACCACCGTCCACAAGGTCTTGCCCGAGGCGTCCCACGCCATGCCCACCGGGTTGCGCAAGCCGGAGCCGAAGAGGCGGTGTGCACCGGTCTTCACGTCCACCTCCCAGATGGCTGCGCGGCCCACTTCGGCCTCGGTGCCGCGTTCGCCCACATTGCTGTTGGAACCCACGCTCACATAAAGCTTGCTGCCGTCGGCGCTGGCCAAGAGGTTCTTGGTCCAGTGGTGGTTCACGCCGGCGGGCAGTTGCACCAGCTCGGTGGCGGGTGCGGTGATGACGGTGTCGCCCGTCTGGTAGGGGTAGCTCACCACCGCGTCGGCGTTGGCCACATACAGGCGGTTGCCAATGAGGGGCATGCCGAAGGGCGAGCG
>QBMB01000110.1:0-6822 GCA_003241965.1 Burkholderiales bacterium | reverse complement strand
GCTTCATCACCTGGCCGGCGATCCAGTCCTTCACGCCGGTGCTGCCCGCGGGCTTGGGCGGCGCGTTGCTTTCGGCCACCAGCACGTCACCGTTGGGCAGCACCATGAGCCAGCGCGGGTGGTCCAGGCCGCTGGCGAAAGCCACCACACCCAGGCCGGCGGCAGGCACGGGTGCGGTGCCAGCGGGCCAGCCTTTGGCGGGCGCGATGTTGACTGTGGGGATCACCGATGTGACCGGTTCGGGCAGCGACGGGTTGGGACCGGTGCCCTGTGCCACGGTGAGCTTGGCCGATTCGGCGCAGGCGCCCAGCAGGAACAGGGCGGCCAGTGCTGCGCACGGCAAGGCAAGATGTTGGGTGGTTTTGGACATGCGTGCAGCCTAAGGCCAGCACCATCGCCTGTCCACGTCGACCCCGCCAGATGAGGGGGCACCCGGGGCTGTGTTCGTTACCGCACTGACGAGATGCGGCTGTCTGCGTAGGTTCGAGGGAGGCTGTCCGCTTCGGACGGTGCCGAACCGAGAGCAACATCGATGTCAGATCACCGTCCCGCAGCCTCCACGCCACCCGCCCGGACCGGTGAACTCTCGGAAGCCAGCCGCCGCAGTGCATTGCTCAAGGCCGGGGCCTTGCAAAACGCCATTCTCACCAGCGCCAATTTTTCGATCATCGCCACCGACGAGAACGGCATCATCCAGATCTTCAACGTGGGCGCCGAGCACATGCTGGGCTACCGGGCCGACGAACTCATCAACCGCTGCAGCCCGAGCGACCTGCACGATCCGATGGAGGTGACGGCCCGCGCCGAAGCGCTCAGCGTGGAGCTCGAGACCGCGATTGCGCCCGGCTTCGAGGCGCTGGCCTTCAAGGCCTCGCGCGGCATCGAAGACATCTACGAGCTCACCTACATCCGCAAGGACGGCAGCCGCTTTCCCGCCATCATCTCGATCACCGCGCTGCGCGACGACTACAGCGATGTGATTGGTTACCTGTTGATCGGCACCGACAACTCGGCCCGCAAGCGCGTGGAGTTGCAACTCAACGAGGCGGTGGCCGCGGCCGAGAAGGCCAACCTGGCCAAGTCCGACTTTCTCTCCAGCATGAGCCACGAGCTGCGCACACCGCTCAACGCCATTCTGGGCTTTGCGCAGCTGGTGGAGTCGGGCACGCCCACGCCCACGCCGTCGCAGAAACGCAGCATCGACCAGATCCTCAAGGCGGGCTGGTACCTGCTGGAGCTGATCAACGAAATTCTCGACCTGGCACTCATCGAGTCGGGCAAGCTGTCGCTGTCTGTGGAGCCTGTTTCACTGACGGAAGTCTTGATGGAATGCCGTGCCATGGTGGAGTCACAGGCCGCGCAACGCGGCATCGGCATGGCGTTTCCGCGCATGCCGGCCCAGGGTTATGTGAAAGCCGACCGCACGCGGCTCAAGCAGGTGCTGATCAACCTCCTGTTCAACGCCATCAAGTACAACCAGCCCAACGGCCGCGTGTCGGTGGAGTGCACCGAGCCCGCCAAGGGCACCTTGCGCATCAGCGTGCGCGACACCGGCGCCGGCCTCACGCCCGAACAGGTCAGCCAGCTCTTTCAGCCCTTCAACCGGCTCGGTCAGGAAGCCGGCCGCGAAGAAGGTACCGGCATTGGCCTTGTGGTCACCCAGCGGCTGGTGCAGCTCATGGGCGGCGAGATCGGGGCCGACAGCACGCAAGGCGTGGGCAGCGTGTTCTGGGTCGAGATGGCGCTGGCCACCGCACCGGGCCTGGCGCTGGAGTTGACGGCCGAGGTGCCGATGATGCTGCCAGCCGACGGTGCCTCCATGCAGACCGTCCTGTATGTGGAAGACAACCCGGCCAATCTGGAACTGGTGGAGCAGATCATCGCCCGCCGCTCCAACCTGCGGCTGCTGGGTGCCGCCGATGCGAGCCTGGGCATTGAGTTTGCACGGGTGTACCGACCCCGGGTTATCCTCATGGACATCAATCTGCCCGGCATCAGCGGGATCGATGCCATGAAGATCCTGCGCAGCGATCCGGTCACCGCCCACATTCCCATCATTGCGCTCAGCGCCAACGCCGTGCCACGCGACATCCAGCGCGGCATGGAGGCGGGCTTCTTCAACTACATCACCAAACCCATCAAGGTGGGCCAGCTGATGGACGCGATCGACGCGGCGCTGGCGTTTTCCAGCGAGAAAGACAACATCGACACCCCGCAGGACATCACATGACGATCACCGCCCAAGACATCCTGCAGGCCCGCATCCTGATCGTGGACGATCAGCAAACCAACGTGGTTCTGCTGGAGGAAATGCTGGCCGGTGCCGGTTACACCCAGGTGACCTCCACCATGGATCCGCGCGCTGTCACCGGCCTGCACCGCAAGACCCCGTTCGATCTCATCCTGCTCGACCTGCAGATGCCGGACATGGATGGCTTCCAGGTGATGGAGGGACTCAAGGCCAATGCGATCGACGACTACATCCCGGTGCTGGTGATCACCGCGCAACCGGGCCACAAGCTGCGTGCGCTGCAGTCGGGCGCCAAGGACTTCGTGAGCAAACCCTTCGACATGCTGGAGGTCCGCACGCGCATCCACAACCTGGTGGAGGTGCGCCTGCTGCACCAGCGGCTGGCCAACCTCAACCATGCGCTGGAGCAGGAGGTGCTGGAGCGCACCGCCGAGCTGCGCGAGAGCGAAGCGCGCTACCGCGCCCTGACCGAGCTGGCCACCGACTGGTATTGGGAGCAGGACAACGAGGGCCGTTTCACCAAGGTTTCGGGCCCGGTGCTGGAGATGCTGGGCCTGCGGGTGGAGTCGCTGGTGGATGGTCCCGATGCACCGCAGCAGGACGACGGCTGGGATGTGGCCGAGCGCCTGGCCTTGCAGGCCCGCATAGCCGCGCGCACGCCGTTTCTGGATGTGCTGCTGCAGCATGTCCTGACCGATGGCCGTGTGCGGCGCTTCCGCGTCAGCGGCACGCCGATGTTTGATTCCCATTGCAGCTTCACCGGCTACCGGGGCTTCGGGGTCGAGATCCTGTCCTGAGTCGGGATGGGGTGTGACCCCATCGAATATCCTGCACCTTGTTCAACGCAACACGGACAAGGCATGACCTTCAACTGGACCAATCCCTACCCGACCCTGCGCAGCCCCGTGATGGCGCGCAACGTGGTCTCCACCTCGCACCCGCTGGCCTCCAGCGCCGGCTTGCGCATGCTGCACCAGGGCGGCAACGCGGTCGATGCCGCCATCGCTGCTGCGGCCGCACTCACCATCGTCGAGCCGATCTCCAACGGCCTGGGCAGCGACAACTTCGCCATCCTGTGGGACGGCGAGAAGCTGCACGGGCTCAATTCGTCCGGCGTGGCGCCCGCTGCCTGGAACACCGACTACTTCGCGCGCCGCCACGGTGGGAAGATGCCCATGCGCGGCTGGGACTCGGTCACCACGCCGGGCGCGGTGGCGGGCTGGGTGGCCTTGTCGGAGCGCTTCGGCAAGCTGCCGTTTGCCGACCTGCTGCAGCCCGCCATCGAGCTGGCCGAACGCGGACACGGTGTGGGTTGCATCACCGCCGACAAGTGGGCACGCCAGGTGCCCTTCCTGAACGATCAACCGGGTTTTGCAGAAGCCTTCATGCCCCACGGCAGGGCTCCCAACCCCGGTGAACGCTTCACCTTCAAGGCGGCGGGCGCCACGCTGCGCAAGATCGCCGACACGCGCGGTGAGGCGTACTACCGTGGCGATATCGCCGAGGCGCTGGTGGCGCATGCAGCAGCAAATGGCGGCAGCATGACGATGGCCGACCTCGACGCCTACCGCCCCGAGTGGGTGACACCGATCCAGAAGAATTTTGCTGGCCACACGGTGCACGAGATCCCGCCCAACGGCCAGGGCATCGCCGCGCTCATGGCGCTGGGCATGCTCGAACACCTCGACATCAAGCACCTGCCGGTGGACAGCATCCAAGCGCAGCATCTGCAGATCGAAGCCATCAAGCTCGCCTTTGCCGACACCTACCGCTGGGTGGCGGATGCGGGGCACATGAACGAGGTGAGCGCGGCCGACCTGCTGAGCGACGCATACCTCGCCGAGCGCGCGAAGCTCATCCAGCCCGGTCGGGCCGGCGACTTTGCGCACGGCACACCGCCACGCGGCGGCACGGTGTACCTCACCGCCGCCGACGAGAGCGGCCAGATGATCAGCCTGATCCAGTCCAACTACATGGGCTTTGGCAGCGGTGTGGTGGTGCCCTCGGTGGGTGTGAGCCTGCAGAACCGGGGCTTTGGATTCACCCTGGCCGAAGGCCATCCCAACCAGGTGGCCGGTGGCAAGCGGCCGTTTCACACCATCATCCCGGGCTTCGTTTTGAAGGATGGGCGCCCGCAGATGAGCTTTGGCGTGATGGGCGGCAACATGCAGCCGCAGGGCCATGTGCAGACGCTGGTGCGCATGCTGGTTCATGGACAGCAACCGCAGGCTGCGTGCGACGCGCCGCGTTGGAAGGTGGGCACCGGCATGAACGTGGACTTTGAATCCACCATGGCCCCCGCGCTGCTGCAAGGTCTCAAAGACCTGGGCCACCGCTTCGAGCCGACCCCCGATGCCTACATGGACTTCGGCAGTGGTCAGTTCATCTGGCGCCTTTCGGACAACATGGAAGACGGCTACGTGGCCGCGAGCGATTCGCGCCGTGACGGCCAGGCGGTCGGCTGCTGATGGGACGTCCGCTCTTCAACTCGGCGAGTGCGCTGCAGTTCGTCGTCAATGGCCAGGCCGGCCACGGCGATGCCGACGCCACGCGCGAGGTGATCGAGTCGGGCTTGCGCGAGTCCGGGCGCACCGGCACCGTGCAGTTTGCGGCACCGGGTGAGCTCGCCCGGGTGGCACGCGAGGCCGCCGAACAAGCCCGTAGCGACGGCTCGGCGGTGGTGGCGGTGGGCGGCGACGGCACCATCAACACCGTGGCGCAGGCCGCCCACGCCGCCGGCTGCACCCTGGGCGTGATCCCGCGCGGCACCTTCAACTACTTCGCGCGTGAGCACGGCGCGCCCACCGAGACCGCGCAAGCCCTGCGCTGGCTGCTCGACGCGCGACCCGAGCCGGTGCAGATCTCCGCCATCAACGAGCAGGTGTTCCTTGTCAACGCCAGCCTGGGGCTCTACCCCGACCTGCTGCAGGACCGCGAAAGCTGGAAGGCGCGTTTTGGCCGCAGCCGCCTGGTGGCCTTCGGCGCCGGCATGGCCACGCTGCTGCGCTCGCAGCGCCAGCTCAAGCTCTCGATCGGGTGGGACCAGCAACTGCGCGAAGTGCGCACGCTCACGCTGTTCGTGGGCAACAACCGGCTGCAGCTCGAACAACTCGGCCTGACCGACACCGATACCGATACGCCGCCCGAGGGCGCCGCGGCCGACGGCCACATCACCGCCGTCATTCTCAAACCCATCGGCACCTGGGCCATGCTCGGCCTCATGCTGCACGGAGCACTGGGCCAACTCGGGGAGGCCAGCGGTATCGAGCGCTTCGTGTGCCAGAGCCTGGTGGTGCAGCCGCGTCAGTTGATGCGGCGACGCAAGGTGAAGGTGGCGTTCGACGGTGAGGTGGCCTGGATGACGGCGCCGCTGAACATCCGCGTGCTGCCACAGCCACTGTGGTTGCTGAAGGCGGCTCCGGAAATGACCCGTCCATGAGCGTTCTGCTGCAAGTCTCCGATCCTCACTTCGGCACCGAACGACTCCCGGTGGTCGAAGCGCTGGTGGCACTCGCCGCGCAGCTCCGCCCCGATCTCGTGGTGCTGTCCGGTGACATCACGCAGCGTGCGCTCGCCCGGCAGTTTCAAGACGCGCGCGCCGCCATGGACCGGCTCGGCGCGCCCCTGCTTGCCTTGCCCGGCAACCACGACATTCCCCTCTTCGATCTCTGGAGCCGCTTCGTGCAGCCGTACGCGCGTTACAGCGCGGTCTTCGGTGCCGACCTGGCCCCCGTGTTTGCTTCCAGCGACCTGATGGTGCTGGGTGTGAACACCACCCGTGCCCGGCGCCACAAGGACGGCGAGGTGTCCGGCGCGCAGATCGACGCGGTGAGCGAGCGCCTGCGCAAAGCCACACCCGGACAGTTGCGTGTGGTCGTGGTGCACCAGCCCATCGACGTGATGCGCGCGGAGGATGTGCCCAACCGCCTGCACAACCACACCGCCGCGCAGCAGGCCTGGGCCGCAGCCGGGGCCGACCTGGTCATGGGCGGCCACATCCACCTGCCGTATGTGATGCCGCTGCCCGGCCTTGCACGGCCCCTCTGGGCGGTGCAGGCCGGCACGGCGGTCTCCAGCCGGGTGCGCAGGAGCGTGCCCAACTCGGTGAACGTGGTGCGCTGGTCACCGGCCACCGGCTGCGTGGTGGAACAGTGGGATTTTTCAGCAGCCGATGCGGCTTTCGTGTGCGCCCTGAGCACACCGCTGCAGCCGCAGCGCCCGTGAATCCGCGCCCGTGAATCCGCGCCTGTGATGCCGCCTCAGTAGTGCGGTGGCAGTTCGTCGCGCGGATCGCGCGGCCCGGCTGAAAGGCCCTCGTCGCCCCCTCGCTGGCGCAGCCTGCTCACCTCGCGCAGCAGCAGCTCGATCTGTTCCTGCTGCTTCGCCACCAGGGCGTTCAGGGTGTCGAGCAGATCGTCGGCGTAGCTGGCCTTGATCTCCAGATCGGTCAGGCGCTGGTCGGTGTCTGGGCTGGGTCGGGCGGAATCGGTCATGCCGCTATTGGACCGCATCCAGCGAAACCAAAAAAAACCCCGCGCCGGCAAGACGTGGTCTTGCGTGCAGCGCGGGGA
>QBMB01000010.1:66713-77948 GCA_003241965.1 Burkholderiales bacterium | reverse complement strand
CCCCCATGGAACTGTTCCCCCTGCCCGCCTTCAGCGACAACTACATCTGGATCCTGCACAACAGCCAGCGCGCGCTGGTGGTCGACCCCGGCGAGTCCGAGGGTGTGCTGGCCTGGCTGGAACAACACCAGCTGCAGCTAGACACCATACTGATCACCCACCACCACGCCGACCACACCGGTGGCGTGGCCGCGCTGCGCCAGGCCACCGGCGCGCACGTGATCGGCCCGGCGTTTGAGCCCATGCCCGAGCCATTGCAGCGCGTGAGCGCGGGTGACCATGTGGATGTGCTCGGCCTGCGCTTCGAGGTGATCGAGGTACCCGGCCACACCGCCGGGCACATTGCTTTTTATGCCGCCGAGGCCGAAGGTTCTCCGCTGCTCTTCTGTGGCGACACGCTGTTCTCGGGCGGCTGCGGTCGTTTGTTTGAAGGCACACCCGCCCAGATGCTCGACTCCCTCACCCGGCTGGCCGCCCTGCCCGCGGCCACGCGCGTGTGCTGCACCCACGAATACACGCTGTCCAATCTGAAGTTCGCGCAAGCCATCGAGCCCGACAATGGCCAACTGGCCGCTTACGTTGTGAAATGTCAGCGACAACGCGCGCAGAACTTTCCCACCCTGCCCAGCTCCATCGGAGTGGAAAAAGGCATCAACCCGTTCCTGCGCACCGCAGAGGCGAGCGTGGTGCGGTCGGCCCAAGCCCATGAGCACGCCACCACCGCCGACGCCGTGTCGGTCTTCGCCACGCTACGGACCTGGAAAAACAACTTCAAATGACGCACGCTTTTGCCTTGCCACCCGCCCTGTACGTGTCCGAAAACAAACATCGCTGGTGGACCGCCGCCGTGCTGGCGGCAGGCCTGTTCATCTCCGGCTGCGCCACCGTCGACAGCGGCTCGGGCAGCACCCCGCCAGCGTCCGTCGACGCGTCCAGCACCCGTGCAGCCAACACCACCCCGCGCCTGCCTTCGTACCGGCTGCCCGGGCACGTGCCGCTGAGCGACATCGGCGTAGCCAGCACCAGCGTGCCTCCCGTGGCCCTGCTGGCAGCACCCGCCGACCTGTGGGAACGCATCCGCCGCGGCTTCGCCATGACGGACTTGGACGGTGACTTGGTGCGCGACCAGGAACGCTGGTACGCCACGCGTCCCGACTACATCCAGCGCATGACCGAGCGCTCCAGCCGCTACTTGTTCCACATCGTCGAAGAGATCGAGCGCCGCAACATGCCGATGGAGCTGGCCCTGCTGCCCTTCATTGAAAGCGCGTTCAACCCGCAGGCGGTGTCCAGCGCGCGCGCCGCCGGCATGTGGCAGTTCATGCCGGCCACCGGCGAGTCGTTCGACCTCAAACAAAACGTCTTTCGCGATGACCGCCGCGACGTGCTTGCCTCCACCCGCGCTGCCCTCGACTATTTGCAGCAGCTGCACGGCCGCTTCGGCGACTGGCACCTCGCACTGGCCGCCTACAACTGGGGCCAGGGCAACGTGAACCGAGCGATCACCCAGAACAAACGCCTGGGCCTGCCCACCGGCTACACCGACATCAACATGCCGCTGGAAACGCGTACCTACGTGCCCAAGCTGCAGGCGGTGAAAAACATCATGGCGCGGCCCCAGGCCTTCAACACCACGCTGCCCCTGATCGGCAACCACCCGTTCTTCGACACCGTCACGCTCGACCGTGACATGGACGTGGCCGTCATCGCCCAGTTGTCGGAGGTGAGTGAAGGCGACTTCCGCGCACTCAACCCGTCGCTCAAGCAACCCCTGGTGATGGCCTCAGGCACGCCGAACATCCTGCTGCCCTGGGACAACGCGGTGATCTTCCAGAACAAGCTGCACACCCACCACGGCCCGCTGGCGAGCTGGACCGCCTGGGTCGTGCCCACCACCATGACGGTGGCGCAGGCCGCCTCGCGCGTGGGCATGAGCGAATCCGAGCTGCGCGAAGTCAACAACATCCCGCCGCGCATGAGCGTGCGCGCTGGCTCCAGCCTGCTGGTGCCACGCTCGGCCCACCGAAACAACGACGTGCCCCTGCACGTGGCCGACAACGCCCAGCTCAGCCTGCAGCCCGATGTGGTGCTGCGGCGCTCGGTGGTGAAGGCGCGCAAGGGTGACACCATGGCGCGCCTGGCGCAGCGTTACGGCGTGAGCGCGGTCAGCGTGGCCGGCTGGAACAAGCTGGCTGTGAACGCCGCCCTCAAGCCCGGTCAGAGCGTGACGCTGATGCTGCCCAAGCGGGTCTCGCTCGCCGCCTCCGGCGGAACGCCCGCGAAGAAAGCGGTGGCGAACAGCAACCGCAGGGTTGCCAAGAGCGCAGGCCAGCCCACCAAGGTCAAGGCCAACACCGTCGCCAGGAAAAAGACCACCAAGGCGGTCGCCTCCAGCAGCGCCAAGACGCGCGTGGCGGCCAGTGGCAAGGGCGACAAAAAGCCCTGAGCCAGCCGTTGAGCCTCAGGCCCTGAAGCGGGCCTTGGCTTTGCGGGCAAACACATTGGTGAATGTGTTTGCCAGATCAAAACGGTCCATGGAGCCCGGCTCATCGAAACGGGCCACCAGGCGCGCTGCGATCTCCGGCCCCTCGGCCGGCATCACCCCATCGGGCGACCACGCTTCGCGCACGCGGTTGAATGCGGCGAGGTAGAGCGAACGGTCGCCCTGAAAGTACCGCTCCGGTACCACCTTGATGATGTCCGACGGGCCCGCCGTCTGGAGCCACTTGAGGGCATGCACCATCGCATCGGTCATGGCCTGGCTGGCGCGCGGGTACTGCGTGAGGAATTCGGCGGTGGCACACAGGCAGGCCGAGGGCATGGGCCCGCCAAACACGTCGGCATTGCCGCGCACGCTGCGTGTGTCGGCCACCACCTTGAGCTCCCCGGCTTGCTCCAGCTGGGTGACGGTGGGGTCGGTGTAGCTGATGGCGTCCAGCGCGCCGCTGCGAAATGCCGAGATGGCGGCCCAGGCGTTCGGAATGGGCACGAACTGAACATCGGCGGTCTTGAGCCCACCCGCGCTGAACAAGGCCAGCGCCACGCGGTGCGACGTGGATCCCAGCGACTGAACGCCCACCCGCTTGCCCTGGAGATCACTCAACTGCCGGTATTGCGCCACGGACTTGGTGGACACACCCACCACGATCTGGGGCGTGCGCCCCTGCAGCACGAAAGACTGCAGGGCGTGGCCCCGCAGCTGTGCGCCGATGGTGCTGCTGTAGGGCGCCGACAGCGCATGGGCCGCACCCGAGACCAGTGCCTGCAGGGACTGCGCCGGTTCGGCAAAGTCTCGCACCTCGACATCCAGACCTTCGCTGGCAAAGTAACCCAGCCGGTCGGCGATGGTGAGGGGCAGGCAGGAAAAATCGGTGCGGTTGTCGACCGCCAGCACCAGGCGCGGAGCGTTGCGTGGCAAGGCCATGGCCGGTGGAGCTGCCAGCTGTGCGCGCAGCGCCGGCGCACCCGCCGCCAACGCCAACGCGGTCACCGCTCGCCCCCAATCTCTGCGGTTCAACATGCCCGGACATCCTCTCTGTATTGCTTTATGAATACAGGCAGGTTACGGGTTCAGAAAAAAACCCGCATCGGGACCATTCCCGAGCGGGTTTGTACCGAGCGGTTTTACCGCTTTTTTTGCAAGCCGATGTAACTGCGCAGGCTCAGGCAAACAGGATGGTGATGTTCACCAGAAAAGCCAATGTCCACAGAACGCTGCGCACGGTGGCCAGGTCGGCCACGTACATCATGACGTAGAGCAGCCGCAGCACGACAAAGAGGAAGGCCAGCACATCGAGCCGCAGCTGCGAAGCGCCGAGCTGGTGGGCAATGATCACTGCACCGATGAAGAACGGCAGCGCTTCGAAGCTGTTGGCCTGCGCCGCATTGGCGCGGGCGCGCCAGTCGGTTTGCCGGGCCAGCCATTGCCGGGGAAGGTTGTTGTCGTAGCCACCCTGGCGCCTGGGTGTGGTGAACATGCCCCACTTCGCCAATCCCGCACACATGATCGGCAACACCGCCGACATCAGCACGCACCAGTAAGCCACGGTCAATCCCGCCAGTTTCATGGGTTGGTTCTTTCAGGACAATTGAATCGATGCGCTCAGCGCCGGTCCACCAGCGCGTGGGCAATGGTGCCCAGGTCCACGTATTCCAGCTCACTGCCCACCGGCACGCCACGCGCCAGCCGGGTCACCTGCACCCCACGCCCCTTGAGGGCCTGGGTGATCACGTGTGCAGTGGTTTCGCCCTCGGCCGTGAAGTTGGTCGCCAGGATCACTTCGCGCACCTCGGACATGCCCGTCGGTGTCTGGGCCGGTGCGTCGATGCGGTCAAACAGCTTTTGCAAGCCGATGTCGTGCGGGCCCACACCATCCAGCGGGCTGAGCTTTCCCATCAGCACGAAGAACAGACCTTTGTAGGCGCCCGTGCGCTCCATGGCGGCTTGGTCGGCGGGTGTTTCCACCACACACAGCTGGCTGCGGTCGCGCCGCGGGTCCAGGCAGGTGGGGCAAATGGCTTCTTCGGTGAAGGTGTGGCAAAGCTCGCAGTGCTGCACGGAAGCCGCGGCGTGCTCCAGCGCGCGGGCCAGGTGCAAGGCACCTTCGCGGTCGTGCTGCAGCAAATGAAACGCCATGCGCTGGGCCGACTTGACGCCCACCCCCGGCAAGCGGCGCAAGGCCTGAACCAGGTGTTCAAGGGAATGGGCTTCGGCCATGCAATCGGGCAGTGGCGCTCAGAAAGGAAACTTCATGCCACCCGGCAGGCCCGGCATGCCGGCGGTGATCTTGCCCATCTTCTCGGCCGAGGTTTCTTCGGCCTTGCGCACCGCCGCGTTGAACGCCGCTGCGACCAGGTCTTCGAGCATGTCCTTGTCGTCGGCCAGCAGGCTGGGGTCGATGGTGATGCGTTTGACATCGTGCTTGCAGGTCATGAGCACCTTGACCAGACCCGCACCCGACTCGCCCGTGACTTCGACGAAGGCCAGTTCGTCCTGCGCCTTCTTCAGGTTGTCCTGCATGGCCTGGGCCTGCTTCATGAGGCCGGCGAGTTGTCCTTTGTTGAACATGTATTGTCTTTCTTGGGTGGAAATGAATGAAGGCTCAGGCCCGTATGGCCTTGAGCGTGCCAGGCACGATTTTGCCGCCAAAGTCGCGCATCATGGTTTGCACAAACGGATCACCCATGATGTGTGCTTCGGCCTCGCGCTGCAGCCGCTCGGCCTCCAGCGCGAGGCGTTTGGCCGGTGAGTCGACCACGGTGCCGATCTCCACCACCAGACGCACCTGATGCCCGATGGTCTGCAGCGCTGTGGCGAGGCGTTCTCGGCTGTTGCCTTGGTTGAGCGACTCGCGCTCCACGCGCAACACCCAGCGGTCTATGTCGCGCGCCAACAGTTGCGACTGCAGACCCAGTTCACGCACGAGTGCCGAGATCGCTTCAGCGCGCACCAGCTGCATGACGGCCTCGAACCAGAAATCGCCCTCTTCGCTGGGCGCAATGGGCGCGAGACCTGTGGGCGCTGCCGGCGCGCGGAGCTGGGGCTGGTCCAGCCGACCCGGCTCACCCGCGTGGCGCACGGGAATCGCCACCGTGCGGCTCGGCGTGGCTGCGCTCTCCTGCACAGGACTGGCTTCCCAGGGCGGCCCGTCGTCTTCGGGCCAGGGTGCATCGTCCATCTCGGGCACTTCCACGGCCAGGCTGGCGGGTGCAGGCACTGCTGGCGCCGGCGGTGGCGCCGCTGGGGCCTGGACGGTCACGGGTCGCGGCGCGGGCGCTTCGACCGGCACCGCAACCGGCACCGCAACGGGTGCCGCAACCGGGGCCACACGCGCCACCGGCACAGCAGCCACCACCGGTGGCGGTGCCGCCTCAGCGGGTTTCAGAGTTTTTTTTTCCACCGTGGCCACCGCCGCACCCGCAGGCTTGAACGCCAGCAAGCGCAGCAACACCATGGTGAGACCCGCGTATTCGTCGGGCGCAAGACCCAGTTCGGCCCGGCCGTGCAGGCACAGGCTGTACAGCAACTGGGTCTCATCCGCTGGCAGGCTGGCGGACAGGCGTTCGATCTCGACCTCGTCCGGGTCTTCCAGACCATCGGCCGGCGCACGGCCCGGTACCGCCTGCAACACCGCCATGCGCTGCAGCACACCGGTCATGTCTTCCAAGGTGGTGGCGGCGTTCAGGCCGTTGAGGCGCAGTGTGTCGACCGTGTCGACCACCGTGGCACCGTCGGCCCGGGCCAGCGCGTCGATCAGGCGCAGCACGTACGAGCGGTCCACCGCGCCCAGCATCTGGCGCACCGTGGCTTCCTGCAACTGGCCGCCTCCGAAGGCAATCGCCTGGTCGGTGAGCGAGAGCGCGTCGCGCATGGAGCCGCGCGCGGCGCGCGAAATGAGGCGCAGCGACTGTGCATCGGCAGGCACCTGCTCGGCCTGCAGCACCTGCACCAGGTGCTCCTGCACCGTCTCGGGCGCCATCGGCCGCAGGTTGAACTGCAGGCAGCGCGAGAGCACGGTGACCGGCACCTTCTGCGGATCGGTGGTGGCCAGCACGAACTTGAGGTACTCGGGCGGCTCTTCCAGCGTCTTCAACATGGCGTTGAACGCCGTGTTGGTCAGCATGTGCACCTCGTCGATCATGAAGACCTTGAAGCGGCCCTGCACGGGTTTGTAAACCGCCTGCTCCAGCAGCGCCTGGACCTCGTCCACACCCCGGTTGGAAGCGGCGTCGAGTTCGGTGTAGTCCACAAAGCGGCCGCTGTCGATGTCGGTACATGCCTGACACACACCACAAGGCTCGGCGGTGATACCGCCCTGCCCGTCGGCACCCAGGCAGTTGAGCGACTTGGCCAGGATGCGCGAGACGGTGGTCTTGCCCACCCCGCGCGTGCCGGTGAACAGGTAGGCGTGGTGCAGCCGCTGGGTGGTCAGTGCGTTGGAGAGGGCCTGCACCACATGGCCCTGACCCACCATTTCGGTAAAATTGCGCGGGCGGTATTTGCGGGCCAGAACGACATAGGACATGCGGTCGATTCTAAGCGGCGGTCTCCGGGCCAAAGCCCTGCGACACCCCTCCGCATCGCCTACAATCGATCTCGACGGGCCTTCCCGCATGGTGAAGCGGCCAACCGGGTCAGGTGGGGAACCAAGCAGCCCTAACTGTGAATCCAGTGCCGGGGTAGAGGCTCGTCACCTTCTTCTTTTCAAGACCGTCGCCAGTCGACCTGTCTCCACACATCCGCCCTTGCGCGGTTTCGCCTGTACAGCCCCCCGACGATCGTGCTACAAGCCTCGCAAAACCAGCGAGGTGGATCCATGGGGAAGGTGTGCGAAAGGTACGGGACCGACAACCGCGAGAAGGCGATGTTCTGCCTGGGCTGCGGCATGAAGCTGGTCGCCGGCCCTCATCCAGAAGCCTCACCAGCTTCTGCGAGGGCAGACGCGGCCCATGCTGGCCCGGATACGGCCACCACATCCGTTGCCCCTGCGAGGGGCGTGATCGGCAAGCGGCTCTTACAAGTGGGCCTGCTGCTGGGTGCAGCCGCTTTGACGGCATGGTTCTACCTGCACCAGCAGTCGAGCGGGTCACAGCAACCCATGCCCGCTCCTGTCGCTGCGGCCACCGCTGTTGAAGCACAGGCATACACCGCATCCGTGCCGGAGGTCCCTGCGCCGGCCACCGAGCCTGTGACTGCCCCGGTTCAGCCTGCTTTCGACCCTGCCGCATCGGCCGCCACGGCTGAACAAATGATCGAGCAGAACAAGCAGCGGGCGCGGCTCAATCAGCAGCGCCTTGAGCGCGAGAGACGCGAGCGTTTGCTGGCGGGCCAGGAGCAAGCCCTCGCCGCACGGGAACTGGAACGGCAACGCGAAGAGCAAGCCAGTCGACAGGCCGGCATCGCCGCCGCTCAGCCCGTTCGCGCTTCGCCTGCCCCGATTCAGCCTGTAGCCCCGGTGCTCACCGTCTCCCGCATCTGCGATCAGGCCGGCAATTTCTTCGCGCGGGAAGTGTGCCGCCTGCGGGAGT
Source organism: Burkholderiales bacterium (assembly GCA_003241965.1). GTDB lineage: Bacteria > Pseudomonadota > Gammaproteobacteria > Burkholderiales > Burkholderiaceae_C > Hydrogenophaga. The sequence continues at coordinate 69,920 of QBMB01000010.1, read as the reverse complement.
GCAACAAGGCGTCCCATGCGAGCGACCCGATCTGCGTGAATTTTCGAAGAATGGAGGAAAACAACCGGGCACTGCAACAAAACGAGTAACGCCCTGTTTGATTGGCTCCGCGCACCAGCTTCGATGCAAGTCGCCGCGGTCGGACGACTCAGGCGGACACACCCCTGATCCAGCGGCGCACACCTTCCCCTGCCGCCACACCACTGGCCATGCAGGCTGTGAGGAGGTAACCCCCGGTGGGGGCCTCCCAGTCCAGCATCTCGCCCGCGCAGAACAGGCCCGCCCTGCCCTCGACCATCAGGTCGTTGTTCAGCGCATCCCAACGCACACCTCCGGCGCTGCTGATCGCTTCATCGATCGGCCGGGCTTTGAGCACGCCGATGGGCAGGACCTTGATGGCGGCGGCGAGTCGCACGGGATCGTTCATCGCGTGCTTGTCCAGCCGCTCGTGAAGAATGCCCATCTTGATGTCTTCCAGCCCGAGTCGGCTCTTGAGGTGGCTGGAGAGACTTCGTGAACCGCGCGGGTGGCTCACCTGGGCCAGCACATGCTCTTCGCTGCGATCGGGCAGCAGATCCAGCTCGAAGCTGGCCTGGCCGCTGCGCGCGATCTCGTCGCGCAACAAGCTGGAAGCGGCGTAGACCAGGCTGCCTTCGACACCGGTGGCCGTGGCCACGAACTCGCCCTTGCGGTGGAACTGTTGGCCCAGGCTGTCGGTGGCGCGGATGGCGACCGACTTGAAGGGCTGACCAGCGAATCGTTCGCTGAAATGGCTGCTCCAGCCCTGCGCCACACCGTGTGCGGCCGAGCCCGCCACATCAAAACCGCAGTTGCTCGGCAGCAGTGGGTTCACCGCCACGCTGGCGGCCTGCAGCCAGGGCACCCAGGCGCCATCAGACCCCAGCCGCGCCCAGCTGGCACCGCCCAGCGCGAGCACGGTGGCGCGGGCTTGCACCGTGACGCGGCCAGACGGCGCGTCGAACACCATGGGACCGGAGGGTGAATCGGGCCAGCCCTGCCAGCGGTGGCGCATGTGAAACACCACCGGCGCACCGCCCTGCCCCGGATGGCGCAGCCGGTGCAGCCAGGCACGCAGCAGGGGTGCGGCTTTCATGTCGGTGGGAAAGACGCGGTTCGAGGTGCCCACGAAGGTCTCGATACCGAGACCCGCGGCCCAGTCGCGCACGGCTTGTGGGCCCCAGTGCTGCAGCAGGACCTGCACACGGTCTTGCGCTGCACCGAAGCGTGTGACGAAAGTATCCAGCGGTTCGGCGTGCGTGAGGTTCAGGCCGCCCTTGCCGGCCAGCAGAAACTTGCGCCCGACCGATGGCATGGCGTCGAACAGGTGCACGGCCAGGCCGGCGCGGCTCAGGACCTCGGCGGCCATGAGGCCGGCGGGGCCGCCCCCGATGACGGCCACGTCGACGTTGAAAGAGGCGATAGCGTTGAAGTCGCTCATGAATTGATCGATGTGTTGTGCAGTTCGATCAGACGACCATGCAGGTTGATGAAGGCCAGGCGCACCACGGCGCCGGGACGTGCAGTTTGAACCGCCTGTGCATAGCGACGCATCTGCGCGAGCAGTTCGGGCTGTTGCTCGGGGTGTTCCGCGCTCTTGAAATCGAGCACCCACCACTCGCCGGTGTCGGTGCGCCGCACCAGGCGGTCCAGCCGCAAGAGTTCTCCACCGTGGAACAGCTGCACCTCGTTGCCGGTGGAGTCGACCACGGCACCGTCCCAGGCCCAGGCGGCTTCGCCCTGCACGGTGCGCCGTGCCATGGCCTGCACCTCTGTGACCTGGGCGGCGTTCAAGTTGAACTCGCGGGCCACGACGTTGGTGTGTGTGGTGGTCCAGTCGAAGCCGCGCGCGGGCGTGGGGTGCCACTGCAGCAGGCGGTGCAGCGCCAGGCCGATGCGGGTGCGCTCGTCGTCGTGCACCGGCTCGGCGGGCGTGGGTGTTGCATCGCTCGCAGCGAGCGTCAGGGCGGGCAGCGCGAGCAGGCTGAAGGTGTCGGTCTGCGATCCCTTGGGCGGCCCGACTTCGGCCGGGGCTTGCAGCGGTTGCGTGAGCGGCAGCAGGCGCTCGTACCAGCTGGTACCGTTGCCTCGCGCATGTGGCTCGAAGCTGGAGATCACCAGGCGCGATTCTGCGCGGGTGAGCGCCACATACAGGGCGTTGAGTTCTTCGAGCGAGCGCGCCTGTTGCTCCAGCGCCAACGCACTGGCCGCACAAGCCGGCGGGTTCTTTTCGCTGGCCAGAAACACAAAACGGCGCGGCACCGGCGCTTCGCCCGGCCAGTCGATCAACACGCCCATGCTCTCGGGGCGTGAGGAGCCGGTGTCGGTGTCCAGCATGAGCACGGTGTGCGCCTCCAACCCCTTGGCGCCGTGGATGGTGAGCAGGCGCACCGCGCCGCTGTTGTGCGTGGGCGTGGCCTTGATGCCACCGGCCTTGAGCGCGCGCACGAAACGGTAAGGTGTGAGGAAACGCCCGCCGTCCTGTGCCAGCGCGTTGGCCAGCAGATCGCGCAGCTGCGCCAGCACCCCGGCGCGCTGACTGGCGGGCACGGCCTGGGCAAAACGCGCCAGCACATCACTGTGGCCGTAGATGGCCGAGAGCGCATCGTGTGGCGGCAGGCTCTGCACCCACTGTCGGTAGCGCAGCAGTCGTTCGGCGGTGGCAACGAAGTCCTCGGCCATGGTTTCTGGCAGTTGAGGCAAGGCGGCTCGCTCATGCGCAGGCACATCGGCGAAGCGCTGCAGCACGGCCCACCATGAAGGTTTGACCGGCCGGGCGTCGGCACCGTGCCGCACGGTCCAGTGTTGCTGCAGCCGCGCCATCCAGGCCAATGCATCGTCGCTCCATCCAAACAGCGGCGACTTGAGGGCACGCGCCAGGCTCAGGTCGTGGCGGGTGGAGACCAGCGCGTCCAGCAGCGCCACCACGTCCTGCACCGCCGGCGCTTCGCACAGGTCGAGCTTCTCCGGCTGCTCGCTGGCAATGCCACGTTCGCGCAGCGCCTCGAACATCCAGGCCAGGCGCTCGCGCCGGCGCGCCAGCACCATGAGTCCGTCGGCAGTCAAACGGCCCGAGTGGATTTCCCCGGCGATCCAGTCGGCCGCCTGGCGCGCCTCCAGCGCCGACATGGTGTCTTCCAGCAGCACACGTGGCGTGCTCAGGCTGTCGCGCCAGGTGGCTTCATCGCT
>QBMB01000010.1:5287-66703 GCA_003241965.1 Burkholderiales bacterium | reverse complement strand
CCACAGCTCCAGGCTCGTGGCTCTCGGTGGTGTGTGGGCGAAAGTCGCTGCTGTAGTCCCCGGCCTGCACGGCGGCGAGCATGGCGCTGTTGAGCGCGTCCACCACGGCGGGCGCGCAGCGGCGGGTGTGGTCGCAGCTGAGCAAGGCGCCCGAGAGGCCTTGCACTACGAAGGCCTGCGCGGCCTTGAACACCTGCGGTTCGGCGCGGCGAAAGCGGTAGATGGATTGTTTGGGATCGCCCACCAGGAACACGCACGGTGCATCACCCGGGCCGGCGCCCGCGTAGGCCGAGAGCCAGCCGTAGAGCGCCTGCCATTGCAGCGGGTTGGTGTCTTGAAATTCGTCGATCAGCACATGGCGCACACGCGCATCAAGCCGCTGCTGCAGCCAGCCGGAGAGTTCGGCGTCACCGAGCAGGCGGCGCGCAGCAGCCTCCACATCGTTCATGTCGACCCAGCCACGCTCGCGCTTCAGCGCGGCAAAGCTGACCAGCAGCACCCGCGTGAGGCGCGCCATGCGCTGGTGATGCAGCCAGGCCTGGTGTTGCGAGCGTGCAGCCAGCACCCGCAGCGCGAGGTCTTGCGCCGCGCGCACCTGCTCGATGCCGGCGATCTTGTCGCTGAACTTGCGCGGTTCGTTCTTCTGCGTGAGCAGGGCGTCGATCACGGCTGCGCCGCTCAGCGCGGTGATGGCCTTTTCCAGCTCGACACCCTTGGCGGCGAACGTGACGGCACTGGCCCGACCGAGTGCGATGGCGGCACCCGAGAACACGCTGCGGGTGGGCGCGTGTTCGACCAGCCACTGAAGCGGGTCGTCGAACCCGGCGAATTCCGGGAACTGTTCGGCCATCGCATCCACCGAGGTCTGCACCACGCCTGCCGCGTCGGCCAGCACAAATTCCACGCGCTTCTGCAGCGCCTTGCGCAGGGCCTGCTGCGTTTGAAACCGGCCGTGTGTGCCCACAGCGTCCACAAAGTCCTGGCGGTCCGGCGCGCTGGCAGCCAGTGCGCCGTAGAAACGCGGCCACACCTGCTCCACCGCCCGTGTGTCGTCTTCGAGCAGCTCGTACTGCACCGGCAACTGCAACTCTTGCAGCACCGACAGCGGCGCCCCGCGCAGCAGGGCGGCGAACCAGCTGTGGAAGGTGCGCACCTGGACCGGCCGGCCCAGGGCCGTGACCCTCGCGTGCAGGCTTCGGGCATCGGGCACGCGTCGTTCGGCGTCGGCTGCGCTCAGGCCGCGTTGGCACAAAACGTCCACCAGCTCGGCATCGGACAGGTCGGCCCAACGCCGCAGCTCTTCGCCCAGGCGTTTGCGCATTTCACCCGCGGCCTTCTTGGTGAATGTGATGGCCAGAATGTCTTGCGGGGCACAGCCGTCGAGCAGCGCGCGCAGGATGCGCGAGACCAGCATCCAGGTCTTGCCGGCACCGGCGCAGGCTTCCACCGCGATGCTTCGCGCCGGGTCGCAGGCGAGCGCATAAAAAGCCTCGCGGGTGACGGGTGCGCCGTTGATGCGGTAGGCGGCCGAACCGGTAGTCAAGCCAGGCTCCAGAAGTCTTTGCGGCACAGACCGCGCGCCTTGCAGAACTCGCACACGCGACCTTCGCCGAGTGCGGGCATGGGGTGGCCGGCGGCCACACGCGCCATGTCGTGCAAGAGGCCGGCGCGCAACTGCTCGCGCGCCTCCAGCACCTCGGTGTGCTCCACCAGCTTCGTGGCGCCCTCGTTCGCAGCCGAGCCGGGCCGGTCGTTGATGCTGAGGTAGGCGGCGCGCAGGTTGTCGTCGGGCAGCAGCGCGGCGTAGAAGGCCAGTTGCACGTCCTCCAGCGGCTCCTTCAACCGGTCGGTGGTGGTCTTGCGACTCTCTGTCTTGTAGTCGATCACGAACGGAATCGGACCCTCCGGGCTGTCCTGCGCGTCCACGCGGTCGAGCTTGCCGTAGAGTTTCCACGGGCCCACGGTGGATGTCATCACCGCCTCGGCCTGCACGAAGCGCGGGCCCGGCCGATCGGCTGTGGCTTCGAACGTGGCCAGCCACTCCAGGTACCCGTCGCGCGTGGCGGGCCACACCACCTCGTAGGGCAGGAAACCCGCGCCGCCCTCGCCCGCGTTCAGGCCCATGGCGGCGGCGGTCTCAAGGGCGAGTTGGTCGAGCGCTGCGCGGTCGGCCTGCACGCCGGGACGCGTGTTGCCGCGCTGTTCGTGAAAGGCGCGCAGCACCGCGTGCAGCCAGTTGCCCATGTCGCGCTGATCGGGTTCCGCTTCGAGCTCGGGTGCGTCGACCAGGCGCAGTTGGCGCATGGCAAAGAAACGGTACGGGCAATCGCGCAGGTCCTGGTAGGCGCTGGCCGAGAGTGCGCCAGGCAACACGTCACCCGCCGATGGCGCCGGGCGTACAGACGGCGCCGACACCAGCGCGGTGGGTACGCGGGGATCGAGCGCGTCGTGGCTGGCCCTGGTTTGCAAGGCCAGCACCCAGGCACTCGGCATCACCGGCTCACCGAGCTCCTGCGTTCGCCACAACACGTCCAGACGCTGCATGCAAAGCAGCGACTGCCAGGCGCTGGCCGCGGCCTGGGCCAGGGTCTCGCGCGAAGGCAAGCCCAGCAGTTCGCGCTGGGCGCCAGTCCACGAACCCGGCGGCTCCGGGCTGGGGTTGAGGTGCACCTCGTCGCATCCGGGCACCACCGTGCCCGCGAACGAGCGGCCCAGCAGTTGCGCCATCGGGAGGATCACCACCGAAGCCTCGCCGGTGCCACGCGGCATGAAGGTCGCGCCTTCGAGCACATCGCGCACCCAGGCCGTGAACGCCACGAGTGCCTGGCGCCCGGCCGATCGGTTCGTGGTCGGATCGAGCGAGGCCGCTCCCACATCCGCGAGTTCACGAGCTGCGCCGTCTTCCAGGCGCAGCACCTGCAAAGCCTGCTGGCCCGCGGCGTCCTGCTGCAGGGCGACCCACAGGCCCGTGGCTTTCAGAGCCTGCGCCACCGTATCCAGCCAGTTCACCAGGCCACGCGGTGACTGCAGGGCGCTCAAAATCTCGACCAGACCATCGGGCATTGCCTGCTCCAGACTCGCCATGCGCACGGCGGCGCGCCACTGCGACACCCCCGCTTCACGGGCAAGCTGCTCCAGCGCGAGCACCGCCTCCTCCGGCCAACGCGGGCACTGCTTGAGCAGATCGAGCACATCGTCCATGGAGGCACGCGGCGAGGCCGCGCGCAACAGGCTCATAAGCTGCGCGGCCGCGTGGGTGGTGGAGAGCTTCCAGCCGGTCTCATCCACCACCGCCACACCGGCGCCGTGCAGCAGCGCGCTGATGCGCCGGGTGAGCAGCCGGTCCGTGGCCACCAACGCCACGGGATGGTGGCCCTGGTTGACCCGCGTGATCACACACGCGGCTGCGCGCTGCGCTTCGTCTTCGGCGTCGTCGCAGGCATGCAGCGCGCAAACCGAGGCCTCCGTGTGTGGCGTGTGGCCTTTGGTCCACGACAAACTCAGAGCGCGCTCGCCCCAGTGCACCAACAGGGCGGCGGCCAGCGGATCGGTCTGAAAACCTTGCAGCACCACCAAGGCCTGCGCGCCCACGCCGGGGTCGGCCTGCGGGCTCCACAACACGTCGGTGGCGTACACGGAGGTGCTGGCCCAGGTCAGCGCCAGCGTGGCGACCAGTCCCTCCCACTGCAGCGAGGCCGCGCCTGGCAGCAGGTCGCGGCGCAGCACTTCGGCCCAACTCGTGCGTTGTTCGGGCGGCACGGCTGCCGCCAGCGGCGCGAGTTGTCGCGCGGCCTCCACCAGGCGCGTCACCATCACAGCGCGCAACTCGGTGTCGGCCCGGGCAGGCGCCACCCGGTCGATGAAGGCCGCGGCCACCAGGCTGTCGCGCGCCATGTCCATGCTCAGGTCGGTGGCACCGGGCATGAAGGGTTGCAGGGACGCTGCCCAGTTGCGGCTCGATTCAAAGCGCGGCGCAAAGCCGTCAGGGTAGCGAGAGGCCCATGCGCGCCGACCCACATCCATAAGTTGTGCGTAGGGCACCAGTACCACCGCACTGCCCGCCTGCACGCCGCGCTCGGTCAGCGCCTGCGACAAAGCTTCGATCAACAAAGCCCAATCGCTCGCACCGCCTTCGATTTCTTGCCCGGGCAAGGCACGAAGACCGGATTCGGAAGGCGGGTAGGCAGACGTCATGAAATGGGGGTTTCTGTCACAATGGCGCGGACCGGTTGGCCAGCGGTGAGCATCAAGCTCTTGAAGCCCGCGCAAGTGCCCAAACTTTAACCTCCCCATTCAACGTTTTTTAGGATGAATCATGGCGAGCGACCTGATCAAACATGTTTCCGATGCAAGCTTCCAGGCCGATGTGCTGGATGCACAGGCGCCCGTCCTGGTCGACTTCTGGGCCGAGTGGTGCGGTCCCTGCAAGATGATCGCCCCCATCCTCGATGAGGTGGCCGGCTCCTACGACGGCAAGCTCAAGATCGCCAAGCTCAACGTGGACGACAACCGCGACGTGCCGGCCAAGTTCGGCATCCGCGGCATCCCCACGCTGATGCTGTTCAAGGACGGTCAGCTGGCGGCCACCAAGGTCGGCGCCATGAGCAAGGCCCAGCTCACCGCCTTCATCGATCAGCAACTCGCCTGATGCTTCGCTGACGAGTGCCTGGGTGCAATGCCCGGGCACCCTTCTCAATCGCTTTCTTTTCCTGTCATAATTTCCCGCAGGCGGATCCGACAGACCCCGCCTCTCATCTGCGTACCGTCCGACCTCCGGACGCCAGCGCCCCCTCCCCCGGTTCCCGACTCAACTCCCTCCCGGAGTGAATTCCATGCACCTCAACGAACTCAAGGCACTGCACGTGTCTGAAGTCCTCAAGCAGGCCGAAGCGCTTGAGATCGAAAACACCGGCCGCATGCGCAAGCAGGAGCTGATGTTCGCCATCATCAAGAAGCGCGCCAAGGGCGGCGAACTGGTGTACGCCGACGGCGTGCTGGAAGTGCTGCCCGACGGTTTTGGCTTCCTGCGCGCGCCGGACACCAGCTACACCGCCAGCACCGACGACATCTACATCTCGCCCAGCCAGATCCGCCGCTTTAACCTGCACACGGGCGACATGATCGAGGGCGAGGTTCGCATCCCCAAGGATGGCGAACGTTACTTCGCACTCAACAAGCTCGACAAGATCAACGGCCTGCCCCCCGAGGACAACAAGCACAAGATCATGTTCGAGAACCTGACGCCACTGTTCCCCAAGGAACAGATGCGCCTGGAACGCGACATCAAGAGCGAAGAGAACATCACCGGCCGTGTGATCGACATCATCGCGCCCATCGGCCGCGGCCAGCGCGCGCTGATCGTGGCACCGCCCAAGAGCGGCAAGACGGTCATGATGCAGCACATCTGCCACGCCATCGCCGCCAACCACCCCGAGGTGGAACTCATGGTGTTGCTGGTGGACGAGCGCCCGGAAGAAGTGACCGAGATGCAGCGCACCGTGCGCGGCGAAGTCATCGCCTCCACGTTTGACGAACCCGCCGCGCGCCACGTGCACGTGGCCGAGATGGTGATCGAGCGCGCCAAGCGCCTGGTCGAACTCGGCAAAGACGTCGTGATCATGCTGGACTCCATCACCCGCTTGGCCCGCGCCTACAACAACGTGCTGCCCTCCAGCGGCAAGGTGCTTACCGGCGGTGTGGACGCCAACGCCCTGCAGCGCCCCAAGCGCTTCTTCGGCGCAGCCCGCAAGATTGAAGAAGGCGGCTCGCTCACCATCATCGCCACCGCGCTGGTCGACACCGGCTCGCGCATGGACGAGGTGATCTTTGAAGAATTCAAGGGCACCGGCAACTGCGAAATCCACCTGGACCGCCGCCTGTACGAAAAACGCGTGTTCCCCTCGATCCAGCTCAACCGCAGCGGCACCCGCCGCGAAGAGCTGCTGCTGCAGCCCGAGATCCTGCAGAAGACCCGCATCCTGCGCCAGTTCATGTACAACATGGACGAGATCGAGGCCATGGAGATGGTGCTCAAGAGCATGAAGTCGACGAAGAACAACTCGGAGTTCTTCGACATGATGCGAAGAGGCGGCTGACCCGGGCTATAATCTGCGGCTTTACTGATCGCGACAAGTACAGGGAAATGGTTTCCCTGCGGCTGCCGCACCTGAACCTGAAGGACACGTCATGAAAGACGGCATTCACCCCAACTACCGCGAAATCTGCTTCCAGGACCTCTCCAACGGTTTCAAATTCGTGACCCGCTCCTGCGCGAACACGAAAGAGATGATCAAGATGGAAGACGGCCGCGAGTTGCCGCTGTACAAGCTGGACACCTCCAGCGAATCGCACCCCTTCTACACCGGCACGCAGAAAAGCGTGGACAACATGGGTGGTCGTGTGGAGCGTTTCCGCAACCGCTACGGCAAGACGACCCCGCCCGCTGCAACGTAAGCACAAGGCTGGCTTGCGCTTTCAAAAGCGCAACGTCCTGCACAAGAAAAGCAGCTGGTTTCCCGGCTGCTTTTTTTTCGCCCCCTGCTTTCTCATCCCGGGTCACAGGCCCCTTGTATATTCCGCGCAGTGAACCAACCCACCCCCGCCATCGTCACCCAGTCAGCCGTGCGCCGGTTGCCCAGGATCGCCCTGTTCCTGTTTTGTGTGGCCTATGTGCTGCCAGGATTCCTGGGGCGTGAGCCCTGGAAGAATGCCGATGTGTCGGCTTTCGGCGTGATGCTGGAGATGGCCGCGGGCCATAGCGGCTGGTGGAACCCGCAGGTGCTGGGCGTGGCGGTGGAGGAAACCGGGCCCCTGCCCTACTGGCTGGGGGCGGTCTTCATCAAGCTGCTGCCTTTTCTCTCAGCGGAGTTCGCCGTGCGCGTGCCCTTCGCGCTGCTGCTGGCCCTCACCCTGGTCTGCACCTGGTACACCGTCTACCACCTGGCTCGCCAACCGGCCGCGCAGCCCGTGGCGTTTGCCTTCGGAGGTGAGGCCAACCCGACCGACTACGCGCGGGCGCTGGCCGATGCCGGCTTGCTGGCGCTCATGGCCTGCCTGGGGCTGGCTCAGCTCTCGCACGAAACCACGCCCGATCTGGCGCGGCTCGCACTGGTCTCGCTCATGCTCCTGATGGCTGCGCGCATGGCACACACCGGGCACCGGCATCCCCTGCGCAGCGTGGCCATCTGGGGCGGTGCCTTGGTGGCACTGGTGTTCAGCGGTGCGCCATGGATCGCGGTCACGCTCGGTGGCGGCCTGCTGCTGATCCTGTGGCTGTCGCGCCGCAACCAGGACGAGTCCGACGCCTTGTGGCCAAGCGACGAAGCACCGCGGCGCGATCCGCTGGTGGGGTCGGCCGTGTTGTTGGTGCTGGTCGTGGCCGCATCGGCGTTCAACGGACACGTCCCCGTGCCCGGTCTTCAGACCGCCCTGAATGAGGTGGAGTGGCAGAGCTGGGGCACGCTGCTGGTGTGGTTCACCTGGCCCGCCTGGCCGCTGGTGCTGTGGACGCTGTGGCGCTGGCGCCATCAGCTGCTGCGGCCCCATGTGGCACTGCCGCTGTGGGCAGCGCTGGTGAGCGTGGTGGACAGTGCGCTATCACCCGAGCGCGACCGCGCGCTGCTGTTGGCCTTGCCCGCACTGGCCGCGCTGGCAGCCTTTGCCCTGCCGACGCTGCGCCGCAGCGTCTCCGCCCTGGTGGACTGGTTCACGTTGATCTTCTTCTCGGGCTGCGCGCTGGCCATCTGGGTCATCTGGTTCGCCATGCAGACGGGCGTGCCCGCCAAGCCGGCGGCCAACGTGGCCAAGCTGGCTCCAGGGTTCGTGCCCGAGTTCTCCTGGATGCTGTTCCTGGCCGGCGCTGTGGCCACCGGTGCCTGGCTCTGGCTGGTGTCGTGGCGCGTGGGCAAACACCGCCAGGCGCTGTGGAAAAGCCTGGTGTTGCCGGCTGCGGGCAGCACCCTGTGCTGGTTGTTGCTCATGACACTCTGGCTGCCTTTGCTGGATTTCGGCCGAAGTTATGGCCCGATCTCGCGGCGCATTGCCACGCTGGTGCCGGCCGAGGGCTGCGTGCTCGCCGACGGTCTGAGCCAGGCGCAGATCGCTGCCCTGCAGTACCACGGCGGGCTCAAGCTCGTTCGCACCACGAGCGGCGGAGGCGACAACTGCCAGAGCTTGATCGTTGCACCAGCGAGTCTGGCCAGCTTGCAACAACGCGTGGAGATGACCCACTGGGCGTTCAAGTCCACGGTGAGTCGGCTGACCGACACCAAAGAAAGCCTGCTGGTCTACCAGCGCGTGGGCAACTGAGGGCTGCTCAGCCCGTGACGCGTTCGCGCACCCGGTTGGGTGGCAGGGCAATTGCAAAGTTGGAGCCCTCGCCCAACGTACTCTGCGCGTCGATGTGGCCGCCATGTCGTTGCGCCACGTGTTTCACGATGGCCAGACCCAGGCCGGTGCCACCGGTTTCCCGGGAGCGGCTGCGGTCCACCCGGTAGAAGCGCTCGGTGAGGCGGGGCAGGTGTTCGGCGGCGATGCCCGGTCCGGTGTCCTTGACGAAGAACTCACCCCAGCCATCGGAGCGCAGACGCCAGCCGGTCTGAATCAATCCGCCGCCCGGCGTGTAGCGCACCGCGTTGCTCAGCAGATTGGACATGGCGCTGAGCAACTCGGTCCTGGCGCCAGAGACCCAGAGGGCCGGTCCTGGCAGGGGTTCGATTCGGTGTTTGGTGGCCGAGATGGCCTGGGTCAGGCCCCGCGCTTCCTGCACCACATGCGTGAGCAACTCCTCGCCATCGATCCACTCGCCGGGGCCAGGCGCGGGGCTGCCCTCCAGCCGCGAGAGCGTGAGCAGGTCGCTCACCAGCGTCTGCATGCGGTGCGCCTGCTGGCTCATGAGGCCGAGGTAACGGGTGCGGTCGGCCTCCTCCAGCGGAATGCTTTGCATCGTTTCCACAAAACCGCTGAGCACGGTCAGCGGCGTGCGGATTTCGTGCGACACGTTGGCCACAAAATCACGGCGCATGGTCTCGGCCAGTTGCACGGCGGTGACGTCGCGCGTGAGCATGAGCTTGCGCTTCTTGCCGTACGGGTGGATCTGCAGCGAGATCTTCGATGGCTGCGACGGGCGCGGCCCGATGCCGTCGATCTGGATTTCCTGGTTGAACTCTCCACCGGCCAGGTAGGCGGTGAAGGCTGGGCTGCGCACCATGTTGCGCACGTACTGACCCAGATCGCGCTGCGGGTCAAAGCCGAGGTGGTTGGCGGCGGTAAGGTTGGACCACTCGATACGCCCGGCCGAGTCCAGCAGCACCACACCGTTGGGCGAAGCCTGGATGGCGGCCAGGAAGTCTTCCAGCCGGGCGTCGCTGTTTTGCGCCTTCTTCTCCAGCTTCTTGACCAGCTTGCGGGCCCGGTCGACCAATTCGCCCCAGCTGCCCGAGAGGCGGGGCTGGCGGGTCACATCGGCCTTGTTGAGCCAGCGCAGAAAGCTGCGCGCGCGCAGGCCATCGATGAACGACCAGATCAGGGCGCCAACCAGTGCGCCGGCGAACGTCCAGCCGGGTGATTCCTGCGTCCAGCCCGCCACTGCCCCCAGTGCCACGAGGAGCAGCAGTTCGATCGCGTGGCGGGTCATGCCGCGGAGAGGGGCGTGCCTTGCGCCGGTCGCCCGGTGTTGTTCATCGAAGTGAGCCGGTAGCCGGCGCCACGAACCGTTTCGATCATGCTGGAGGCGTCACCCAGTGACTCCCTCAGTCGTTTGACATGCACGTCCACGGTTCGCTCCTCGATGAAAACATGGTCTCCCCAGACCTTGTCGAGCAGCGTACCACGGGTGTGCACCCGCTCTGCGTGCTTCATGAGGTAGTGCAGCAGCTTGAATTCGGTGGGTCCGACCTTGAGCTCGGAGCCGCGAAACGTGACGCGGTACGTCGCTGCGTCCAGCGACAGTTCGCCCACCTGCACCGAGTCGTTGATGATCTCGGGCGCACGCCGGCGCAGCACCGCGCGGATGCGTGCGAGCAGCTCCTGGGTGGAGAAAGGTTTGGTGATGTAGTCGTCCGCACCCGCATCCAGTCCTTGCACCTTGTCGCTCTCGTCGCTGCGTGCGGTGAGCATGAGGATGGGCACGCTCTTCGTGCGTTCGTTCTTGCGCCAACCGCGCGCCAGCGAGGCACCGCTTTCGCCCGGCAGCATCCAGTCGAGCAGGATCACGTCGGGCAACACCGCATCCACTTCGCGCTGTGCGGCCACACCGTCGAACACGACGGTGGGCGCAAAGCCGTTGTGGCGCAGGTTGACGGCGATCAACTCTGCGATGGAGGGCTCGTCCTCCACCACCAGAACGCGTGGGAGTTTTCTCATCCGACCACCGACTCCACTTTCGACATGGGCGTGTGGCGAACGTCTTCACCCTTGACGATGAAGATGATCTGTTCGGCGATGTTCTTGGCGTGGTCGCCCACCCGTTCGATCGACTTGGCCAGGAACAACAGATCCAGGCTGGGCGAGATGGTGCGCGGGTCTTCCATCATGTAGGTGATGAGCTTGCGCAGGAAGCCGTTGTACTCGTCGTCGATGGCGTTGTCGCCCTTGATGATGGCCACGGCCATGGTGGTGTCCAGCCGCGCAAACGAGTCCAGTGTCTTGCGAAGCAATGCCGATGCGAGGTCTGCGGCCATGCGCAGCTCAGAGCTGGGCAAGTTGCGCGGTGAACCGTTCTCGATGATGGACTTGACCATGCGTGCGATGCGGGCCACCTCGTCACCTGCGCGCTCCAGGTTCTGCGTGGTGCGCGAAATGGCCATGAGAAAGCGCAGGTCGCGCGCGGTGGGCTGGCGCCGGCCGATGGTGGAGATGATCTCGTGATCGATCTGCATCTCCATCTGGTTGATGCGTGCCTCGTTCTCGATCACCTGCACGGCCGACTCCATGCTCATGTGCACCAGGGCGTACACCGCCTGGTGCAGCTGGGATTCCACCAGACCACCCATTTCAAGGACCTGGGAAGAGATGGAGTTCAACTCGGCGTCGAATTGGCTGGAAATGTGTTTGTCGCTCATGAAAAGTCTCCCGTGATGGCGCTGATCGGATCGATGTTCAACCGGGCTGAGGATCAGCCAAAGCGCCCGGTGATGTAGTCCTCGGTCTCGGTCTTTGCGGGCTTGAAGAAGATCTGCTCGGTGGAGCCGAACTCGATCAGCTCACCGAGGTACATGTAGGCCGTGTAGTCGCTGCAGCGCGCCGCCTGCTGCATGTTGTGGGTGACGATGGCGATGGTGTAGTCCTGCTTGAGTTCGTGCACCAGTTCTTCCACCTTGCCGGTGGAGATCGGGTCGAGTGCCGACGTGGGCTCATCGAGCAGCAGCACCGAAGGCTTCACCGCCACGCTGCGCGCAATGCACAGACGCTGCTGCTGGCCGCCGGAGAGCGACAGACCGCTCTGGTTGAGCTTGTCCTTGACTTCGTTCCACAGCGCGGCCTTGGACAATGCCCATTCCACGCGGTCGTCCATTTCACTCTTGCTCAGGTTTTCGTAGAGCTTCACACCAAAGGCGATGTTGTCGTAGATCGACATGGGAAACGGGGTGGGCTTCTGGAACACCATGCCGATGCGGGCACGCAGCAGGTTGATGTCCTGCTTCTCGTCCAGGATGTTCTGACCGTAGAAGTTGATCTGGCCTTCAGCGCGCTGGCCTGGATACAGGCTGTACATGCGGTTGAGCGTGCGCAGCAGGGTCGACTTGCCACAGCCCGATGGGCCGATGAACGCGGTGACCTTGCGCTCCTCAATGTTCATGTTGACGTTCTTCAGGCCCTGGAACTTGCCGTAAAAAAAGTTGAGGTTGCGCAGTTCAAGCGCGTTCTTGGCGGCGACAGCGGGTTGGGTGGCGGCGTTCGGCATGGTCGTGTCCGTATTTTTTGAAACTTGAAGGATGGCGTTTGTCGGTTTCAGCCGGGCTTCTTCTCGCGCAGGAACACGCGTGCCACGATGTTGAGCACCAGCACCGAGAGCGTGATGAGCAGCGCACCGCCCCAGGCCAGGCGGATCCAGTTGTCGTAAGGGCTGAGGGCGAACTGGAAGATCACCACCGGCAGGTTGGCCATGGGCGAGCCCATGTCGGTGCTGAAGAACTGGTTGTTCAAGGCCGTGAACAGCAGCGGCGCGGTCTCCCCGCTGATGCGGGCCACGGCCAGCAACAGACCGGTCATGACGCCACTGCGGGCGGCGCGCAGCGTGACCAGCGTGGCCACTTTCCAGCGCGGAGCACCCAGGGCAAAGGCGGCTTCGCGCAGGCTGCCCGGCACCAGGCGCAGCATGTTTTCGGTGGTGCGCACGACCACCGGCACGGCGATCAGCGAGAGCGCCAGACTGCCCGCCCAGCCGGAGAAGTTGCCCACCGTAGCCACCGCAATGGCGTACACGAAGAGGCCCAGCACGATGGAGGGTGCAGACAGCATGATGTCGGTCACAAAACGGGTGAGCTCGGCGGTCTTGCTCTCGTCGCCGTATTCGGCCAGGTACACCCCTGCAAACACGCCGATGGGGGTGGACACCAGCACCGCGAACCCGACCATCATCAAACTGCCCACGATGGCGTTGGCCAGGCCACCGCCCTCGCTGCCCGGGGCCGGCGTGGACTGGGTGAACATGTTCCAGTCCAGTGCGGCCAAGCCGTTGGTCAGCAGCACGCTCAGGATCCAGAGCAACACCACCAGGCCGAGCACCATGGCCCCCATGGAAAGCGTCAGACCCACCGCGTTGGCGCGCTGGCGGCTCTTGTAGATTTGGTTGTTGAATTCCATGTCAGAACCCCTTGGCTTTTTCAGCGCGCAACATCAGGATCTTGGCCGCCGACAGCACCAGGAAAGTGATCACGAAGAGCAGGAAGCCCAAGGCGAACAGCGTGGAGAGGTGGAAGTCGGCCGCTTCACCAAACTCGTTGGCCAGGGTGGAGGCGATCGAGGTGCCGGGCGAGAACAACGAGGTCGGCATGCGGTTGGCGTTGCCGATCACGAACGTGACCGCCATGGTCTCACCCAGGGCTCGGCCCAGGCCGAGCATGATGCCGCCGATGACCCCCTTCTGCGTGTAGGGCAGCACCACGCGGCGCACCACCTCCCAAGTCGTGCAGCCCAGACCATAGGCCGATTCGCGCAGGATGGGCGGCACGATCTCGAACACGTCGCGCATCACCGCCGCCACGAAAGGCAGCACCATGAAGGCCAGCACGATGCCCGCGGCCAGGATGCCGAAGCCGTTGGTGCTGCCGCCAAACAGGAAGCCCACCAGCGGCATGCCGCCGAGCACGTTTTGCACCGGCAACTGGAAGTAGTCGGCAAACAGCGGCGCAAAGACGAACAGGCCGAACATGCCGTAAATGATGGACGGCACGGCCGCCAGCAATTCGACCGCGGTGCCGAGTGGGCGGCGCAGCCACACAGGGCAGGTTTCGGTGAGGAACAGTGCGATGCCGAAGGCCAGCGGCACGGCGATCAGCATCGCGATGGTGGCGCTGGCCAAGGTGCCGACGATGGCAATCGCGGCACCGAATTCTTCATTGATGATGTCCCACTCGACCCGCCAGATGAAGTTGAAACCAAACTTCTGAAAAGTGGGCCAGGCGTTGATGAACAGCGAGACGATGATGCCCATCAGGGCGATCAGCACCAGCAGCGAAAAACTCTGGGTGACTCGGTGAAACAGGACGTCCTGAAAGCGTTGCCGCTTGGCGATCGACGCCATGTTGGGGTTGTCCAGTTGCACGGACACAGGTTGCGAACTCATGGTGGTTCCCAGGCTCATGTTGACTCCGATCCGGTTGTGACCGGCCCCACAAATCAACATCCGCCGGCCCGAATGAACCGACCGGCGGATGTGACTGGTGGGGCAGCCTAACTTACTTGGCGATCTGCGACCACACCTTGGAGCGGATCTGAGCGGTCAGGGCGTCGGGCAGCGGCACATAGTCCAACTCGGCGGCCATGCCTTTGCCACTCTTGAAGGCCCAGTCAAAGAACTTGAGCACTTCGGCGGACTGCGCCTTGTCGGCCGGGTCCTTGTACATCAGGATGAACGAGGCGGTGCTGATGGGCCAGCTGTCGGCGCCCTTCGCGTTGACCATGGAGATGCCCATGCCGGGCACGCTGAACCAGTCGGCGCTGGCGGCTGCGGAAGCGAAGGCGGCGTCGTCCGGGTTCACGTACTTGCCGTCAGCGTTTTGCAGCTGCAGGAAGTTCATGTTGTTCTTCTTCACATAGGCGTACTCGACATAACCCACGCCACCCTTGACGCGGTTCACGTTGGCGGCCACGCCTTCGTTGCCCTTGCCGCCGACAGACGACGGTGCTGGCCACTTGACGGCAGCGCCCTTGCCCACGCCGTCGGCCCAGGGCTTGCTCACGGAGCTCAGGTAGTCGGTGAAGTTGAAAGTCGTGCCCGAACCGTCAGCGCGATGGATCACGGTCACGTTCTGGTCAGGCAGGGTCTTGCCGGGGTTCAGTGCGGCCAGCTTGGGATCGTTCCACTTGGTGATGGTGCCCAGGAACAGCTCGGCCAGCACCGGGCCGGTCACGCGCAGTTCACCCGGCTTGAAGCCGTCCAAGTTGATCACGGGCACGGTGCCACCAATGATGGCCGGGAACTGGACCATGCCGTCCTTGTCGAGATCGGCACCGGACACGGGCGCGTCGGTGGCACCGAAGGCCACGGTCTTGGCGCGGATCTGGCGAATGCCACCCGACGAACCGATCGACTGGTAGTTCAGGCCGGTACCGGTCTGCGCCTTGTAAGCCTCGGCCCACTTGGCATAGATCGGGAAAGGAAAGGTGGCGCCGGCACCCGTGATGTCGGCAGCGATGGCAGAACCCATGCCGGCGGTGGCCATGGCGGCGGCAGCGACGGCCTGGAGGAACATGCGTTTGTTGATCATTGAGAGACTCCTTGCAGTTGGGAAAGGGAACAGCGCCCACTCTAGGCAGGCAATGTGACAAGCCCGTGACATTTGGCGAGTGTCACAAACCACCGGCACTGCGGGCTCAACGCCGCGAGAAGCTGCACCGGGCATGCGTCACAATCCGGGCTCGCCCTGCCTTCCTTCGTTTCCCCCGGAGCCTCGCCCGCTGTCCGCTCCTCCTCGCATGCAAAACGGTACCCTCCTCGCCGCCATCGACCTCGGCTCCAACAGTTTCCGGCTGGAGATCGGCCGTTACCACTCGGGCCACATCGAGCGCATCGAATACCTCAAGGAAACCGTGCGCCAGGGCAACGGGCTGGACGAGGAAAAAAACCTCAGCCAGGCCGCCATGGAGCGTGGCTGGGAGTGCCTGGCCCGTTTTGCCGAGCGGCTGCACGGATTCAAGCGCCAGCAGGTGCGCGCCGTGGCCACACAGACACTGCGAGAAGCAAAAAACCGCGACGACTTTGTGCGCCAGGCCCAGGCGATCCTGGGTTTCCCCATCGACGTGGTGTCCGGCTACGAAGAGGCCCGCCTGATTTACCAAGGTGTTTCGCGCCTGCTGCCGCATTCCGACGAAAAACGCCTGGTGGTCGACATCGGCGGGCGCTCCACCGAAATGATCCTGGGCCAGGGCTACTCGGCCCGCACCATGGAGTCGTACCGACTGGGCAGCGTGGCCTGGTCGACCCGGTATTTCCCGCGCGGCCAGTTCACCGTCGCCGCCTTCAAGACGGCTGAAGTGGCCGCCAAGGCCGTGATCGACGACGCCCTGGACAAATTTTCGCCTGCCGGCTGGACCGTGGCCTACGGCTCCTCGGGCACAGTGGGCGCGGTGGCCGACATGCTGGCCGCCAACGGCTGGGCCCCGGGTGTGGTCACCCGAGCGGGGCTTGATTGGCTGCTGGACCGCATGATCAAGTCTGGCAGCGCCGACCAGATGCGCATCGAAGGGCTGAAAGACGACCGGCGCCCGGTGATCGGCGGCGGCGTGAGCGTGCTGCGGGCCATCTTCGACCTGTTCGGCATCGAGCAGATGTTGCCCGCCCAGGGCGCGCTGCGCCACGGCGCCTTGTACGACCTGATCGACCGCGACACCGACGGTGGTGATGTGCGCGAACGCACCGTGAACTGGCTGGCCCACCGCTTCTCCGCCGATGAGGCGCAAGGCACGCGGGTGAGTGCGGTCAGCACCGCCCTCTTCGCGCAAATTGCCGCCCCCGATACCCAGAACGAACGCTACTCACAAAAGCTGGCCTGGGCGGCGCGGCTTCACGAGATCGGCACCCACATCTCGCACGAACGCTCACACCTCCACGGCGCTTACATCCTGGACAACGTGGACGCCCGCGGTTTCTCGCTGCCCGAACTGCACCGAATGAGCCAGCTGGTGCTGGGCCAGCGCGGCAAGCTGCGCAAGCTGGAAGAAGCGTTGCTGGACGAGCTGTTCGCCAAACAGCTCATGGCACTGCGGCTGGCAGTGCTGCTGTGCCACGCGCGCCAGATGCCCGAACACGAATCGGTCAAGCTGAGCTATAAATCGCGCGCTTTCAAACTGGCCACCAACCCGGGCTGGGCCAAGCGCTACCCGCAGTCGGCGTGGCTGCTCGGCGAAGAAGTGGTGGCCTGGCAAAAATCGGCCTGGAAATTCACCGCCGACATTCGCTGACCGGCAGTGTCCGCAAGGCGCGGCGTCACACATCTGTCACACTGCTGTCGTAATCGTATAAACGATTTATACGGTTTATACTGCGCTCCTTTCAATCTCTCAACGGAGTGCATCCATGGCCAGTCAGAGCAACAAGATCAGCAGCAAGAAACCCAAGCTCGTGCGCGACAGCTTCACCATCCCAAAGGCAGAATTTGCCGCCATCGAAACGCTCAAGACGCGTGCCATCGCCATGGGCACCAGCGTGAAGAAAAGCGAGCTGCTGCGCGCTGGTCTCATGGTGCTGGTGGGCCTGAACGATGCCGCCTTCAAGAGCGCGCTGACTGCGGTGCCCACGCTCAAGACAGGCCGCCCCACCGGCACCGACAAAAAGCCCGCCACCCCGGCCAAGCCCGTGCGCAAACCGGTCGCCAAGGCTGCGGTGAAAGCCCCGGTCAAGTCGGTGGCTGCAAAGGCCGTGGTGAAACCTGCGGTCAAAACGGCGTTGAAGCCTGCGGTTAAAGCGGCGTCGAAGCCTGCAGTCAAGCCTGCGGTCAAGCCCGCCGTCAAGGTGGTGGCCAAGCCAGCCGTCGCCAATGCAGCGCCGGCCAAAAAGACGGTAGCCACTCCAGCCGTCTGAAATCCCTCCGGTCAGGCCGGGTCGGGTTCAGATCAGTTCGGGGGTCTGCACCGTGACGACCACGGTCTGGTTGCCGCTGGCGCGCTCGCGGTGGCGCAACCACCAGAGCGCCCCCTTCTTCACCGAGCAGTCGTCCTCGGCCAGATTGAGCAGGCGGGCGATCACCCGCCCCAGCGTGGGCTGGTGGCCCACCACCACCACCGGCGATTTGCCATGGGGCCACTGCACCAGCTCCAGCAAGGCCAGCGGATCGCCATCGGGTGACAGTTCTTCGCGCAGTTTGAACTTGCGCCCCAAGGCCAGCGCGGTTTGTTCACAACGCGCGGCCGGGCTGCTCCAGATGCGCGCGCCTTCGGGCAACTGCCGGTCCAGCCAGGTGGCCATGCGCGTGGCCTGCTTCTCTCCGCGCGGCGTGAGCCGACGCAACAGATCTTTCGCATCGCCCGGTGCGCCGGCAAGCACATCGGGGTGCTCGTGAGCTTCGGCGTGCCGCCACAGGATCAGGTCCATGGTCCGACCTTCCATGGCTCAGCCTTGGGTCCCGTAGCGCGCCATGAGGCTGGCCTGGGCCGAATGCTGGGTTGCGCGGCTGCGGCCACTGACGGTGGTGCCGGCGGGCACGTAGCGCCCGTCCGGCTGCAACAGCCAGGCGTTCTTGGTGTCGTGCAGGTAGGCCGTCAGGCACTCGTCGATGACACGCTGACGCAGCACGTTGTCGGTCACCGGCCAGGCCAGCTCAATGCGGCGCAGCATGTTGCGGTTCATCCAGTCGGCACTTGACAGCCACAACTCTTCGACCTCGCCGGTTCGGAAATAGAACACCCGCGAATGCTCCAGCAGGCGCCCGATCACCGAGCGCACGCGCACGTTGTCGGTGAAACCCGGCACCTGCGCCGGCAGGATGCAGGCACCCCGGATGATGAGGTCGATCTTCACGCCCTGCTGCGACGCTACAGCGAGCGCGCGGGCCAGCTGCTCGTCGGTCAGGGCATTCATCTTCACAATGACACGCGCGTCCTGCCCGGCCTTGGCGGCGGCACCCGCAGCCTCCAGCTTGTCGAGCATGGCCTTGTGCAGGTGGAACGGTGCGATCAAGGCCTTGTTGAGCTTGGGCAGGCGGTTCTGGCTGGCCAGGTGCAGGAAGATCTGCTCCAGGTCGGCGGTCAGCGCGTCGTCGGCTGTGAGGTAGCTCAGGTCGGTGTAGAGCTTGGCGGTGCCGGGGTTGTAGTTGCCGGTGGACAGGTGCGCATAGCGCTTGAGACCAGAGGCTTCTCGCCGGGTGATGAGCAACATCTTGGCGTGCGTCTTCAGGCCCACCACCCCATAGACCACCTGCGCGCCCACCGACTCCAGGCGCTCGGCATAGTTGATGTTGGCCTCTTCGTCGAAGCGCGCCTTGAGCTCCACCACGGCGGTGACTTCCTTGCCACGGCGCACCGCTTCGCGCAGCAGGTTCATCAGCTCCGACTTGGCGCCGGTGCGGTAGATGGTCTGCTTGATGGCCAGCACGTCGGGGTCTTCCACCGCTTCGCGCAGGAAGGCCAGCACCGCATCAAAACTCTCGTAGGGCTGGTGGATCAACACGTCGCCCTGCTGCAGCCGCTCGAAGTACGACTGCCCGGGCGTGAGCTGGACGGGCCAGCCCCCGTTGTAGGCCTCGAAACGCAGCGCGGGCGCATCCACCTTGTCGATCAGCTGGTTCAAGCGCACCAGGTTCACCGGCCCGGGCACGCGGTACAGCGCCTGCGGCGGCAGGCCGAACTGCTCGAGCAGGAATTCGGACAGGAACTCCGAACAACCGGCCGACACTTCCAGGCGCAGCGCCTGGCCGTAGTGGCGCTGCTGCAGACCCTTGCGCAGCGCGGTGCGCAGGTTTTTCACCTCTTCTTCGTCCACCGCCAGATCGGAGTGGCGCGTGACGCGGAACTGCGAGAACTCGGTGACTTGCCGGCCCGGGAACAGATCGCCCA
This sequence comes from Burkholderiales bacterium, assembly GCA_003241965.1. Classification (GTDB taxonomy): domain Bacteria; phylum Pseudomonadota; class Gammaproteobacteria; order Burkholderiales; family Burkholderiaceae_C; genus Hydrogenophaga. The sequence continues at coordinate 47,491 of QBMB01000010.1, read as the reverse complement.
GGTGCGAGCGGATGAGGCTGGAGATGGAGACGAAGTGCGTCTGCTTGGAGCCCTTGATGGGTGGCATGCGGAAGAAGCGCGGCAGGATGCGCGGCACCTTCACGATCGCGATTTCGTTCTCGCGCCCGAAGGCGTCCTTGCCGGCCAGGCGCACGATGAAGTTGAGCGACTTGTTGGCGACCTGGGGAAACGGGTGCGCCGGATCCAGCCCCACGGGCATGAGCAGGGGCTGCACCTCGTTGACGAAAAACTCCTTCACCCAGCGGCGCTGGCGCGGGTTGCGCTCACCGTGCGAAATCAGTTTGATGCCCTTTTTCTCCAGCAGGGGCAGCAGCTCGTCGTTGTAGATGGCGTACTGCTGCGCCACTAGTTCGTGGACTTCTTCGGACAGTTTCTCGAAGGACTGGACGGTGTAGACGCCACGCTGCTCGTGGGCTTGTGCGGCGGTCAGGTGGGGTGCCACCCGCACCTCGAAGAATTCGTCCAGATTGCTTGAAACGATGCTGAGGTAACGCAGGCGCTCCAGCAGCGGAACGTCCGGGCGACGCGCCCAGTCCATGACGCGCTCGTTGAAGGCCAGGATGCTGTGGTCGCGATCCAGGAATGGGAATTTGCTGTTGGGGGTGTTGCCGCTCATGTCTGGTCTTGTTGTCGTCGACGGGTGCATCTGTTCTCATTCCCGGCTCACTGTGCTCACCCCAGTATGCCCGGCCTCACCAGAGCGCTTTGTGACAATTATTCAACCACTGGATGACGTTTGTGTGACAGTTTCGCGAGGCTGCGGCCGTCGTTGCCCGGTACCCCAAAACCCGAACGCGCCCGGTTGCGGCGTTGGCGCGGCAGCACCACCAAGTGCGAGAGGAACATGGCACCCGCCCGCCCCCATCCGAACAACAGCGCACGGTCACGCGCCTCATGGCGCTGCAACTTGAGCGCTTCGGACCAGGCTTCGCGCAGGTCTTCGCGCATCGCTCCTGCGCCACTGTTGCCCAGCACCTGGAGCGGACCGTCTACCGGGAAGGCGGCCACCGGCACACCACTGGCCATGGCCTCCAGCATGGTCCGGCCAAAGGTTTCGGTGCGGCTGGGAAACACGAACACGTCGGCAGCCGCATACACCTGGGCGAGCTCGTGGCGCGGCAGCACACCGAGCCAGTGCACATTGGGGAAACGCGCCCGCAGGCTGGACGCCAGAGGGCCGGCCCCACAGACGACCTTGCTGCCCGGCAAGTCCATGGTCAGAAACGCTTCCACATTCTTTTCGGCCGAAAGCCGGCCGACGTACAGGCTCACCGGGTGCGCCAGCGGGCCCAAAGGCGCCAGGGGACGTTGCTGTTCGGCCAAGGCAAAGAGGCGCGTGTCCACGCCGTGGGTCCACAGCCGCAGCCGCCGAAAGCCGCGGGTCTGCAGCATGTTGAGAACGGCCTGGCTGGGCGCCATGACCCCGCTGGAGGGGCGGTGAAACCAGCGCAGCAATGCATAGCCCCAAGACAGCGGGAGCCTGAAAGAGGCTTTGAGAATCTCGGGGAAACGGGTGTGGAACGCGGTGGTGAAAGGCCAACCGCGGCGCAGGCAATGGCGCCGTGCGGCCCAGCCCAGCGGGCCTTCGGTGGCGATGTGGATGGCGTCGGCGTCGGCCGCGTCCATGAGCTCGCGCAACCGGGCACCGGGAAACCAGGCCAGGTCGATGGCCGGGAATCCCGGACAAGGCCGGGTGTTGAACTGCCCGGGCTGGATCACCACGACCTCGTGGCCGCTGCCCTGCAGCTGGCGAACCAGTTCAGCCAGCGTGGTGACGACTGTGTGGGTCTGCGGTTGCCACGCGTCCGTGACGATCAGTATCTTCATCTTTGTCTCCCTTGACGCCGCCTTGGGCCGCGGCCTGCGCACTCCAGTGAATGAGTTCCAGGCGGCCGTCCATGTGCTCGACCAGGGCCGAGAGGCTCTCGACCCAGTCGCCGTCGTTGCAGTACAGCGTGCCGTCGATGGTTCGCATCTCGGGGCGGTGAATGTGCCCGCACACCACGCCTTGGTAGCCGCGCGAGCGGGCCTCGGCCGCCACCGCGCGCTCGAAATCGGTGACGTAGTTCAGCGCGCTCTTGACCTTGTGCTTGAGGTACTGCGAGAGCGACCAATACGGCAGGCCCATGCGTGCGCGCAACGAGTTGAGGTGGCGGTTGAGCTTGAGGGTGAACTCGTAGGCGTTGTCACCGAGGTAGGCGAGCCACTTGGCGCACTGGATCACACCGTCAAAGTAGTCGCCGTGCACCACCCACAGACGGCGGCCGTCGGCGGTGGTGTGCACAGCCTCGTTGGCCACTTCGATCCCGCCGAAGTTGTGGCCGTCGAACTGGCGCGCAAACTCGTCGTGGTTGCCCGGCACGAAGACCACACGACAGCCTTTGCGTGAGCGCCGAAGCAGCTTCTGGATCACGTCGTTGTGCGCCTGCGGCCAGTACCACTTGCGACGCAGCTGCCAGCCGTCAATGATGTCGCCGACCAGGTACAGCGTCTGGCTGGGGTGGTGTTTCAAAAAATCCAGCAGCGGGCGTGCCTGGCAACCTGCGGTGCCCAGGTGAAGGTCGGAAATGAAAACGGCCCGAAAACGGGCACGTTCGCTGGCATCACCGTGGGCGTCGTCATCACCCTCGTTGCCGCTGTCATGGCCGGGCGCCCATCCGCTGCCCGGGGACTGGCCCGGCGGGAAGCCACCCTTGAGAGCCCAGCCACCCAACACGTCCAGGGCGGCGCGCATCAGACCCCCAGGATGTGTTTGCGGTACCGGGGCGGTACATCACCGATGCGCATGAGCATGGGCAGATCGGCAGCGTTGAAGTCCGGGTTCCAGGCGGGCGGGCCCAGCACCTTGGCCCCCAGCCTCAGGCAGCCCATGATCAGTGCGGGCGGCTGCACATCGAGCGTGTCGTCCAGGCGCTCCACCGGCAGCGCCAGGCGCGGCCTCACATGAAAATCGATCGGCGCCATGTGTTTGTGTTTGACCTGGCGCCAGATGCTCGCCGCAGCGTCTGCACCACCGACCCGGCCGTGGGGCCCTTCGTACTGCAGAGGAATGCTGGCGCAGCCGATCAGGGTGTCGAGCTGGTTGTGCGCCATGAACCCAGCCACCTCACCCCACATCGCCATCATCAAGCCGCCGTGGCGGTGGTCGCGGTGCACGCAGCTGCGGCCCAGCTCCACCATGCGCCCACGCACCGCGCGCAGGCGGGTAAGGTCGAACTCTGTGTCGCTGTGGGTGCTGCCCACGCGTTTGGCCTGGGCCGGCGTGAGCACGCGGCAGGTGCCTATCAACTGGCCACTGGCGGTGTCGCGCACCAGCAGGTGCTCGCAGAAGTCGTCGAACAGGTCCACGTCGTGACCGGGGACCGTGTTGGGCAGGCGCGCCCCCATCTCCAGGGCGAAAACCTCGTACCGGAGCTTTTGCGCTTCGCGCACTTCGCTCTGGTGCCGGGCCCAGGACACCTCGATGCCTCGCCGTGCGGGCACCGCTGGCACAGTGACGGCGGTCTGCTTGGACAGGATGGCGTGGGGGACATGGACTGTGTTCATGAATATGCAGTATGAAAACCGCCCATGACCCTCCAAAGGCATTCGCATGAAACTTTGATGACAGGTCTACGGACGGGCCTCAATCCTCCGTCTCAAAATGGCGGCTTCAACCCACCGTTCTGCTGCGATCGTGGCCGCGCCACTGCTGGTGCCTTTGGTGTTGAAGGATTCGTGGTTGCGTGGGGGAAACAGCGCTTCAATTTGCAATTGAGAGCTTTTTCATCTTCTCCCACAACGTCTTTCGGCTGATGCCCAACGCCTCGGCCGTTTTGCCCACGCTGCCTTCGCAGTGCACCAAGGCCTTGCGGATGTGTGCACGCTCCACCCCTTCCAGGATGATCTGCAGCGGCTCGATGCCGTCGGGCGGTATTGGAACGGGCGTGAACTCTTTGTGCGCCAGTTCCAGGGGCTCATCCAGCACTCCACCGTCGCTCATGACAATGGCCTGCTCCAGGTACGAACGAAGCTCCCGGACGTTGCCCTTCCATTCCCGAGCCATCACATCGCGCAAGAACAGCTCGGACATGGCCAGTGGCCTACCCTGTTCGACCACCATCCTGGCGAGCAGCCGCTCGGTCAACCAACGAATGTCCTCGGGCCGTTCACGCAAAGGCGGCAAGGCGATCTTGATGACCGCAAGCCGGTAGAACAGGTCTTCGCGAAATGTGCCGGCACTCATGTCGGCATGCAGGTCGCGGTTGGTGGCCGCGAGGATGCGGAAGTCGCTGTGGGTGGTGCGCTCCGCACCGAGGCGAAAGAAACATTTTTCCTGCAGCGCCCGCAGCAGCTTGGCCTGCATGCTCGCGGGCAGATCGCCCACCTCGTCCAGAAACAGCGTGCCTCCGTCGGCGCGCTCCAGGTAGCCTTTGTGAGACCTTGCCGCGCCGGAAAACGCTCCCTTTTCGTAGCCAAAGAATTCGGCTTCCAGCATCGACTCGGGAATGGCTGCGCAGTTGAGCGCCACAAACTCACGTTTGCCGGCCCGTGGGTCCAGCGCGTGGACCATTTGCGCGGCCACCTCCTTGCCCACGCCGGACTCGCCGGTGAGCAGCACAGAAACACGCTGCCCAGCGACTTTGCGGACCAGGTCTTCGACGCGACGCATCGCCTGCGATATGCCGAGCACGGCGTCTTCCTGCGCAGGCGGGCTGATGGACACGGCCTGGTGCACGAGGTCGACCACGTGCTCGATGTCGAAGGGTTTGGTGAGGTATTCCCTGGCGCCGGCGCGAACGGCTGTGACGGCATCGTTCACGCTGCCATAGCCGGTCAGGAAAAACCAGGGCAATGCGCGGATGGCTGCGGGCTGCCTCACGAACCAGTCGGTGGCCAGGCCATCGGGCAGCCGCACATCGCTAACCACTGCCGCTGGCGGGGTTTCCAAAGCTTCGGTGGCTTCTGACAGGCGCCGGCACCAGACCACCTGAAGGCCCTCCAGTTCGAACCGCTGCACCAGGGACTCGCCCATGATCGCGTCGTCTTCAATCACCAACAGGGTCTTCATGTTGTTTCCTCCGGGGCCTCTCGGTTGGGCACTTGAAACACCAGACGGGTCTGGTCGGTTTGCATCTCGTCCAGTTCAAACCGGCCACCGAGGTGGCTGGCGAGTTCTTGACAAACCCACAGGCCAAAGCCTCGTGGGTCGCGCCCACTCTCTGCGGCGAGCGTGGTGCGAAATTTTTCGGCGCTCAAAGGGGGGCCATTGTTCGTGACGCAGAACGTCACCTCGGTCTCGTCTGCAGCAAGGCGGGCCGACACCACGCCCTTCTCTCCCGCAGCCTTCATGGCGTTGAGCAGCAGGTTGAGCATCACCTGCCGCAGTGGCGCCGAAGGCACACGCAGCGCGGATTCGACATCCATGCCGAAGTGGATGTCGACATCGGGCGTGCCGGCGCTCACGCGCACCAGCGTGACGATGTCCTCCAGGTCGCCGGGCTCCAGTGGGCGGTCGTCCATGCGGGCCTGTGGCAACAGTGCCGCCACCGTGGTCCTGATCTGCTGCAGGCCCCGGTCCAACAGGTCGATCGTGCGCGTGCGGATGGGGTCCGAGCGGCCGTGAAGCCGCAGCGTCTGTGTCGCGGTCAACAGGCCCGCCAGGGGGTTGTTGATCTCGTGAGCCACGGCCGCCGTCATGCGGCCCACGGCAGCCAGCCGCTCGGCCGACAAGGCGCGGTCCTCGGCCAGCTTGCGCTGTTCGAGTTCTCCCATGAGCTGGTTCACGGCATCGCCAATGCGGCTCAGCTCGGGATCCTGGGTCACGGGTACCGCGCCACGAAGCTGGCTCGGGTCGTCTTTGCCGATGCGCTCGATCACCGCCACCAAGCGCTCGACGGGCCGGGTCATGCGCTGCCCCACCCACCAGCCCACCGGCACCAGCAGCGCCACCGCCAGGGCGATAGCCAGCAAGGCTGTCTGTGCGAGCGATGGCCAGTCGGGGGCAAACACCGCGGCGTCGACCTCAGTCAGCACGAAGCCCAGGGTCTGGCCGTCTTCGCTGCGGATCGGATCGACCATCACGACCGAACCGTCATCCCTGTCGAGCTGGTGTCTTTGCGTGACGGCCGCTGGCTTGGGCGTCGGTTGATCGCGCCAAGGCTTGCCCAGCAGCACCCGGCCGGTGGCCAGTTGCACGGGGTCGGACGCAGCGAACACGCGGCCCTCGGCGTCCAGGATCGCCAGACGGGCCTGTCCTGCGGTGGCACCAGGCACCAGCTCAGCCGTGTCGCGCAGCAGCGCGAACACGCGCCAGGTGTCGTCGGCCACCATCATGGGGCGCACTTGCGCAATGACCAGGACCACCGCCCGGTCCAGCAGTGACAGGATTGCCTGTCTCGCGGTCTGCGCCGACACCCGTGCCGTGATGCCGGTGACGAGGATGGCCGCGATCAGCACGGCCAGGGACAGGCCCAGCGGAATCTGCACGCGGTAAGGCAGGCGGCCAACCATCAGCCCGTCACCCCACTGCCCGGTACCTGGGTGGCTTGGCGCCGAATGGAGTCGAACTGGGACGAGGAACCTGCAGAAAACCCGGTGAGATTGAGCGACCCCAGCAGCTCACGGCCTGTCGTGTCGTTGGCCATGCCGAGCAGAGCCGCCTGCAGCCGTTCAATGCGTGGGTGGGTGGCGCGCCGCGCCGTGACCAGTGGCGGAAATCCGAAGGGTTCCGATTTCCAGATCACCTCTGTCCTGGCCGCCGCCGGCATGCCCTGCAGGCGCATCGTTTCCCACACGTAACCATCGATCGACCCCGCAGTGGCGAGCTGGGCGGCCACAGCTTCAGCCACGTTGCGGTGGCCGTGCGCAAAAAAGGCACGCTTGAGTTCGCGCGGCGCGATGCCGGCGTGGGTCAACTGCGCCTGGGCAACGAGCCAGCCCGAGTTGGACAGCGGGTCCGAGTAGGCCAGCACGCGGTCCTTGAGGTCGCCCCAGCCCCTCGGCCCATCGGGGGCGCCGGCCGAGCGGATCAGGTAGGCCTGATAGAGCGGAACGCCTTCGTACAAGGGCACGGCCAGCAGGTTGAGGTCTGCCTCGAACCGCACGAACGGGTAGCCGCAAATCCACGCAGCGTCGACCTGCCCCGACCACAGCAGATCCAGGATGGACTGGTAGGACTCTCGCGCCACGAAGGTCACCTCGATACCCACCTGCGTGCCGAGGTAGTGGCCCCAGCGAGAAAGAAACGCGAGCTGGTCGGCCAGGATGACCGGCGTCAAACCGATCTGGAGCCGGTCTGTGCGTGCCGCCCAGGCAGGTGGTGTGGGCCAAACCGCCGCAGCAGCCAGACCCGCGATGCAATCACGTCTTTTCATGGGGTTGTCTCCTGTGGTTACTTTTTCGTAACCAATGTTTTTCAGCATTGTTACCAAATCCACCCATGAAGTCACGCGCTGATCTGCAAGTTGTTGATTCGTATAGATGTGACTGTGGGCACGCGCATTGCAAAGAAACACGGGTCAGCGATTACAACCAGGAGACCACATGGAAAACCTCAAGATCGGCCGCCGCTTCTTTTTGCAGTCGGGCGGTGTCGCCGCTGCCGTGGCCGGCAGCACCGTGATTCCCATCCACAGCGCACAGGCCGCCACGCCGGCGGCCACGAACGGCACCACGCTGCCGTACCCGAAAAAGGCGGTCGGGGCGGCCCAACGGATGCCGGTCAACGCGGTGGTTAGCTTCTCCTATCCCGACGCCAGTTCTCCCTGTTACGCGATCCGCATGGGCAACGCCGTGCCCGGCGGTGTCGGACCCAACAACGACATCGTGGCCTTCAGCGCCTATTGCACACACATGGGTTGCCCTGTGGCTTACGACGGAGGCACGCGCACCTTCAAGTGTGGCTGCCACTTCTCCATCTTCGATCCCGAGAACGGTGGGCAGATGGTGTGCGGGCAGGCCACCGAGGACCTGCCCAAGATCCTGCTGGAGTACGACGCGAAGACCGACTCGGTCAGCGCGGTCGCCGTCGATGGCCTGATCTACGGCCGCCAGTCCAACATCCTCTGAGGAACGCACCATGTCCACCAACATCAATGACCGCATTGCGTTGCCCACGAAGGACGCGCAGAAGTCGAACATGACCTGCCACTTCTGCATCGTCGGGTGTGGCTACCACGTCTACAAATGGGACGCCAACCAAGAGGGCGGCCGAGCCGCCAGTCAGAACGGCCTGGGGGTGGATTTCACCCAGCAGGTGCCGCCCCTGTCCATCACCATGACCAAGGCGATGACCAACACCATCACCGACAAATCGGGCAAGCGCTGGAACATCATGATCGTGCCGGACAAGGAGTGCGTGGTGAACAGCGGTCTCTCAAGCACGCGCGGCGGCAAGATGGCGTCTTACATGTACGCGCACGACGGGATTGGCCGCGAGCGGCTGAAGAACCCGCGCATCTTCCGCGGCGACCAGTGGCTGGACACCGGCTGGGACAGCGCGATGGCGCTGTACGCGGGCCTGACCAAAAAGATCCTGGACAACGACGGCCCCAACGCCTTGTTCTACGACTGCTTCGACCACGGTGGTGCGGGCGGCGGCTTTGAGAACACCTGGGGCACCGGCAAGCTGATGTTCAGTGCGCTGCAGACACCGATGGTGCGCATCCACAACCGGCCGGCCTACAACTCCGAATGCCACGCTACGCGCGACATGGGCGTGGGCGAGCTCAACAACAGCTACGAAGATGCACAGCTGGCCGACACGATTTTCTGCACCGGCGCCAACCCCTACGAAACCCAGTCCAACTACTTTCTCAACCACTGGGTGCCCAACCTCAGCGGCTCCACCGTGGACAAGAAGAAGCAGCGCTTTCCCGGGGAAACCGCAGCAGCAGCGAAGGTCATCATCGTGGACCCGCGCCGCACCGCCACTGTGGCCATCTGCGAGCAGGTGGCTGGCAAAGAAAACGTGCTGCACCTGGACATCGAGCCCGGCTCGGACACCGCGCTGTTCAACACGCTGTTCACCTACGTGGTGGAGCAAGGTTGGCACGACAAGGCGTTCATTGAAAAACACACGCGCGGTTTTGACGACGCGGTGAAGACCAACCGCATGAGCATGGAAGACGGCGCCAAGGCCACCGGTATCCCGGTCGCCAAGCTGCGTCAGGCTGCGGAGTGGGCCTACAAGACCAAGGCTTCAGGCCACCGCCCGCGCACCTTCCACCCGTATGAGAAAGGGATCATCTGGGGAAACGACAACTACGTGATCCAGAGCGCGCTGGTGAGCCTGGTGCTCGCCACGCAGAACGTGGGCCGGCGCGGCACCGGTGTGTGCCGCCTCGGGGGACACCAGGAGGGCTACACGCGCCCACCGTATCCCGGCGACAAGAAGATCTACATCGACCAGGAGGTCATCAACGGCAAGGGCCTGATGTACACCCTGTGGGGCACCAACCCGTTCCAGACCACCTTGAATGCCGAGCAACACCGCCTGGTGCTCAGCCGACGCGCGAAGATCGTCAAAGAGGCCATGGCCATGGCGCGCGGTGCCTCCACCGAACAGATGATCGATGTCATCTACGACGCCTGCAAGAACAAGGGAGGCATGTTCATTGCCGCAATGAACCTGTACCCGACCATGATTGCCGAAGAAGCCCACATGCTGCTGCCGGCGGCCCACCCGGGTGAGATCAACCTCACCTCCATGAACGGCGAGCGCCGTCTGCGCCTGTCCGAAAAATTCATGGAAGCGCCCGGTTCGGCCAAGGCCGACTGCCTGATCGCGGCCGACATCGCCAACGCACTCAAGGCGCTGTACCTGAAGGACAACAAGCCCGACATGGCGAAACGATTCGACGGGTTTGAATGGAAGACCGAGGAAGACGCGTTCAACGATGGTTTCCGCCGTGCCGGTCGGCCTGGCGTGGGCCCGATCGACAGCCAGGGTGGAGACACCGGCTACATGGCCACCTACGCGCTGCTGCGCAAGGCCGGCAACAACGGCGTGCAGTTGCCCATTCAGCGCGTGGAAGGTGACAAACTCATCGGCACCGAGATCCACTACGCCGACAGCAAGTTCGACACCAAGGACGGCCGCGCCGAGTTCAAGCCGGCGCCCTGGAACGGCCTGCCCAAGCCGGTGGCCGACCAGAAGGCCAAACACAAATACTGGATCAACGGCGGGCGGGCCAACGAGGTCTGGCAGACGGCTTACCACGACCAGTACAACGCCTTCGTGCGCGACCGCATTCCCATGGCCTTCATCGAGATCAACCCCGACGATGCGAAGCAGATGGGGGTTGCTCCAGGTGACGTGATCGAGGTCTACAACGACTACGGCAGCACCTACGCCATGGCCTACCCGATCAAATCGGTGAAGCCTGGCCACACCTTCATGCTCTTTGGCTACATCAAGGGCGTGCATGGCGATGTGGTGACCAGTTGGGTGGATCGCAATGTGATCCCGTACTACAAGGGCACCTGGGGCAGCATCCGTCGCGTGGGCACCGTGGAAGACTACAAGGCCACGATCTCGTTCAAGGACCGGCGCTACGCCTGACGGTGCATGGAGACCATGATGGACACATCCCCGCGCAATACGGCGGCTCGCACCGCCGTTATGGACGTCCGCTCACGCGACTACCAGCCTGAGGTGGAGAGTGAGTTTGCTGAAACCCTCATCACGAGCCGCCAAAACACATCGCCGCGTCGCTTGGTGGAGCCCGGTCCGTCGGTGTCAGAGCTGGCCCGCATTCTGCGAGCGGCAGCGGCCGCGCCGGACCACGGCTTGTTGCGGCCCTGGCGGTTCGTGATCGTGCCCAAAGCCCGGCGCGCAGACCTCGCAGAAGTGTTTGCGCTGGCCTTGATCGATCGCGATCCCGGCGCCACCCTGGATCAGATTGAAGCGGCCCGCGACAAGGCCCACCGTGCACCCATGTTGATGCTGGTGGTGGCACGTCTGGGGGTGGATGAAGCGCGCATTCCGCCGCTGGAGCGCATGGTCTCGGTGGGCTGTGCGGTTCAGAACATGCTGCTCATGGCGCACAGCCTGGGTCTGGGCAGTGGACTGACCAGTGGGCAGGCCATGCCATCGGCGCGCATGCGCGGGTTGTTCCAACTGACTGAAGGCGAAGAGGCCGTGTGTTTCCTGAACATGGGCACGGTAGCCAAACGCAAACTGGGTCGGGCGCACCCCGGTGTGCAGGACTTCCTGAGCACACTGTGAATTGACAGCCACACAAGGTGGATGGGGTTGGCAGGCGCAGAGCTGTACTGCGTCCCCTCTTCATTGCAGGCACATCGACGTGCCGCGGTTTGTGCTCTGCGCGTTTGAGCCGTCACAACGCTGTCATGATCATGTGCAATATTTCAACGATTGTTGAATTCATGTATTGCGTTGAATAGGAAGTTTCATGAGAGTTGGCATTAACGGCATGGGCCGCATCGGCCGCCTGGCCCTGCGCGCAGCATTTGGCGCAGCCGAGCGCGAATCCACCGACCCGCGCGCCGGCAACCGGCTGGAGGTGGTGCACCTCAACGAACTCAAAGGCGGCGCTGCGGCCACCGCCCACTTGCTGGCGTTTGACAGCGTGCAGGGCAAATGGCGAGCCGACATCACCGCCGAAGGGGAGGACAGCATCCGCATCGATCAGCACTGCCTGGGCTTCAGCGCACACGCCGCACCGGGCGACATCCCCTGGGGCGACCTGGGTGTTGACCTGGTGCTGGAGTGCACCGGCAAGTTCCTCACGCCCGAAACCATTCAAGGTCACCTCGACCGGGGTGCGAAGCGTGTGATCGTGGCCGCACCGGTGAAGACGGGCGGTGTGCTCAACATCGTGGTGGGTGTGAATGAAACGCTGTACGAGCCGGCGCGCGACCGCATCGTGACCGCTGCGTCGTGCACCACCAACTGCCTGGCGCCGGTGGTGCAGGTGGTGCACGAGGCCATCGGCATTCGCCACGGCCAGATCACCACGCTGCACAACCCGACCAACACCAACCTGGTGGTGGACGCGCCTCACAAAGACCTGCGCCGCGCGCGCAGCGCCCTCATGAACCTGGCGCCCACGACCACCGGCAGCGCCACCGCGATCGCGCTGATCTACCCCGAGCTCAAGGGCAAGCTCAACGGCCATGCCGTGCGGGTGCCGGCGCTCAACGCGTCGCTCACCGACTGCGTGTTCGAACTCAAGCGCGAGACCACAGCCGAGGAAGTGAACGCGCTGTTCGCCAACGCAGCCCGGGGCTCGCTCGCCGGCATCCTGGGCTACGAGACGCGCCCATTGGTCAGCGCCGACTATGCGCGCGACACACGTTCGAGCATCGTGGACGCGCCTTCCACCATGGTCACCGACGGCACGCTGCTCAAGGTCTACGCCTGGTACGACAACGAGATGGGCTACGCCTGCCGCATGATCGACCTCGCCTGCCACATGCAAGCCGTCGGAATCTGACGATGAACACAGCCGAACGCAACTACGCCATCGTCACGGCCGCCTACTGGGGCTTCACGCTCACGGACGGCGCGCTGCGCATGCTGGTGTTGCTGCACTTCTACGGGCTCGGCTATTCGCCGTTCACGCTGGCCTTTCTGTTCCTGTTGTATGAAGCCGCAGGCATCGTGGCCAACTTCGTTGGCGGCTGGCTGGCCACGCGTTACGGCATCACGCGCATGCTCACCGTGGGACTCGTCACGCAGATCATCGGCTTCACTGTTCTCTCCTTCCTCGACCCGGGCTGGAGTGCTGCGATGTCGGTGGCCTGGGTGGTGCTGGCACAGGGCATTTGCGGCGTGGCCAAGGACCTCACCAAGACGGCCAGCAAGTCGGCCATCAAGGTCACTGCCGACCAGGCGAAAAACCAGGGATCGGGTCAACTCTTCAAGTGGGTGGCGTGGTTCACCGGCAGCAAAAACGCCATGAAGGGTGTCGGCTTTTTCATGGGCGGTCTGCTGCTGCAGACGCTGGGTTTTCAGCACGCGCTGTGGGCCATGGCCGCGCTGCTTGCGCTGGTGCTGGTGGGTGTGGTGAGCGCGCTGCCGCAGATGATGGGCAAGAGCAAGGCATCCAAGTCGGCCAAGGAACTGTTTGCCAAGAACACGGGCGTGAACGTGCTGGCTGCGGCGCGCGTGGTGCTGTTCGGTGCGCGCGATGTCTGGTTTGTGGTGGGCGTGCCGGTTTACCTGTATTCGCAGGGCTGGACCTTCACGATGGTGGGCACCTTTCTCGCGGTCTGGACCATCGGCTACGGCGCGGTGCAAGCCATGGCGCCGGCGTTCGTCAAACGCAGCGCGGACGGCTTGAGCACCGAGGTGCCCGCTGCGCGTTGGTGGTCGGCCTTGCTGGCGCTGGTGCCCATCGCGCTTGCCGTGGCCGTGGCCCTGGACGCGCCGCACCTGCCCTGGGTGGTGGTGGGCGGGCTGGGCGTGTTCGGCTTTGCCTTCGCGGTGAACTCTTCCGTGCACTCCTACCTGGTGCTGGCCTACGCGGGTTCTGAAAAAGCGGCGGAAGACGTGGGCTTTTACTACGCGGCCAATGCACTGGGCCGCTTCAGCGGCACCCTGCTCTCGGGTCTTCTCTACCAGTGGGGCGGGCTGCTGTATGCGCTGCTGGGCTCAGCGTTGATGCTGATCGTGTGCTGGCTGGCCACGCTCAAGCTGCCCGAGCAGCGGGCCTTGCTGCACACCCCTGTCTGAAGGAGAACCCATGGACGAAACCCTGGCCGTCAAATCCCTCGCCGCACTGGCGCAAGACACCCGCCTGCGCATCTTCCGCGCGCTGGTGGTGCAAGGCCCCCAAGGCCTCACGCCGGGCCAGCTCAGCGATTCGCTGGGTGTGGCGGGCACGGCGCTCTCCTTCCACCTCAAGGAGCTCAGCCACGCAGGGTTGGTGTCCCAGGAGCGCAACGGGCGCCACCTGATCTACCGCGCCGAGTTCGGCGCCATGAACGACTTGCTGCAATTCCTCACCGCGCACTGCTGCCAGGGTGAGCCCTGCGAAGTGACGGCCTCTGTCCCGTTATGCACCACCTGCTGAAAGGTTTTCCATGGCCCCCTCCATCTACAACGTCCTGTTCATCTGCACCGGCAATTCGGCGCGCAGCATCATGGCCGAGGCCATCCTCAATGCCCAGGGCGCAGGTCGCTTCCGCGCCCACAGCGCGGGCAGCCACCCCGCAGGATCGGTCAACCCGTTGGCCATCGAGTTGCTGGAGCGCAACCGCTTCAAGACCCAGGGTCTGCGCAGCAAGAACTGGAACGAATTTGCCGCACCCGACGCACCGCACATGGACTTTGTGCTCACGGTGTGTGACAAGGCGGCCGGTGAGGTGTGCCCGGTCTGGCCCGGCCAGCCCATGTCGGCCCACTGGGGCGTTGAAGATCCCGCTTCGGTCAAGGGCAGTGCAGAAACCATCCAACGCGCGTTCAACGACTGCTTCATGGTGCTGAACCGGCGCATCGCCCTGCTCACCGTGCTGCCCATCGACAAGCTGGACAAACTCGCGCTCAAGAAGGAGCTCGCGGGCATCGGCCAGGTGAAGGCCTGATGGGACTTTTCGAGAGGTATCTGTCGGTGTGGGTGGCGCTGGGCATCGCTGCCGGGGTCGCGCTGGGCCTGAGCGTGCCCACCGCTTTTCAGGTGGTGGCCTCGATGGAGGTGGCGCAGGTCAACCTGGTGGTGGCCGTGTTCATCTGGGTGATGATTTACCCGATGATGATCCAGGTCGACTGGCACGCCGTGCGCGATGTGGGCAAGAAGCCGCAAGGGTTGATCCTCACGCTGGTGGTCAACTGGCTGATCAAGCCCTTCACCATGGCCGCGCTGGGCGTGCTGTTTTTCCAGTACCTCTTCGCGCCTTGGGTCGACCCGCAGTCGGCCAACGAGTACATCGCCGGCATGATCCTGCTCGGCGTGGCGCCGTGCACTGCCATGGTTTTTGTGTGGAGCCAGCTCGTCAAGGGCGACGCCAACTACACGCTCGTGCAGGTGTCGGTGAACGATCTCATCATGGTGGTGGCGTACGCGCCCATTGCGGCCTTCCTGCTGGGTGTGACCAACGTCACCGTGCCCTGGCAAACGCTGCTCTTGTCCACCGTGCTGTATGTGGTGTTGCCGCTGGTGGCCGGCATGCTCACGCGTCAACTGCTGCTGCGGCGTGGGCCCGCTGCGGTGACGGGCTTCGTGGCCGCACTCAAGCCGTGGTCGGTGATCGGGTTGATCGCCACGGTGGTGCTGCTGTTCGGCTTCCAGGCCCAGACCATTGTTCGCCAGCCGCTAGTGATCGTGTTGATTGCGGTGCCGCTGGTGCTGCAGAGCTACGGCATCTTCTTCATCACCTGGTGGGGTGCAAAGTGGCTCAAGCTGCCGCACAACGTGGCCGGCCCGGCCTGCCTGATCGGCACCTCCAACTTCTTCGAACTGGCCGTGGCCGTGGCGATCTCGCTCTTCGGCCTGAACTCCGGCGCGGCACTGGCCACTGTGGTGGGGGTGCTGGTGGAGGTGCCGGTGATGCTCTCGCTGGTGGCGCTGGTCAATGCGTGGCGACCCGCCGAAGACGCTGAGCGTGTGATTGACGAAAAAGGACCACGTGTCAAAACCGCTCCATGAACTGCCCCAGGCAGACGCCGCCCATTTCAGGGTGCCAGACCCGCAGCGCCTGCGCCCCGGCGCGGCCAGCAGCCATCCACCCAGGATCCTGCTGCTCTATGGATCTCTGCGAGCGCGTTCGTTCAGCCGCCTCGTGGTCGAAGAGTGCGTGCGTCTGCTGCACGCGATGGGGGCCGAAACACGCGTGTTCAACCCCAGTGGCCTGCCACTGCCCGACGACGCGCCCGACACACATCCCAAGGTGGTCGAATTGCGTGATCTCGCGGCCTGGGCCGAGGGCATGGTGTGGTGCTCACCCGAGCGGCACGGTGCCATGACCGGCATCATGAAAGCCCAGATCGACTGGATACCGCTGGCCCTGGGCGCGATGCGGCCCACGCAGGGCAAGACGCTGGCGCTGATGCAGGTCAGCGGCGGCTCCCAGTCGTTCAACGCCGTCAACCAGATGCGCGTGCTGGGCCGCTGGATGCGCATGATCACCATCCCCAACCAGTCGTCGGTGGCCAAAGCGTTTCAGGAATTCGATGAGCACGATCGCATGAAGCCCTCGCCGTATTTCGAGCGCATCGTGGATGTCATCGAAGAACTGGTGAAGTTCACCTGGCTCACACGCGATGTGTCGCCGTACCTGGTCGACCGCTACAGCGAACGCAAGGAGTCGGCCGAAGAATTGATGAAGCGCGTCAACCAGACGGTCATCTGAGCGCCAGCGGCCTGAGAGAATACGGCGCTGTGACGCCCAACCTCTCCAGCCCGCCCCACACATTGCATTGCCACCCGGCCACACCAGCGGGCTTGCCGCTCGATGTGTCGGTGTCTGTTGACTGGACGCCCGAAGGTCTGCATTTTGTTTACGCCGTGAGCGGCAACACCGGCGCATTGCGCATTCCTCCTGCCGCCGGGCCGGGCACGGCCGATGGTTTGTGGCAGCACACCTGCCTGGAAGCTTTCGTTGCGGCCGAGGGTGAGGAGGCTTACCGCGAATTCAACTTCTCGCCCTCAAGCCAGTGGGCGGCTTACCGCTTTGCCAGCGAGCGGCGCCGCGACTCCACCACTGCAACAGAACTGCCCGCGCCCGTGGTTCAACGGACCGTCACGCCGACGCGGCTCACGCTGGACGTGCACCTGCCATCGACAGCCCTGCCCTCACCCGTCATGCGTTGGCAGCTCGCGTTGTGCGCCGTCATCGAAGAGCACGATGGGCGCCTGAGTTACTGGGCGCTGCGGCACCCGTGCGAGCGCCCCGATTTCCACCACCCCGCCGGTCGCACCCTGCGCCTGGCCCTGCCCGTGAACTGAACGCCATGCAATTCGGCCTCGATCGTTTCCTGCAAGACCCCGCCCTTCGCGCGCCGCTCAAGGGCCAACGCTTGGCCCTGCTGGCCCACCCGGCTTCGGTCACACGCGACCTCACGCACGCGCTCGATGCGCTCGCAGCCCTGCCCGACGTGAAGCTCTCGGCCGCCTTCGGCCCGCAACACGGACTGCGCGGTGACAAGCAGGACAACATGGTCGAGTCACCCGACTACCTGGACCCACGCTTGGGCATACCGGTGTACAGCCTGTACGGCGAGGTGCGCCGCCCCACCGACGCCATGATGGCCAGCTTCGACGTGCTGCTGGTCGATCTGCAAGACCTCGGCTGCCGCATCTACACCTTCATCACCACGCTGCGTTATGTGCTCGAAACCGCAGCACAGCACGGCAAGGCCGTGTGGGTGCTGGACCGCCCCAACCCCGCTGGCCGCCCCATCGAAGGGCTCACGCTGCGCCCGGGCTGGGAGAGCTTCGTCGGCGCCGGCCCCATGCCGATGCGCCACGGCATGACCATGGGCGAACTCGGTCACTGGTTCATCGCCACCTTGGGCCTGACAGTGGATTACCGCGTGATCACCATGGCTGACTGGCAGCCCGATGCCGCTCCCGGCTTTGGCTGGCCCACCGAGCGCAGCTGGGTCAACCCCAGCCCCAACGCGGCCAACCTGAGCATGGCCCGCGCCTACGCAGGCACGGTGATGCTGGAGGGCACGACGCTGTCCGAAGGACGCGGCACCACACGCCCGCTGGAGCTGTTTGGCGCGCCCGGCATCGACGTGCCGCGCCTGCTGGCCGACATGCGTCACATTGCTCCGCAGTGGCTGCAAGGCTGCGTGCTGCGCGAATGTTTCTTCGAGCCCACCTTCCACAAACACGCCGGGCAGCTCTGCACCGGTGTGCAGATCCACGTGGAAGACCCGACCCACTACGACCACGCCGCCTTCCAACCCTGGAGGCTGCAGGCGCTGGCGTTTCGCGCGCTGCGCCTGCAGGCGCCCGACTACCCGCTGTGGCGCGATTTCGCCTACGAATACGAGCACGAGCGCCTGGCCATCGACCTCATCAACGGCGGGCCGATGCTGCGGGAATGGGTGGACGACGTGTTGGCCGCACCCGAGGTGCTGGAGACAGCGGCTGCCGCGGATGAGGCGGCGTGGGCGGCAGAACGCACGCCCTTTCTGCTCTACTGAAACGGCTTCAGCTCAGCCACTTCTGGAAGAACTGGGCGGTGCCCATGGCCGGGTCCAGCTGGTAACCGGCGAAACCGATGCGCTGGTACAAGCGCACCGCGCCATGGTTACCCGAGAGAACTTCCAGCGTCATCTTCACGGCACCGCGCTCTTTGGCGATGGACTCCGCCAGGGCCAGCATCTGCTCGGCAATGCCTCTGCCCCGGTGGCTGGCGAGCACAGCCACGTCGTGCACGTTCACCAGCGGCTTGCAGGCGAAGGTGGAGAAACCTTCGATGCAGTTCACCAGACCCACGGGTTGCGCACCATCAAACGCGAGCACGCTGTAGGCCTGCGGCCGTGCGGCGAGTTCGCGCACCAGGTGTTGTTTCGCGAAGTCCGACAAACCTTCGCCGCCGCCCGCCGGATCGCGCGCGTAGGCGTCGAGCAGCAGCACCAGCGCGGCCGCGTGCACCGGGTCGGCGCAGTCCGCGCGCAGGACGGCGATGTGGCTCATGCGGGCACCTGCGCCCGCACGGCCGCCACCAAGCGCTCCGCGCAATCCAGCGCCTTCTGCGGATCACGCGCTTCCACCATCACGCGCAGCAGCGGCTCGGTGCCACTGGCGCGGATGAGCACACGGCCACTCTCGCCCAACTCAGCCTCCACCGCTTTCGTCTGCTGCGCCAGGAAGGTGTTGGTCTTCCAGTCCTGGCCTGGCTGCAGGCGCACGTTGATCAGCGTCTGCGGGAACAGCGTCACGTCGGCCAGCTGCTGCGCCATGCTCTTGCCGCTGTCCACACACGCGTGCAGCACCTGCAGGGCCGACACCAGGCCGTCACCGGTGGTGTGGCGGTCCAGCACCAGCAGATGGCCCGAACCTTCGCCGCCCAGGATCCAGCCGTTCTTCTCCAGCTCTTCGAGCACGTAGCGGTCGCCCACCTTGGCGCGTACGAACTTCACGCCGCGCGCCTTCAGCGCCACCTCCACCGCCATGTTGGTCATGAGCGTGCCCACCACGCCGGGCACGTCGTGGTCGCGCGCGAGCCGGTCGGCCACGATCAGATACAGCAGCTCGTCACCGTTGTACAGGCGCCCGGCGGCGTCGACCATCAACAGACGATCGGCGTCACCATCCAGGGCAATGCCGTAGTGCGCGCCGTGCGCCTTCACCGCCTCCACCATGGCCTGCGGGTGCGTGGCGCCCACGCCGTGGTTGATGTTCAGACCGTCGGGCGAACAACCGATCTTGATCACCTCGGCACCCAGCTCGTGGAAGACGGCGGGCGCGATCTGGTAAGCCGCGCCGTTGGCGCCATCCACCACGATCTTCAGGCCCTTGAGCGAGAGGTTGTGCGAGCAGGTGCTCTTGCAGAACTCGATGTAGCGGCCCGCCGCATCGTCCAGCCGGCGCGATTTCCCCAGCTCGGCCGAGGCGGCCCACACGGGTGGCTCGTCCAGCGCCGCTTCCACCGCGTGCTCCCAGTCGTCCGGCAGCTTGGTGCCCAGGGCGCTGAAGAACTTGATGCCGTTGTCGGCAAACGGGTTGTGGCTGGCGGAGATCACCACGCCGAGGTTGGCTCGCTGGGCCCGCGTGAGGTAGGCCACAGCCGGCGTGGGCACCGGGCCGAGCAGCACCACGTCCACACCCGCCGAGTTGAAACCCGACTCAAGGGCGGCTTCGAGCATGTAGCCGGAGATGCGCGTGTCCTTGCCGATCAACACCGTGGGGTGCGCCTCGGTGCGGCGCAGCACGCGGCCCACCGCATGGGCCAGGCGCAGCACGAAGTCGGGGGTGATGGGGGGTTGGCCAACGGTGCCGCGGATGCCGTCGGTGCCGAAGTATTTGCGGGGCATGTTGTGTGCTCTGTGTTGTTGTGGATGCAGCGGTTCACTGCACCGGCCCGGTGTTGGCCGACGCATGGCCGCAAAGACCCGATTATCGCGGCCTGCGACCGCCTCAAACGGGCTGGATGGCCAGCCAGATCCTCAAGGCGTCCACCGTCTCGCGCACGTCGTGTACCCGCACCACGCGCGCGCCGCGTTCCACCGACAGCAGGGCCGCGGCCACGCTGGCAGCCACCCGCTGTGCCGGCACCTCGCGCCCGGTCACGGCGCCCAGGCTTGACTTGCGCGACCAACCCGCCAGCACAGGCCAGCCCAGGGCCATCAGCTCGTTCTGGCGCGCCAGCAGGCTGAAGTTCTGCGCCACCGTCTTGCCAAACCCAACACCGGCGTCCAGCACGATGCGCTCGTGCGCCACGCCGCGCGCCATGAGGGCGTCGGCCCGCTCGCGCAGGAAGCTGCTCACCGCCGGCACCACGTCACCGTCCATGGGCGCCACCTGCATGGTCTGCGGATCGCGGTGCATGTGCATGAGGCACACCCCACAACCGGGGTGGGCGGCCACCACATCCAGCGCATCCCCTCTGCGCAGCGCCCAGATGTCGTTGACGATGTCGGCACCCGCATCCAGCACGGCCTTCATCACCTCGGGCTTGTACGTGTCCACCGACACAGGCACACCCAGTTTCACCGCTTCGCGCACGACAGGCAGCACCCGCGCCAGCTCTTCCTCCAGCGGCACGGCCGGGCTGCCCGGGCGCGTCGACTCACCGCCGATGTCCAGCATGTGAGCGCCGTCGCGGATGAGTTGTTCACAATGCTTGAGCGCAGCCGATGTCCCCGCATGTTGCCCGCCGTCGGAAAAGGAATCGGGCGTCACGTTGACGATGCCCATGACTTGCGGCGCCGAGAGATCGATGTGGAAGCGGGTGGTCTGCCAATGCATGGAAAGAACGCTGGAAGGGACTTTGAAACGGAAACGACAACGGGGCCGAAGCCCCGTGTGTCTGTCTGAAAAACCCGGGCCGATCAGGCGGCCGTGGGTGCCGGGTCGGTCGCCACAGCGGGCGATCCGCCGCTGCCACCACCACCCACCGAGGGATTGCGCGGTGTCCAGTCCTTGGGAGGACGGGGCGGTTTTCCGGCCATGATGTCGTCGATCTGCTCGGCGTCGATGGTTTCCCATTCGAGCAAAGCCTTGGCCATGGCGTGCATCTTGTCGCTGTTCTCTTCGATCAGACCGCGCGCCAGTTTGTACTGCGCATCGATGATGCGGCGCACCTCGGCGTCCACCTTCTGCATGGTGGATTCGCTCATGTTGGTGGTCTTGGTGACCGAGCGGCCCAGGAACACTTCACCTTCGTTTTCGGCGTAGACCATCGGGCCCAGCGCATCGGTCATGCCGTAGCGCATCACCATGTCGCGGGCGATCGTGGTGGCGCGCTCGAAGTCGTTGGAAGCACCGGTGGTCATCTGGTTCATGAACACCTCTTCGGCAATACGGCCACCGAACAGCATGCTGATCTGGTTCAGCATGTAGTCCTTGTCGTAGCTGTAGCGGTCTTGCGCCGGCAGGCTCATGGTCACGCCCAGCGCGCGGCCGCGCGGGATGATGGTGACCTTGTGCACCGGGTCGCACTTGGGCAGCAGCTTGCCCAGAAGCGCGTGGCCCGACTCGTGGTACGCCGTGTTGCGGCGCTCTTCTTCAGGCATCACCATGCTCTTGCGCTCGGGGCCCATGAAGATTTTGTCTTTGGCCTTCTCGAAGTCCTGCATCTCCACCACGCGCGCATTGCGGCGCGCAGCCATCAGGGCGGCTTCATTGCACAGGTTGGCCAGGTCGGCTCCGCTCATGCCGGGCGTGCCGCGTGCGATCACGCTCGGGTTCACGTCGGTGCTCAGGGGGATCTTGCGCATGTGCACGTTGAGGATCTGCTCGCGGCCGCGGATGTCGGGCAGCGTCACATAAACCTGGCGGTCGAAGCGACCAGGGCGCAGCAAGGCGGCGTCCAGGATGTCGGGGCGGTTGGTGGCAGCCACCACGATCACGCCCAGGTTGGTCTCGAATCCGTCCATCTCGACCAGCATCTGGTTCAAGGTCTGCTCGCGCTCGTCGTTGCCGCCGCCCAGACCTGCACCCCGCTGGCGACCAACCGCGTCAATCTCGTCGATAAAGATGATGCAGGGCGCGTTTTTCTTGGCGTTCTCGAACATGTCGCGAACGCGGGCTGCGCCCACGCCAACGAACATTTCAACGAAGTCGGAGCCTGAGATGCTGAAGAAAGGAACTTTGGCTTCACCGGCGATGCCCTTGGCCAGCAGCGTCTTGCCGGTGCCGGGAGGGCCGACCAGCAGCAGACCGCGCGGAATCCGCCCGCCCAGCTTCTGGAATTTGGCCGGATCTTTCAGGAAGTCCACGACCTCCTTCACCTCTTCCTTGGCTTCGTCGCAGCCGGCGACGTCGGCGAAGGTCACGGTGTTGTTGTTCTCGTCGAGCATTCGGGCCTTGCTCTTGCCGAAGCTGAACGCCCCGCCCTTGCCTCCGCCCTGCATCTGCCGCATGAAGTAGATCCACACGCCGATCAGAAGCAGCATCGGGCCCCAGCTGACCAGCAAGGTCATGAGGAGTGAGCCTTCTTCGCGCGGACGCACGTCGAACTTGACGTCGTTGTTGATCAGGTCGCCCACCAGACCGCGGTCGAGGTAGGTGGCTGTGGTGCGCACGCGACGATCGTCCTGCGTGACGGCCACGATCTCGGTGCCGCCCTGGCCTTCCTGGATGGTGGCGCTCTTGATGCGCTTGGCTTTGACCTCGTCAAGGAACTCGGAATAGCCCATGTAGCCCGCGCTCGCGGCAGAGCGCGTGTCGAACTGCTTGAAGACGGTGAAAAGCACCATGGCAATGACCATCCACACGGCGATTTTCGAAAACCACTGATTGTTCAAGTGCAGCTCCTGGAAACGGTATTTGCGGTTATGCGCATCTGGCGGTCATTCTAGGACTTTCAAGCTCGGATGCCCGATATCGGTGACGAGCTTGTGTCAATGGAAGGGTTGGTCTTTTTCAATGAGGGGCGTCAACACGCTGTACTCAGCCCCGTACGGTGGATTTCAGACCCATGCCGACCAGAAAGGTTTCCGACGATTTGTCCCGCGACGCCTTGGGTTTGACCGCCTTGACGGTGCGGAATGTCTGGCGGAACAAGGCCACCATGGGGTCGTAGGCGCCGCCGTGGAACAGCTTGACCACCAGCGCACCGTCGGTTTTGAGGTGTTTGATGGAAAAATCCACCGCCAGCTCCACCAGATCAGTGATGCGCGCGGCGTCGGTCATGCCGATGCCGGAGAGGTTGGGCGACATGTCGGAGACCACCACATCCACCTGGTGCACGCCCCGGTCCAGCAGCGATTGCTCCAGCTCGACCAGCACCGCGGCCTCGCGAAAGTCGCCCAGGATGAAGTGCACACCCTCCACATCGTCCATGGGCAGCATGTCCAGCGCGATGATGGTGCCGTGCAGTTCACCCACGGCAGCGCCTTGCGGGCTGAGCCGGCGGCGCGCGTACTGGCTCCAGGCGCCAGGCGCCGAGCCGAGGTCGACCACACAGTCGCCGGGGCGGATCAGGCCGAGGGTTTCGTCGAGTTCCTTGAGTTTGTAGGCGGCGCGCGCGCGGTAGCCGTCTTTTTTGGCCAGCCGGACGTACGGGTCGTTCACGTGCTGGTTGAGCCAGGCCTTGTTGACCTTTTTGCTCTGGGTTTTGACTTTCATGCCCATGAGGGTCGCCTAAGGTCTGTGTAAACGATAATTGTCCCATGCCCCAGATCACACTTACCCCCGCCCAGCGCAAAGTTCACCGTGCCGAGGCCCACCACCTCGATCCAGTTGTCCACATCGGCAACGATGGATTGAGCCCCGCCGTCAAGAAAGAGATCGGTGCGGCGCTCAAGGCGCACGGCCTGATCAAGGTCCGCGTGCTCAGCGACGACCGCGTGGCCCGCGAGGCCATGCTCAACACCCTGGCCGACGAACTCGACGCCGCCCCCATCCAGCACATCGGCAAGCTGCTGGTGCTCTGGCGTCCGTTGGTCGAAAAGGCCAAAGTGGTCGACGAAGACCGCATGCCCGGCCCGCGCGACGTGAAGGTGCTGAAGTTCAGCAAACGCGGCGGCCAGCGCCCCGAGGTCAAAGTGGTGCGCGTGCTGGGCAACCAGCGCCTGACCACCGGTGGGCAGATCAAGCGCGCCAAGGTCATGAAAAAGAGCGTGAAGAAGAGCGCCCAATCGCAGTAAAAGCGTCTCCCTACGTTCGTTCATGCCGTCGGGCTTGAACTTCACCCACAGCGCCACATCTGAGAACGCATGAACGACCGTACCGCCCCCTTCGCCCAGAACCCCCTTCTCAACTTCGACGACCTGCCGCTGTTCGATGCCATCACACCGGCGCTGGTGGGCCCGGCGATCGACGAGCTGTTGAACGCTGCCAGCCTGGCGCTGGAGACGGTGACAGCCAGCGACTTCCCGGCCGACTGGAAGCGGATTTCAGAAACGCTGGACGTGCCGGCCGAGCGCTTTTCGCGGGCCTGGGGCGCAGTGAGCCACCTCAACGGCGTGGCCGACACGCCCGAGTTGCGCGCCGCCTACAACGAGGCACTGCCCAAGGTCACCGAGTTCTGGACCCGCCTGGGCGCCGATGAGCGCCTGTACGCCAAGTACAAGGCCATGGATCCGGCTCAGCTCAACCCCGAACAGGCCCGCGCCCACCACAACGCCATGCGCGGCTTCGTGCTGGGCGGCGCCGATCTGCAGGGCGAGGCCAAAGCCCGCTTTGCCTGGCTGCAGGAGCGTCAGGCCGAACTGGGTCAGAAGTTCAGCGAAAACGCGCTCGACGCCACCGACGCCTTCGCGCTGTACGTGACCACCGAAGAGCTGGCCGGCGTGCCCGACGATGTGGTGCAGTCCACCGCCGCGGCCGCAACGGCCGACGGCAAGCCTGGCCACAAGCTCACGCTGAAGATGCCGTGTTATCTGCCGGTGATGCAGTTCGCCCACAGCAGCCCGCTGCGCGAACAGCTCTACCGCGCCTACGCCACGCGCGCCAGCGACCAGGCAGCGGGCGACGCAGTCAAGTTCGACAACGCCGCCATCATGGGCGAGCTGCTCGCCCTCCGCCATGAAGAGGCGCAGCTGCTGGGCTACCGTCACTATGCCGATGTGTCCCTGGTGCCCAAAATGGCCGAGTCACCCGAACAGGTGGTGGCCTTCCTGCGCGACCTGGGCACCAAGGCCCGCCCTCACGCCGAAAAAGACCTGGCCGACCTGCGTGCCTTCGCCAGCAGCGAGCTTGGCCTGAGCGACCCGCAGGCCTGGGACTGGCCCTACATCGGCGAGAAGCTCAAGGAAGCGCGCTACGCCTTCAGCGAACAGGAAGTCAAACCCTACTTCACGGCCCCCAAGGTACTGGCAGGTCTGTTTCAGATCGTCGAGACCCTGTTTGAGGTGGCCATCCGCCGTGATCAGGCGCCGGTGTGGAACGCAGGCGTGGAGTTCTACCGCATTGAGCGCACCGGCCCCAAGGGAACCGAGCTCGTGGGCCAGTTCTACCTGGACCCGGCCGCGCGCAACGGCAAGCGCGGCGGCGCCTGGATGGACGATGTGCGCGCCCGCTGGCTGCGCCCCGACACCGGCGCCCTGCAGACGCCGGTGGCGCACCTGGTGTGCAACTTCGCCGAAGGCGTGAACGGCAAGCCCGCCTTGCTCACGCACGACGACGTCATCACCCTCTTCCACGAGTTTGGCCATGGTCTGCACCACATGCTCACCCAGGTGAACGAGCGTGATGTGTCGGGCATCAGCGGTGTGGAATGGGACGCGGTGGAGCTGCCCAGCCAGTTCATGGAGAACTTCTGCTGGGAGTGGGACGTGCTCAAGCACATGACCGCCCACGTGGACACCGGCGAACCGCTGCCACGCGCCTTGTTCGACAAGATGCTGGCCGCCAAAAACTACCAGAGCGGCCTGCAGACTCTGCGCCAGGTGGAGTTTTCGCTGTTCGACATGCTGCTGCACAGCCTGCCCGAGCCGGCCACGAGTGGCGAGGCCATCCTGGCGCTGCAACAGCAGGTGCGCGAAGAGGTGGCGGTGTTGCAACCCCCGGCCTACAGCCGCTCGCCTCACACCTTCAGCCACATCTTTGCGGGCGGCTACTCGGCCGGTTACTACAGCTACAAGTGGGCTGAAGTGCTTTCGGCCGACGCCTACGCCGCGTTTGAAGAAGCCGCGCAGCAAAACGGCCACAGCACGCTGGACGTGGCCACCGGGCGCCGCTATCGTGAAGCGATCCTCGAAGCGGGTGGCAGCCGCCCGGCCATGGAGTCGTTCAAAGCCTTCCGGGGACGTGAGCCGAGCATCGAGGCCTTGCTGCGCCATCAAGGCATGGCTTGATTTGTTCCGTTGTATGCCGATAGGAGTCGACATGAACATCCACACATCCACTTTTTCACCGGCCACCACATCCCGTCTGCGCTGTGCCGCACTGGGCCTGATGGTGGGCCTGGTGTCCGTGTCGGCTCTGGCTCAAGGGGTGTACCGCATCGTCGGGCCCGATGGCCGCGTGAGCTTCTCCGACCAGCCTCAGCCCAGCGCCACGGCGCGTCCTGCAGCGGGCGCCACGGGCGCCACGGGCGGTACGGCGGGTGCGCCAGGCGGTGGTGCCCAGTTGCCGTTTGAACTGCGCCAGATCAACAGCCGCTACCCCGTCACGCTCTACACCAGCGCCGAGTGCGCGCCCTGCAACAGCGGCCGCAACCTGCTCAATGCGCGCGGCATCCCGTACACCGAGAAGACCCTGAGCACGGCCGAGGACGCGGAAGCCCTCAAGCGGCTCACCGGCCAGACCTCGCTGCCGTTTCTCACCATCGGCAGCCAGCAGATCAAGGGTTACTCAGACGGCGAGTGGACCCAGTTCCTGGACGCTGCCGGTTATCCCAAACAGTCGGCCTTGCCCTCCAACTACCGTCGGGCAGCGGCCACGCCATTGGTCGCGGTACAGGCCGCGGCTGGGTCAGCGCCCAGCGCAGCACCGGCGCAGCAGCCGGCGGCCGCTTCCACCGAGCCCTCGGTGACGCCTGCGGCCTCCAACCCGGCCGGTATCCGCTTTTGAATGTGATGTTTTGAAAGGCGGGCCCTGTGCCCCGCCTTTAGAACGTCAGCGTCTTCACGCCTGACGCTGTACCCAGCAGGCACACGCTGGCCTTCTGATTCGCAAACACACCCACAGTCACCACACCGGGCCATTGGTTGACGTCGCTTTCAAACGCGAGCGGGTCGGTGATCTGCAAACCGGTCACATCCAGGATGTGCTGCCCGTTGTCGGTGACCAGCGTTGCCCCGTCTTTCATGCGCACACTCGCCTGCCCCCCCAGCGCGGCAAACTGGCGCACCAGCCGCGCCGTGGCCATGGGGATCACCTCCACCGGCAATGGAAACGCGCCCAAGGCCTGCACCAGCTTCGATTCGTCTGCAATGCAGACAAAGCGGCGCGACTGGGCCGCCACGATCTTCTCGCGCGTGAGCGCAGCACCGCCGCCCTTGACCATGTGGCCACGGGCATCGATCTCGTCGGCGCCATCGATGTAGACCGAGAGTTCGCCCACGGCGTTGGCTTCGAACACCGGAATGCCCAGGGCCTTCAGGCGCGCGGTGGAGGCCTCCGAGCTGGAGACTGCGCCGGCGATCTGGTCCTTGATGCTGGCCAGCGCGTCGATGAACTTGTTGACGGTTGAGCCGGTGCCCACGCCGACGATTTCACCGGGGGTCACGTATTGCAGGGCCGCCTGGCCAACCAGCGCTTTGAGTTCGTCTTGGGTCATTTGAGACAATGGGTGAAACAACAATCCTGGATTATCCGATGTCGCTTCTGCCCTATGCCGCTGCCCGCCCCTTCCTGTTCGGCATGGACCCCGAAGCCGCCCACGACCTCACCATCAACGCCATCGCCAAGCTGCAGCACTCACCGCTCACCTGCCTGTACAGCGAGCCGCGGGTGCACGACCCGCACACGCTGGCAGGCATCACGTTTCCCAACCGGGTGGGCCTGGCAGCCGGGCTGGACAAGAACGCACGCTGCATCGATGGTCTCGCCGCCATGGGCTTTGGCTTCGTGGAAGTCGGCACCGTCACCCCCTTGGGCCAGAGCGGCAACCCCAAGCCGCGCATGTTCCGCCTGCCCAAGGCGAACGCCCTGATCAACCGCCTGGGGTTCAACAACGGGGGACTGGATGCGTTTCTCGCCAACGTGCAGCGCGCCCGCTTTCGCAGCCAGAGCGGTACCAGCCCGATGGTGCTGGGTTTGAATATCGGCAAGAACGCCAGCACTCCGATCGAGCGCGCCACCGACGACTACCTCACCTGCCTGGATGGCGTGTATCCCCACGCCGACTACGTCACCGTCAACATCTCCAGCCCCAACACGCAGAACCTGCGCAGCCTGCAAAGCGACGAGGCGTTGGACGCCCTGCTGGGCGCCGTGGCCGAGCGGCGCGAACTGCTGGCGCAACGCCACGGCCGGCGCATTCCTGTATTCCTGAAAATCGCACCCGACCTGGACAACACCCAGATCGAGATCATCGCGGCCACGCTCATGCGCTACGGTGCCGACAGCGAAGGCCATGCCACCCACGCCATGGGCGTGATCGCCACCAACACCACACTCAGCCGGGAAGCGGTGCAAGGCATGGCGCACGCGCAAGAAGCGGGGGGTCTGTCAGGCGCACCCGTGCTGAAGATGAGCAACCAGGTGATCCGACAGCTGCGCGCCTGCCTGGGCAAAAGTTTTCCCATCATCGGCGTGGGTGGCGTGCTGAGTGCTGCGGACGCGGTGAGCAAGATCCAGTCGGGGGCCGACCTGGTCCAGATCTACACCGGGCTGATCTACAAGGGCCCGTCGCTGGTGTGGGAGTCGGCCCGCGCGATCCAGGCCCTCAAGGCCTGATCAGACCAACGACGTAACGTGCCCGGCGAGCGCCAGCGAGCTGGTGAGGCCGGGCGACTCGATGCCGAACAGGTTCACCAGGCCGCGCACACTGTGGTCCTGCGGCCCCTGGATGCAGAAGTCGGCCGCGGCTTCGTGGGGTCCGCTGATCTTGGGGCGGATGCCGGCATAGCCGGGCTGCAAGGAGCCGTCCGGCATGCCGGGCCAATAGCGCCGGACTTCGGCGTAAAAAGCCTGCGCGCGCTGAGGGTCAACCTGCAGGTCGTCCGGCGACGACGTCCACTGCACGTCCGGCCCGAACTTGGCCTGGCCGCCCAGATCCAGTGTGAGGTGCACGCCCAGACCCGCCAAATGGGCCTCGGGCTCGGGCGCGGGGTAGATCAGACGGGAGAACGGTGCGCGCCCAACGAGTGTGAAATAGCTGCCCTTGGCGAACCAGGCCTTGGGCACACCACGAGCGTCCAGACCACGGATCTTGCGAGCGAGCTCACACGCGTGCAGCCCCGCTGCGTTGACCACCGTGCGCGCCAGCAATCGGGTGCCGTCCAGCGACTCCACTTCGATGCCATCGTTGGCAACCGCCATTTCACGCACCCCGCTGTGGCAGGCCACCATTCCGCCGAGGTGCTCCAGATCACCCTGCAGCGCCAGCATGAGGGCATGGCTGTCCACGATGCCGGTGGACGGCGAATGCACCGCTCCCAGGCATTCCAGTTCGGGCTCCAGCTTGCGCGCCTGGGTTCGATCGAGCAGCACCAGGTCGTCCACCCCGTTGAGGGCGGCCTTGGCCATGATGGCGGGCAGCGCCGCCAGCTGCGACGCCGTGTTGGCCACGATCAGCTTGCCGCAGCGTTGGTGGGCAATGCCCCGCTCGGCGCAATACGCATACAAGGCTTCGCGACCTTCCACGCACAGCCGGGCCTTGAGCGAGCCGGTGGGGTAGTAGATGCCGGCGTGAATGACTTCGCTGTTGCGCGAACTGGTGCCGGTACCGATGGCCGCCTCGCGCTCGAGCACCATCACCTCGCGTCCCGCCAGGGCCAACGCTCGCGCCACGGCCAAGCCGACCACGCCGGCGCCGATGACCAGCGCGTCGACTTGTTCGGCGTTCGGATTCATGGTTGGGCGCTCGACTCCTGCATGGCTCAACGGTGCCGGTCCAGCAGTTCCTGCACATGTACGCCGGGAATGGCGTATGAAATACCGGAAGGCTGACTCAGCGCCGACTCGCGGGTGCCCTTGATCAGCACCATGTTCAGCACGCCCACCACGTCCCCGGTGTCCGGGTCGAACAGCGGCCCGCCGCTGTTGCCGGGGTAGGCGGTGGCATCCAGCTGAAAAATGTTGAAGGTGCCGTTGCGCAGTCCGCGAATGGCCATCTCGCTCAGGCGCCCGGCCGATGGGCTGGGCAGCGCTGCCGGCGTGATGCTGGACACCGTGGCCCGGTGCGTGACCACCGAGAACCCCAGCACCCCGCCGATCGGGAAACCCATGAACGCCAGGTTGTCCCCCTCGCGCACCTTGTTCGAGTCCCCCAGGCGCATGGCGGGCCCGGGCGGCCCTTCCATGCGCAGCAGGGCCAGGTCGCGTGCCGGCTCGGTTTCCAGCACCGTCACCGACCGCATCTGCCATTCACCCGACCCTTGCCGCAACTGCACCACCAGCGCCGGTGCGTCCCCCCCGCCCGGTGCTGGCAGCACGTGGGCGTTCGTTGCCACCATCAGGCCATTGCCAATGATGAAACCCGTGCCGCGCAACTGAAAGCGCGGACTGTCGGTGGCTTTGTACGTGCCCACCAGCACCACCGAAGGCTTGAGGCGGACGATGGTGTCGGGCAGGTCGGCATGCACAGGCGCCACCAGCATCAGGGCCAGACAGGCGGTGCCCCACGCACGGTAAACGCTGTGAATCATGGGGTGGTCCTTTCGGGTTGCAGGCTCTTGAAGAGTTTTCGCAGCAGGTGCCAGGCCAACAGGGCTGGTGGCATGCGCAGCCAGTGCCCCCGCAGGTACAGCACCCACCGCGCCAGCGGCGTCCAGCGGTCCGAAGCGGTGGCGTGATCGGGCAGCAGCGCGCGCAGAAACAGGGCGTCCTGCAGGGCCGGACGCATCACGGCGCCGCGGCGCTGCGCTGCCAGCCTCACCTCTGCCTCCATGCCGTCAGGCGCTGGGGTATGCATCAAAAGACGCGTGTACCGCAAAGCCTGGTACAGCGGGCCTTCCAGGTCCAGCACCTGGGCACGCGCCTGCAGGACGGGCCAGAAGGTTGTATCTTGGCCGAACTCGCGCAACAAGGCGTCCAGGTCGACCACGCCCCGCAGCCCCATCTCCAGTTCGCCTTCGTGAAAGAGGTGGGCGGCGCTGTGCAGGACCATGTCGGGTTGGCTCAACACGCGAATGCGCTCGTCATCTCCCGCCGCCACCGTGTCGACCAGCAGCAGCGCCGATTCGGGTTTGAGGCGCGCCGTCGGCGGCAGGATGGCGTGGTGCACATCGAGCACCGAGCCGCGCTTGGCATGGCGCAGCGGTGGCAGCTCGTGCATCCATTTGCGGTAGTACTGCTGGTCGTAGGCATCGCGGTTCGTCTGCACCCAGCCGGCCATCATCAGGGCCGATTCCACCTCGGTCAGGCGGTGCCTGGGCACCAGGATGTCCACGTCCGACACCATGCGCCCGCGGGCCGCTGCCAGACCCGCCAGCGTGTACGCAGCGCCCTTGAGCAACACAGCGGGCTCTCCCAGCGGCTGCAGCGCACGCGCGATGGCCTGGGCCTCGTGGCGCAGCTCCACATGCTGGCGGTCGGCCAGTTTCATCGCCGATTCGAGGTGCCTGCGGGGCGACTCGGGCAAAACATTCCAGAGCCCGTGGTGCCGCGCGTTCTCTCCCACGCGGGCCAGCACATCGGAGCGCCGACCCTGACGGATGAGCAGATCCCAGTCCGTGGGTGTGAGGCCCAACAGGCTGTCCGGGTTGCGAAGTGCCTCCAGCAACACGGCGCAGGGGGACGTGTTCATGGCAGACGCTCCAGCGCATCGAACCAGACCAGCGCATCGTCCAGCGACTGGTAGGTCAGGTCATGACACCCGCAACGTTCGACCAGTCGCGCAAGCGCTTCAAATCCGGCGCGGCCATGCACATGCTGATTGAAGCTGTTGGAAGTGAGTTCCACCAGCGCTTGTGCTTTGGGTCGAGCCGCCACCGTCAGGGGCGCGCCGAGCTTGAATTGGGGAAAGACCACCCAAGCCGGCAAAGCGGGCACATGCGCCTGCGCAAGGCTCTGCTCGGACACCTGCATGTGAGACACGTTGCCCTTGAGGGTGTCGTGCGCGAGGGGGCCGAAACCGGCGCCGGGTGCCCGCTTGCGAATGACCTCGATGGACTCGTTCTTCAGGCTCACCGGCCTGGGCGCGGGCGTCACCAGCCCAGTCGCGGGATCCAGCAAGGCCATTTCATCGGACAGCAGGCGCCAGCCGTGCAGCATGAGTGCTGCACACAGCGTGCTCTTGCCCGAACCGGGTGGCGCCGGCAGAAGCACCGCCCGCCCGTTTTTCTCAAGCACAGCCGAATGGATGGTGAGCCAGTTGTGGCAATGGCTGGTGACACACCAGTTCATGCCCCATTCCAGAAAAGCGAAAGCTTCGCCATAGGCCAGCGGCGTAAAAGGTTGAAACCCATCCATCTCGAACACACAAACGCGCTTGAACAGGCGCGTCTCGGATTTGACGGCGACGTGGAAGTCCGTGAACCGGGCGCCGTTGCGAAGGAGCTCGTGCCGGCCATAAAGCGCATGCAGCCCCTGCGCCACCACGGGTATCGGACTGGCGATGTGCATCACGAATGGAGGCACGCTGAGAAAAACTCCGCCATTTGCCAACTCCTCGGTCAACTCTGCCAGTGACAGCGTGGAAAGGGTCTGGATGGGGCTCACGCAGCAGTGTGTTCCAGAAAGCCCATGGACTCAAACTGTCCCAGCAAGGCAGAGACACTGTCCAACTCCTCCCGCGAGGGTTGGTCCAACTCCAGCCGTGCGGCCAGCTCTGCAACCCCGATGGTGCCCGCGCTCTTGCAAACAAGCAGTGCTTCTCCTGCCACCGGGCTCAGGGCCTGCACGCTGCCATCGGCCTCGTCGTACACCACCACGCCATCGGAGAAAACGTGACAGACGACATCATCAGGCCGCAGGAACACAAAGCGGCCGGTTGCCAAGGCAACACTCACAACGCACTGGTGCCGAAGACGACCTCAAAGTAGTTCAGCGTTTGATCCAGCGTCCAGGTGGCCCCGGCGAACGGCTTCCAGATGCCCCGACCGTTCCAGATCTGGCGGCACTGCTCCTTGGTGAGCCATACGTTGTCCGAGCCGGCGCCCGCTGCATCGGCTGACAGGAAGGCGGACACCACACAACGCGCCAGCATGGAGTCTGCGTCGCCGCCCCGCAGGTCAAGAACTTCGCGCATCTTCAGGTCCTTGAAGGACTTTTTGCCTTCGTTGTTCCTCGCATCGCGGTTGCACCCCGTATCGTTGGAGAGGAATTTCACATCCTTGAACTTGCGTGGAAAGTTGTCTTTCCAGTGCGAGTGCGGGCGGCAGACAAAATTGTTCTTGATGTCCCGCCCCTGGCTGATCTTCCAGTTGGCGGCCTTCAGGGAAGAGAACGTGGACGGACGGATGCAGCCTTGGCCGTAGCCGCCGGAGCCACCGGCCAGCACGGTGTTGCTGTGCAAGGCGGCCAACACCGGCGCGGCGGCAAGACCGGCTCGCACCAGGCGGCGGCGGCTCAACCCTGCGGCCTCTGCGGGCGCCGTCGGCTCCTGAGCGTTGGATGGGGGCGTGATCTTGTCGTTCATGTGAGGCTTCCTGCTTCCCGGGGTGTCAGTCTGTTTCGCGGATTCGAGCGGTCGAGACTTGTGTGGTCGAGCGTCAGGGTGGTTTTCACACCTGTAAGCAAGAATCCTGCCGAAATAAACAGGTGCTTACAAGTCATTGATTTGTTGGACCAAATTGAACGGCCCGCGTTCCGCTCGCCATCAGGGCGCTGGGCGTGTAAAAAAAGCCGACGCATTTTCCTCACAGCGCGCCCTTGAGTTGGGTGACTTCCGCCTGCCCGCCAAACTTGTCGCCCAGGGCAGCCAGCTCATCCAGCAGCGGCTTGGCCGCAGCCTTGTCACCCGCCTTGATGTGAATTTTGGCCAGGTTGAGCTTGAACAAGGGCGCATTGGGCTGAAGTTCAACCACTTTTTTCTGCATGGCCACGGCGCGGGCATGCTCGTTTTTCTCCGACAGCAGCAGCGCCAGCGTGTCCATGAAGGCGGGCTGGTTCGGCGACACCTCGTTGGCTTTTTCAGCCAGCGCCACCGCATCGGCTCGACCCAGCTTGCCGGCCACCCAGGCCATGTTGTTCAAGGCCAGCGCATTGTTGGGCTGCAGGGCGATGACGCGGTCGTAGTAACGCTGCGCGTCGTTCAGCTGGTTGGCTGCAATGGCACGGTCACCCATATACAGCAGCACGGCAGCGTCGTTGGGATTCGTGCGTTGCCATTCGGTGGTCACGCGTTGGGCGTCTGCCGCCTTGCCACCTTGTGTGAGTGCGGTGTGCAACTTGATGACGAGTTCAGGACCCGGTGCCACTTTCAATCCGGCCTGGTAAGCCGAAGCGGCGCCACCCCAGTTTTTGGAGACCGACTGGATGTCCCCCTCCAGCAGATGCCCCGTACTTTCCTTGGGTCGCTGGGTCTGCACCGTCTTGCTGATCGCCAATGCATCGGCGGTTTTGCCGTCCTTGACGTACAGGTCGGCCAGGCTGCGCTGGGCAACCAGCAGATCGGGCTGCATCTCAAGCGCCTTTCGCAGGCTCTGGATGGCCGCCGGGTTGTCCTTGCCCACCACGTGCACAGTGGCCATGCGCAGATGCGGCAGGGGTGACTTGGGCATCAGGCCCACCAGCTTGTTGAAGCTGCTCATGGCCTGGTTGTTCTCACCGCTGGCCGCCTGGGCCCGACCCAGCGCATCCACCAGCTCGGGCACATCGGGCAGGGCCACGTTGGCGGTCTGGGCTGCGGTCAAGGCCAACTTCGCCTCGTTCTGTCGCAGGTGGTACTCGACCAACATCAAGCGCGGTGTCTTGTCGGTCGGGGCGGCGTCCACGGCTTTCTGGATCAGGTCGATGACTTCCTGCTTGGGGGCTCCAGTGCCCGCCTTGATCTCGGCCAGGGCCATCAGGGCCTGGGGGTTGGCGGGGTTGGTTTTGAGCAGGGCCTCCAGGCGCTGCTGGGCATCTTGCGGTTTGCGATCCACCACGTCCAGGGCCGCCAAAGCAGCGGTTGCGGCGAAGTAGGCGGGATCGATCTTCAAGGCCTGCTCGAACGACTTGCGTGCAGCCACACGGTCGTTGCGTTGCAGCAGTGCGCGCCCGCGCAACTGGTGAGGCAGCGGGTCGTTGGCGCGCTTCTTCTCCAGCGCGTCGATCGCCACCAAGGCCTTGTCCACCTCGCGGCGGCGCATGTGGGCATTGATCAGTGCCATGTCGGCCACCACCCCAGTGTCGGAGGCGGCAATGTCCTGCAGCTCGTCCAGCGCAACGTCACCCTTGCCAGTCATCAACTGACTGAGCGCCAGCGTGGTTCGTTTGGTGGGATCGGTGGGATCGAGCCGGGATGCCCGCGTGAAGAATTGCTGGGCCAGCTCCACGTCGCCCTTGACCATATGGGCCTGTCCCGCCACCGACAAGATGGCCGGGTCGGAGTCGTTGGTGGCAATGTCGGCTGGCAGTGCCGCGATGGCTCGGTCCACCTGGCCGGTTCGCAGGTAGGTCAGCACCAGGGTACGCCGGGCAACGCGCAGTTGGGGCGCGGCTTGCACGGCTCGCGTGAGCAAGGCCTCGGCCTGCACCATGGAATTGAGCTGGAATTCGATCGTGCCCGCCAGCTCCAGCGCGGTGGGGTTGCCGGGGGTGAGTTTGAGCAGCTGCTGCGCGTGCTCGCGGGCGGCGGGCAGTTCGTTTTTTTGCAGTGCCAGCTGCGCCTGCAGGGTCAGCGTCTGGGGATAGCCTGCAGCGAACTTCTTCAGGGCCTCGATTTCCTGGGCAGCTTCGTCCAGCTTGCCCTGGCTCAGGAGCACACGAATGACGCCGCCCTGACCTTCCTGGAAATTGGCCCGTGCGGCCACCGACTCGCGGTAGGCCGCCAACGCCTGGTCGGGCTGGTTCTTGCCGTACAGCAGGATGTCGGCGCGCAACTTCAGCGCGTCTTCGTTTTTCGGTGACTTGCCCAACAAGCCCGACAGCACCGCCAGCGCGCCATCAAAGTCGCGCTGCGCTGCCTTGAAACGGGACTGCTCGATCAAAGCCGGCTCGTGATCGGGCTTGGCACTCAAGGCTTCCTGAAGGCTGGACTGGTACGCCGCCTGGTTGCCTTGCTGACGCCAGGCCACCGCCACCAGCGTCTTGAGGGTCGCATTGGACTCCGGCGTGGTCAGCTGAACCTTGCTGTAGTCGCTGGACACTTCACGGAACTGCCCTTGCGCCAGCCGGCTGCGCGCCAGCAGCGGGGTGGCCTCGTCGGGCGCGTAGCCCAGATCGAGCGACTTTTGCAGTTCGGTTTGTGCCCCCACGGGGTCACCGCTCAAAAGCAAAGCCTTGCCCAGCAGAAACCGGGCCTCCGCCAGATCGGGCTTTTCCTGCAAGGCGTTCTTGAGCTGGATGATGGCCGCGGCGTTGTCCTTTTTGTCGAGGTACTGGCGCGCGGATTCCACCATTTTCTGGGGGTCGCTGCCAGAACAGGCCGTGAGCACCAAGGCCATGGCCAGGGCGACGGGCGCGGTGCGCCAGGTGAAGGTGGGTTGTTTCATGGTGAGCTCCTCTTGTGTGGGCGCAATGTCATTTCAAACCGAGTCGGTGCATCAGGTCGTAGAGGGTGGGCCGGCTCACCCCCAGCAGTTCGGCCGCCTTCAGCACGTTCCCGTTGGATCGGGCCAGAGCGGCGATCACGGCCTTCTTCTCTGCTTCGTCACGCACCGTTCGCAGGTCCAGCGAGGTGTCGGCCTGTTCACCGGCCGGTGCGCTCAGCCCCAGGTCGTCGGCGGTGACCTGGCTGCCGTCGGCCATGATGGTGGCGCGCTTGATGCAGTTTTCAAGCTCGCGGATGTTGCCCGGCCAGTTGTGCGCCTCGATCGCCCTGAGGGCGTCTTCCGACAGCGACAGGTTGCGCCGGTTTTGTTCGTGGGCAAACCGTTTGGTGAATGCATGGGCCAGCAAAGCGGCGTCACCCACGCGCGAGCGCAGCGGCGGAATGTTCACCACGATCTCGGCAAGGCGGTAGTACAAGTCCTCGCGGAAGCGGCCTTCGGTGGTGAGTTGTTTCAGGTCCTGGTGGGTGGCGCACACGATGCGCACGTCCACCGGAATCTCCTGGCGGCCACCCACCCGCTCGATCACCCGCTCCTGCAGGAAACGCAGCAGCTTGGCCTGCAGCGGCATGGGCAGGTCCCCGATCTCGTCGAGCATGAGCGTGCCGCCGTTGGCGGTTTCGATCTTGCCCAGCGTGGTCTTGGCCGCGCCGGTGAACGATCCTTTTTCGTAGCCGAAGAGTTCACTCTCCAGCAGGTTCTCCGGAATCGCCGCGCAGTTGATGGCAACAAAACGGCCTGCCCTGCGGTTGGACGACTGGTGCAGGCCGCGCGCCAGCACTTCCTTGCCGGTGCCGCTCTCGCCCAGCAGCATCACGGTGGCGCCGGTGTTGGCCACCTTCTCGATGGTGCGGCACACCCGCAACACGTCCGGGTCGCGGGTGATCAGACCGGCCAGGGTGTCGGGCTGGCGCATGGACTGCAGGCGTGCGTTTTCGGTTTGCAGCTCATGCAGCCGGAAAGCACGCTCCACCGTCAGGTTGAGCATTTCAGGCTCGAAGGGTTTGGCCAGAAAATCGTAGGCGCCCATGGCGATCGCCCGCAGCGCGTTCACTTGTCCGTTCTGCCCGGTCAGCACGATCACCTTGGTGTCGGGCGCAGCGATGACGATCTGCTCCAACAACCGGAAACCCTCCTCTGTGCCGTCGGCATCGGGCGGCAGACCCAGATCCATCGTCACCACCGCAGGCGCGTGGCGGCGCACCTGCACGAGCGCACTTTCGCGGTCGTCTGCCGTGATCGATGCAAACTGGTCCAGCGACCACTTGATCTGTTTTTGCAGCGCCAGATCGTCTTCGACGATCAACAGCTGCGGGCCTTTGTCTGCGCTCATGCCTCTCCCATTTGGTGCCAATCGGATTCATGAAACGACTCAATCAGCGGCAACAGGAGCGTGACCACCGTGCCGGCGCCCTCCTTGCTGTCCACGCTGACCTTGCCGCCCAGCTCCTGGACGTATTGAAAACTCTCGTAGGCGCCGATGCCCATGCCGGCTTCCTTGGTGGTCTGGAACGGTTTGAACAGCCGTTCCTGCACAAAACTCTCCGACATTCCCATGCCATTGTCCCCGACTTCAACCCGGGCGTGGCTGCCAAAACGATCAATCTTGAGCCACACGCGTTGGGGTGATTCGGTGGCGTCCAGGGCGTTGTTGACCAGATGCCCCATGACCCGCTCCAGCCGCTCTTCATGACCTCGCGTGGCCACACGGGGCTGGATGTCCAGCTCGAGTTCGCGCCCGCGCCGGGCCACACTGTCGGCCAGGCCCTGCGCCACCTGCCCCAGATCGACACCCACCGCCGCGCCGCCGGGCGCAGCACCCTCGCGCAGCTGCAGCATGAGCTGGCGCATGCGCTCCAGCGAATTCTCCACCGTCATCAGCATGTCGGCCTGAAACTCGGGGTTGTGGCTCAGGCGCTTGGCGTTTTTCACCATCAGCGAGAGCTGCGTCACGATGTTCTTGAGGTCGTGCACCACAAAGGCAGACATGCGGCTGAACGCCTCGAATTTTCGGGCCTCCAGCAAGGCTTCGGTGGACTGCATCTGCGCCAGAAAGCTGGCGGCCTGGCGCCCCGCCGTCTTGAGCAGATCCGTGACCTCCCAGTTCACGTCCATGCGTGTTCGCGGGCTGCCGAGCACCACAAAACCCAGCAGGTCCTGGCCCAGCCACAGGGGCACCAGCAGCCACGCCTGGGGCTGACCCTGCAGCCAGTCGGGCAGGGTCAGGTTGTCGTAGCGCTCGGGAGCGTTGCGGTACTCCTCCAGATTGACCACCCAGCCCGAGCGCTGCATAAAGGCCAGCAAGGCCGAATCAACCGGCTCGGTTTGGGAGATCTGCGGCAGGTTCCAGCGCGCCACCTGGCGGTACATCTTTTCGTCTGGCCGGCGCAGCCACAACATGCCCGCCGGGCTCTCCAGCATCTCGGCCAGGCCCCGGATCACGTTCAGACCGGTTTCCCCGGGCGCGCTCTGCGACGAGAGGGTCTGCGTGAACTTGAGCCACTCCTCGCGGTAGTCGTAGCGGTAGCTGAAAAAGTGTTTGCCCAGCAGCACCCGCAAGCGCGCGCGAAACGAGCGCGACAACGCCAGAGAGATGAGAAACACCAGTGCCAGAAACACCAGCGCAAGCTGCAGGGCGCGACCCCAGTCGCTGCCGAAGTAACGCACGTAGTAGCCCACGCCGGCAATGAACATCAGGTAGCCACCGGCCATAAGCAAAGTGGCCGAGTGAAACACCACCTTGCGCGAAATTCGAATCTTGGCGATCCAGTTGCGGTGGCGGGTGGTGGAGAGCAGCAACAGCGGCATCAAGGCAGCGTGCACGATGCCCCGGATGTTCCAGGCGTCCTGGTCGATGCCGTTGAACAGCACGGCTTGCGAGTACAGGTAGAGGTCAAACAGGAAGGTGCCTGCCAGGCCGAGGCAGATCGGTTTGGCACTCCACAGCGCGTCTTCAGGCAGGTTGCGAAACAGCTGCTCCACCAGCACCAGCCCAAGCACGGACAGCAACATCATGGTGAGGAACAAGCCCACCGGTGCGCCGCTGGCAGGCTGCAGCCAGATCGCCGAGCCCAGCAGACTCAGCAGGCTGAGCACCG
The DNA here is from genome assembly GCA_003241965.1 of Burkholderiales bacterium. GTDB lineage: Bacteria > Pseudomonadota > Gammaproteobacteria > Burkholderiales > Burkholderiaceae_C > Hydrogenophaga. The sequence continues at coordinate 7,558 of QBMB01000010.1, read as the reverse complement.
GCAAGGCCACCGCCATGGGCACCATCCAATGGGCCGTCTCTGGCGAACGGCCTTGCTCCGCGCTGGCGCGAAAGAGATAGACCACAAAAGCGAACCAGGCCGCGTAGCGGCAGACATCGGCCACGCTGGCCCACAACCACAAAACCGGCACAGATTGCGCCAGCAGGCTCAGGCCGGCCCAGGTGGTGGTGAGCAAGGCCGCCAGCAAGATGGCCAGGCCCGGGCGGTTGACCGGGGAGCGGAAGTAACCCTGCCGAGCCACGAGCAAGGCCAGCGCGGCATAGGCCAAGCTTGCAGCACCAAAGCCCCAGGCCATCAACGTGTTGTATGCACCGATCATGCGGATTGCCCTGCCGCCGGGAGCATGAGCGCCTTACTGGGCACCTTTGCCCGTCAACACCACACCAATCGTCTCGAACAGGATCACCAGATCCAGGAAGAGCGAGTGGTTCTTGACGTAGTACAGGTCGTACTGGAGCTTTTCCACCGTGTCTTCGCGCGAGGCGCCGTACTGGTAGCTGACCTGAGCCCACCCGGTCACGCCCGGCTTGACGCTGTGGCGCACCGCGTAGAACGGAATGTCCTGCGTGAGTTGATCAACGAAGTAAGGCCGCTCGGGCCGTGGCCCCACCAGGCTCATGTGCCCCGCGAGCACGCCGAACAACTGCGGCAACTCGTCAATGCGCAGCTTGCGGATGATGCGTCCCACCCGCGTGACGCGGCTGTCGGACGCCGAAGCCCAACGCGGCACGCCGTCTTTTTCGGCATCGGTTCGCATGCTGCGGAATTTCACCACGTTGAAGGTCTTGCTGTTGAGCCCCACGCGTTCCTGCCGGTACAGGATCGGGCCGGCGCTCTCCAGCTTGATGATCAGGGCGGTGATGACCATGATCGGCAATGACACCAGAATCAACACCACAGCGCCGGCAATGTCGAACAGGCGCTTGACCGTGGTGCGCACAAAACCCTGGTTGAAACCTTCACCGAAGATCAGCCACCCGGCCGACGCCGACTCCAGGCGGATCTGACCCAGGTTCTGTTCAAAATAGGTGGCGATGTCGGACACACGCACACCCTGCAGCTTGCAGTCAAGCAGTTCACGCATGGGCATGCTGCCGCCGCGCCGCTCGGTCAGGGCCACCACGATCTCGTCCACGCCGGTGCGCTTCACCAGATCGTTGAGCCGCTCCCCAGGCCCCAGCGTGGCCCACGAAGTCACCTTGTGGTCGGTTTCGTTGGGACTGGCGTAGTAGCCGACCAGTTCCACGTTGGCACTGGCGTGCATCAGCGACTTGCCCACCATCTGGGCGCGCTCACCGGTGCCATACACCAGCACCTTTCGCCGCGTCAGCGATTTCGGCAGCATCTCGCCGACCAACACACGGTGCGTGAGCATGAAGCCGGTGGTGCCGAGAACCACCAATGCAACCCATTTGGCATCGTAAGAATTTTCCAGCGGCAGGAACCACAAGACACCCACGGCGATGAGTCCGGACAGTACAAAAGACAACACAGCGCGGGCGCGCATCTGGCCGCTGGTCTTGCTGCGGCTTCGTTCGTAGAAACCCAGGGCGGAATTCACAGCCAGCATGCCCATCGCCATGAGGATGCCGCGGCCCAATCCTTCGGTCACCACAGAGGCGCTGAGCACGGTTGAGTTGGACTGGACGAACATCGCCACGATCAACGCACCCACCACCAAGCCCATGTCCAACATGACCTGGAGCACCGTTCGCCGGTGGAAATAGTGGTTAAAAATCTTGATCAAAACTGGAGTCCATGTGTATTTTTGAATCAGGCCGTTGCAACTTGACTCACGACGTCGACAACCTTACAGCGTAATGCAAATGACTACAACCGGTTACACCGTGAAACGTCCTCTATTTGTCCACGAATCGCACCGCTTGACCACAACAAAATGACCAGTATCAAAGCGACGCGGGGCACTTCCGTGACACTGATCACGGCGCCCAGGCTCAACATGCCGACGATCGAGCCCGCCAGCACCCAGGCCAGCGCATCGGCACTGCGCCGGCCGCGCCACAAGCCGGCACCTGCCCAGACAGCCCACATGGCGAGAACCATCAGCCCCACCACGCCACGCTCGATCAACACATCGAGGTAAAGGTTGTCGGTATGCCAGGGTTGAAACTGGCCCAGGGCCATCGGGAACCAGTGCTGCAGCCCGGCGGTGAAGGCGGTGTTCCGAAGCACCTGTTGGTCAACCCCGTTGAACAATTCGACGCTGTCCAGTCGAATCGTCGAACCGGC
>QBMB01000010.1:0-5277 GCA_003241965.1 Burkholderiales bacterium | reverse complement strand
GGCCAGCACACCTTGGCGCAATCGTTCCCGTGGCCCCCCCTCGTCAAACGTGTCGCCCTCCAGCGTGACCTCGACGGCCTCGCCACTGGCTTGCGACGATCCCGCCACCGCGATCCATTGCCACTGGCAGCGAAACTCGTGCAGCAGGTGCCGCTCGCACACGCTCACCACCAGATCCGCAGGCTCGGCGCTGTGTGCACGCAAGCGCACGCGGTGGTCGCCGGCGGCGATCTCAACCCGCTGGGTAAGGGCAAACAAACCCACCCGGTTGTCCTCAGCAGGCCCCGAGAGCACTGCGTGCGCCCCACCCGACGGGTTGCGCTGCCAGGTGGCTTGTCCGGGGTAACCGCCGCCCTCCACTGCCCGGCTGTAATGCGCCGGAAAACGGCCCAAGCCCAGACCGGTGGCCCAATCGGCGGGTGTCTTGAGCAGGTCCAGGCCCGAGCGCCAATGCGTGAGGCGCCCCACCATGTCCACCTCGGAGCGACCCAGGCGATCGGCCATGAACGAGCCACCGCCAAACACCAACGCCGCCTCCAGCCCCAGCACCAGCAACATGCTGGCGAGCGTGCGCCGGCCCCACTGAGCGCCCGCGGCGGGCCGCAGTTTCAGGCGCCATGCACTCACCGCCATCCACAGCAACGAGATCAGCACAGCCAGATACACGCCGCGCGAAAAAGTGGTGAGCAGGGTGTAGACCGACACCGCCAGCAGCACATTGGCGGCGGTCCAGCGCCACGCGGTGGGCGCCGTCCACACGGCCCAGAAGGCGAACGGCACGGCCATGGCCAGGTACGCGTCGATCGCACCGCCTCCCACGTGCATTTCCCAGAACCAGGCGCTGGAGCGGTAAGGCAGGCTGAAGTCCAGCAGGCCGGCGTAGACCCCACGCTCCCACAAGGCCGCAGCACACACCAGACACAACCCGGCGACCATGCCGCGCGCCACCCAGGCCGCGGGCGCCTGCACGGCGGCGGGTGAGCGCAACAAACCGCCCAGCAACAAGGCCCACAACAGGCTCTTGGCCACGCGCAGGGTGTTCCACGAACTGTCGTACCCGGCGTACAGGGCCGCCTGCGCGCCCGCCCATGAAAATCCAGCGTCGTTCAGGCCCTGCCAAACACCCCAGGTCAGGCTGGCCGCGAGCAGCCACCACAGCGCCACAAAACCGCCCAGCCGGGGCGGCGCAACCTGCCCTGCGCGCTGGTCCATCGCCCATCGGGCGTAGCCGCCTGCCAGGCAGGCCAGCGCCAGCAGGTCCGACTCGTCGATGAGCCACCAGCCGGTCCACGACGAAAAGTTCATCACCGGCAACAACGCCGGCAGCAGGAACCACACGAGCTGCGGCCGCCAGCCCACCGCCAGTGTCACGACCAGCAGGCCAAGCGACAACGCAACGGGCGCCACCGGGTGAAGGCCCGCCAGCCCGAGGGCTGCCACCACACACACGCCAGCCACAACAGCGAGCAGCACCGCCCGGCTGCGACCCCAGGCACCCGACGCCAGATCCATCGAGCCGGTCAGACCAGCACTTCCGCGCAACGCGGATGGCCCAGAAACGCCTGCGGGCTGGCGCTGGGCCCGTAGGCGCCCGACTGGAACACCACCACCAGATCGCCGGGCTCTGACGGGGCCAGCTCCGTGCGCTCGGCCAACACGTCCAGCGGCGTGCACAACGGGCCCACCACCGACGCCACTTCGCGCGCCACGGTGTCCATGCGGTTGCCGATCACCACCGGGTAATTGCGCCGGATCACCTGACCAAAGTTGCCCGACGCCGCCAGGTGGTGGTGCATGCCGCCGTCGGTGACCAGAAACACCTGGCCCCGCGAAAGCTTGCGGTCGAGCACACGGGCCACGTAAATGCCCGCCTCGCCCACCAGGTAGCGCCCCAGCTCCAGCACAGCTTGCGCACCGGGCAGTTCGCTGGCCATGCGCTGCTGGATGGCCGCCAACGCATCGCTCACCGGCGCCAGGTCCAGCGCCTGCTCACCGGGGAAATAAGGAATGCCCCAACCGCCCCCCAGGTTCACGTGTTTCACCGGAGTCGGCGCATCGTCCGCCAGGCGCAGCACGAGTTCGTGGCTCTGCAGCAGCCCCTGGGCAATCAGCGCACCCTTGAGGTTCTGCGAACCGGGGTACAGGTGAAAACCTTCAAATTGCAAGCCAGCGTGGCCGATCGCCTTGAGCACCGCAGGCACCTGCTCCGTGTCCACGCCAAAGGGTTTGGCGCCGCCGCCCATGCGCATGCCGGCGCCCCGGATCTCGAAGTCCGGGTTGATCCGCACGGCCACTCGCGCCGGCAACCCCAGGCGTTCGCAGGCGCTCGCCAGCAGACCCACTTCGCGCATCGACTCGATGTTCACCAACACGCCCGAGGCCACGGCCTGCACCAGCTCCACATCGCGCTTGCCAGGGCCGGCAAAACTCACGTGCAGCGGGTTGGCGCCGGCGTCCAGCGCCACCGCCATCTCGCCGGCCGAAGCCACATCCAGCCCGTCCACCAGACCCCGCATGAAGCCCACCAGCGCCGGCATGGGGTTGGCCTTCACCGCATAGTGCAGACCGATGCCGCCAGGCAGGGCCGCGCGCACCGCGGCCACCCGTGCCGCCAGCCGGGCCCGGTCGTACGCGTAAAACGGCGTTTGCCCCACACGCTCGGCCAGTTGCGTCAGTGGCACACCGCCCCAGCACAGCTCACCCCGGATAGTCGCGTTCTCGCTCATGTCTTGCCTTGTTCGTTGTCGCGTTGCCAGTCGGCCTTCCAGCGGGGCCGGTCCAGCTTGCCGTTCGGATTGCGCGGCAGGGGTTCGGTGGACCAGTGCACGGCCACCGGCACCATGTAGCCGGGCAGTTGGGCACGGCAGTGCGCCAGCAAGGTGTCGGTGTTGGCCAAGTCGGCGGCCACCGCCGCCACATGGATCACCTGCCCGAGCGTTTCGTGCGCCACACCCACGGCCAGCACCTCGCGCACCAGCCCACTCGCGTACACCGCCTCTTCCACCTCGGTCGGGCTCACGCGGTAGCCCGAGGTCTTGATCATCTCGTCACGCCGGCCAACGAAGTACAAAAACCCTTCGGCGTCACGCCGCACCGTGTCGCCCGAATACACCGCCAACTCGGCGGCCGCAACGCCCTGGCGCCCAGCCACCAACGCACCGGGCAAGGCCCGAAATCGCAGCGCTGTTTCTTCCGGGCGGTTCCAGTACCCCAGGGCCACCAGCGGCCCGCGGTGCACCAGTTCGCCGGGTTCATCCGCGTCACACGCGGTGCCGTCATCTCGCAGCACCAGAATCTCCACGTTCGGGATCGCGCGGCCGATCGAGTCGGGCCGCATGTCCACCTGTGAGGGCGGCAGGAAGGTGGAGCGGAAGGCTTCGGTGAGTCCGTACATCAGATAGGGCGCTGCCTGCGGAGCCCGCTCGCGCAAACGCTCCAGCGTGGCACGCGGCATGCGCCCGCCGGTGTTGGCCCAGTAGCGCAGGGACCGCGTGGCCTCGGCCGGCCAGTCCAGCGCAGCCAGCTGCATGTACAGCGGCGGCACCGCTGTGAGTCCCGTCACCTGCTCCCGGGCCATGGCCTGCAACACGTCGCGCGGCAGCAGGTAGTTGAGCAAGACCACGCGCGCGCCCACCAGAAACGCTGTGGTCAGCTGGCTGAAACCCGCGTCGAACGACAGCGGCAACGCCGCGAGCAAGGTGTCTGCCGTGGTGTTTTCCAGGTAGCCCGCCACACTGCCGGCGCCGGCCACCAGGTTGCGGTGCGACAGCACCACACCCTTGGGCCGCCCGGTGCTGCCCGAGGTGTAGAAGATGGCGGCCACGTCGGTTTCCAGCACGGCGGGCAGGCTTGTTGCAGGCGCCTGCAGCACATCGGCCCAGGCGTGCGGCTGCACAGGCCCCAAGCCTGTTGAGGCCATGCCATCGCACAGCACCACGTGGCGCAGCGCAGGGCACTCGGCCAGCACCGCCGTCAGTTGCGCCGCACGCGAAGCCGACGTCACCAACACCTGCGCGCCCGAGTCCTGCAGGATGTGCGCCACCTGCGCCGGCTTGAGCAAGGGATTCACCGGCACCAGCACACCCCCGGCAGCGGTCACGCCAAAGCTGGCCACCACCGCTTCCACCCGTTTTTCCAGAAACACAGCCACCCGCTCGCCACGGTCCAGTTGAAGGCTCAGCAAACCGGCGGCCAGGGCGTTCACCTGGGCCTGCAGTTCGGTGTAGGTGGTGTGCTGGTCGCCCGCCGTCAGGGCGCGCTGCGCCGGCCACAAAACCGCCGCCCGGGCCGGCAGCTCGTGCAGCAGAACGGGGGGCAAAACAAGGGCCAGACTGGGGCTGACAGGCGGCGCGTGGGGCATGCGGCGCATGTTAAGCGATGGTGATGCGCCCTCCCGGTCGCTCGCACCCCACCTTCTCTAGAATCCGTGGCAGCCTCGCTTCCCGCCGACAGCCCACCAGGTCCCGCCCCATGAACGTTTCCGAACAAGTCCTGCGCGTGCTCGACGAATCCCTCAGTCTGCAAGGCCGCGCACTCGCCTTCGAGCGAACCACTCCACTGCTCGGCGCCCTGCCCGAACTCGACTCCATGGCCGTGCTCGCGCTCATCACCGGCCTGGAGAACCACTTCGGCATCGCATTTCAAGACGACGAGCTCAACGGCGCGGTGTTCGCCACCGTCGGCAGCCTCACCGAGCTGGTCGAACAAACCCTGGCCGGCAGCGGCGCATGAACGAAGCCGGGCGCGCCGGCCTGCCTCAGGCGTTTTTCTTGCCCACGCCCACCGGGCAACGCTTCTGCCTGTTTCACCCGGCGCAAGGGCTCCGCCGCCAGGGCAGCGTGCTCTACCTGCATCCGTTCGCCGAAGAGCTCAACACCACCCGGCGCGTGGTGGCCCAGCAGGCCCGCGCTCTGGCGCAGGCCGGATTTGCGGTGCTGCAGATCGATCTGAAGGGCTGCGGCGACAGCGAAGGTGAGTTTGCCGACACCACCTGGGACGCCTGGCTGGAAGACGCTCAACTCGCCCACCACTGGCTGGCCGAACACGCGCCGGGACCCCGCTGGCTGTGGGGCATGCGCGGCGGTACCTTGCTCGCCACCGCGCTGGCGGCCCGCCTGTCCCACCCTACCCACCTGCTGCTCTGGCAACCCGTGATCAACGGCCAGCAGATGCTTCAGCAGTTTTTGCGCTTGCACGCCGCTGGCCAGTGGCTGACCGATGGCAACAAAAGCCTCGGCAAAGACGCCACACCCGCACAGACGCTGGCCTCGGGCGCTT
>QBMB01000109.1 GCA_003241965.1 Burkholderiales bacterium | reverse complement strand
CTTGTGGGGGGATTGCGGTGGGCTCTTTGGCGCACGCGCTGCCCTCACCTCTTCGGGCGCCGCAGCAACGTGAAGGCGGCCGGATGAACCGAGCAGCGGCGGCTCTGCGGACGGCGTGACACCAAGCTGACCATTGGGCAGCGACTGGCGCGGCGTTCGAGCCGCTGCGATCACTTGAGCCCAAAAGAAAAAAGGGCCCGAAGGCCCAAAGGTCATACGAGGCCGCGCTCGGCCATCGACTGCACCGCGCTGCCCGCCACGATGAAGTGGTCCAGCACCCGCACATCGATCAAGGCCGCCGCCTGCTTGAGCGTCTGCGTCAGAACCTCGTCGGCCCGTGACGGGTCGGCCAGGCCCGAAGGGTGGTTGTGCACCAGCAGCAGCGCCGAGCTGTTGCGCAGCAGCGCATCGCGCACCACTTCGCGCGGATAGACCGAGGTCTGGCTCACCGTGCCGCGGAACATCTCCACATAGTCGAGCACACGGTTTTGCGCATCCAGGTGCACCACCGCAAAGACCTCGTGCGGGAGGGAGCCGAGTCGGGTGCGCAGGAAGTCCTTGACCACGGCGGGTGAAGACATCACTTCGCTGCCACGCACCTGTGCGGCCAGCAGCTGCTGAGCCGCCAGCAGCACCTCGTCGGCCTCGGCCGGGCGGTACTGGCCCGCGACATCGCGCACCAGCAAAGATGAAGCGACAACAGAGATTGCCTGAAAGGAATCCAGTGAAGAGAACAGATCGTGCTGCATGACCAACTCCAGGGACTAGGGCGGGATTGCCCGAGACCGAAGACGGCACGCCGCAGCGCAGCGGTCAAAGGTTCGAAGACGGCCGCACGGCCGCCAGCGCACACCGTGCGCGCAGACCTTGACGGCGAGAACGGTGTGCAAGGATGAAGGGAACAGCAAGCCAAGCCCCCACCACACAAGCAGGCGCGAAACAGGCAAGCGCAGCGCGCAGGCCGGGGGGCCCACCGACGGCCGGAGGCGTCAGGGATCGAAGCCGCATGGACGCGACCCGGGACAGGGCGCGGGGCGCAGCCCGCAGAGCCCGACGGCGGCACGCCGGGACGCACAAATCCTCACTGCGGCGAATAGGGGTCGATTTCGTGCATCAACGCGCAGGGTGTCACGTCGCGCCGGCAAAACGGTGTTGATCACACAGGCGCCAGGAGCACATGTCAGCTGTGGTCATTGGTGTGCGCGCGGTCAGGAAAATAGCCCGTCCAAGCGCAGATTTAGAGCGCAGCGGAACAGCACTCGTACCGGCCGTGTTCCTGCGCATCACCTCCGTCATGCAGATGACAGGCTTGGGTCGATCCACGATCTACAGGCTCATGGCCCAACAACAGTTTCCCAGCCCGGTTTGCCTCGGTGTACGCGCCGTGGCCTGGCTCCGCAGCGAACTGGATCTGTTGAGCCAGACACGCAGAGCTACATCGCACTGATGAGGACAGGCTCAACGTTGGAATCCATCGGGTTTGCAGCGACCCAAACACCCACCCGGAGATGGCCAACTGCGGCAGGAGAAGCCGTATCCTGAGTGGCTCCAATGCCAGCGATTGCCGACTTTGGATGATGAATTCTCAAGGCCCTTGCTACTCCCTTAGGAGAGCCCCGCCACAGGTTAGCGCGTAGATTCATGCGTCCGGTTTCAGGATTGCTGCTGACCTTGCAAAACGTCAATCCAAGGTAAAAACACCGCAGGTTGCCCTCCGTCAGAAGCGACCTGCAGCACTTCCGCACCGTACAGCGCGCGCAAAGAGTCCGCAGTCACCACATCCCGCACAGGTCCTTGTGACATTACCGTGCCCTCGCGTATTATCAGCGCCCGATCCGCACACCGAAGTGACTGATTCGGATCGTGCGTTGTGAGCAGAACGGCCAAGCCCTCCTGTGCCAAGGTGCGGACTTCGATCTTCCATCTGCTGAGGAAGACCTTCATAGAAGCGGCATGATTCTGGTCAACGACTTCGACGTCAACGGCCCACGCTTGGCCAATGGGGGTGCTGGTCATCGACCACGAAGGCGTGCGCATGACGCAAAGGATGACCGACGTCGGCGGCGCCCTGTGTGTGTGGATGTCCAACCGGCAAGTCCGGATGCTCGTGTTCGATGACGTCCGGGTCATGCGCAGGCCAGACGCGCGAAGCCACCCAGGCTGCCAAAGTGGCCGCAGCACCCAGAACCAAAAAGCTCGCCGGCATGCCAAAGCGCGTGCCCAGCCAGCCCGCCAGGGGATAGAACAGCAACCAGCAGGCGTGCGACAGCGCGAACTGCGCAGCAAACAGCGCGGGCCGGTCTTCTGGTTGCGCTGAGCGCCGCAACAAACGCCCCGAAGGCGTCTGGGCAGTTGAATAGCCCAGGCCGAGTACGAACCACAAGACCATCAACGAGGCGTGTCCCACCATGAAGAAGCCGGCAAACAGGCCCACAATCATCAAACCGATGCCCCCCAGCATGGCTGTGCGATCGGGCAGCTTCTCCAGCAGCCGAGGCAGGGCGAGCGCAGCAACCATGGAGCCTGCGCCAAAACTGGCCAGCGCCAAGGCCACTGCGCTCTGAGTCAATCCCAACCCTCCCTGCACGATCACCACCGTGTTGACAAACACCATGGAGCCCGCCGCCGCCACGGCCGCGCTGATCGCCAGCAGTCCACGCAGCCGAGGCGTGGCCAAGTAGATGCGAAGGCCGCGCGTGGTGCGCTCGTAAATGCCGCGGCGCTGCGGCGCCGGATGTACCGGTAACGCCACCGACACCACCAACGCTGCCGACGCAAGGAAACCCACCACCGTACCGGCGAACAGATCGTGAAAGCTGATGACCGTGAGCAAAGCCGCCGCCAGCATCGGGCTGACCAAGCTCTCCATGTCGTAGGCCAACCGGGAAAGGGACAGGGCCTTGGTGTAGTCCTTTTCATCCGGCAACACGTCCGGAATGGTCGCCTGGAAGGTGGGCGTGAACGCGGCCGAGGCCGCCTGCAACACAAAGATCAGCACGTAAACCTCCCAGATCTGGGAGACGAACGGCAGCAGCAGCGCCACGGCAGCGCGCACCAGGTCCAGTGCAACCAGCATGGTGCGCCGGGGCAGGCGATCGGCAAACGCTGCAGCCACGGGCGCTACGCCCACGTACGCGATCATCTTGATAGCCAGGGCCGTGCCCAGCACCATGCCCGCGTTGGCGCCGGCAAGCTCAAAGGCCAGCAGGCCCAGCGCAACGGTGGCCAGGCCGGTCCCGATCAAGGCGATCACCTGCGCGGCAAACAGATGGCGGTAGGTGCGGTGGGACAGAATCTTGAGCATGTGTCAGTCGTGTGTGGTGCGTCGTGGCCAAAGAATTTGATTCAGCAACTGCATACGACTCAGAGGTAACGGGTGATTTCTCTGAACTCGTCCATCGAATGGCGCTGACCCGCACCGAGAGGTCCGACGAGGTGTTCAAGGCAGTGGTCCAGGTGATCCTGGATCAGGGCCTTCTTGGCCTGCTGAATTGCCTTCTCCACTGCCTGCAGTTGCTGCGCAACATCAAGACAGGTGCGCCCCTGTGTCAACATGTCTATCGTGCTGTTCAGGTGTCCATTGGCCCTTCGCAGGCGTTTGATGATGGCCGGATGGGAGGTATGTGTGTGCGGTTTTTTCATGATGATCGTATCCCCTCAGGGGGGTTACTATAATTCACCGATCTGTCAACACCACCTCCGCTCGACTCCATGATCTTTCGTACTCCGTCCACTTCGCAGCCCTCCCGCGTGGCGCTGGGCATGCGGTGGATGGTATTGATCGTGATCGTGGTCGGCACGATCATCTCTTCGATCGGTTTGACAAGCTCCCATGGACTGGCTGCCATCTCGGTGGGACACACTTCAGCACAACTGACTGCCGACGAACCGCACGGGCATTCGCACGACGACCAGGGTGATGAGATTGCGCAAGTTGAAGGCCTTTTGGGCGGCGACCATGCGCACCACGCGGTAGACCACTCGCACGACAAGGCCCATGCTTTGCCCGCGGGTTGGCACCCTGCATCAACGCAAGCGCCAGCTTGGTGTAGGCAAGCACGACCATGGGTTGAAATGGTGCAAGCGTCCCGGCTGGAACGTCCTCCGATGGCCTGAGGCCACTCTTGCTCTCGCGCTGCCCTTCGCAGTGCTCCCATTCCTTTCAGACCATTGGAGTCTTCATGCACAGCCTTCTTCAAGACAGGCTGCCGCGTTCGCCATGGGCGATGTGGCAGTCCCGTCTCTTGCTTCCTTCAATTCTCTTCCTTTGTTTGCTCTTCGGAACCTCCGATGTCTGGGCCCATGCGGTGACCGCTGGTGACAAGGGCTACATACAGGAAATCTCTGGCGTCAATCTGCTGCCCTTCATGTATCTCGGGGCCAAGCACATGATGACCGGCTACGACCACCTGCTGTTCCTGTTCGGGGTGATCTTCTTCCTGTACCGACTCTCGCACATCGGTCTCTACGTAAGTCTGTTCGCGCTGGGTCACTCCACCACGATGATCCTGGGCGTGTATTTCAACGTCGGGATCAACAGCTACCTGATCGACGCAATCATTGGTTTGTCGGTTGTCTACAAGGCGCTGGACAACCTTGGTGCCTTCCAACGCTGGCTCGGATTCCAGCCCAACACCAAGGTCGCAACGTTGGTGTTTGGTCTGTTCCACGGTTTTGGGCTGGCCACCAAGATCATCGAGTACGAGATCTCACCCGACGGCCTGGTGCCCAACCTGCTCGCATTCAACGTGGGCGTGGAAATCGGTCAACTGCTGGCGCTCACTGTCATCCTGATCGGCATGAGCTACTGGCGCCGTACGCCCAGTTTTGTCCGCAACGCCTACACAGCCAACGTCGCCATGATGAGCGCGGGCTTCATTCTGGTGGGCATGCAGCTCACCGGTTACTTCGTATCGTGAACACCCAAGGAATACCGACCATGTACAACGCTGAAACTCCCTTGCGCGCCGAACTGCCCTCTTCCTCAAAGCTGCTGCGCTCCACGCTTCTGGCCGCCATCTCCGCCATCGTGATTCTGGTGGCGATCGTGTTGCCTGCCGAGTACGGCGTGGATCCCACCGGTGTTGGCCGCGTGCTGCGCATGACCGAGATGGGCGAAATCAAGCAACAGCTGGCGGCAGAAGCCGCTGCGGATGCAAGTACCACACCCGCTGGCAGTCCTGCCTCAACGGTTGCAGCCGTCCCGGCAAACGCCGGTGCGACAGTCTCCGGAGCGCCTAGGGCACCCGATGTGATTCCGAAGACTGCGGTAACGCCTGCAGCTCAGTCAACCTGGCGCGACGAATTGACGTTCACCCTGACCCCGGGCGAAGGCAAAGAAATCAAACTGCGCATGGCTGAGGGCGACAAGGCCGAATTCCAGTGGATCGTCAATGGCGGTTCGGTCAACTACGACACGCACGGAGACGGTGGCGGGCGCTCCATCAGCTACGAAAAAGGCCGCAGCGTGCCAGCCGACGACGGTGCTCTGGTGGCAGCGTTCACCGGAAACCACGGCTGGTACTGGCGCAACCGGGGTCCATCGGATGTGAAGGTCGTGCTCCGGACACGCGGCCAATACACCGACATCAAGCAGGTTCAGTGACCTGATGCGGGGGGCTGCGCCGCCAGGGCAGTTCCCTTGCAAGCGGGTCACTGGCAGAACCTCGCGAACCTTCGCGAAATGGCGTCCTCGTTCAAGACGCCCTGCAAGTGGCTCATCAGAATGCAGGCACTCACCCGCTGCACAAAGCAAAGCAGGGGGAGTGAGGGTGGTTGATGTCCCCAGGAAGGATTCATTCGTGTCTTTGTCCACCGACCAAAGTGTCTTCCTCAAGAGCTGGCTGAAACGTCCCATGAGGACCGGCGCAGTCGCACCCTCCAGCAACGCGTTGGCGCGTCTCATCACGCGCGATATCTTGCCTGGCGCAGGACCCGTGATCGAACTGGGCCCAGGAACCGGGGCCTTCACACGGTGCATCCTTGCCAAGGGAGTGCCCCAGTGTGATCTCACGCTGGTGGAGAACAGTCCGGACTTCACGGCGCTGCTGCGCCAGCGCTTTCCCGAGGCTCGCCTGCTGGATATGGATGTGACACGTATGCGGCGGTGGCACGACCCATGGCGGTCGATGCAGGCGCAGGCCGTGATTTCCGGCTTGCCACTGCTGACCATGGGTGTTCGCGCACAGTGGAACGTGGTCGGCGCCTGCATGCAAAGCTTGCAAGCTGGGGCAGCGCTGTACCAGTTCACTTACATGACCCGATGCCCGATTGCACCCAAGATACTGACCCGAATGAACCTGAAGGCAGAACGCATCGGAAGCTCACTTCTCAACTTGCCACCCGCCTCGGTGTATCGAATCGCACTGAACACTTGAGTTGAGCACTGACCTGGGAAGAACCGTCCTCGAAGTGCTACAGCGCTGCAGCCAGAAAGGTCACGGCTGAGATACGAAGTGCAAACAGAACCGCGTCCTTCCTGCCACCGATGTGACAGCAACGCTGCCGCCATGAGCGAGCATGATGGCTTTGGTGATGGCCAGACCCAAGCCCGCGCCATCGGATGAGGGGTGCGCGCGTGCCTTGTCCGCGCGATAGAACCGGTCAAACAGGCGCGGCAGATCGACAGCTTCAACCGGGTCGCCGGTGTTCGTGACACACAGGTTGATACCATCTTCCTCAGACTCGACAGTCAGTTCAACCTCGGTGTGAGGGTGCGCGTGCCTCAGTGCATTGGACAGCAAGTTGCTGATGGCTCGCCGAATCATCAGTCGATCACCCACCACGCTGCCCGCTCCCACCACCCGAAGGCGAAGTTCTTTGTCCTCGGCGACCGCATCGTAGAAATCCAGAAGGCTCTTTGCCTCCTCTTCCAGTGCGACGTCTTCGCGATTCGGAAGTTGGATACCGTGGTCCGTCTTCGCCAGAAACAGCATGTCGGACACCATGCGTGCCAGGCGCTGGAACTCCTCGGCATTGGAGGCAAGGATGTCGCGGTAGGTGTCTGGATCGCGGCGTTGCGACAGGGACACCTGGGTCTGTGTCAGCAGGTTGCTGATGGGGGTACGAAGTTCGTGGGCGATGTCGCTTGAAAATTCCCTGAGCTTCGCAAAATCCTGCTGCAGCCGCTCAAGCATGGTGTTGAGGCTGTTGGCCAGCTCGGCCATCTCCACGGGCACTGCATCGATCGGCATACGCTGGTCGAGCTTATGGGCCGTGACCTTGAGCGCGCGCTCCTTCATGGCCCGCAGTGGAGCCAGACCGCTGCGGGCCGCCCACCACCCCAGCAGACCGCTGAGCAAGGTGGCCAGCACCACGTACACGGCCAACTGCTGGCGCAGCATCTGCATGAAATGGGTGTGGTGCTGAGTGTCCAGCGCGAGTGTCACGCGCATGCTTTGACCTGGACTATTCAATCCGCCGGGCATCTGCGCAGAGGAAAGCACTGTGCTCATGCCTCGCAGTTGCCGTTCACCAGCGGCCCAGTCCATGGGCTGATCTGTGGCGCTTCGCGCAGCCAGTTCCGTTGGAAACGTGATGCCGGCGGTGCCAAACAGAAGCTCGTCACCGCGCGTGAGTGAGATGAACAGGCCTTGATGGCTGTTGAGCGATTCGTCCAGCTTGGCAGACAACTCGGCTGGCCCTGGCGTTTCATCGACGATCTTCTGAATGAGTTGCACCTTGTCCTGCAGGTAGTCTCGGTCAAGTTCGACGAAGTGCTGCTGGGTGGACCACACCACCAGCAGCCCGAGGCCCAACAGAACCGTGGCCGAGACCAGGGTGTACAGAACTGTCAGCCGAGCAGTGAGGGTCATACGCCGAAACATCAGGGCTGCTCCGGCACTTCCAGCACGTAACCCATGCCGCGCACGGTCTGCAGCAGGCGGCATTCGAATCCTTCATCCACCTTGACACGCAGCCGTCGCATGGCCACCTCGATGACGTTGGTGTCGCTGTCGAAGTTGACGTCCCACACCTGGGAGGCGATCAGCGTTCGGGGCAAGACCTCACCCTTGCGGCGCATCAACAACTCCAGCAAACCGAATTCCTTGGCGGTCAGGTCGATGCGCTTGCCTGCTCGCGTGACCCGTCGGCGCAGCAAGTCCAGCTCCAGATCGGCCACCTGCAAGGTGGTGGGCTCCATTCCCGAGCGTCCCCGGCGCAGGATGGTGCGAACCCTGGCCAGCAGCTCAGAGAACGAGAAAGGCTTCACCAAATAGTCGTCTGCGCCCAGCTCCAGGCCCTTCACGCGGTCGTCCACATGGTCCTTGGCGGTCAGGAACAGCACCGGCATGTGGCGACCATGCTCGCGCAGACCCTTGAGGACTTGCCAGCCGTCCAGGCCCGGCATCATGACGTCCAGGATGATGAGATCGTGGTCGCCGTCCAGGGCCTGGTGCAACCCGTCCACCCCGTTGTTGAGCAACTCAACGGCGTAGCCCGCCTCGCGAAGGCCCATGCACAGGTACTCACCGGTCTTGCGCTCGTCTTCAACAATCAAAATTTTCACATGATCTCCTGGGCGGGATTTTCGCTGCCAGCGGCTGCTCGCAACCGAACCTGACAACTTTGTAATGAAACCGACAGGTTCGTGACGGGTGGCCTTTTGCACACTGCGATCAGCTTGAAACAGCCGAACAGGAGCAAATCAGTGATTCATCGAAGTTCCCCCTCCACCGCATTGCGGGCCGTCGCCCTGGTCGTGCTGACGCTCCCCATGGTGGTGTCCGCCCAGATCGCACCGGCGCCCGCCGAGAAGAACTGGCGCGAAGCCAACGATGCCGTCGGGCAGTTCAAACGCGGCCATGCCGATATTCTCAAGTGGGAAAAAGAGAATGCACCTGCTGCTCAGGCCGATGCACCATCCGCTGCCCGGCTGAGCCTCATGTCGCCCGAGGAGGCCGTGCGTCAGGCCTGGTTGTTTCACCGTGGGCTGGTCAAGCCAATGAACAGAATTGGTGCGGCCAACGTGGATCTGATCGCCAAAGGCCAATGGGCAGACGTCGATCCGGTCTGGCAGCGCAAGGTGGACGACTTCGGCGAACTGCTGGAGGTAGCCGCACAGGGCCGCAAGGCGTGGATTCAGGCCGTCGCGGCCCGCCAGGTGCTCAAGCAGCACCGCGACACACTGGACGCTGCCGAAGCCGGCAACGAGTTGGGTCGGCGCATGGTGAGCGTGGGCAACTGGAGCAAGCTCCAGCAGGCCCAGGTTCAGCTCGCGCAATCCTCCGCACAAATGAATGTGCGCCGCGCCCAGCACGCGGCCAATCAAGCGGAGGCCACGCTCATCAAGACCTTGGGTCTCACGGGTGTGCATTCCGCCATCACCTTGCCCGATCGTCTGCCAGAGATGCCTGCCCAGGCGCTGTCGCCGCAGGTGCTCGATGCGCGTACCGCGGCCATTGCGGCACAACTGCCGCGCGCCGAGGGCATGCGCAATGGCGCCAATGCTCGCCTAGCCCGCCAGGCCTACCTGGCCAGCCACGCCCTGGCCTTGAGTTCACGCGACGAGGTCCTGAAGGTTCGCGAGTTCATCACCGAAGAAACCGTTCTTCACTACAACGGCATGCTCAAAAGCGTGTGGGATCTGCTGGGAGAAGTCTCCAGCCAGTCGCAAGCAGTGGCCGGTGCCATCGAAGCGCAGCGGGACTTCTGGATCGCGGAAACGGACCTGCAGTGGGTCCTGCAAGGTGGTGCCCCAGAGAGCTTTGTATCCCTGGGTGGTGGGGGCGGTGAGCCTGCTGCAACCGCTGGTCATTGAAAGCACAGAAAGAAGAACATGAGCCTCATCAATTCACGTCGACAGTTTTTTGCGGGTGCCGCTGCCTCGGTAGCGGGCCTGGCCGTCGCTCGGTCTGCCATGGCCGCCCTGCCCGAGCCGGTGTACCAAACCTCGGTGGACACGGCGCCACCCCTGGTGCCCACCACCGGGCGCCCTTACAACCCGGTGGTCACGCTCAATGGCTGGACCTTGCCCTGGAAGATGAACAACGGCGTCAAGGAATTCCACCTGGTGGCCGAGCCGGTGGTGCGCGAAGTCTCGCCGGGTTTCAAGGTCAACATGTGGGGCTACAACGGCCAGAGCCCGGGCCCGACCATTGAAGTGGTCGAGGGCGACCGCGTGCGCATCTTTGTCACCAACAAGCTGCCCGAGCACACCACCATCCACTGGCACGGTCAGCGCCTGCCCAGTGGCATGGACGGTGTGGGTGGCCTCAACCAGCCCGCCATCCCTGTGGGCAAGACCTTCGTGTACGAGTTCGAAGCGCGCCGCCCGGGTACCTTCATGTACCACCCCCATGCGGACGAAATGGTCCAGATGGCCATGGGCATGATGGGCATGTGGGTCACCCACCCCAAGGCAAAGCACCCGCACATCAGCGAGGTTGACCGGGACTTCTGCTTCCTGCTCAATGCCTTTGACATCGAGCCGGGCAGCAAGACACCCAAGATCAACACGATGCTGGACTTCAACATCTGGTGCTGGAACAGCCGGGTGTTCCCAGCCATCGACACGCTCAACGTGCGGTTGAACGATCGCGTACGCATTCGTGTGGGCAACCTGACCATGACCAACCACCCGATTCACCTGCACGGACACGAGTTTCTGGTGACGGGTACCGACGGCGGCCCGACGCCACCGAGCACGCGCTGGTACGAGGTGACCACCGATGTGGCGGTGGGTCAGATGCGCCAGATCGAACTGATTGCCGACGAGGAAGGCGACTGGGCCATGCACTGCCACAAGAGCCACCACACCATGAACGCCATGGGCCATGCGGTGCCCACCATGATCGGTGTGGACCACCGCGGCCTGGTCAACAAGATCCAGAAAGTGGTGCCCGACTACATGCTGATGGGCGAGCGCGGCATGGCCGACATGGGCGAGATGCAGATGCCAATCCCAGACAACACCGCGCCCATGATGACCGGCACAGGTCAGTTCGGCCCGCTGGAGATGGGCGGCATGTTCACCGTGTTCAAGGTGCGCAAGGATCAGAAGCCGGGCGACTACAAGGACCCCGGGCCGTACAAGTTCCCCGAAGGCACTGTTGCGCACGAATGGACCGGTGCGCCGTTGCCCGCTGTCAGACCCAAGGCCAGTGCAGATACAACCCCGGCCATGGGCACGGCGGTAAAGCCCATGGGCAAAGGCATGCAGCACTGAACCGAGCCCTCTTCACTCATTTCTCACCTTGCTTTCTCAACTCACCAACCTAGAGAGTTCACATGATCTTCAACCACGCCTCACTTTCCAAGCGCTCCAGTCTTTTGTTCGTGGCGGCCGTCCTGGCTGCATCAGCTGCTACGGCGGCAGGCACACACGGTGGCGGCCACAACGAATCGCCCATCGGTGAGCCTGGCGTCGCCAGCAAAGCTTCCCGCACGATTCAGGTCGACGCCGCCGACAGCATGCGATTCACCCCGGCACTGGTGGACGTCAAAAAGGGGGAAACCGTCCGTTTCGTCGTCACCAACTCCGGCAAGGTGCCGCACGAGTTCAGCTTGGGCACGGAGAAAGAGTTGAAGGAGCACTACGAAGTGATGAAAAAGTTTCCCGGCATGGAACACGATGAGGCCAACAAGATTTCCTTGAAGCCAGGGCAAAAGGGTGAGGTCATCTGGCGTTTCACCAAAGGTGGCGTCGTTGATTTCGCCTGCCTTCACCCCGGGCACTACGACGCCGGCATGAAGGGTCAGATCAAAGTGACCACCAAATAAGCCGGCAAAGCTCGCTTTCCGGCAACCCACAGCCATACTTGATTGAAGGAACATCTCATGAAAACACTGAACCTGACTCTAGCCGCATCAGCGGTCGCCCTCTCCTTTGCCTTCGCTGGACCTGCACTGGCTCAAATGACCATGGACCACGGCAAGATGGGCATGGATCAGGGCAAGGCGTCCACGGCCGCTGCACCTGGCATGACCGATGGCGAGATCCGCAAAATCGACAAGGAGGCCGGAAAGATCACGATCAAGCATGGCGAGATCAAGAACCTGGACATGCCCCCGATGTCCATGGTGTTCAACATCAAGGACAAGGCCATGTTGGACAAGGTTCAAGTGGGTCAGAAAATTCAGTTCGTCGTCATCCAGGACGCGGGCAAGATGGTGGTCACCGACATCCAACCCAGTAAGTGATTTTGACCGGGTGACCCGTCGGGTGACCCGGTGTGCCGGATCGCTTTTTCGAAGCGGTCCGGCTTTTTTTTGGTCCCCAGTGTCCACGACTTGCACGAACCCTCCACAACCCGTGCAGTTCTGACGAACAGGAGGCGTATAAGCAACTGGGAGCGAGCCAAACACCAGGGTCACTTCCAATGACTTAGCCGTTGTAGCCGGCAAGGCTTTGCTCGAGGAATTTCCATGACCAACCCCGCCCCGAAATCAAGCGGTGTGCCTGCTCCAATTCTGGATCATGCATCCCATCCCGCGCCGGCCAAAGACGAGCACGCCGGTCATGGCCACGCGTCAGGTGGGCCTCTCGGGGAAAAATCAGAGCTGATCTTCGCGATCGTCGCGGGCGTCTTACTTGCCACAGGCTGGCTGCTGCAGTGGCGCCAGATCGGGCCTGACTGGTTCCCCAAGGCGCTGTACGTCGGGGCCTACGCTTTTGGCGGCTGGTTCACTGCCAAGGAAGCATTGGAAAATCTGCGTGATCGTCGCTTCGCGATCGATACGTTGACGCTGGTGGCGGCCATGGGTGCAGCTGCATTGGGCAAATGGGCCGAAGGTGCGCTGTTGCTGTTCCTGTTCAGCAT
>QBMB01000108.1 GCA_003241965.1 Burkholderiales bacterium | reverse complement strand
CTTGGGAGGGGGTGTCGGGGCGCATGCGTGAAAATCGTGAGCAACTGGAGATTGTGACCATGACCGACAAAACAAGCCCGAACCCCGAAACCACCCTGCCCCGCGACAGGGAACTGGTCTTGAAGGTCATTCCCATGCCCGCCGACTGCAACGCCAACGGCGACATCTTCGGTGGCTGGGTCATGGCGCAGGTCGATCTGGCCGGCGCCGTGCTGCCAGCGCGCTACGTGCGCGGGCGCATGGCCACAGTGGCGGTGAACCAGTTCATCTTCAAGCAACCGGTGCGCGTGGGCGACATCCTGAGCTTCTTTGCGCACATCACCCGCATCGGTCGCACCTCGCTCACGGTACAGGTGGAGGTGTTCGCCGAACGCTTCTCGGCCCAGGGCCAGTACGTGAAGGTCACCGAAGCCAGCCTGACCTACGTGGCGATCGACATGGAAGGCCGGCCACGGCCGATCCCGAAAGAAGGCCTGGATCTGCCCGGCGTCACCGGCTGATGGAGCTTGCGCCAGGCCAGCGCGAGCGCCACACCCGGTAGATGCGATCGGCCATGGCCTCGCTGCCCGACTGGTTCAGCGGGGTTGCAGCGTTCATCGAAGCCGGATCCTGCACGCTGTCGCGGTGCAACAGCACATGCACCGGATAGGCCTGGCCCGGCTCTTCCAGCCAGTCCTTGATCTTGGCCGGCGTGATTTCGATGTGGAACTGCATGGCCAGGTGATTTCGCAGCGCAAAGGCCTGGTGCGCGCAGATGTGGGATGACGCGAGCAGCTCGGCGCCGGGCGGCAGCTCGGTGAAACTGTCCTGGTGCCACTGGTAGACCGTGGGTTGCAGGGCATCACCCAGCCACTCGAGCGCGGTGGGGCTCTCCACCCGGGTGATGGGCCACCAGCCCACCTCGGGCTGCGGCAGACGCTCCACCCGGCCCCCAAAAGCGCGCGCCATGAGCTGGCCGCCCAGGCAGTGGCCGATGACGGGAATGCCGAGCGCGTCGGCCTCAAGGATCAGGGCCTCGGCCTGGCGCAGCGTGGGGCGGTCGTCGTCGGCACTCCAGGCACCGCCCAACACCGCCAGCCCCCGGTAACCGCGCACCGAGGTCGGGTAGGCCTCGCCCGCTTCAGTGCAGCGCAGATGCCACGTGACGCCCTGGGCATCCAGCCACTGGCCGAGCAAGCCCGGGCCGTCTTCCATCAGGTGCTGCAGCACCAGCACATCGGCGGTCGGTGGAGAAGTGGTGTTCATGCGGGCCATGGTAGCCCTGCGGCCGGTGCTCAGAACTTTCCGTGCCGTCCCTGCCCGGCGGCGAAACGCGTGGCGCCTTCGAGTGCATCGGGAATGCGTGCCTTGCCGCGCTGCCATTCCTGCAGCAGCGCCTCGCCCAGCGGCAGGTCCCCTTGCTGCAAGGCGCTTTCGCGGTCGGCGCGCATGGTGGCCTGCGGAAACGCCGCGAGCTGTCGCGCCAGGGCGATGGCGGCCTCGCGTGCCTGGCCGTTGGGGACCACGCGGTTGGCCAGGCCCATTTGCAGCGCTTCGGCGGCTTCCACCTTGCGGCCGGTGAGGATCAGGTCCATGGCGTGGCCCAGGCCGATCAGGCGCGGCAGGCGCACGGTGCCGCCGTCGATCAAGGGCACGCCGAAGCGGCGGCAGTACACGCCGAAATACGCGTCTTGCTCCATCACGCGCATGTCGCACCACAGGGCAAGCTCCATGCCGCCGGCCACCGCTGCACCGCTCACCGCAGCGATCACCGGCTTGGTGAGTTGCAGGCGCGACGGGCCCATGGGGCCGAGGGCGCGTGGGTCGCTGGCGTCGAAGTCGAGATCCAGGCCGCTGCTCTCGCCCTGGGCAGCGAGGCGTGCGCCGTATTGCAAGTCCCACCCGGCGCAGAAGTGGCCGTGCGCGCCGTGGAACACCGCCACGCGGGCTTCGGCGTCGTCTTCAAACGCGAGGAAGGCGGCGTGCAGGGCGCGGGCGGTGGGGCTGTCCACGGCGTTGCGCACCTCGGGGCGGTCGAGGGTGATGACCCAGACTTCGCCTTGTTGTTCGGTGGTGACCGCGCTCATGGCCACCACCCCACACGCGGCGTATTCAACGCCTCCTCCAGCTCAGCCTGCGTCACATCGATCTCCATGCGCAGCAGCGCGCCGGCCATGGACTTGCCCAGGTTGTCCAGCCGCAGGTTGCGCGCGCCTCCGCCTTGCAGCGCGCCGCGCAGCACGAACTTGAGCGCCAGGATGTTGGGCAGCGCCCAGGCGTCCACCTCGCCCGGCAGCCAGGGTGCGAAGTGGGCCCGCACGCGCTCGGCCGTGACCTCGCGCGCCAGCAGCCGGTAGCCCGCCGCGTTCCACGCGAACAGGCCGAAGTCCACCCAGTCGGCCTTGTCGCCGCTGCGTGCGTGGGCGATGCGCACCAGGGGAATGCGCACAGTGCTCATGCGGCCTCTCCCAAGACTTCCATCTGCACACCCGCCTCCACCTGCGCACGCGCAATCAGCGTGGGCCAGATGCCCAGCAGCTCGCTGGTGTTGTGCAAGCCCGTGAAGCCGCAGGTGTAGGCCGGGCCGCTCAGGCCGATCCACGGGAACAGGCGGCCAAAGCCGTCGGCGGCGGCCTTGTCTTGTGTGCGCAGCACCAGGCGCGTCCAGATCTCGTTGCTCTGGTTAAGCGCGTCCGCTGTCGGCAAAGGCGCGAGCGCGCCGTGCGCCGAGTTGAGCCCCGGGTATTCCACGTAGAGCTCCTCAAATGGAATGCGTTTGTCTTTCAGCAGCGTGCGGATGGTGGCCTGCGCGGCCTGCGCCTTGTCCCACGCATCGGGCCAGGAAAAGCCCCAGGTCACCTCGGCCTTGTAGCCGTCGCGAAAACCCGCCACCACTTTGAGCGTGTCGGTGGGCGCGGTGCCCCGCGCGCCCGACAAGCGCACGCGGTCGTGGCCTTCGTCCTTCAAATCGATGTGACCCATGTCCAGCACCACGTCGGGCGAAAAGTAGGCGTGCGGGTTGTGCACCTCGTACAGCAACTGCTGGCGCACGGTGTCGAAGTTCACGCGCCCACCGGTGTCGGGCGCCTTGGTGATGAGCACGGTGCCGTCTTCCCACACCTCGGCGATGGGGTAACCGATGTGCGCGAGATCGGGGATGGCCTGCCACGCGCCCTGGCTGCCGAAGTTGCCGCCGCTGCCCTGGCCCGAGCATTCGAGCAGGTGGCCCACGGTGAGGCCTTGTGCCAGGCGGTTGAGGTCCTGCTCGGTGGTGACGCCGCTCAGCGTCCAGCCCAAGGAGTGCACCAACGGGCCGAGGAAGAGGGCCGCGTCGGCCACGCGCCCGGTGATCACGATGTCGGCCCCTGCGTCCAATGCATCCACGATGGGCCTGGCGCCCACGTAGGCGTTGGCAAACACCAGCCGCTCGCGCACGCTGGCCACCGGTTCGCGGGTGAAGAGGTGGTCGAAGCCCTCAGCTGAGTCCTGCAGCTGCGGCAACACGTCGTCACCGGTGACCACCGCCACGCGCGCCTTCCAGCCCTTGGCAGCGAACGCGGCCAGCACCGCTTGCGCTGCGCCGCGCGGGTTCAAACCACCGGCGTTGCACACGAAGCGCACACCGCGCTCGCGCATCAGCGGCCACAGCTTCATGAGCATGGGCACCACATCACGCGCATAACCCAGCGATGGGTCGCGCTGGCGGTCTTTCTGCAGGATGGCGAGCGTGAGTTCGGCCAGGTGGTCGCTGGCGATGAACTGCACGCCGCCGCGCTCGATGCTGGCGGCCACGGGTTCCCAGTTGTCGCCGTAAAACCCCAGGCCGGCGCCGATGCGTATGGACTTCATGCTATGGATGTTGATGGCACGTAAGAGACTCCGGATGGGGGACAACCCCTAGCGTCAGTCCCCCGCAAGACAGCTATAAATTGCGCACGCCGTATAGGGAACCTGCCATTCGTTTTGCAGCAACGATCCATCCGCGCGGCGTCGCCAGAACAACAAGGAGACATGCGTGCAATTGCTGCAACTGCTCATCAGCGGTGCGGCCCAGGGCTGTATCTACGGACTCATTGCCCTGGGCTTCGTGCTGATCTACAAAGCCACGGAAACGGTGAGCTTTGCCCAGGGCGACCTGATGATGGTGGGTGCCTTCGCCGCGTTGGCCGCCATGACTGTGATGGGCTTTCCCTTCTGGCTGGCGGTGCCCTCGGCCATCATCGCCATGGGCCTCTTCGGCGTGGTGCTGGAACGCGCGGTGGTGCGCCCCATCCTCGGACAACCAGCCTTCTCCATCGTCATGCTGACCATCGGTGTGGGCTATGTGCTGCGCGGCCTGATCACCATGATCCCCAACATCGGCACCGACACGCACACCTTGCCCGTGCCCTACGCCGGCGAGGTGCTGCGCATGGGCACGCTGGTGGTTTCGGCCGAGCAGATCGTGGTGATCGGCGTCACCGGTGTGCTGTGCCTGGGCCTGTTCGCCATGTTCCGCTACAGCAAGCTGGGCATCGCCATGCAGGCCTCGTCGCAGAACCAGCTCGCGGCCTACTACATGGGCATTCCGGTCAAGCGGCTCAACGGCCTGGTGTGGGGTCTGGCCGCAGCGGTGGCGGCCATTGCCGGCCTGCTGCTGGCGCCCATCACCTTCGTGCATGCCAACATGGGCTTCATCGGTCTGAAGGCTTTTCCGGCCGCGGTGGTCGGCGGCTTCACCAGCCTGCCCGGCGCCATCGTGGGCGGTCTGATCATCGGCATCGTCGAATCCTTCTCGGGCTTCTATTTGCCCGAAGGCTTCAAGGACGTGGCGCCCTACATCGTCGTGCTGGTGATGCTGGTGCTCAAGCCCAATGGTTTGTTCGGCGAGAAGCTCAGGAAAAAGGTCTGACATGAGGTTCCTCTTCAAGACCGACTACAACCAGGACATCACACTCGCCAAACACGGCGGGCAGACCTTCTGGTACAGCCTGCTGGGCCTCTTCCTGGTGACCGCGCCCTGGGTCATTCAGGAGTACTGGCTGGCACAACTCACCTTCGTGCTGATCTATTCGGTGGTGGGCCTGGGGCTCATGCTGCTGGCCGGCTTCACCGGCCTCTTTTCGCTGGGCCACGCGGCGTTCCTGGGCGTGGGTGCGTACACGCAGGCCATCATGGTCAACGCGGGCATTCCGTTCCCGCTGGCGCTGGCCTGTGCGGGTCTGCTCTCCGCCGCGGTGGGCATGGTGGTGGGCTTGCCGGCGCTGCGGGTCAAGGGCATCTACCTCGGCATGGCCACGCTGGCCTTCGGCTTCATCGTTGAAGAAGTCATGGCGCGCTGGGAACACGTGACCGGCGGCAACTCGGGCCTCACGGTGGGCTACCCGGCCATCTTCGGCTGGGAGCTGGACACCACCAACGAGTTCTACTTTTTGTGTCTGGTGGTCACCGTGCTGGCCACGCTGGCCATTGCCAACCTCATGCGATCAAGCACCGGGCGCGCGTTCGTCGCCATCCGCGATTCGGAGATTTCGGCTCAGAGCATGGGCATCCACCTGGCGCGCTACAAGACCATGAGCTTCGCGCTCTCGGCCGCGCTCGCCGGTATTGGCGGCGCGCTGTATGCGCACAAGATCCAGTTCCTCTCGCCCGAGCAGTTCAGCATCGTCCAGTCGATCGACCTGCTGCTCATGGTCGTCATCGGCGGGCTGGGCTCCATCCACGGCGCGTTCCTGGGCGCCATCTTCCTCATCGTGATGCCCCAGCTCATTGCGCTGGGCAAAGACTTCCTGCCCGCCGCCATTGGCCAGGCGGCCGGTCTGCAGGGCACGGTGTACGGTCTGGTGCTGATCGCCTTCGTGCTGTTCGAGCCCATGGGCCTGTACGGGCGCTGGCTCAAGATCCGCGCGTACCTCCAACTGTTCCCGTTCTACCGGCAGGGCATGTTCAAGCGGCAGAAGAGCTTCCAGAAATCGGATCGTTTGAAGTGACCACCATGAACGACATCCTCCTTTCGGCCAAGAACCTGAGCGTGCGCTTCGGCGGCGTGCTGGCGGTCAACAACGTGAGCTTCGATGTGAAGCGCGGCGAGGTGTTCACCCTCATCGGCCCCAACGGCGCGGGCAAGACCACGGTGTTCAACCTGATCAGCCGCATCTACACGCCCACCACCGGCACCATCGACTACGCCGGGCCCGACGGCATGCTGCGCCTGACCGACCAGGCGCCGCACCAGATCGCCAAGCTCGGCATCGCGCGCACCTTCCAGAACATCGAACTGTTCGAACACGCCACCGTGCTGCAAAACCTGCTGATCGGGCGCCACACCCACCGCAAGACCGGGCTGTGGAGCGAGATCTTCTTCACCGGCAAGACCCGGGCCGCTGAGATCGAAGCGCGCGAAAAGGTCGAGCAAGTGATCGACCTGCTCGACCTGCAGCACCACCGCGAATCGCTGGTGGCCGGCCTGCCCTACGGCGTGCGCAAGGTGGTGGAGCTCGCGCGTGCGCTGTGCACCGAACCGAAACTGCTGCTGCTCGACGAGCCGTCTTCCGGCCTGAACGTGGAAGAAACCGAAGACATGGCGTTCTGGATCACCGACATCAAGAACGAACTCGGCATCACGGTGCTGATGGTGGAGCACGACATGAGCCTGGTCTCCAAGGTCTCCGACCGCGTGCTCGCCATGAGCATGGGCGCCGAACTGGCCACCGGCACACCGGCCGAGGTGCAGCGCGATGCGGGCGTGATCGAGGCCTACCTCGGCTCGGTGGACGACGTGTCCAGCCTGCGCCGCGAGAACCACAAGCCGGCTGCGATGGGGGTGAAAGCATGAGCGTTGCCACGACAGACGCCCCGGTGCTCAAGCTGCTCAACGTAGAGAGCGCCTACGGCCCGATCAAGGCCATTCGTGGCGTGAGCCTGCAGGTGCGCCGCAGCGAGATCGCCACCGTGCTCGGCTCCAACGGCGCGGGCAAGACCACCATCCTGAAAACCATCAGCGGCATCATCGATCCGCGCAAGGGCTCCATCGAGTTCAAGGGCGAGAACATCACCGCAAAAGACCCGGCCTTCATCGTGCAGCAGGGCCTGAGCCATGTGCCCGAGGGGCGCGAGGTGTTTGCCCTGCTGTCGGTGCGCGACAACCTGCTGATGGGCGCCTACACCCGCAAAGACCGCGACGGCGTGGCGCGCGACATGGAAGCGGTGTTCGGCTACTTCCCCATACTGCGCGAACGCGCGGCGCAAGATGCCGGCCTGCTCTCGGGCGGTCAGCAGCAGATGCTGGCCATCAGCCGCGCGCTGATGGCCAACCCCGACCTGATCCTGCTCGACGAGCCCAGCCTGGGTCTGAGCCCGAAGCTCACCAAGGAAATCTTCGAGATCGTGGTGCGCATCAACCGCGAGCGCGGCACCACCATCCTGCTGGTGGAACAAAACGCCAACATGGCCCTCAATGCCTCCGACTACGGCTACGTTCTGGAGAACGGCCGCATCGTGATGGAAGACACCTGCGCCCACCTGCGCGAGAAGGACGACATCAAGGAGTTCTACCTCGGCATGAAAGAGGAAGGCGTGCGCGCCGACCGGCGCTGGAAGAAGAAGAAGAACTGGAGATGAGGATGAAGAAGCACCCCCTGCGCCGCTTCGCGTCTTCCCCCTCTCTGGCCTTCGGCCGGAGGGGGACGCGCCCTGTGGCCTGGCAAAGCCAGTTCCACGGGCGCCCCGGATGTGCGCCTCTCACTCGTCATGGATCACTGAAATGAGCAACCTTTGGGACCTCAGCGGCATCCAGCCGCAAAACAAGATCGTGCTCGAGGGCGAGACGATTCCGGCGCTGTTCTGGAACGGCGTGAAAACACGCGGGCCGAACGTGTGGATGCGGCAGAAAGAGTTCGGCATCTGGCGCAGCTGGAGCTGGAACCAGACCGGTGACGCCGTGCGCGAGATTGCCCACGGCCTCATGGCCATCGGCTTCGAAGCGCGCGAGACCGCGTCCATCCTCTCCAACACCACCATCGAATGGGTGCTGTGCGACCTGGCCGTGCTCAGCGCCGGTGGCGTCTCCAACGGCATCTACCCCACCGACGCGGCCGAGCAGGTGCAGTACCTCTGCGCCGACTCCAGCACCACCGTGCTGTTTGTGGAGAACGACGAACAGCTGGACAAGGCGCTGGAGGTGCGCGAGCACCTGCCGCAACTGCGCAAGATCATCGTGGAAGACATGGACGGTCTGCGCGAGCTCAACGACCCGCAGGTGATCAGCCTGGCGAAGCTGCGCGAGCTGGGCCGCGCCCACCTGCAGCAACACCCCGGCATGCTGGAAGCCCGTGTGGCCGCGTGCAAGCCCGACGAGCTGGCGATACTGGTCTACACCTCGGGCACCACCGGCCGGCCCAAGGGCGCCATGCATTCGCACAAGGGCCTGGTCTACACCGTGCGCGGCTACAACACGCTCATTGCCCGAAGCGAGAGCGACGAGTGCATGTGCTTCTTGCCGCTGTGCCACATCGCCGAGCGCATGGGCGGCGAGTACTTCTCGCTCTACACGGGCGCCAAGCTCAACTTCGTGGAGAACCCCGAGACCGTGCCGGAGAACGTGCGCGAGATCGCGCCCACGGTGTTCACCGCTGTGCCCCGCGTTTGGGAAAAGTTTTATTCGGGCGTGATGATCACGCTGAAAGAAGCCGGCAAGCTGCAGCAGGCTGCCTACGGCTGGGCCATCGGCGTGGGCCAGCAGGTGGCCGACCTGGTGATGGCAGGCCAGCCCGTGCCCAGCGGGCTGCGGATGCAATTCCATGTGGCGCGCGCGCTCGTGCTCAACAACGTGCGCAAGCTCATCGGCATCCACAAGGCGCGCTTTCTCGTCACCGGTGCGGCACCCATTTCGCCCGAGCTGGTGCGCTGGTACCTGGCGCTGGGCGTGCCCATGCTCGAGGTGTGGGGCATGACCGAAACCTGCGGTGCCTCTACTGGCGTGCCCGCCGAGCGCATGAAGCCCGGCAGCATCGGCCCAGCGGCCAGCTACAACGAGGTGAAGCTCGACCCGCTGACCAGCGAGATCCTGGTGCGCGGGCCCAACGTGTTCATGGGTTATCTCAACCTGCCGGAGAAGACGGCCGAGACCATCGACGCCGACGGCTGGCTGCACACGGGCGATGTGGGTGTGGTGGATGAGGAAGGGTTTTTCCGCATCACCGACCGCATGAAAGACATCATCATCACCGCAGGGGGCAAGAACATCACGCCCAGCGAGCTGGAGAACGAACTCAAGTTCTCGCCCTACGTGACCGACGCCGTGGTGATCGGCGACAAGAAGCCCTACCTCACCGTGATCATCATGATCGACCAGGAGAACGTGGAGAAATATGCGCAGGACAACGACGTGCCGTTCTCCAACTACGCCAGCCTCACCAAGGCACCCGAAGTGCAGGCACTGATCCAGACCGAGATCGATCGCGTGAACAAGAAATTTGCCCGGGTGGAACAGATCAAGAAGTTCTTCCTGCTCGACACCCAGCTCAGCGCCGAAGACGAAGAACTCACGCCCACCATGAAGCTCAAGCGCAAGCTGGTGCAGACCAAGTACGAGCCGCAGATCACCGCCATGTACAGCTGACCCTTTTTTCAACCGCCATCCCGACCACCACCCCAGGAGACACACAAGATGAAGACCCGACTGACTTTGGTTGCCGCGCTGCTCGCTCTGGGCAGTGGCGCCGCCCTCGCGCAATCGCAAGGCGTGAGCAAGGACGAAATCGTCCTGGGCTCCATCCAGGACCTCTCCGGCCCCATTGCCGGTTTTGGCAAACAGGTGCGTCTGGGCATGATGCTGCGCGTGGACGAAGTCAACGAGCAAGGCGGCATTGGTGGCCGCAAGATCAAGCTGCTGGTGGAAGACTCGGCCTACGACCCACGCCGCGCTGTGCTGGCCGCGCAGAAGCTGGTGAACCAGGACAAGATCTTTGCCATGGTCGGCCACATCGGCACCGCGCAAAACATGGCCGCCATGCCCGTGCAGTTCCAGAAGAACGTCATCAACTTCTTCCCGGTGACGGCCGCGCGCGAAATGTACGAGCCCTTCCACAAGCTCAAGTACAGCTTTGCCGCCACCTACTACGACCAGATGAAGATCGCCGTGCCCAAACTGGTGAAGGAAAAGGGCGCCAAGAAGGTCTGCACCATGTACCAGGACGACGAGTTCGGTCTGGAAGTGAAGCGCGGCGCTGAAGACGGCCTCAAAGGCATCGGCATGACGCTGGCTGAAGAAACCAGCTACAAACGCGGCGCCACCGACTTCGCCTCGCAGATGCAGAAGCTCCAGGCCAGCGGCTGCGACATGGTGGTGCTCGGCACCATCATCCGCGAGACCATCGGCGGCATTGCCACGGCCAAGCGCCTGGGCTTCAACCCCACTTTCATCGGCTCCAGCGCCGCCTACACCGACCTGATCCACAAGCTCGGCGGCCCGGCCATGAACGGCTTCTACGCCACCATGACAGTGCAGAACCCTTACACCGACTCGTCCTCACAACCCATCCGTTTCTGGGCCAACAAGTACCAGACCAAGTTCAACGAAGACCCCACCGTGTTCTCGGTGTACGGCTACACCGTCATCGACGCCTTCCTGCGCGCAGCGGGCAAGGCCGGCAACAACCTGACCACCGACAGCTTCATCAAGGCCATGGACACCATGGTCATCCCTCCGGACATCTTCGGCAGCGCCGAGATGACCTTTGGCCCACAGAAACGCCTGGGCAGCAATTCAACGCGCCTCTCGCAGCTGACGGACAACCGCTGGAAGGTCGTCTCTGAATACATGAAGATCGACGCCGCCAAGTGAGCGCCGCGTGATCACTGAATAACACGTTGCCTGCTTCGGCAGGCCATGCGTGCAGCCGCCAACACCTTGTGTGCTGGCGGTTTTTTTTCGCCGTTACACCAAGCAATCAATAACCCGAATGTCCCCTGAAACCCCACGCCAGCAAAGCAGCGCGAGAGCGGCGAAGGTTGAAGGTGTGGCCATTCCGCCCGGCAAGACCAACCACTCAACATGTTCGACTTCTTCCGCAACTACAACGAACAACTGGAAATCCTGATCGAGGGCAACAACCCCTATGCCAACCAGCTGCTTCGGCACGCCGACGTGGACCTGCTGCGCAACCACCTCAACCGCGACGAGCGCATCACCGCCTACGCCACCGGCCGCTCGGTCGGCATGGGCCGCACCATCTGGGTGGTCACCACCCATTCATTGCTGGTGGCGCAAACGGGCAAGCGCCCCGGCGTGCGCAAATATGCGCTGGGCAGCATCGAGCAGGCAGACGCCGAGAAAGGCCGCTACGGCCACGCGCTGAGCGCCCACCTGGCCGGCGCGCGCCTGGGGCTGTATGGCGTGGCCCAGAGCTTTGCGG
Organism: Burkholderiales bacterium; assembly: GCA_003241965.1. Taxonomy (GTDB): domain Bacteria; phylum Pseudomonadota; class Gammaproteobacteria; order Burkholderiales; family Burkholderiaceae_C; genus Hydrogenophaga. The sequence goes on along the minus strand of QBMB01000108.1, from coordinate 1,472 downwards.
TGCTTGCCCTGCGCGCTCTGGCTCGCCCCGCCGGGCTCGACTCCACCCGAACCATCAGCCAGACCGAGCTGACCGAAGAAGCACAAGCCCACGCGGTTCACGCCTTCGCCGACCTGACCCTGCGCGCCCAGCCCCTGCTGGCCAACAGCGATGCAGAAGCACGGCAATTGCTGCAGCAAACAGCGGAGCGTTCGCGCAGCGAAGGCCAACACCGGGCGCCGGAAGTTGCGTAGTGCGCCGGCCTGCCCAATCGGGTTTGTGAATCCCCGTGACGGCTGAAGCTTGCGAGAGTGCGCGTGTGTGTCGAAAAATCTGACATTCGCATGCACGCAACGGGATCGTGTGCTTTGAAATCAACAACTTGCAAAAGTGGCACGGTCCATGCTCCTTTGACACCAACCCCGGCGTTTGCCGGTTTCAAGTCACCGCTTCATTTGAAAGAGCTGTCATGAAACTGCTTCACAAACTTCTGATCGGCATGGTCGCAGCCCTTGGCGTACTGGCCTCCGCTTCCGCCGCTCCGGTCACCACCAACCCCGGCGTACTTCAGGCCTATGGTCCGGTCAAAGCCGTGTTTGTCTACAAGGATGCGTCGGACCAGAGCCAGCTCCTGGCCGCCAGCATTGCCAGCGTCATCTTCAACAACCAGACCGACGCCATCGGCACCGTGAAAGATGTGGGCAACGTCGGCCCCTTCCCCACCGACATCACCTTCATCCTGAACAACCTCTCCGAGGGTTATCAGTTCGCCACCGGCGTGGCCACCGGCGGCATCTTCTACGCCAAGTACGCCACCAGCTTCCTCGACTTTGGTCTGGGCGCTTTGTCCGCCAACGCCGCAGCGGGTGTGGCCCAACTCAGTGGCCCGGTGCTGTACGTCGCCTTTGAAGACCGCCGCCAAGACCGCGGTGCAGACTTCGACTACAACGACCTGATCTTCGCGTTTTCGTCGGTCCGCAACGAAGTGCCCGAGCCTGCCAGCCTGGCCTTGTTGGGCATCGGTCTGGTTGGTTTGGCCGCCATGCGCCGTCGTCGCCCACAAGCCTGAAGGGCGAACGGACTGCAGCGCAGTCAACCTCATCCCCAGAAGCGGTGTCCAACGACACCGCTTTTTTGTTGACGCTCCATTGAGCCCTAGCATCGGGGCATGCCCACCCTGACTCACACCCAAGCCCTCTGGCTCGCCGACGCCATCCTGACGCTGCACGTGGGCATCGTCATCTTCGTGGTCGGCCTGCTGCCGCTTGTATTGATCGGCGGCGCCCTGGGCTGGCGCTGGGTGCGCCACCTCGGCCTGCGCCTCACCCACCTGGCTCTGATGGTCTTCATCGCCGCCCAGGCCTGGCTCGGCCAGCTCTGCCCCCTGACCGTGTGGGAACAAGACCTGCGCCGCCTCGCTGGACAGACCGGCTACCGCGAAAGCTTCATCGAACACTGGCTGGCGCGGCTGCTGTACTGGGAGGCGCCTGGGT
>QBMB01000107.1 GCA_003241965.1 Burkholderiales bacterium | reverse complement strand
CGCGCGGCTGGACCGCCTGGCCCACGGCCACGAGCGCGGCCTGCAGCGCCTGCGCCGCAGCCTGGCCGAATCGCCCAAGCGCACGGTCGATGTGTTTGGTGCGCTGTTCGCGCGCTCGATCGACAGCAACGGCGAACTGCTGGGCATGGCCACCGGCGAAGGTGTGGCCCACCTCAACCACCTGCTGGTGCGCGGCGAAGCTGCGCGCGATGTGGGCGAGGACGGGGTGTACCGCTACCGCATGAAATGAGATGCCCATGAAACTGCCCTACAAGCTCACCGGCATCGCGTTCGCTGCCTACATGGCCGGCATCATTGCCTTCGTGATGAGCGCCGTGCTCACCGCCATCAACACCGGCATGGGCGCGGGCTTCCTCGTGCGTGTCCTGCACGCCTATGCGGTGGCCTTCCCGGTGGCGTTCACCTGCGTGGTGATCTTCAGACCCCTCGTCGTTTTTCTGGTGAAGAAGACGGTCCATGCGCCACCCGCGAGCTGAACGATGAGCAACCTGACCTCAGGAGACCTGTCCCGGCACACGCCCATGATGCAGCAGTACTTCGGCCTGAAAGCCGACCACCCGAACACACTGCTGTTCTACCGCATGGGCGATTTTTACGAACTGTTCTTTGGCGACGCCGAGAAGGCTGCGCGCCTGCTCGACATCACCCTCACGCAACGCGGCCAGTCGGGTGGGCAACCGGTGGTGATGGCCGGTGTGCCCTTCCATTCGGTGGACACCTACCTCGCGCGCCTGATCAAACTGGGCGAGTCGGTGGCCATCTGCGAACAGGTGGGCGACGTGGCCACGGCCAAGGGTCCGGTGGAGCGCAAGGTGGTGCGCGTGGTCACGCCCGGCACGCTCACCGACAGTGAACTGCTCTCCGACAAGTCCGAGGCCTTGCTGATGGCGGTGCACCCCGGTGCGCGCACCGGCTGCGGCCTGGCCTGGATGTCGGTCACGCAGGGCATCGTGTTCCTGGCCCAGTGCGCCACCGACGAGCTCGCCGACTGGGTGGCGCGCGTCAACCCCGGTGAACTGCTCTACAGCGCCGACACCTCCACCGCGTTCGAAAAGACCGTGCTGGCCCTGGCCAGCGCCACCAACGGGCAGCGCCTGGTGGCGGTGCTGCGCCCGGCCTGGGCGTTTGACGCGGGCCTGGGCCAGCGCAAGCTGCTGGAGCAGTTGCAGGCCGCGAGTCTCGCCGCCTGGGACGCACAGGACCTGAGCGACGCCCACGCCGCCGCATCGGCGCTGCTCAACTACGCCGAACACACACAGGGCCGCGCGCTCAGCCATGTGAAGAGCCTGCAGGTGGCGCGCAGCGACGAACTCATCGACCTGCCGCAGAACACCCGGCGCAACCTCGAACTCACCCAGACCCTGCGTGGCGAGACCAGCCCCACGCTGTTCTCGCTGCTCGACGTGTGCTGCACCGGCATGGGCAGCCGTGCGCTGCGCAGCTGGCTGCTGGAACCCCGGCGCGACCGGGCGCAGGCCCGCGCCCGGCTGGCCGCCATCGAAACCCTGCGCGGTGGCCTGTGGCAGGGCCTGCGCGCCTCGCTCAAAGGCGCGAGCGACGTGGAACGCATCACCGCGCGCACGGCGTTGCGGCAGGTGAAACCACGCGAACTGGTCGGCCTGGGACAGACGCTGGAGCGCGCGCAGCAACTGGCGCGCCAGCTGGGGCCGCAAGGCGCCGGTGGCCTGTTGTACGGCATCGCAGCGCACCTCACGCCGCCTGAGGGTTGCGCCGATTTGCTGCGCAGCGCCCTGCTGGCCGAACCCGCCGCGCTGGTGCGCGACGGCGGCGTGATCGCCGACGGGTTCGACGCCGAGCTCGACGAGCTGCGCGCCATCCAGAACAACTGCGACGGTTTCCTGATCGAGCTGGAGCAGCGCGAGCGTGCGCGCACCGGCATCTCCAACCTGCGCGTCCAGTTCAACAAGGTGCACGGCTTCTACATCGAGGTCACGCAGGGCCAGGCCTCCAAGGTGCCCGACGACTACCGCCGCCGCCAGACGCTGAAAAACGCCGAGCGTTTCATCACGCCCGAGCTCAAGGCGTTTGAAGACAAGGCGCTCTCGGCGCAAGACCGGGCGCTCGCCCGCGAGAAGTGGCTGTACGAGCAGTTGCTGGACCAGCTGCAGGCCTTCATTGCCCCGCTCACGCAGCTGGCGCGCGCCATGGCCGCGCTGGACGCGCTGTGCGCGCTGGCCGAGCGTTCGCTCACGCTCAACTGGAGCGCGCCGCAGTTCGTGCCCGAGCCCTGCATCGACATCCGTGGCGGGCGCCACCCGGTGGTGGAAGCGCGGCTCAACGAAACCAGCGGTGGCAGCTTCATCGCCAACGACACAGTGCTCGGCCCCAAGCAGCGCATGCAGGTGATCACCGGCCCCAACATGGGCGGCAAGAGCACCTACATGCGCCAGGTGGCGGTGACCGTGCTGCTGGCCGGCATGGGCAGCTTTGTGCCGGCGGTGAGTTGCCGCCTGGGGCCGATCGACGCCATCCACACCCGCATCGGCGCGGCCGACGACCTGGCCAACGCGCAGTCCACCTTCATGGTGGAGATGACCGAGGCCGCGCAGATATTGCACGCGGCCACACCCGAGAGTCTTGTGCTGATGGACGAGATCGGCCGCGGCACGTCCACCTTCGACGGCCTGGCGCTGGCCGGCGGCATCGCCACGCACCTGCACGACAAGTCGCGCGCCTTCACGCTGTTCGCCACCCACTATTTCGAGCTCACCGAATTTCCAGCCGGCCACCATGCGGCGGTGAACGTGCACGTGAGTGCGGTGGAGTCCACGGTCAAGGGCGGCGGCAAGGCCGGCGGCATCGTGTTCCTGCACCAGATCGAGCCCGGCCCGGCCAGCCGCAGCTACGGCATTCAGGTCGCGCGGTTGGCCGGTGTGCCCGCCGGCGTGGTGCAACACGCCCGCCATGCGCTGGCCGCGCTGGAGGCGCAGAGCGAGGAAAGCCGCAGCCAGGTCGACCTGTTCGCCCCGCCACCTGCGACACTGGAGGCCGACGCCCACCCGCTTCAAAGCGCGCTGGACCGCATCGACCCCGACACCCTGAGCCCGCGCGAAGCGCTGGAACAGCTCTACACCCTGAAAAAAATGGCCTCTTCATCATGACTTACTGCGTCGCCGTCAAGCTCAACGCCGGCATGGTCTTCCTCTCGGATTCGCGCACCAACGCCGGCCTGGACCAGATCAGCACCTTCCGCAAAATGATCGTTTACGAAAAGCCGGGTGACCGTTTCATGTGCCTGCTCTCGGCGGGCAACCTGAGCGTCTCCCAGTCGGTGCGCGAGATCCTGCAGATCGAGCAGCTCGAAGACGCGGACGGCGGCGAGCCCATCACCATCTGGAACGCGAAAAGCATGTTCGATGCAGCGCGCGTGCTGGGTGCAGCGGTGCGCCATGTGTACGAGCGCGACGGCGACTCGCTGCAGCGCTCGGGCGTGGAGTTCAACGTGTCCATGATCTTCGGCGGCCAGATCCAGGGCGAGGGCATGCGCCTGTTTCAGGTGTATTCGGCCGGCAATTTCATTGAAGCCACCTCCGAGACGCCGTTCTTCCAGGTCGGTGAATCCAAGTACGGCAAGCCGGTGCTGGACCGCGTGATCGCCCCCGAAACACCGCTGGACGAAGCCGCCAAGTGCGTGCTGGTGTCGATGGACTCCACGCTGAAATCCAACCTGTCGGTGGGCCTGCCGCTGGACCTGGTGGTGTACGAAGCCAACCAGCTTCAGTCCGACAAGATCACATGCATCGACAACGACAACCCCTACTTCCGCATGCTGCACAACACCTGGGGCCAGAAGCTGCGCGAGGTGTTCGACAGCATCGAAGACCCGACCTGGGACGGCGCGCACACCGACGTGCCGCTGCTCAGCGACAACCCGCGCAGCCAGCCACTCAAAAAGATCACCAACGCCCGGGAAAAACTGATCTGACATGTCATTGATCGTTTTCTCCCACGCCAACAGTTTCTCCGCCAGCACCTACCGCGTCCTCTTCAAATCGCTGCGCGCGCGTGGCCATGCGGTGCGCGCGGTGGACAAGTTCGGGCACGACCCACAGTACCCGGTCACCAGCAACTGGCCGCACCTGGTGCAGCAGCTCGCCGACTTCGCCGCGCCCGAGATCGAGGCACACGGCCGCGGGGCCTGGCTGGTGGGGCATTCGCTGGGCGGCTTCCTGAGCCTCATGTGCGCTGCGCGCCACCCGCAGCTGGGCGGGCACACCGTGCGCGGCGTGCTGCTGATCGACTCGCCCGTGCTGGGCGGCTGGCGCGCCCGCACGCTGGAGCTGATCAAGCGCACCCAGCTGGTGGGCTCGGTGTCGCCCGGCAAGGTGAGCCGCCGGCGCAGAAACGCCTGGCCCGACGCCGACGCCGCCCTGACGCATTTCGCCAGCAAGCGGGCCTTCGCCGCCTGGGAGCCGCAGGTGCTGCAGGACTACATCACACACGGCACCCACGACGAAACCGATGCCCATGGCACGGTGCAACGCCGGCTGGACTTCGACCGCGAGGTGGAGACCGCGATCTACAACACCCTGCCCCACAACCTCGACCGCCTGCTGCGAAGCCACCCGCTGCCATGCCCTGTGGCCTTCATCGGCGGCACGCGTTCGCTGGAGATGAAACAGGTCGGCATGACCATGACGCAGCGGCTGGTGGGCCGCGACCACCCCGAACGCATGGCCATGGTCGAGGGCAGCCACCTCTTTCCCATGGAGCGCCCGCTGGAGACCGCCGCCGCCATTGACGCCATGCTGGCCACCATGAGCGGGTCCCAGGGCGCCTGAGCACGCCCAAGGGCAGACCCTGACAGTTTTGTGCGGTGGGCTCCGGTATAACCGAGGTGCGCACACCAAGCCCACAACACATCCTGCTGCCGTGCTTCTTTTGCCCCACAACCCTGCAGACCCGCTGCCGCAGCGGATCTGGTCGCGGATGGTCAACTGGCAACCGTCCCAGCACAGTCTGGTCACGCGCCTGCTGGTGGCCTTTGTGTTGACGGTCTTCGCCGTGTGGATGCGGGTGGCGCTGGCCCCGGCCGAATCGGGCGGGCGCTTCATCACGCTGTCGCTGGCCGCAGCCCTGGCGGCACTCTACGGGGGCTTTCGGGTCGGCATGTTCAGCACCCTGGTGGGCATGTTGTTCATCAACTACCTGCTGGTCAAGCCTTACTTCAGCCTCGCATTCGACGACCCGGTCGAGGCCTTCTGGCTCAACACCTGGCACCTGCTCACCCAACTCGTGGTGCTGGGGGCCATCTCGTTCATGCAGCAGCAGAACCAACGCCTGCGCCAGGCCACCGCTGAAGTGCATCTGCGCTCCAAACAACTCGAAGACACTTTCGAGAACAGCTCCACCGGCATGGCCCACAGCCACATCGACGGGCGCTGGATGCGCGTCAACCAGACCTACTGCGACCTGATCGGCTACACCAGGGCCGAGCTTGAGGCACTCAGCTTCAGGGAGCTCACCCACCCCGACGATCTGGCGCTTGACCTGAACAATCTGGAGCGCACGCTCAAAGGTGAAATTGCCAACTACAACGTGGAGAAACGCTACATCCACAAGCAGGGCCACGCGGTCTGGGTGCACCTCACCGTGTCGCTGGTGCGCAAGGAAGACGGACAGCCCGACTACCTGATCGCGGTGGTGCAGGACATCACCGCGCGCAAGGCCACCGAAGAGGCCTTGCGCACCAGCGAGCAGGTCTTGCGTCAAGCGCACGAACTTGCCGGCGTGGCCAGCTGGGAAGCCGATGTGGCCACCCGCCGCTTCAAAACCCTGTCCGGATCGCACGCGGTGCTCAGGCTGCCCTTTGCGGAGTTCGGTGACGACGAACTGCTCTCGATGACCCACCCGGACGACCGGGCCATGGTCATGAACCACTGGGCCATGGCGGTCAAGGGGCTGGTGGACTACGACACCGAGTACCGCCTCAACATCAACGGCGATGAACGCTGGTTTTCGGTGCGCGCTGAATTCGACCGCGATGCACAGGGCCGGGCGGTTCGGGCATTGGGTGTCACGCAGGACGTCACGACGCGCAAACGCCACGACATGCAGATCCAGCAGCTCAACGCCTCGCTGGAACAGCGCATCGACGAACGCACACGTGCCCTGAAGGCGGCCTACGACGAACTGGAAAGCTACTCCTACGCCGTGGCGCACGACCTGCGCTCGCCGCTGCGGATCATCAATGGCTTTGCCCAGGCCCTGCGCGAAGACAACCCCGAACTGACCGACGAGAGCCAGTCGCACCTGGAACGCATCATGGGCGCGAGCAAGAAGATGGGCGAACTCATCGACGGCCTGCTCACCCTCTCGCAGTTCTCACGCGGTGACCTGCAGCGCAAGCCGGTCAACCTCAGCACCATCGCCACACGCCTGCTGGGCGAATTCGCCGCCACCGACCCGCAGCGCGCGGTGCGCTGGGAAGTCGAGCCCGGGCTCAGCGCCATGGCCGACCCGCCCCTGGTGGAAGCGCTGCTGCAGAACCTGCTGCACAACGCCTGGAAGTACACGGCACAAAACCCGCAGGCCGTCATCCGGGTGTATGCGCAGGCGGTGAAGGGGCAGACGCGCTTTTGCGTGAGCGACAACGGCGCGGGCTTCGACATGGCGCGCGCCTCCAAGCTGTTCCAGCCGTTTCAGCGACTGCACCTGCCACACGAATTCGCCGGGCTGGGCATCGGCCTGGCCACGTCGCTGCGCATCGTGCAGCGCCACGGCGGTGGCTTGGCGGCCACCGGTGAAACCGGCAAGGGCGCGACCTTTTGCTTCAGTCTCTACGCGCCTCTGGCCGCGTAGTCCACAGAGCTACGCGCCTCTGGCAGCGTAGCTGTCTGCCTCAGGCCACCCACTCCACCCAGCCCATGGCCGCGGTCAGCAAGATGAGTGCACCGAAGGCAATGCGGTACCAGGCAAACGGCGCAAATGTGTGGCTGGCCACGAAGCGCAGCAACCAGCGCACACACACCCAGGCCGACAGCCACGAGAAAAACAAGCCGACCGCGAACAGCGGGATGTCGGCCGTGCTCAGCAGCGCGCGGCTTTTGTACAGGTCGTAGGCGGCGGCGCCGAAGAGCACCGGAATCGCCAGGAAAAAACTGAACTCGGTGGCCGCCTTGCGGCTGAAGCCCAGCAGCATGCCGCCGATGATGGTGGCGCCCGAGCGGCTCACACCGGGCACCAGCGCGGCGCACTGCACCAGGCCCACCTTGAGCGCATCGGTCCAGCGCACCTGGTCCACCGACTCGATGCGCGGCGCCACACCCGTGGCCTGGCGTCGCTCGGCCCACAGGATCACCACCCCACCCACGATGAAGCCCATGGCCACCACCAGCGGGTTGAACAGCACGCTCTTGATGACGCCGATGAACAGGAAGCCCAGCAACGCAGCGGGGAAAAACCCCACCAGCACGTTGAGCGTGAAGCGCTGCGCCAGCTGCTCGCGCGGCAGGCCCACCAGGGTGTCCCACAGCTTGCCGGCGTAGAGCGAGACGATGGCCATCATCGCGCCAGTCTGGATCACCACCTCGAACAGCTTGATCTTCTCGCCCGGCATGTTCAAGAGCGAAGCCGCGAGGATGAGGTGGCCGGTGGAGGACACCGGAATGAACTCGGTGAGGCCTTCCACCACGCCCATGATGGCGGCCTTGATCAACAACACAAAATCCATGGGGAGGGGTTCTCAGGTGGTGCGCGGGCCCACCGAGGGCCCGACGAGCAGCAGGTATCGTACCTGCTGGTCCCGCGCCCTCCCCGTGCGCTCACTCGTGGCGCAGGGCCTGGATCGGCAGCAGTTCCGAGGCCCGCTTGGCCGGGTAAAACCCGAAGAACACACCCACCAGTGCAGAAAAGCCCGCCGCCAGCACGATGGAGTTCAGCGTCATGCTGACCTGCCAACCCGCAAACTGACCCACCGCCCAGGTGGCAATGGCCCCCAGCAGCACGCCGATGGCGCCACCGATCAGGCTCAGCGTGACGGCCTCGATCAGGAACTGCGTGAGGATGTCGCGCCCGCGCGCACCCACCGCCATGCGCAGGCCGATCTCGCGGGTGCGCTCGGTGACGCTCACCAGCATGATGTTCATGATGCCGATGCCCCCCACGATCAGGCTCACGCCGGCCACGGCAGAAAGCAGCAGCGTCATGATCTGGCTCGACGCTTCCTGCGCCTGCAGGATCTCGGTGAGGTTGCGCACGGTGAACGGATCGTCGCCGCCGGGTTGCACACGCTTGCGCTGGCGCAGCAACTCCTTGATGCTCTCTTCGGCCACCTTCATGCTTTGGCCCTCGATCACCTTCACGTTGATCGAGCCCACGCGTTTGAGACGCCCGCCGCCGCCGCCCTGAACGCGGTTGCGGTAGGTGGAGATGGGCACGATCACGGTGTCGTCCTGGTCCTGGCCCATCGAGTTCTGGCCCTTGCGCGCCAGCACACCCACCACCGTGACCGGCACGCTCTTGATGCGCATGGTCTGGTCCACCGGGTCCTGGTCGCCGAAGAGTTCACGCGCCACGGTCTGGCCGATGATGGCCACCTTGGCCGAACCCTGGATCTCGGAGGCCTCGAACAGGCGGCCGCTCTCCAGCGGCCAGTCGCGCGCTTCCAGGTAGTCGTTGGTGGTGCCGAACACCGTGCTTGCCCAGTTGGTGTTGCCCGCCACCAGCTGCGCGCTGGTGCGCGAGGTGGGCGCGGCCACCTGCACCTCGGGCACCTCCAGCGCGATGGCCAGCGCGTCTTCTTCGGTCAGGCCCTGGGCGGTCTGCGCACCCAGGCGCACACCACCCGTGGTGACCCCACCCGGGATCACCAGCATGATGTTGGAGCCCAGCCCCTTCATCTGCTCCTGCACGCGCTCGGTGGCGCCCGCGCCCACCGCGATCATGGTGATGACTGCGGCCACGCCGATGATGATGCCCAGCATGGTGAGCATGGAGCGCAGCGCATTCGATGCCAGCGCGCGCCAGGCGCTGCGCAAGGCGGCCATGAAGTTCATGGCGCGGCCTCGGAAGCGAGGTGGCGCACCGGCGTCTGGCGCACGTCTTCCACGATCAGACCATCACGAAACACCATCCGGCGCTTGGCCCAGGCCGCAATGTCGCTCTCGTGCGTGACCAGCACCACCGTGATGCCCTGTTCGTTGAGCTCGGTGAGCAACCGCATGATGTCTTCGCTGGTGTGCGTGTCCAGCGCGCCGGTGGGTTCGTCGGCCAGGATGAGCTGGGGCTGGTTCACCAGCGCGCGCGCAATGGCCACGCGTTGCTGCTGGCCACCCGAGAGCTCGGCCGGGGTGTGCCCGCTGCGCTCGCCCAGGCCCACGCGCTGCAGCGCTGCCATGGCGCGCTGCTGGCGCTCGGCCGAAGGCACACCGGCGTACACCATGGGCAGCTCCACGTTTTCGCGGGCGCTGGTTCGCGGCAGCAGGTTGAACTGCTGGAACACGAAACCGATGCGCCGGTTGCGTACGCTGGCGAGCTCGTCGGGCGACAGCGACTCGACCGGCTCCCCGGCCAGGCTGTAGTGGCCACCCGTGGGGCGGTCCAGGCAGCCCAGGATGTTCATCAGTGTGGATTTGCCGGAGCCCGAGGCACCCATGATGGCCACGAACTCACCTGTCTCGATGGTGAGCGACACGCCCGCCAGCGCGTGCACCGTCTGGTCGCCCATGGTGTAGCTCTTGACGAGGTCGCGGGCTTCGATGAGGTTGGGAGTGGTCATGTTCAGAACCCCAGCCGCGGGCCACCCGAGCGGGGCGCGCCAGCCACCGCCGCGGGGCCCCCGGTCACGCCGGTCACCACGGTCGCGCCCTCGACCAGGGCCGCCGCATTGGGCGAATCGGGTCGCACCAGCAACTCGGTTGAAGTGCCGTCGCTCACACCCAGGCGCACATCAAAGGCCTCGGGTTGGCCCTTGGCATCCAGCAGGAAGATGCGCCCGCGCTGTGTGGTCGCACGACCTGCACCACCCGCACCACCCGCCCCGCCCGGGCGACCAGCGCCCGCCACGCGCGCTGCGCCATTGGCCGGCGCTGGGGCGCCCGCGCTGGCGGGTGCATCGGCCGGGCCTGCGGGCACAGCCGCCGGCTCCACACCAGCGATGCGCACGCGCAGCGCAGCGTTCGGCACCTTCAGCACCGCCTCGCGCGACTCGGTGACCACACGCACGTTGGCCGTCATGCCGGGCAGCAGCCGGCCCGAGGTGTTGGCAAAGCCGACCACCGCCACATAGGTCACGACGTTGGACACGTTGGTGGCAGCCTTGCGCACCTGGCGCACCTGGCCGTCGAACGTCTGGCCCGGGAAAGCGTCCACCGTGAAGCTGGCTTTCTGGCCCGCCTGGATGCGGCCCACGTCGGCCTCGTCCACGCTGGCGTCCACCTGCATGTCGGACAGGTTCTGCGCAATCACGAACAGCTCGGGCGCCTGCAGGCTGGCGGCCACGGTCTGGCCTTTTTCCACCGTGCGCTTGATGACGATGCCGTCCACCGGCGAGGTGATGCGGGTGCGCGAAAGGTCGATGCGCGCCTGCGCCAGTGCGGCTTCGCGCTGCGCCACGTTGGCCTGCGCGCTCTTGATCTGCGCGGTGCTCACGCCCACCAGGGCCTGCACCGCCTTGAGCGATTCCTGCGCCGACGTGAGCACGCCGCGCGTGCGGTCGGCCTCGCTCTGGGCAATGAAGCCCTGCGCCACCAGACTCACGTTGCGCTCATGGGTGCGCTGGGCCTCGGCCACATCGGACTGCGCGCGCGACACATTGGCCCGGCTGGACGCCGAGTTGGCCACCGCGATCTGCACCGCGGCTTGAGCGGCATCCACATCGGCCTGCGAAGACCTCACGCGGTACTCAAAGGTCTGGGGGTCGATCTCCGCGATCAGCTGACCGGCCTTGACCTCGGTGTTGAAGTCCACGTAGACCGCGCGCACCTGGCCCGAGACCTGGGTACCCACCGACACCTGCGTGACCGGGTTGACGGTGCCGCTGGCCGACACGCTGGCCTGCAGCGGTCCGCGCTCGATCAGGGCGCTGCGGTACTGCATCGCCGATTGCGCGCTGCGCTGGGCCCACCACCAGGCGCCACCGCCCGCCAGGGCCAGCACCACAACACCCGAGATCAACGTCGCTTTTTTCATGCTCCGATTGTAGGAAGCGGCCCCTGTTCCTTCACCGCTGACGGGTATCTCAGGGGTTTCCCTTGCGTAAAGAACCGGCCGGGCGCTGCATTTCGCTCCACCGGGCGGCATTTCGCACCGCCATAACCCGGATATGTCGCAATCCGGTGGGCTTGCGGGGCCGCTCTGGGCACAGTTCGCTCCACCCCACCCACCGGAGAGCGCCATGCAACTCACCCCCCTCATCGCCGTTCACATGACCGCCGCCCTGGCCGCCATCGCCATCGGCCCCATCGCCCTGTGGGCACGGCGCGGCCACGCCAGCCACCAACCCGGCAGCCAGCGCCCCCGGCTGCACCGGGCCGCCGGCTATGCGTGGGTCACCTTGATGCTGGTGACCGCGCTCTCGGCGGTCTTCATCCGCGATTTCAGGCTGCCCAACATCGCCGGCTACACGCTCATCCACCTGCTGGTGCCAACCGTGCTCATCACCCTGTTCGTCTCGTTCCGCGCGCTGCTGCGCGGCAACTTGGCGCGCCACCGCCAGGCCATGGTGTCCCTCTATGTCAGCGCTTGCCTGGTGGCGGGCGGCTTCACGCTGCTGCCCAACCGGTTTCTGGGCCAGCTCGTGTGGGGCCAGTGGCTGGGACTTGTCTGAACCACCGACCAGCCACAGGAGACAACCATGACCACACACGTTTTCAAGCGCCTTGCGCATGTCTGGGCACCCATGAGCTTTCTGGCATTGCTGGGCCCAGCCGGCCCCGCGCTCGGCCAGGTCGGCATGACCCAGTTTCCGGTGGGCAACATCCCCGTGACCTTGACCTACCCGACCGCCGCCGTCTCGAAGCCAACCGCCATGGGGCCTTTCAACATCGACGTGGCGCTGAACGCGCCGCCGCGTGAGGCCCTGCACCGCCTGGTCGTGATCTCCCACGGCACCGGCGGCAGTGCCCTGCCCGACCACGCGCTGGCCCGCAGCCTGGTGCTGGCCGGGTTCGTGGTGGCGCAGCCGCTGCACCAGGGCGACAACTACAAGGACACCTCGCGCGCCGGGCCCGAAGCCTTCGAGAGCCGGCCGAACGAAGTGCGACAGACCATCGACGCCCTGGCCACCTCACCCGTGTGGGGTCCGCGCCTGCAGCTCGACCGGGTGGGTGTGCACGGCATGTCGGCCGGCGGGGTTACTGCGCTCGCGCTCGCCGGTGCGCAATGGCGCGTGCTGAACCTGATCCGCCATTGCAAAAGCCACCCCGAGGACGAAGCCTTCTGCTTCAACGGTGCCCTCAAACCCGAACAACGTGCCGAGCGCGAGGCCCGGTTTGCCAGAGCGCGCAACGTGCCCACCTTTTTCCTGCCGGACGACGTGAAGGCCCTGCACGGTGGACGCACGCCGACCGACCAGAAACCCGACCCTCGGCCCGACCCCCGCATTGCCGCGGTGACACTGGCCGTGCCGGTGGCCGCGCCGTTCACCCCCGAGAGCCTGGCGCGCATCCAGATCCCCGTGGGCGTGGTGCGCGCCCAGCAAGACCAGGTGCTGCTGCCCCAGTGGCACACCGACCATGTGCTGCGCCACGCCACCACCAGCGAAGTGCTGGCCGATCTGAGCGGCGCCGGTCACTTCGATGTGCTTTGGCCCTGGCCCGAGGCGGCTGCAGAGGTCATGGTCGGATGGGGCCCAGTTTTTGCAGGTGGAACCGNCGGTTCCACCTGCAAAAACTGGGCCCCATCCGACCATGACCTCTGCAGCCGCCTCCTGGCCGAACCGGTGGTTGAGCCGCTGGCTGCCGCGCGACACCTGGCTCGCCGTGTTCAAGCGTGCGTGCATCGTGTGGGCGGTGGCCTTCGTGATCGCGCTGTTCCAGTGGAGCGTGGGCCCGCACAGCCCAGCGCTGGACAACTCGCTGGTCTACAGCTACGCCATCAGCACCAGCATCTGGTTTTTCACCGACCCCCTGCGCATCGCCATGCGCTCCTGGCTGAACATCAGCGCGCCCAATTACTGGGTGTATTCGGGTCGCATGGTGGTGTATGTGCTGGTGGGCATCGTGCTGGGTTATGCACTGGGCACCAGCGTGGGGGATGCGTACTCGGGCCGATCCACCTGGGAACTCATCACGCTCTCGCCGCAACGCTTCTGGGGCTTCCTGCTGTCGTCACTGGGCGTGAGCTTTGGTTTCCTCTATTACTTTTACCAGCGCGAAAAGTCGCTGGACCTGCAACGCCAGGCCACCGAGGCGCGCCTGAGGTTGCTCGAGTCGCAGCTGGAGCCGCACATGCTGTTCAACACGCTGGCCAACCTGCGTGCCCTCATCGGCACCGACCCCGACCGTGCCGTGGCCATGCTCGACCGGCTCAACGATTTTTTGCGCGCCACGCTCAAGGCCTCGCGCCTCGATGCCACCGCCGGGCACCACACCCTCACCGACGAGTTCGCTCGGCTGCGCGACTACCTCGAACTCATGGCCGTGCGCATGGGCCCGCGCCTGCGCTACACGCTGGATTTGCCGGACGCGCTGAGCCGCCAGAGCGTGCCGCCCCTGCTGCTGCAGCCACTGGTGGAAAACTGCATCCGCCACGGGCTGGAGCCCAGCCGCGAAGGCGGCGAGATTCGCGTGAGCGCGCGCCGGGGCGCCAGCGGCCTGGAGCTGGAGGTGAGCGACACCGGCGTGGGCTGCGAGGCCGAGCCAGCCGCCGGATTCGGCATGAGCCAGGTGCGCGAGCGCCTGGCCACCGCCTTCGCCGGCCAGGCCCGCATGCAGTGGCACAGCCAGCCCGGCGGCGGCACACGCGCCCTGCTCACCCTGCCCATGCAAACGCCATGAACGCCACCGCCCTCATTGCCGAAGACGAACCCCTGCTGGCCCAGGCCCTGCAAGCGGAGCTTGTGCGCGCCTGGCCCGAACTGGCCGTGGTGAAAGTGGTGGGCGACGGCGAGGCCGCCGTGGAGCACGCGCTGGCCCTGCGGCCCGATGTGCTGTTTCTCGACATCCGCATGCCCGGGCAAAGCGGGCTGGAAGCCGCCGCCGAGCTGGCCGAAGAATGGCCGGATGACCGCACGTTTCCGGCGCTGGTGTTCGTCACCGCTTACGACGCCTACGCCGTGCAGGCCTTCGAGACCCAGGCGGTGGACTACCTGCTCAAACCGGTGCAGCCCGAGCGCCTGCGCCTCACCGTGCAACGGGTGCAGGCCTTGCTGGCGCAGCGGCGCCCGGCCACCGGCCCGCTGGAGGCCACGCTGGAGCAACTGCGCAGCCTCATGACCCATACGGAGCCACAGCCTCCGGTGGCACGCCTGCAGGTGATCCCGGCCAGCGTGGGGCAGAGCATCCGCATGGTGCAACTCACCGAGGTGCTGGCGTTCGAGGCGGCCGACAAATACGTGCGCGTGCTGCTGGCGCAAGGCGAAGTGCTCATCCGCACACCACTGAAAGAACTGATGCCCCAGCTGGACCCCGCCGTGTTCTGGCAGATCCACCGGGGCACCGTGGTGCGGGCCGACGCCATCGAGAGCGTCACCCGCAACGAAGCCGGGCGCCTGAGCCTGAAACTGCGCGCGCGGCCGGAAGGCTTCGGCGTGAGCCGGCTTTATGCGGACCGGTTTCGGGCCATGTGAGGCCGGCGTATCCATTCACGAAAGCCTCTTTTCCCCTCTGAATCAACCTTGAAAGAGAATAGAATTTATCTATTCATCTATTGATTCAAATCCTCCATGAACGAACCCCTGTTGGACGCCCTGCGCCTGCTCGGCGGCGCGGCCACCAGCACTGAGCTGAAAACGCGCATGGGCGTGAGCCAACCCACGGTCTCCCGGGCACTGGCCCCCCTGTTGCGCGAAGGCCGGGTGATCAAAGTCGGTGCCGCGCGTTCGCAGCGTTATCTGTTGCCACGACACATCGACGGCGTGGGCAGCGAGATTCCATTGATGCGGGTGGACGCCCAGGGGAAGGCGTCGACCTTTGGCCGCATGGTGCCTTTGCCCGGCGGGCGTTTTTGGGTCGAGGAGGCGGATGGTCTGAGCGAGCTGCATGCGGGCCTGCCATGGTTTTTGCAAGACATGCGGCCTCAGGGGTTCATGGGCCGCACGTTTGCTCAAGCCCATGCCGAACTGCGCTTGCCCAGTGACCTGCGCCACTGGAGCGAAGACGACGTGCTCAGGGCGCTGGTGCAGGCGGGCGACGACCTGCCGGGCAACCTCATCGTGGGTCAGGTGGCCTTCGAGCGCTTTCACACCCTGCCACAGCGGCTCTCGCAAGCCACCGTCCCCGAGCAGGACTACCCCGGTCTGGCCGAGCGCGCCATGCAGGGCACTCTGCCGGGCTCGTCGGCCGGCGGAGAACAGCCCAAGTTCTGCACCGTGCTGGACGGACGCTCGCTCATCGTGAAGTTTTCGCCCGCAGGCGCTGCGCCCACCGACCAACGCTGGCGGGACCTGCTGGTGTGCGAACACCTGGCACTGCAAACACTGGCGAAGGCCCGGATGCCCGCCGCCGAAACCCGGATCGTGACAGCGGCAGGCCGCGTCTTTCTGGAGGCGCAGCGCTTTGATCGCACCGCGCAGGGCCGCATCGGCATGGTGTCGCTGCTGGTCTACGACGCGCAATATGTGGGAAAGATGGACCACTGGGCCGCCACGGCCCAACGCATGGCAACGCGGCAACTGATGACGCCTGACGATGCCCACCAACTGCGCTTGCTGGACGCCTTCGGCGCGCTCATCGGAAACACCGACCGGCACTACGGCAACATCTCACTGCTGCTGGAGCAAGACCGCTGGCGCCTCTCGCCCACCTACGACATGCTGCCCATGCTGTATGCCCCGGTGAATGGTGAACTGGTGGAGCGCGACTTCAGCACACGGGCGCTGCACCCCACCGCCGACACACTGGCCGCCTGGCCGCAAGCCATCGAACTGGCTTCGCAGTTCTGGGCACTCGTGACCCAGGACCAGCGAATCTCACCAGCGTTTCGCGACATCGCTCAAGCCAACCGGGACACGCTGTCCCGGTTGTAGATCTCCTCAGCGGTGACCGCGTCGGTCGCCGTCGTCGTCCCAACCGCGCCCGCCGCGATGCCCATGACCGCGAGGGCCGCGGCCGTATTCACGGTCACCCCAACGCGGACCGTGGCCCCAGTTGGAGCGGTAGTAAGGGCGCGGCTGCACGTAGATCGGCTGCGGGTACACCAACACCGGGCGGCGCTCCACCACGATGGGGCGCTGGTAGATCGGGCGGCGCTCTTCATAGACCGGATAACGCTCCTCGTACACCGGGTAGGCGTTGCCGTACACCGGCGGGTAGTTGGACACACCCACCGCAACACCGGGAGAGCCGATGCCGATCGACCAGGAAATGTTGTCGCGCGCATGGGCTTGCGTGGCGGCGGTGGACAGGGCCCACGCGCTGGCTGCCAGGGCCGCCAACGTGAGGCCTCGGGCCAGGGCCGAGGTGCGGGCCCAGTGGGCTTTGAGGGAGATGGATTTCATGGAGGGCTCCTGAATTCGCTTGGGGGGTGTTGCTGTCAGGGTTGTGGTTACCCTGTGCATGCATTAAAGACAATGCCCGGTCCATCCGTACCGCATGCCCCGTCAAAGTCGTTGCCAGAAGTAACCCCCACATGACAACCCCAACCCCACCGCCAAACCACAGGTCCTTGCGTTCATCGGAGGGCCAGTCGCGTTCCAGGCCGTCGCCGAACC
>QBMB01000106.1 GCA_003241965.1 Burkholderiales bacterium | reverse complement strand
TCGGCATCGTGTCCATCAGCGACCGCGCCAGCACCGGCGTGTACGAAGACAAGGGCCTGCCCGCGCTGCAGGAGTGGCTCACGCGCGCGCTCAAGAACCCCATCACCTTCGAGCCCCGCCTGATCCCCGACGAGGTCGAGCGCATCAGCGCCACGCTGATCGAGCTGGTGGACGCGGGCTGCTCGCTGGTGCTCACCACCGGCGGCACCGGCCCCGCGCTGCGCGACGTGACCCCCGAGGCCACCTTGGCCGTGGCGCACAAGGAAATGCCGGGCTTTGGCGAACAAATGCGCCAGATCAGCCTGACGTTTGTGCCCACCGCCATCCTCTCGCGCCAGGTGGCCGTGATCCGCGACCAGAGCCTGATCCTGAACCTGCCGGGCCAGCCCAAGGCGATCGCCGAAACGCTCGAAGGCCTGAAAAACGCCGATGGCACGCAGAAGGTGAGCGGCATCTTCGCCGCCGTGCCCTACTGCATCGACCTGATCGGTGGACCGTACCTGGAAACGAACGACGAGGTCTGCAAGGCCTTCCGCCCCAAATCCGCTGTGCGCCCCGCGCGCTGAACCTGTTCACGAGACACACATGAAGATCACCAAAGACACCATCGTCACCCTCACCTTCCGCGCCACCGATGCCCAGGGCAAGGTGCTTGAAGACGGCAAGGAGCCGCGCGCCTACCTGCACGGTGGCTACGGAAACACGCTGCCGGGCATCGAGAAGGCGCTGGAAGGCCAGGAACCCGGCTTTGCCGCCACGCTGGTGCTGCCGCCCGAAGACGCGTTCGGCGTGCGCGACGAAAGCCTGGTGACCACCATGCCCAAGCGCGACTTTCCGCCGGGTGTGAAAGTGGGCGGCCAGCTCGAAGGCAGCGACGACAAGGGCCAGCAACACGTGTTCACCGTGATGAAAATCAAGGGCGACACCGTGCACCTGGACGGCAATCATCCGATGGCCGGGCAGACGCTGAGGTTCGCTGTGAAGGTGGTGGAGGTGAAAGCGGCTTCGGCCGAAGAGATCTCACACGGCCATGCGCACGGCGCGCACGGTCATCACCACTGATCCGTTACTTGCCGATGAGCTGGTTGAGCTTCTCGGCCTCGAAGCACTCTTCACGCGCCGCATCCTTGGGCACGCAGTCACCATCACGCGATGACTGAGAGAGTTTTTCGATCGCGCACCACAGCAGCGCGATCTGGTGCTCCTGGCTGGCGGTACTGTCGATCAGGCCGCGCATGGCCTGTGACAGCGGATCGTCTTCCTGCGTGATGCCGTAGGCCTGGAATTTCGGATCCGTCACGTCGGCGCTTTCGCCTGTCTTGCTCGGGATGATGCGTGCCGGAATGCCCACCGCCGTCGCGCCCGCAGGCACCGGCTTGATCACCACCGCGTTGCTGCCGATCTTGGCGCCGTCGCCCACCAGGAAACCGCCGAGCACCTTGGCGCCCGCGCTCACCACCACGTCTTTACCCAGCGTGGGGTGGCGCTTCGTGCCCTTGTAGAGCGAGGTGCCGCCCAGCGTCACGCCTTGGTAGATCGTGCAGCCGTCGCCGATCTCGGCGGTCTCGCCCACCACGACGCCCATGGCGTGATCGAAGAACACACGCTCCCCCACCTTGGCGCCGGGATGGATTTCGATGCCGGTGAGAAAACGAGCGATGTGCGAGATGAAACGCCCCAGCCATTTGAAGCCGTGGTTCCAGCACCAGTAGGCCGGGCGGTGTAACCAGACCGCATGCAGGCCGGGGTAGCAGGTGACGACTTCGAACACGCTGCGCGCAGCGGGGTCGCGGTCGAGGACGCACTGGATATCGGAGCGGAGGCGGGCAAACATGGCGGCAGTCTAGCGCCTGGCCTTCTCAGCCACCTGCAGCATCGCCTTGGCAACACCTCGCAGGATGTGGATTTCTTCTTCGCTGGGTGCAGCGCGGTTGAAAAGCTGGTTCAACCGGGGCATGAGCTTCTTGGGTGCTGCCGGGTCGAGGAAATTCACCGCCACCAGCGCCTGCTCCAGATGGGTCAGCATGCCGCCGATGGCCTGGGCGTCGGCCTGCTGGCGCGGCGGTGCGCTGGGCAAGGCCGCGAAGCCGCCCAGCGCCTGGCGCCAGTCGTAGGCGATCAGCTGCACGGCCGCGGCCAGGTTGAGAGACCCGAAATCGGGTGCGGTGGGAATGCTGAGCGCCGCGTGGCAGCGGTACACGTCTTCATTGCGCATGCCGAAGCGTTCGGAACCAAACAAAAAGGCAACGCCCTCGGGCGGCTCGGGTGTGGCCAGCAGGGTCTGAAAGTGTTCGCGCGGCGCCAGGGTGGGCGGACCGAAATCGCGCGGCGTCATAGCGGTGGCGCACAAGTGGGTCATGCCGTCGAGCGCTTCGTCCAGCGTGTCGACCACACGCGTATTCGCCAACACGTCGTTGGCACCGCTGGCGCGCTGGATGGTTTCCTCGCGCCTGAGCACGTTGGCCCAACGAGGCTGCACCAGCACGAGGTCGTCAAAACCCATCACTTTCATGGCGCGGGCCACGCCGCCGACGTTGCCGGCGTGGCTGGTCTGGATCAGTACAAAACGGGTGCGCATGCTGGGGTGGGTAGGGGGCGGTAAAATCACGCCTATTGTCGCCGCCCCGCATCGCCGGGGCGTTTCTGTCTGCTCTTCCACTGCCGCGCGCCACGCCCCGTGTCGCGCCGAGGTACACAATTCATGTCGTCCACGCTCCACCCCATGCTCAACGTGGCCATCAAGGCCGCACGCCTTGCCGGCACCATCATCAACCGCGCCGCATTGGATGTGGAATCGGTCCGCGTTTCGGTCAAGCAGACCAACGATTTTGTGACCGAAGTTGATCAGGCCGCCGAGGCCGCGATCATCGACACCTTGCTCACCGCCTACCCCGATCACGCGATCTGGGCCGAGGAGTCGGGCAGGCAAGAAGGACGACATGGCGGTGCAGACCACGTCTGGATCATCGACCCGCTGGACGGCACCACCAACTTCATTCACGGCTTCCCGGTCTACTGCGTGAGCATCGCGCTCATGGTGGGCAACAAGCTCGAACAAGCCGTGATCTACGACCCGACCCGCAACGACCTTTTCTGCGCCACACGCGGACGTGGCGCCTATTTGAACGACCGCCGCCTGCGCGTGGCCAAGCGCACCACGCTGCGCGATTGCCTCATGTCCACCGGCTTCCCGTTCCGCCCGGGCGACGCCTTCCAGACCTACCTGCAGATGCTGGGCGACGTGATGCCGCGCGTGGCCGGCGTGCGCCGCCCCGGTTCGGCCGCACTCGACCTGGCCTACGTGGCCGCAGGCTTCACCGACGGATTCTTTGAAATGGGCTTGTCCCCCTGGGACGTGGCTGCCGGTGCACTGCTCGTGACCGAGGCTGGTGGCCTGATCGGCAACTTCACCGGCGAATCCGACTTCCTGGAACAGAAGGAATGCCTGGCCGCCAACCCCAAGATCTACGGCCAGCTGGTCAGCGTCACGGGCAAGTACAGCAAGTTCGCCAGCGCGGGCGAGAAGGCCACCTTGCGCCAGGCCCGCACCCTGTCGGCACCGGCCGCCGAAGCCGTCGCTGCTCCAGCCACGCCAGCCCCGGCCGACTCCACCAGCCAGGGCGACGCGCCCTTCTGAACCTCAGGCGCGGGGCACGCGGAACCTGAAGCAGGCGCCCTGCCCGATGGCCGATTCGGCCCAGATGGTGCCGCCATGGCGCTCGATGATGCGCGCCACGATGGCCAGCCCCACGCCCATGCCGGGCACATCGGTGCCGGCGTGAAGGCGCTGGAACAGGCCGAACAGCTTGTTGGCGCGGGCCATGTCGAAGCCCATGCCGTTGTCGCGCACGAAATAAGCGCCCGATCCGGCGTCAAAGCCCACGCTCACCTGCGGCTCGCTCTGGTGGCGTGAATACTTCAATGCGTTGTCCAGCAGGTTGCTCAACACCTGGCGCAGCAGCGTGGCGTCGCCCAATGCGTCGGGCAGCGGCCCCACGTCGATGCGGGCCTTGGGCACCTGCGGTGCCAGGCCCTCGGCCACCACGCTGGCCAGCGCAGCCATGGGCACGGGTTGGGCCACCAGCTCGACCTGCACCACGCGCAAGAGCTCCAGCATGTCGGTGATCATCTGGCCCATGTTGCGTGATGAGCGGGCGATGCGCTCGAACATCTGGCGCCCGTTCTCGCTCAGCCGGTCACCCTCCTCTTCGGCAATCACCTGCGCAAAACCGTTCACCGAGCGCAACGGTGCGCGCAGGTCGTGCGCGATGGAATACGAAATCGCCTCCATGTCGCGCATGGAGCGTTCCAGCTCGGCGGTGCGCGCCTGCACGCGCTGCTCCAGACTGGCATTGAGCGCGTTGATCTGCTCCTGCGCCGCCACGCGCTCACTGATGTCCAGGTGCGTGCCCGACATGTAGAGCGCGCGGTCGTCGCTGTCGCGCTGGTGCACGCGGCCCCGCGTATTGATCCAGACCCAATGACCGTCCTTGTGGCGCAGGCGCAGGTCGCAATCGTAAAACGGCAGTTCACCACTGAGGTGCTTGTCCCGCACGACGTTGGCCTTCACCAGATCGTCGGGATGCACGCGGCTGCGCCAAGTCTCATAGTTGATCGGCTCCAGCTCAGGCAATGTGTAGCCCAGCATCTCGGCCCAGCGTTCGTTGATGCGCAGGGTCAGCTCCGAGAGATTGGTCTCCCAGATGCCGGGTCGCGTCGCATCGAGCACCCAGGCCAGGCGCTGGCGCTCGTCGCGCAGCGCTTCCTGGGTCGAAATGTAGGAGGTGACATCGGTGAAGGTGCGCACGACACCACCATCGGACAGCTGCCGGGCGCGTATTTCAAGGGTCCGCCCGTCCTTGGTCTTGCGCCAGTAGTGATCGGGCAAGACCGGCGGGATCGATTGTTCCAGGTGCTGCCGGGCCATGGGCTCGACCAGTTGCAACTGGTCGCCAAAATCGCCCCGGGCGCGCTGAAACTCCACCACCTCGTCGTGCGTGGGCCGCCGGGCCAGCAGCTCGTCGGGCAGATCCAGCAACTCCAGCGTGCGCTTGTTGTAGAACAGGATGTGCCCTTGGGCATCCGCCTTGGTCAACCCCTGGCTGATGCTGTCCAGCGTGGCCTGCAGCGCCGAACTCTTTTCGGTCAGCAGGGCGCTGGTGGCTTCGAGCTGGTTGCGGGTGCGCTTGCGCTCCTGAAAGCTGCGCCACGCCAGCACCAGCTGGCGCACCGCACCCAGCAGCGGCTGCAGAAATTCAATGTCGGCCTCGCTGTAGCCCTCAGGCTGGTTGGCCAGGCCCACCATGGCCACCAGGCGGTCACCGACGGCCAGCGGGATGCCGAGAAAGGCGTCCATCGGCGGGTGTCCCGCCGGCATGCCACCGGCCCGCAGATCGTGGCGTGGGTCGTTGGCAATCACCGGCTCGCCGCTGGAGAGCGCGCGGCCAAACAAGGTCTTGAGGTTGCTGAACGTCATGCCGGCGTCCAGCTGATCCGTGTACATGCGGCGCGACGCTTCGTCCCAGGCGATGTTGGTGATCGCATGGGTCTTCAGGTACGGTTTGTCGTTCACGTCGTACAGCACCTCGCCCACAAAGCCGTAGCCACTGTTGGTGAGCTGGAGGAAGGCGTCGAGCAGACCCTCGAACGCGTTGCGCTTGTCTTCGGTCTCGATGAACACCGCCTGCGCCCGGCGAACCGCTTCCAGCATGCGCTGTTGGTGCTCCACCCGCTGTGAAGCCTGCCGCGCTTCTGTGACGTCGGTGGTGAAGCCGTGCCACACCACAGTGCCGTCCGGTTCGCGCTGTGGCACCGCCTCCACGCTGTACCAGCGCTTGCCGCGCAGGGGCAGCACCACCCGGTAGGTCTGCCGCCAGAAAGTCAGGTGCCGGGCCGACGACTGCAATGAATTCCTCACAGCGGCACGGTCGTCCGGGTGCACCCGCTGGAACAGGATGCGGGCGTCGCGCTGCAGATCAAGCGGCTCCAACTCCAGCATCTCGCGCGCCGCGTCGTTCACGTAGGCGATCACGCTCTGGCCATCGGGCGCCATCCGGGCCTGGTACATCATGCCGGGCACGCGCGCCGTGATGGCTTGCAGCAGTTTGAGCTGGCGAGCCAGCTCTTGTGTGGCCTCGCGCTCGGCGGTGATGTCCTGTACCACGCCAAAGTCGGTCTGCGGGTTGCCCGCCACCATGGTCTGGCCAATGCGGGTGCGAAACCAGCGCTGCGCTCCGTCGGGACGCAACCAGCGAAATTCCACTTCGCGCCCGTCCATCGCCGCGCGGGCGGCCAGCCAGGCGGGCTTGTCATCCGGGTGGATGCCGCCGCGCCCCGCCGAGCGAGGGATGCGGTCGCTCGGTGGCAGCCCGGCGATCTCGTACAAACCCAGCGACCAAAGCACCTCCTGTTCGTTTTCGGCATTGGTCCAGTGGCCCACGCGCGCCATTTTCTCGATGGCCGCATGCAGTTCCACGCGCTGCTGCAACTCCAGGTTGGCCTGCTTCAGGGACGCGTTCGCTTGAACCAGTGCGACCTTGGCGTCGAATTCGCGCGTGGCTTCGGTGAAATACACCAGCAGCAGCTTGTCGGGGCTGGCGTCGACTTCTTGCGTGTGCATGCGGACCCGGTGCGCCTGCCCGTCCTTGAGCCTGAGCACCGTCACGTCATCGGTACCCGGTGGGTGGCACAGGAACCGGTCTCGCTCGGCCGCATCGGCCCAATGACCCAGTTCGACAGTGGTGCGCCCCAGCGCCGCGTCGCGCGACAGGCCGGTCATCTGCAGCCACGCATCGTTCACCGCGAGCAGGCGGCCATCGCACCAACGGGACACCGAGGCGGGCAAGGGAGATACGTTGAAGAGGGCATCGAACGGCAGGCTCAATGCCGTGGCGTCCTGCTCGGCCGCAGGCAAGACAGGTGGCCCGTTCGGGACAGATTCGGAGACAGCTTCGGGCATGCGTGCTCTGAGGTTTGATGAGCTGGCGGGAAAACGGGTCCCATGGCATCCAGACAAGACGTCCGCACTAATGTACGCCGCAACTTGCCGCCAGAAGCCGCGTCCGTCAGGAAAACGACACCGTCAGACGCCCGCCCACGCGGGGCCCCACCGTCTCTGCCGACATCACAACCTGACCTGGCGCAGCGTCTACAGTGCCTGTCTCAGGAGATTTCCATGAACGACATTTCAAAGCAGCAGCATTTCACCGATCCTGTGCCGGCCGACCCCGATCCTGGCGAGACCCTGGAGTGGCGCGACGCCCTGCTTTCGCTGGCGGCCCGGCAGGGCCCGGCGCGGGTCCGTCAGATCCTCGATGAACTCGCGCGCGTGGCGCGTGGTCAGCGGATCGGCTGGCAGCCCGAGCTCAACACCCCCTACGTGAACACCATCGCGGTGGAGAACCAACCGGCCTTCGCGGGCGACCTCGCAGTGGAAGAGCGCCTGGCCTCGCTGATGCGCTGGAACGCGCTGGCCATGGTGGTGCGCGCCAACCAGGCCTACGGTGAGCTCGGCGGCCACATCGCCAGCTACGCCAGCGCGGCCGACCTGTTCGAGACCGGCTTCAACCATTTCTTTCGCGCCGGGCGCGACGGCGACCTGGTGTTCTTCCAGCCGCACAGCGCGCCTGGCGTGTACGCGCGTGCATTTCTGGAAGGCCGCCTGAGCGAAGCCGATCTGCTGCACTACCGCCAGGAACTCACCGCACCAGCGGCCGGCGCGCGCGGCCTCTCCAGCTACCCGCACCCCTGGCTCATGCCCGATTTCTGGCAGTTCCCCACCGGCTCCATGGGCATTGGGCCGATCAGCTCGATCTACCACGCGCGCTTCATGCGATACCTCACGCACCGCAACCTGCAGAACTGCGAGGGCCGAACAGAGCACGGCGTCGACGTCGACAAGCGACGTGTGTGGGGCGTGTTCGGCGACGGCGAGATGGACGAGCCCGAGAGCATGTGCGCGCTCACCCTGGCCGCGCGCGAGAAGCTGGACAACCTGGTGTGGGTGGTCAACTGCAACCTGCAGCGCCTGGACGGCCCGGTGCGCGGCAACGGCCGCATCATCGACGAGCTGGAAAAGCTCTTCGCTGGCGCAGGCTGGAACGTGATCAAACTGGTGTGGGGCAGCGACTGGGACGGCCTGTTCGCGCGCGACACCACCGGCGCGCTGGCACGCGCCCTGGGCAACACGGTGGACGGCCAGATGCAGACCTTCGCCGCGAAAGACGGCCGCTTCAACCGCGACAACTTCTTCGGCCAGAACCCCGAGTTGGCCGCGCTGGCCCAGGGCATGACCGACGAGCAGATCGACCGCTTGAAGCGCGGCGGCCACGACCTCGTGAAGATCCACGCGGCCTACGCCGCCGCCGCGGCCCACACCGGCCAACCCACCGTGATCCTGGCCCACACCAAAAAGGGCTACGGCATGGGCAGCGCGGGCCAGGGCAAGATGACCACGCACAGCCAGAAGAAGTTCGAGGGTGCCGACCTGATCGAATTCCGCAACCGTTTCAACCTGCCGCTCACCGACGAACAAGCCACTGGTCTGGCCTTTCTCAAACCCGCCGACGACAGCGCCGAAATGCGTTACCTGCGCGAACACCGCGAGCGCCTGGGCGGCGCCTTGCCCCGGCGCGAGACCACCTGTGACGTGGTGCCCGTGCCCGCCATCGAGACCTACGCCACCTTTGCGCTCAAGGCCGACGGCAAGGAGATGAGCACCACCATGGCCTTCGTGCGCATGCTCGGTGGCCTGCTGAAAGACGGGCAACTCGGCCCGCGCATCGTGCCCATCGTGGCCGACGAAGCCCGCACCTTCGGCATGGCCAACCTGTTCAAGCAGGTCGGCATCTACAGCAGCGTGGGCCAGCGCTACGCACCCGAAGACATCGGCTCGGTACTGAGCTACCGCGAGGCGCTCGATGGCCAGATCCTGGAAGAAGGCATCAGCGAAGCCGGCGCGCTGGCGAGCTGGACGGCCGCGGCCACCAGCTACAGCGTGCACGGCCTGGCCATGCTGCCGTTCTACATCTACTACTCCATGTTCGGCTTCCAGCGCGTGGGCGACGCGATCTGGGCCGCGGCAGACCAGCGTTCGCGCGGTTTTCTGCTGGGTGCCACGTCGGGGCGCACCACGCTGGGGGGCGAAGGCCTGCAGCATCAGGACGGCAGCAGCCACCTGGTGGCCGCGACCATTCCCAACTGCAGGGCGTATGACCCGGCGTTTGCGGGCGAACTCGCGGTGATCGTGGACGCCGGCATGCGCGAGATGCTGGTCGAACAGCGGGATGTTTTCTACTACGTCACGCTGATGAACGAAAACTACGCCCAGCCCGACCTGCCCGACGGCGCGGCCCAGGGCGTGCTCAAGGGGGGCTACCACTTCGGCCACTTCGGGCCTGAAGGCGCGAAGCAGCGCGTCACCCTGCTCGGCTCGGGGGCCATCTTCACCGAGGTGGTGAAGGCGGCCGAACAGCTGGCCGCGCAGGGGCTGGGCGTGGACGTGTTCAGCATCACGAGCTGGAGCGAACTCGCGCGCGATGGCGTGGCCCACGGCGAGAACGCACACCTCACCCGCCTGTTGACTCAGAGCACAGGCCCCGTGATCGCCGCCACCGACTACGTGCGCACCGTGCCCGAGAGCGTGCGCGCCTTCGTGCCCGACGGCCGGCGTTTCCACACCCTGGGCACTGACGGCTTTGGCCGCAGCGACACGCGCGCCGCGCTGCGCGCCTTTTTCCAGGTCGACGCCGCGAGCATCGTGCAGCGGGCGCTGGACGCCGTGCGTTGAGCGCCAAGCGGCCCAACTACAATTCGCGCCCCTTTGCACCCTCTCTTCTCCCGATCCCATGCACATCCAAGTCAACCCGGAGCTCAAAGCCTACATCGACCCCCTGACCCCGGACGAATTCGAAGCGCTGGAGCGCAGCCTGCTGGCTGAGGGGTGCCGCGATGCGCTGGTGCTGTGGGGCGACCTGCTGGTGGACGGCCACAACCGCTACGGCATCTGCCAGCAGCACGGCCTGCCGTTTCAGACGGTGCAGAACACGCGTTTCCAGTCCCTGGAGGACGTGCACCTGTGGATGATCGACCAGCACCTGGGCCGGCGCAGCGTGTCCGACTTCCAGCGCGGCGTGCTGGCCTTGCGCAAGCGCGAGATCATGGCCGCTCAGCGCTCGCGTTTTCTCGCATCGGCCCCATCACCCCAGGACCTGCCGACAGACGACGCCCCAGCGGCCCCGCCGTCGGACCAGCCGGTGGCGCCGCCATCCAGACCACTGCACAGCCGGGAAGACATTGCCAAGGCCGCGCGGCTGAGCAGCAGCCAGGTGGTGCAGATCGAGAAGATCCAGAAACAGGCCACGCCCGAGCTGGTGGAGGCGCTCAAAGCCGGCGCAATTTCGCTCAACGCCGCCGCGGCCGTGGCCGGCCTGCCGCAGGACGAACAGATCGCCGCCGCACTGGCCGGCAAGGACGAACTCAAGCTGGCAGCCAAACGCGCGCGTGAGTCGCGCCGCAAACCTCCTGAAACTTCGGACGAGTCTTCAGCGCCCGCCGCGTCCGGTGAACTCGTGGCCCTGCGCCTGCAGGTGCTGGAGCTGCAGGCCGACAACGCCGCGCTGCGCGAGGAGGTGGCAGGCCTGCGCTCGCAACTCGAAGCGCAGTCCGCCTGAAAGTTTCATTCAGGGCTGCGCAAACGTTCTTTCCATTTCACGGCGGAACTTGACCGCTGTGGCGTCGGCATCAAACGCCACATCGTTCCAGCCAACCGCTTGCCCGGCCTTGACGGGATGGAGCAGCTTCACGCCGTGGGCCAGCCCCAGCGGCAAGCCGCCCAAGGCGAGTGATTCCTGAGCGGGCAGCAGCTTGCCGTACACCGTGAAGCCGCCCTCGCCATCGAGCATTTCACCGGCCTTCAAATCGCGCTTGGCCGTGGCCACCACATCACCGTGCCAGCACACGGGCGCACCCGTGGCTTCACCGCGCACGCCGATGGAAGCCACCGTGATGCCGAGCTCAAGACCGATCAGGTGGAAGGGTTTGTACATGCTTGAGTACTGCCCGCTGGGATCGGTGATCAGGCCGTATTCCTTGAAGCAGCGGGCCACGTACTCGCTGTCGGCGGCGAAGGTCACGTACACGCCCCAGCGAAGGTCTCGAAACACCGGGCGGGTGTCGCGCTCCACGCTGGAGATCACCTCCACCTGGCCGCGCTGATCCAGAATGCCGCCGTGCTCCCGGGGCTTGAGAATGCGCGCAAGATCGTCCACCCCCACGGCAGGAAACTTCAAACCACGGGGTGCATGCAAGCCGGTGGCGTTGGCCACCGCCGCCATCTCGATGGCGCTCTTGGTGCCGTCCAGAAAGCTGTTGAACATCTGCGCGTTCATGCCCCCCTGGGCAGCGTCTTCAGCCGTCAGGCCGTAGTGGTTCCACACCGTGTCGGGCGTGCTCTCGTGGTAGGTGGGCAGGTACTTGGTGCCCTTGCCCGCCGCCACCACCGAAAACCCTGCGGCCCGTGCCCAGTCGACCATTTCGCAGATCAGCGCCGGCTGATCGCCATAGGCCAGCGAGTACACGATGCCCGCCTCGTCGGCCTTGCGCTTCAACAGCGGGCCGGCCAGCGCGTCGGCCTCCACGTTCACCATCACGATGTGTTTCTTGAACTCGCAGCAGGCCAGCACATGGGCAATGCCCACCGCAGGGTTGCCGGTGGAGTCGATGATGATGTCCACGAACGGCGACGCGATGAGCAACATGTTGTCGTCAATGATCGCGGTGTTGCCCAGCTTGGCCGCCTGCTCCAGCGACGTGGCGCTGTAAGCCTCTTCCTTCCAGCCCACGTTCTTGAGCGCGGCTTTGGCCCGCGTGGGCGACAAATCGGCAATGCCCACCAGGTGGATGCCCGGCGTGCGCGGCACTTGCGACAGGTACATGGAGCCGAACTTGCCGGCACCGATCATGCCGACACGAAGAGGTTTGCCTTCAGCTGCGCGCTGCTGAAGTTTGGAAAACAGGTTCATGGTTGTCTCTTGAGCTGGTTGTTGTTTGGTCCACAGAATACTGCAGGGGTGTGGCTGCGGTGACAAGGAGCCACGCGACAGCGAAGACCTGTTCGGGTCGCTGACCACGCCCATCTGGAACAATGCAGGCATGACCGATGCTCCCACCTCCGATGGCCGACCCGACGATCCGGCCGCCGCTCCCGACACACCTTACGCGCTGCAGTACCCCTGCGGCGAGCCGCCCGCGCCGGGCGAGGTGCGTGAAGTCGCGCCCGGTGTGCTGTGGCTGCGCATGCCGCTGCCGTTCGCGCTCAACCACATCAACCTCTGGGCCGTGGCCGACGAGGACGAACAAGGCCCGGGCTGGGCCGTCATCGACACCGGCACCAAGACACCCGAAGCGCTGGCCGCTTGGCGCCAGCTGACCTCGCACGACGGCCCACTGGCCGCCACACCCCAGGGCGCCCGCATCACGCGCGTCTTGTGCACCCACATGCACCCCGACCACGTGGGCATGGCGGGGTGGCTCACGCGCAAGTTCCAGTGCCGGCTGTGGATGACACGGCTCGAATACCTCACCTGCCGCACCCTGGTGGGCGACACCGGCCGCGAAGCGCCCGAAGAGGCCATCAACTTCTACCGCCAGATGGGCTGGAACGAGGAAGCGCTGGACATCTACCGCACCCGCTTCGGCGGCTACGGCAAGTACATGCACGCGCTGCCCGACAGCTTTCGCCGCCTCACCGATGGTGAGACGGTGCGCATCGGCGCGCACGGCTGGCGTGTGATCGTCGGGCGCGGCCACTCACCCGAACATGCCTGCCTGCTCAATGAAGACCTGGGTGTGCTGATCTCGGGCGACCAGGTGCTGCCGCGCATCTCGTCCAACGTGAGCGTGTTC
>QBMB01000105.1:4751-13372 GCA_003241965.1 Burkholderiales bacterium | reverse complement strand
CATGTGGACAGGGCCCAACTGCTACATTGCGCCCATGAACGAACTCGCTGGAAAACACATCGTCCTGGGCCTCTCGGGCGGCATCGCCTGCTACAAAGCGGCCGAACTCTGCCGGGCCCTGGTGAAAGAGGGCGCCACGGTGCAGGTGGTCATGACGGCCGCAGCCGAGCAGTTCATGACTGCGGTGACCATGCAGGCGCTCTCGGGCCGCCCGGTTTTCACCTCGCAGTGGGACGCACGCACCTCGGGCGGTGCCGACAACAACATGCCCCACATCAACCTCAGCCGCGAGGCCGACGCCATCGTGGTGGCGCCTGCCAGCGCCGACTTCATGGCCAAGCTGGTGCACGGCCGGGCCGACGAGCTGCTCTCGCTGATGTGCCTGGCGCGTCCCATCGAGAGCGTGCCGCTGATCCTGGCACCCGCCATGAACCGCGAGATGTGGTCGCACCCCGCCACGCAGCGCAACATCGAGCAGCTGCGCGCCGATGGCGCCACCGTGCTCGACGTGGGCGCGGGCGAACAGGCCTGCGGCGAAACGGGCGACGGCCGCATGCTGGAGCCCGACGAGTTGCTGTACGACGTGATCCGTTTCTTCAAGCCGAAGCCGCTCGCGGGCCAGCAGGTGGTGGTGAGCGCCGGGCCCACGTTCGAAGCCATCGACCCGGTGCGGGGGCTGACCAACCTGTCCAGCGGCAAGATGGGTTTTGCCATCGCACGCGCCGCGCACGAAGCCGGCGCCCAGGTGACGCTGGTGGCCGGCCCAGTGGGCCTGCCCACGCCGCGCGGCGTGGGCCGGGTCAACGTGAAGTCGGCGTTGGACATGAAGACATCGCTGGACCATCTGGCGCAGACCGCCACCGTGTTCGTGTCCGCGGCTGCGGTGGCCGACTGGCGCCCGGCGCAGACGATGGACCAGAAGATCAAGAAGGACGGCTCGGGCGAGGTGCCCACGCTGTCGTTCGTGGAAAACCCCGACATCCTCGCCGGCATTGCCGCGGGTGCGCGCGCCCAGAGCGGCGCGTTGTACTGCGTGGGCTTCGCGGCCGAGAGCCACGACCTGCTGGCCCACGCCCAGGCCAAACGCGCGCGCAAGGGTGTGCCGCTGCTGGTGGGCAACATCGGCCCCGACACCTTTGGGCAGGACGACAACGCGCTGTTGCTGGTGGACACGCACGGCACTCTTGAGTTGCCGCGGGCTTCGAAGCTGGTGCTGGCGCGTCAGCTCATTGCCGAGATCGCGCGGCGGCTGCACAGCTGAGCTGAAACAGCGACGACCAGGTGAGGTGTGGGCAAGGCTTCGACAGGCTCAGCCCGAACGGTGATGTTTCTTCAGTCCCACCAAGGGAGCAAACGTTTCATCGCAGCCACCTCGCCGCAATGATCGGGCGCATAGCCTGGCAGGCCGGCCAACTGGTCTTGCCACGCACGGCTGCGCAGGCGCTGCAGCAGGCGCTGCATGGCAGGCTGCTCCAGCGCGCTCTTCAGGCACACCAGCAGGTAGCGCTCTTCGGTGAGCGGCACGAAGCCCAGGCCCTGGGCCCGTGCCGCGTACTCGGTGCCCAGCCCCACGTCGGCGCTGCCGCTGGCCACGGCGTGGGCCACGGCGGCGTGTGAACTCTCCACGTTGTGGTACCCAACGATGTCCATGGGCAGCAGCCCGGCTTGCACCAGCAGTTCGTCGATCAACAGGCGGGTTCCGGTGCCGATGGCGCGGTTGACGAAGCGCGCCTGCAACCGCGCCACATCGCCGACGTCGCGCAGCCGCAGCGGGTTGCCCGGCGCCACCATGAGGCCCTGAGCGCGGCGCGCAAAGCCGATGATCTTGTGCAGCCCGGGCTTGAGCAGTGGCCGGTAGGCGCGCGCGCTCAAGCTGCCGGACGCCGCAAAAGGCTGCGTGTGAAAACCTGCCAGCTCGCAACGCCCTTCGTTGAGCGCGCGGATCGCGTCCACGCTGCCGCAGAAGCGGATGTCCAGATGCAGTGGCGGTGAGGCACTGCGTCCCTCGGTAGCCGTGCTGGCGTGTTGCTGCAGTTCGGTCAGCGCGTGGTCGTGGCTGGCGTACAGCGTGAGCACATCGCCGCCGTCGGTGCTTATGCCGTCTTCGAAGGCCATCGCAAATGCGCGCTCGAGTTCGGCACGCAAGCTCTCCATCTGCGGCCCCAGCCGCGCCTGGGCCAGGCGTTCGGCCATCAGCAAGCGTTCGCCAAACGGCGTGAGGCGCGCGGCCTGGCCGCGTTCCCAGAAGATCAGGGCCTGGCCGAGCCCGGCTTCCCAGTCCTTCAACTGCCCCCACACATGCCGGTACGACAGGTCCAGTTCGCGCGCTGCGCCCGAGATGGAACCGCTGGCGCGCAGGGCATGCAGCACGTCCATCATGGGGTTGCGCAGCAGGGCTGGATGTTGTGAGCGCCCTGGTGCTGGAGAGGTCAGTGTGTAAGAGAGCTCGATCTTTCGCATGGTGGGAGAGTTTGCCCTAATCACCCGATTCGTCACCCGAGCGGTCGTATGCAGCTCATTTCATATCGCGTCACTACGTACTCTCAATGCAGTAGCCCCCCCGTAAGCTTGGCCGCAACATATGAACACCTTTTCCGACAGCCTGGTCACGGCGCTGCAGCTGGTGCTCTCGGGCGATCCGGGCCTGTGGGCGGTGGTCATGCGCTCGCTCGCGGTGAGTGCCACGGCCTGCGTGCTGGCGTGTGGCCTCGGTCTGGTGCTCGGCGCCTGGCTGGCGGTGGCTCGGTTCCCGGGGCGCGGTGCGGTGCTCACCGTGCTCAACACCTTCCTCGCCATTCCCTCGGTGGTGGTCGGCCTGGTCATCTATCTCCTGCTGTCACGCTCGGGTCCCTTGGGTTTTCTGGGTTGGTTGTTCAGCTTCCAGGCCATGGTGCTGGCCCAGGCCTGCCTGGTGCTGCCGCTGGTGACCGCGCTCACGCGCCAGGTGGTGGAAGACGCCGACCGCGACCACGGCGAACAACTCTCCTCGCTGGGTGCCCGACCGGTGCTGCGCAGCCTGCTGCTGGCCTGGGACGATCGTTACGCCCTGATCACTGTGCTGCTCACGGCCTTTGGCCGCGCCGTGT
Source organism: Burkholderiales bacterium (assembly GCA_003241965.1). Taxonomy (GTDB): domain Bacteria; phylum Pseudomonadota; class Gammaproteobacteria; order Burkholderiales; family Burkholderiaceae_C; genus Hydrogenophaga. The sequence continues at coordinate 10,286 of QBMB01000105.1, read as the reverse complement.
CGGAAGTGGGTGCAGTGATGATCGTGGGCGGCAACATCGAGGGCTTCACCCGCGTGATGACCACCGCGATCGCGCTGGAAACCAGCAAGGGCGATCTGCCGCTTGCGCTCGGCCTGGGCCTGGTGCTGCTGGGTGTGGTGCTGGTGCTCAACGCCCTGGTGTCGCTGCTGAGCCGTTGGCGCGAGCGCGCCGACAGCGCCGACTCCACCCGATTGACGCTGGTGACCCCATGACCGGTCTGCCCGTGAACGCGGTGGTGCCCGCGGTCTGTTTTGACCTGCGCAACGTGCAGGTGCACCTGGGCCCTTCCGCCCGGCTGCACGCGCTGACCGACATCTACCTTCGCATCCAGGCGGGTGAGCGTGTGGCGCTGGTGGGTGCGAACGGCAGTGGCAAGAGCACGCTGCTGCGCACTCTGCACGGCCTGCAGCATGTCAGCGGGGGTGAGTTGCACGCTTCCAGCCAGCAGCGCGTGGCCATGCTGTTCCAGCGGCCGCACATGTTGCGCCTGAGCGTGCGGCTGAACATCCAGCTCGGGCTCTGGCTCAAGGGCGTGGCCTGGCGCGAGACGCGCGCGCTGGCGCTGGCCGCGCTGGAGCGTGTGGAACTCGGGCACCTTGCCGAGCGCAATGCGCGCGCTCTCTCGGGCGGGCAGCAGCAGCGCGTGGCCCTGGCCCGCGCCTGGGCCCTGCGCCCTGACGTGTGGTTGCTCGACGAACCCACCGCCAGCCTGGACCCGCACGCCAAACGCGAAGTCGAGGCGCAGATCGCCGAGTTCACGCTGGGACAACCCCATCGGACGGGTGAGCGCCCACCCACGCTGGTGTTCAGCAGCCACAACCTGGGCCAGGTCAAACGCCTGGCCAGCCGTGTGATTTATCTGGAGCAAGGGCGGCTGCTGGCCGACTTGCCCGTTGCCGATTTTTTCAACCACGACCTGTTGCGCACGCTGTGTCCGCAGGCCCATTTGTTTGTTCAAGGAGAAAGTTTGTGAATGCCTTCCGCCGTCTGACCTTGGTTGCCGCACTCGGCACCGCTTTGCTGGCCAGTGCCGGCGCCATGGCCCAAAGCATCGTGGTGGCCTCCACCACGTCCACCGAGCAGTCGGGCCTGTTTTCGTATCTGTTGCCGGAGTTCAAAAAGGCCAGTGGCATCGACGTGAAAGTGGTTGCACTCGGCACCGGCCAGGCCATCGACATGGCGCGCCGCGGTGACGCCGACGTGCTGTTCGTGCATGACAAGGTGGCCGAAGACAAATTTGTCGCCGACGGATTTGCCGACAAGCGTCTGGAGGTCATGTACAACGACTTCGTGCTGATCGGCCCCAAGGCCGACCCGGCCGCCACCAAGGGCAGCGATATCGTGGCGGCCATGAAAAAAGTGGCCACCACCAATGCGCCCTTCATCTCGCGCGGCGACAAGAGCGGCACGCACGCGGCCGAGCTGCGCTTCTGGAAGATGACGGACACAGACGCGAACAAGGGCACCGGCTACAAGGAATGCGGCTGTGGCATGGGCCCGGCGCTCAACATCGGTTCCAGCGCCGGCGCCTATGTGCTGGCCGACCGTGGCACCTGGCTCAACTTCAAGAACCGCGCCGATCTCGTGGTGCTGGTGGAGGGCGACAAACGCCTGTTCAACCAGTACGGTGTGATGCTGGTGAGCGCGGCCAAGCACCCGCAGGTGAAAACCGCAGAAGGCCAGAAGTTTGTGGACTGGGTTACTGGCCCTGCAGGTCAGGCAGTCATCGCCGGCTACAAGATCGGCGGCGAGCAGCTCTTCTTTCCCAATGCAAGCAAGTGAGGCGTGATGCGCCGCACCAGCTTGACAGTCATCGCGCTGGCCACGCTGGCCGGTTGCGCATCGCCTGACACCAGCGTGATGCAAGAACCCCTGCAGGTCTACGCCGCCGGCAGCCTGCGCGAGGCGCTCACCGAGATCGCGCGCGATCACGAGGCGCGCACGGGCCAGAAGATTGCGCTGACCTTCGGTGCCTCCGGCTTGCTGCGCGAGCGCATTGAAAAAGGCGAGGGCGCGCAGGTGTTTGCCTCGGCCGACACCCAGCACCCGCAGCGCCTGGCGGCCACCGGTGGCTGGGCGGCGCCCACCGTGTTCGTGCGCAACAGCCTGTGCGCGCTCACGCAAGCCGGTGTGAACGCCACGCCGCAGAACCTGCTGGAGACCCTGCTCAACCCGGCGGTGAAGCTGGGCACCTCCACGCCCCAGGCCGACCCCTCGGGCGACTACGCGTGGGAGCTGTTTCGCAAGGCCGAGACGGTGCGCAGTGGTGCCTATGCCGCGCTGGATGCCAAGGCGCTCAAGCTCACCGGTGGCGCTGACTCGCCCAAACCACCTGCTGGCCGGGGCACTTACGCCTGGGCCATGGACCAGGGCCAGGCCGACGTGTTTCTCACCTATTGCACCAACGCCGTGGCCTCGCAAAAAGAGGTGCCGCGCCTGGAGGTGGTGCAGGTGCCTGCGGCCTTGCAGGTGGGGGCTGCTTACGGTCTCACCGTGCGCCTCGGTGCGCCCGCACCGGCCGAAGCCTTTGCCAAGGCCTTGCTGGCCGCACCCGCGCAGGCCACGTTTGCGCGTTACGGCTTTGGCCAACCCTGATGAACCGGGTCTGGGTCGACGCGAACTGCTGATCGCGTGGTGCGCCCCCAGTGGGCCCGCCGGTCTTCCTGCCCGACTTCGGCCAATGCCACGGGTCTGCAGCGGGTCTTGAAACCACCAGTGGCAAACCGCCCGCCGACGCCGTATCCTCGGCCACCCCCAACACCTCAACGAGCACACCGTCATGACCTCCACCCATTGGCTGCGCGCAACCCTCACCGCCACCCTGACCGCCTCGGCCCTGGCCGGCGCGGCCATCTTTGCCCCATTGGCCCAGGCCGCTGCTCCCATGGTCAAGACGCCCGCGCCGGGCTTCTACCGCATGATGGTCGGCGACTTTGAAGTCACCGCCTTGTCCGACGGCACCGTGGCCCTGCCGGTCGACAAACTCCTGACCAACACCACCCCCGGCAAGATCGGCGCCGCGCTGGGCAAGTCCTTCCTCAAGGCGCCGGTCGAGACCTCGGTCAACGGTTACCTGATCAACACCGGCGAGAAGCTGGTGCTGGTCGACACCGGTGCAGCCGGCCTGTTCGGCCCGACCCTGGGCAACCTGGCCGCCAACCTCAAGGCCGCCGGCTACCAGCCCGAGCAGGTCGATGCGGTGGTGATCACCCACATGCATCCCGACCATGTGGGCGGCCTCATGGCTGGCACTCAGATGGTGTTTCCCAACGCCACCGTGCACGCCGACCAGCGCGACGCCGATTTCTGGCTGAGCACCGCCAACATGGACAAGGCCCCAGCCGATTCCAAGGGCTTCTTCCAGGGCGCCATGGCCTCGCTCAACCCTTACGTAGCCGCCGGCAAGTTCAAGCCCTTCAACGGCAACACCGATCTGGTGCCGGGCATCAAGGCACAGGCCGCACACGGGCACACGCCGGGCCACAGCACCCTCGTGGTCGAGAGCAAGGGCCAGAAGATGGTGATGTGGGGCGACCTGATGCACGTGGCTGCGGTGCAGTTTGATGAACCTTCGGTCACCATCGCCTTCGACAGCGACAGCAAGGCTGCCGCCATGCAGCGCAAACTGGCCTACGCCGATGCCGCGAAGAGCGGATACTGGGTGGCTGCTTCGCACCTGTCGTTCCCCGGCATCGGGCACATCCGCCGCGATGGCAAGGGCTACCGTTTCGTGCCGGCCAACTACAGCGTGGTGCGCTGAAGCGGCGCAACCCAAACAAATCCAAGGAGCTTCACATGGGCCTTTTCAGCAACATCCTCGAAAAACTCGGCATGGGCTCGCCCAAGGTGGTGCCCCAGCCGCCAGCCGCTGCACCCGCGCCCTCGGCCGCACCGGCCCCCGCAGCAGCGCCGGCACCGGCTGCCGTGGCCTCCATCACCATGGTCGACGTGGTCGCCCTGATGGAGCAAAAAGCCGCCGCCAACCCGCAAAAGCTCAACTGGAAAACTTCCATCGTCGACCTGCTCAAGCTGCTCGATCTGGACAGCAGCCTGGCCGCGCGCAAGGAGCTGGCCAAGGAGCTGTATTGCCCCGACGATCTCATGGGCGACTCGGCCAAGATGAACATGTGGCTGCACAAGAACGTGCTGGCCCACATTGCAGCCAACGGCGGCAACATTCCCAAAGACCTGCTCGATTGATACTTTCGATGCTGGGATGAACCCGAGGCGGGCACTGAATGCCGCTTTGGCTCATTGACAGCATTTGCGCGCTGGCCTTCAATGAATTTTTCATTGATGGAGATTCAAATGCGCGCAATCTGGTTGGGTTCAATCGTTCTGGCCGTTGTTTTGCCGATGTCGGCCATGGCGGCCGACGGTGCAAGCTGCACGGCATCGGTCACCGAAAAAAAGCTCGCCGGCGCCGCCAAGACTTCCTTCATGAAGAAGTGCGAGAAAGACGCCACCGCCACCTGCGAGGCCGCCGCCGTCGAGAAGAAGATCTTTGGTGCTGCCAAGAACAGTTTCAACAAAAAGTGCGTGAAGGACGCCGTGGGCGCCGTGGGCTGAGCGGCTACGCGTCCCGATGGCCGAACCGCCCGAGTGGATTCGCGCCGCGCGCGAACAGTGGCACTGGCGCGGCCATGCCCGCCCTCCGTTTGCAGACGAACCCGCACCGGGCCAGACCTCGGTGTGGGACTTTCCGCGCCCGCCACAACTGGCGCCCGACACGCGTGAGGTGATCGTGCGCTGGGGCGGTCTGGAGGTGGCACGCACCCGCCGTGCCGTCCGTGTTCTGGAAACCGGCCATCCACCCAGCTTCTACCTGCCGTGGGCAGACGTGGCGCGTCACCTGCTGCAGCCAGCGCAGGGTGGCTCGTTTTGCGAATGGAAAGGACCGGCGCGCTACTGGAGCCTGGTGCACGGCGATCAGAGCCTGACGAATGTGGCCTGGAGCTACCCCGAGCCGCTGGCGAGTGCCGAGGCGCTGGCCGACTGTGTGGCGTTCTACCCGACCGACTTGAGCTGCACGGTGGATGGCCAGCCGGTGATGCCGCAGCCCGGTGGTTTTTATGGCGGCTGGATCACGCCCGAGCTGGCGGGTCCGTTCAAGGGCGGGCCGGGGAGTGGTGGCTGGTAACTGGCCGCTCCAAAAAGCCGATCGGTCCATCGAATCTCTGCAACCCGAGGGCGGGGTCGCACAGCGATGATGCCGATCCGGCCTTGGGGCCGTTCACGCATCGACCGCCATGACCGCCACCCACCTGCTCCCCGCACCCCGCTTCATGCTGCCCACCGGCAACGCCATGCTCTGGCTTGCCCTGCTGGCCGGCGTGTTGATGGACGTGCTGGTGAAGCTGCTCGGAGGCAGCGGCGCCGGTGGTGGCGTGGGCGTGGCCGTCACCGTGGCCTGGCGCTGGGCCTTCGGGCTGCTGGTGCTGCTGCCGCTGGCCTTGTTCACCTTCAACCGCCACGACTGGACGCCGTGGCGGCATGTGCATGCCCAGCGCGCGC
>QBMB01000105.1:491-4741 GCA_003241965.1 Burkholderiales bacterium | reverse complement strand
TCAGTACCGTCTGCATCGCACCCGCCGCCGCGCTCATTGCCGTGCTGGGCGCGGCGGCGGGTGCGATGCAGACGGTACTGACGCAGCACCATGGCGTGGATGTGTCGGCGCGCTCCCTGGTTTTCTGGACTTCGGTCAGTGCGACGGCGGTGGCGCTGCCGCTGGCCGGGCCTGCGGCCTGGGCTTTGAGCCCCGGCCAGGCGGGTCTGCTGCTGGGTGTCGGCGCGCTCGGCACGGCCTTCAGCCTGTTGTGGGTGGGGGCGCTCAAGCGCGTGCCGGCGCGCGTGGCCGCCCACGTGCTCTACCTCACCCTGCCGCTGGGGGCGCTGGCCGGCTGGTGGTGGTTTGACGAAACGCCGCATGCGGTCTCGGTGCTGGGCAGTCTGTGTGTGTTTGCCGCCGTTCTGGTGCTGGAGCGGCTGGACGCGCGGCGCGCCGCCCACGAGCGCCAAGCCGCGCCGCTGCCCACGCCACGGCCTGTACCCGCTCAGGCGGGTGGCTGATCGCCCAGGCGCTGCCGCAGCCAGGCCAGCAGCACGGCCACGCGTGGGTCGGCCCGGTCGGGCAGGCGGTGCACGAGGTGGTAACTCTCACCGCTGAGGTAGCGGTTCGGGTGCGCAAGCACCAGCGCGCCCGAGGCCAGCTCGTCGCTCACCAGCAGCGGGTCGGCCATGGCGATGCCGTGGCCCAACAGCGCGAGTTGCACCGCGGCGTCCAGCGTGTCCAGCGCGGTGTCCACGGGCAGGTCCACCGGCTGACCCGCCCAGGCCGTGAGCCAGCGCTGCCAGTCGTGGCCCAGTTCGTCGGAATGGATGAGGGTGAGCGTGACCAGCTGGTCCAGCGAGCGGATGCCGCCACCACAGGCCGCACGGTAGGCCGGTGTGCACACCGGCACCAGTTGCTCGCGGTAGATCACCACCGCCTGCTCGCGCGGCCAACCCCCCAGGCCGTAGCTGATGCCGATGTCGAACCCGTCGTCGTCGGGTGTGATGGCCTTCCAGCGCGGCACAAAGCGCACGCCCGCCGGCACATCGCCCTGGCGCAGCAGCCAACGCAAGCCCAGCGAGGGCGGCACCTTCAGGCGCAACCCGGTGTCTTGCTGCGCGGCCTGGCGCACACCTCGCTCAATCAATTGAAACGCCTCGGTGAGCTGGGCCGCCAGCTCGCGCCCGGCGGGGGTGAGGGTCAGCCCGTCGCGCCGCACGAACAGGGCCACGCCCAGTTCGTCTTCCAGGATGGCAATGAACCGACTGATCGAACTTTGGCTCACCGACAAACGCTCGGCCACTTTCGACATGCTGCCCAGCTCTGCGGTGAGCTGGAATACATGCAGGGCTTTGAGGTTGGGCAGGCGAGTCATGGCGGGATGTGTCGAGGCAATGCGGGCGGAGTTCCCGACTGTAGAGGGTGAGCAGTTGCAGCTGGCCCGCGCGTCAGCGCACCATCGCCACACCCTTGATCTGCGCAAACACCGCCTGACCTGGCGCGATGCCCAGGCGGCGGGCCGACAGCTGGCTGATGCGCGAGAGCAGCCGCGGGGGACTCGGGCCGTCACCGAGCCGCAGACCCACCAGCACCTGGCCGGGCGTGTCGTCCACCACGTCGACCACGGTGGCGCCCAGCACGTTGAGCACGCTGCTGTGTTCGGGCGCCTGGAGGGACAGGCTCACGTCGCGCGCCTGGATGCGCACGCGCACCGGTGTGCCTTGGGGCAGGGCGGCGCTGCTCATCTGCGGCAGCAGCAGGCGCCCGCCGTCGAACGCCAGCTCGCTCAAGGAATCTTCTGGCGAATGCCCGAACATGTGCGCCTCGATCAGGGCGGCCGCTGCGTCGCCACGCGCCAGCGGCAGATCGAGCCGTGTCATGAGGTCCATCACCGGCCCGCTGCACAACGCGCGGCCCTCGCTCAGCAGCACCACATGGTCGGCCAGGCGCGCCAGCTCGTCGCTGGAGTGGGTCACGTACACCACGGGTATGTCCAGCCGCGCGTGCAGTTGCTCCAGCCACGGCAGGATCTCGTTCTTGCGCGCCGCATCAATCGAGGCCAGCGGCTCGTCCATGAGCAGCACGCGTGGGCTGGTGGCCAGGGCGCGCGCGATGGCCACGCGCTGGCGCTCACCGCCCGAGAGGTCCAGCGGGCTGCGCTCCAGCAGGTGGGCAATGCCCAGCAGTTCCAGCCCGTGGTCCCAGGCGTGGCGGCGCTGGGCGGGTGGCGTGCGCTTGAAGCCGAACATCAGGTTGTCGCGCACGCTCAGGTGGTCAAACAGGCTGGCTTCCTGGAACACATAGCCCAGCGCGCGCTGGTGCACCGGGCGCATCACGCCTTGGGCGCTGTCCTGCCACACCTCGCCGTCCACCCGCACCACGCCCCGGGCCTGCGGCTCCAGCCCGGCGAGCACGCGCAGGCACGAGGTTTTGCCCGAGCCCGACGGGCCGAACAGCACAGAGACCCCGCGCTCGGGCAGGCGCAGATCCACGTCGAGCACGAAGCCGGGGCGCTCCAGCCGTGCGGTGAGCTGAAGTTCACTGCTCATGCCCGGCCCCTTCGCTGGCGGTGGTTGTAGAGCTGCAGCGCCAGCAGCACCACGAACGAGAAACCCAGCATCACCGCGGCCAGGCGGTGGGCGTCGCCGTACTCCAGCGCTTCCACGTGGTCGTAAATCTGCACCGACACCACACGCGTGACGCCGGGGATGTTGCCCCCCACCATGAGCACCACGCCGAACTCACCCACCGTGTGCGCAAAACTCATGATGACCCCGGTGACCAGACCGGGCCGGCACATCGGCAGCACCACCGAAAAAAAGGTGTCCAGCTTCGAGGCGCGCAAGCTGGCCGCAACCTCCAGCGGGCGTTCACCCAGCGCTTGCATGGCGTTCAACACCGGCTGCACCATGAAGGGCAGCGAATAGAACACCGAGGCGATCACCAGCCCGGCGAAGCTGAAGGTGAGCACGCCCAGGCCGAGTGCCTGCGTGAGCCCACCCACCGGGCCGTTGGGCCCCATGAGCACCAACAAATAGAAGCCCAGCACCGACGGTGGCAGCACCAGCGGCATGGACACCAGCGCACCCACCGGGCGGCTCCACACCGAGCGGCTGCGCGCCAGCCACCACGCCAGCGGCACGCCCAACACCAGCAGGATCAGCGTGGTGAGCGTGGCCACTTGCAGCGTCAGGCCGATGGCCCGGAGATCGGAGGGTGTCAGCAGCACGGCTTAAACGTCATAGCCGTAGGAGCGGATGAGAGCCTTGATGTTGGGACTCTGCAGCAGTTTCATCAGCGCCTTTGCGGCCTCGTTGTTGGCGCCGGTTTTCAGCAGCACAGCGTCTTGCCGGATCGGCGCGTACAGCGTTTGCGGAACCACCCACATCGAGCCGCCTTTGAGCCGGCCACCTTCGAGCACCTGCGACATCGCCACGAACGCGATCTCGGCGTTGCCGGTGAAGGCGAAGTTGTAGGCCTGGCCAATGCTCTCGCCTTGCACCAGCTTCGGTGTGAGCGCTGCGGACAGGCCCAGCTTGTCGATCGCCTCGATGGAGGCCGCGCCGTAGGGCGCTGTCTTGGGGTTGGCCATCGCCAGTTTGCGGAAACCTTCGGTCTTGAGCACGGCGCCCTGGCCGTCGACCCTGGCCGCGTCGGCCGACCACAGCACCAGCTTGCCGGTGGCGTAGGTGAAGCGGCTGCCGGGCTGCGCCAGGCCATCGGCCTCAAGCTGGGCGGGTGCCTTGGTGTCGGCCGAGAGAAAAACGTCGAACGGCGCGCCGTTTTTGATCTGCGCGTAGAGCCGGCCGGTGGAGCCCACCGTGATGCCGAGCGTGTGGCCGGTGGTCTTCTCCAGCACAGCGGCAATGGCCTTGATCGGCTCGGCAAAGTTGGCCGCCACCGCCACCTGAGTCTCGGCGGCGTGCAGCGCACTGACCATAAAGAACAGCAGCGTGGGCAGCAGTGAACGTGCGAACATCGGAGCGATCCTTTTAAGAAATATCGCTATTCCATTTCAGAATAGCGGTGAGTATAGACGGCACCTCGAGACACCCATGGCCACCCGAAAAACCACCTCGCCCACGCCCACCGATCTGCCCCAGGCCCTGGCGGACGCCAGCGCCGACAAGCGCCTGGACGTGTTGCGCCACGTGGCCGCTGGTTGCTCCATCTCGCAGGCGGCGCGCCAGGTGGGCATCAGCTACAAGGCCGCGTGGCAGGCCATCGACACGCTGAGCAACCTCAGCGGTGTGCCGCTGGTGGAG
>QBMB01000105.1:0-481 GCA_003241965.1 Burkholderiales bacterium | reverse complement strand
GGGCGGCGGTGGCGCGCGCATCACCGCCGATGGTCTGCAACTGCTCGCGCTCGCGGCCGAGCTGGCGCGCGCCCGCCAGCAGGTACTGGCCCGTTTTGCCGGCGGTGCCATGGGCGAAGTTGGCCTGGGCCTGCGCACCAGCATGCGCAACCAGCTGCGCTGCCGCGTGCAAGGTTGCGCACCGCTGGCCCCCGGCGACCCGATGGTGGAGGTGACGCTGGCCACACCCGGCGGAGCGCAGCTCGTGTCCAGCATCACGCAGGAAAGCGCTGACCTGCTGGGCCTGGCACCGGGCCTGGCTGTGCTGGCTTTGTGCAAGGCCACGGCGGTGGAGGTGTCACTGGCTGATTCGAACACTGCAGTGGGTTCACTCAGCGGCCTCATCGAACGCTGTTCACCCGGCGCGCGGCAAGACGAGGTGGTGCTCGCACTCGATGGCGGGGGGCACTGGGTGGGCTTTGCGCGGCATCCGTTCAAGGGG
>QBMB01000104.1 GCA_003241965.1 Burkholderiales bacterium | reverse complement strand
AACAGTTTGAAGAAGTGGCGCCCCTGAAGGCGCAGGATTTCACCGCGTGGCTGCAGGCCAACGCCAACCGCACGCGCGGTGAATTCGTGTTGCTGGTGCACCCGCAGCCCGCCACGGCCGAAGCAGAAGGCAGCGTGGACGCAGCCGCACTGCGCACGCTGGACGTGCTGCTGAAAGAACTGCCTTTGAAAACCGCGGTGAAGCTGTGTGCCGAGATCACCGGCCAGCCGCGCAATGCGCTCTATGACGCCGCGCTGGCGAGGCGCGAGGCTGCAGACGGCTCAGACGACTGAGTTCAGCGGATCACGCGTGCCATCGGGTCGCCGCCCGAGCGGGGCGGCACATCGCGCGGGGCGGCCGGCGCGTCGGGCACCTCGTGGGCCTGCACGTCAACCACATCACCCATGGGCGGCGCAGTGCCGGGGCCACGGCCTGGCCACACGCCCTGCGTGTAGCGCTGGGAGGTCTGGCGAAAGCGGTTGTAGACCACGAAGGGCGTGGGTTTTCGACCCGTGATCAGCGCCCAGAGCGAGACGCCCAGCACCACCACCAGCGTGGCCAGCAGCAGGCTGAGCACGAACACCAGCGCGGCCACGCCGAGCACGAGCTTGAGAACACCCCGCACCAGGCGGGCAAAGAAATCGAATAAACCGTTCATGGATGACTGAGCCCCGAGGGCCGGTATTGGTTCCGCGAGCACGCTGCGCCCCGATCCAGCCCACACCGGTTTCAGGGCCAAACATGGCGCAAGTGGGGCCATTGTCCCCGCCTGCAAGGCCGCTGGCCGCACCGACGGTCGTCACACATTCCGGCAAACCCGACTGCTATGCTGCCCAGTGCTCGCGCGCACCACCTGCGCGAGGTCCATCCAAGGCCCCCATGAAACCGATTTACCAGTACTTTTTCCGCGGCCTGATCACCTTCCTGCCGCTGGCCATCACGGTCTACGTGCTCTACCTCACCGTGGCCTGGATTGAGTCCATCGCCATGTGGCTGATCCGCCCCTTCATCGGCGACTTCTACCTGCCTGGACTGGGCATCGTGCTGGGCGCCGGGCTCATCCTCGGGCTGGGTTTCCTGATCTCGCAGCCCAACGTGGCGCGCTGGCTCTCGTGGGTTGAATTGCCGTTCACCAACCTGCCGGTGGTCAAAAGCATTTATTCCTCGCTCAAGAGCTTCGCCGACTACTTCTCGCCCCACAAGGAGACGCCGCAGCAAGCCGTGGTGGTGCTGCGCATGCCGGGCAACGAGCTGTCCATCGTCGGGCTGGTCACGCGCCAGAACATGCAGGGCCTGCCGCCCGCGCTGGCCGAGCTGGACCAGGTGGCCGTGTACCTGCCCATGGGCTACATGATCGGCGGCTACACCGTCTTCGTGCCGCGCACCTGGATCACACCGATCGACATGTCGGTCGAAGAGGCCATGCGCTCCTCGCTGCTGGCCTGGATGGCGTCGAACCGCAATGGTGACAAGCCCGCCACGGCAGACGCCACCGAACTCAACCGACCTGCCCCATGAGCATTCGCCACCTCGACGCCCTCTTCGCACCCGCCTCGGTCGCGGTGATCGGGGCCTCGATGCGACCCGCCAGCGTAGGCGCCACCGTATGGCGCAACCTGAACAACGGCGACTTCAAAGGTGTGCTGTATGCAGTCAACTCCAAGTACGCTGAACTCGATGGCATGAAGGTCTGGGCCTCCGTGGCCGCGCTGCCCGCAGCGCCGGAGCTGGCCATTCTGTGCACACCGGCCGCAACGGTCGTGGAGCTGATCACCGAACTCGGCGCACGCGGCACCCGGGCGGCCATCGTTCTGACCGCCGGTCTCACTGGCGCACAGAAGCAGGCCATGCTTGACGCAGCGCGCGTGCACACGCTTCGCATCCTCGGGCCCAACTGCATCGGCATGCTGGTGCCGCACCTGGGCCTCAATGCCAGCTTCGCGCACATCGGTGCGCTGCCGGGAGAGCTGGCGTTTGTGTCGCAATCGGGTGCACTCGTCACCGCCATGCTCGACTGGGCGGGCTCGCGCGGCATAGGCTTCTCGCACTTTGTCTCGCTCGGTGAACGCGCCGATGTCGACTTCGGCGACATGCTCGACTTCCTGGGCAGCGACCCGACAACCCGCGCCATCCTGCTCTACATCGAGAGCATCGAGGAGCCGCGCAAATTCATGTCGGCCGCGCGCGCCGCGGCGCGCAACAAACCGGTGATCGTGGTCAAGGCCGGGCGCTCGGTCGCCGGCCAGCAGGCCGCTGCTTCGCACACGGGTGCGCTCGCCGGGTCGGACGCGGTGTTCGACGCAGCGATTGCACGCGCCGGCATGCTGCGCGTGAACACCTTGCAAGATCTGTTTCTCGCGGCAGAGACGCTCTCGCGCTTCCACGGCAACCACGCCGATCAACTGATCGTGCTCACCAACGGCGGTGGCGCTGGCGTGATGGCGGCCGACGCGGCCGCCACCGAAGGCGTGCCACTGACTGCGCTGAGCAACGAACTGCGGGCGCAGCTCGACGCGGTGCTGCCCGCCCACTGGTCACACGCCAACCCGGTCGACATCATTGGCGACGCACCAGCCAGCCGTTATGTGCAGGCGCTCGAAGCGTTGGCCCACGACACGGAGAGCGCGGTGTTGTTCATCCATGCACCCACCGCCATCGTGCCCAGCCTGGAGATCGCGCAAGCCCTGCTGCCGCTGGCCAGCGCCAGCCCGAAACGGGTACTGGGCTGCTGGCTGGGCGACGGCGCGGTGGCGCAGGCACGCGCGCTGTTTCGCGGTGCGGGCGTGCCCGACTTCAACACGCCCGAAGACGCGGTGCGCGCATTCTCGATGCTGCGCACCTTCCGCGAGCACCAGGCCGAGCTGCTGCAGACGCCGCCGGCCCGCAGTGCGGTGCATGCGGTCGACCTGCCGCGCATCCGCACCATCGTCGCCGGGGTGCTCGCCAGCGGGCGCGAGCTGCTCACCGAGCCCGAGGCCAAAGACCTGCTCGAAGCGGCCGGCCTGCCGGTGGTGGCCACGCGTGTGGTTGGGCCCCACGCGCAGGAAGCGCAAGCGGCCGCCGAGTCGCTGGGTTATCCGGTGGCGCTCAAGATCCTTTCGTTCGACATTTCCCACAAGTCCGACGTGGGCGGCGTGCGCCTGAACCTGGGCAGCGCGGCCGAGGTGGGCGAGGCCTGCACCACCATGCTGGCGCGCGTGCAAGAGCAGCGGCCCGACGCGAAGGTGGAAGGTTTCACCGTGCAGACCATGGTGCGCAAGAAGCACGCGCACGAACTCATTATCGGCGCCAGCGTCGACCCGGTCTTCGGCCCGGTGATCCTGTTCGGCCAGGGCGGTGTGGCGGTGGAGGTGCTGGCCGACACCGCGCTCGCGCTGCCCCCGCTGAATACGACACTGGCGCTGGCGCAGATCGCACGCACCCGTGTGGCCAAGCTGCTGCACGGCTACCGCGACGAGCCTGCGGCCGACATGGACGCGATCGCCCAGGTGCTGGTGAGCGTGTCCCAGCTGCTGGCCGACGTGCCCGAACTCGCCGAACTCGACATCAACCCGCTGCTGGCCAACCACGAAGGGGCGGTGGCGCTGGATGCCCGCGTGCGCGTGTCGGCCAAGCGCCCGGCCGGGGCCCGGCACTTTGCCATCCAGCCCTACCCGCAAGACCTGGTGGAAACCTGGGACTGGCAAGGCCGTCCCGTCACGCTGCGCCCGATCCGCCCGGAAGACGAACCCCAGCACCGCGCGTTCCTGGAGAAACTCGATCCGCAAGACATCCGCCTGCGCGTGTTCTACAGCCGCCGCCACATAGAACACAGCGAGCTCGCTCGCCTCACGCAGATCGACTATGCGCGCGAGATGGCTTTCATCGCCACGCGCGTGGGGCCTGAGGGCGTGGAAGAAACCCTGGGCGTGGTGCGTGCGGCGGTGGACCCCGACAACATCGGCGCCGAGTTCGGCGTGATCGTGCGCTCCGACCTCAAAGGCAGCGGCCTGGGCCACAAGCTCATGAGCAAGCTGATCGATCACCTGCGCGCGCGCGGCACGCAGCGCATCTTTGGGACGGTGCTGCGCATCAACCGCGGCATGCTGGAACTTGCGCGCTCGTTGGGTTTCAAAGAGACGACCAACCCCAGCGATCCCGGCGACCAAGAAACGCGGTACGTCGCGCTGGACCTGCAACCCACAGCCGCGCCACCGCCATGAACCACATGCCCAGCCGCCGCCACCTGTTGATCGCCAGTGCTGCGACCCTGGTCGCCCCTGCCTGGTTGCCATCTGCCCTGGCGCAGACAAAAAACCTGCGCCCCACACCCAGCCAGACCGAAGGCCCGTTCTACCCGGTGGCCCTGCCGGCCGACAGCGACGCCGACCTGCTGAAGAACGGCAAGGTGAACTACGGCCAGGGCCAGCCCGCCTGGCTGGAAGGCACCGTGGTCGATCTGGCAGGCGTGCCGGTGTCGGGCGCGGTTGTCGAAATCTGGCAGTGTGACCACGCCGGTCACTACCACCACCCGGGTGACGGCGGCCGAGCCGACCCTGCCTTCCAGGGGTTCGGCAAGGTCACCGTGGGGCGCGACGGCCGCTACCGCTTCCGCACCATCCGCCCGGTGCAATACAGCGGGCGCACACCCCACATCCACGTGAAGGTGCGGCTGGACCGTTTGGAGCTGCTGACCACGCAGCTGTATGTGGCGGGAGACCCGGGCAACGAGCGCGACTTTCTGTGGCGGCGCCTGAACGACGAAGCACGCGCGGCGCTCACCGTGCCCTTTGCACCGGGCAGCGACGGCGTTCGCGCGAACTTCCCCATCGTCATCCAGGCCTAGGTTCGGGCCTGAAAAGCCCGGCGGCGCCCGGGGGTTCTGCCTGCACGCTTAAGCTCGCGCGCATGGATTCCTTGACTCAAATTGCACTCGGTTCTGCCGTCGGCGTGGCCGTGATGGGACGGCGCACGGCCGTGTGGAAGGCCGCGCTGTGGGGCGCCGTTGGCGGCACCCTGCCCGACCTCGACGCCTTCATCGATCACGGCGACGCCATTCTCAACATGACGCGCCACCGCGCCGAGAGCCACGCGCTCTTCATCCTCACGCTGGCCGCGCCGGTGCTGGCGTGGATCGTCTCGCGCATCCACGGCGAAGCCGCGCTGTTCAAACGCTGGTGGCTGGCGCTGTGGCTGGTGCTCATCACACACCCGCTGCTTGATGCGATGACGGTCTACGGCACGCAGCTGCTGCAACCCTTCACCGACCACCCGTATGGCGTGGGCAGCGTCTTCATCATCGACCCGATGTACACCGTGCCGCTGATCGTGGGTGTGGTCGCCGCGCTTCGCCTGAAGAACACCCGGGGTTTGAACTGGAACGTGGCCGGCCTCGTGCTCAGCACGCTCTACCTCGCCTGGAGTGTGGGCGCGCAGCAGCACGCCACCCAGATCGCACGCGCCTCACTCCAGCAAGAAGGCATCACCGCTTCCGGCCTGCTGGTGACGCCCTCGCCGTTCAACACCGTGCTGTGGCGCCTCGTGGCCACCACCCCCACGCACTATCTGGAAGGCCACTACTCGCTAATGGACGACGACCCACGCATCGTCTGGACGCGGCACGAGCGCGGCGCCGGCCTGCTGGAGCAACACGCCGACGAGCCCTCCGTGGCGCGCATGGCGGCCTTCACCCACGGCTTCTACAGCGTCTCGGAAACGGGCGGGCGCCTGTTCGTGACCGACCTGCGCATGGGCCAGGAGCCGAGCTACACCTTCCGCTTCAACCTGGGCACCGAGGGCGCGCGCGCCAACGGTGGCCACCGGCCCACGCTGGAAGCGCAGCGCCCCGACATCGGCGCCTCGCTCACCTGGTTGTGGCGGCGCCTGTGGGGCGAGCGCATTCCATCGCCGCGCCCCAACACCTGATCGATGGCCTGATCAGCTGCCCAGCTGGGCCAGCAGGTCGGGCTGCACGATCTCGATCCAGTAGCCGTCGGGGTCCTTGATGAAGGCCACGTTTTTCATCTTGCCCTGGTCGGGCCGCTTCACGTAGGGCACCTGGTTCTCGTCGAACCAGGCCACGGCAGCGGCCAGATCGGGCACCGAAAAACAGATGTGGCCAAAGCCCTGCGGCTGGACATTGCCGTCGTGGTACTTGAAATCGGCCTGGCTCTCGGTGCCCCAGTTGTGGGTGAGCTCCAGCACGCCGCGCTGGCTGAAGGTCCAGCTGGTGCGCGCGCCCACGTCGTCCGGCGCGGTGCCATCTTCCGGGCGGGCCAGGAAATACAGCGAGAACGACATCTCGGGAAAGTCGAGCTTGCGCAGCAGGCGCATGCCCATCACACGGGTGTAGAAGTCCAGCGCCACGGCTGGGTCCTTCACGCGCAGCATGCTGTGGTTGAACACGAATCCACGCGAAGCGTCGCTGGGTTGGGCGCAGACGCCGGGTTGGTGTTCGGTGGTGAAGCTCATCAAGAGTCCTTGGGAAAACAAAAAAATTCAGCGCCAAAAAAATTCAGCGCGCGCGGATCGGCGAGACCACCGGGGAGAACAGGGGACGCGGCATGGCAGGCCCGTCGGTGCCGGTGCCTTGCAGCGGTGTGGTGAGCGCTTCACTGGCCGCCACCTGCAGGGCCGGCGCGCGGGACTCGCTCTGCTGCCGCTCCAGCGCCATCATGCGTCGGCGCATGTAGCGCATGCAGGTCACGCGCAGGAACGAGGCGAAGTTGGGCACCTCGCCCCGGTGGGCCAGGATCTCGTCGTGGAACTGCGCGATCAGCGCGTTGGTGGTGCAGCCCTCGTCCTCGGCCATTTCGGCCAGCAGGTCCCACACCATGTTCTCCAGCCGGATGCTGGTGAGCACGCCGTGCATGCGCACCGTGCGCGAGCGCTGCTCGTACTGGATCGGGTCGGCCTTGACGAAAAATTCGCACATGGTGGGTCTCCTGCGATGTGAGGGAGGGGAAGCGATCCATAGAGCGACGCAGCGCGGGGGCCCGATCCGGCGCCGGGCCGCCCCAAGCCGGATCAGCCCCCCCGGGGGGCAGCGGACCTCGCGCAGCGGCGGAGCGTGGGGGCCTCTTATATCGCTCTCGCCGTCATCTGCTGTGCAATGTAGTCCGCCTGGCGGATCGCCAGCGTAACAATGGTCAGCGTGGGGTTTTCCGCGCCGCCGGTGGTGAACTGGCTGCCGTCACTGATGAAGAGGTTGGGGATGTCGTGTGTCTGGCCCCAGCCGTTGCACACACCGTCCTGTTTGCGCGCGCTCATGCGGCAGGTGCCCATGTTGTGCGTGCTCGGGTAGGGCGGCGTGCGGAAGGTTTTGATGGCGCCCGCGGCCTGGTAAATGCGCTCGCCCTGTGTGAACGCGTGGTTGCGCATGGCGATGTCGTTGTCGTGGTCGTCGAAGTGCACGTTGGGCACGGCATTGCCCCACTGGTCCTTGACCTTGTCGTTGAGCGTGACGCGGTTGGTCTCGCGCGGCATGTCTTCGCCCACCAGCCACATGCCGGCAAGCTGGGTGTAGCGCTCCATCCACCAGGCGAAGTCGGCGCCCCAGCCACCGGGGTTGAGGAAGGCGGCCATGAACGGCACGCCCAGCGACAGCGTTTCCAGCTCATAGCCGCCGGCAAAGCCGCGTTTGGTGTCGTGCCTCGCCTCGTCGCGCACGATGCCGGCCATGGTGGTGCCACGGTACATGTGCACCGGCTCCTTGAACGCGGCGTAGACCGAGCCGGTCATGTGGCGCATGTAGTTGCGGCCCACCTGGCCCGAGCTGTTGGCCAGGCCGTCCTTGAACAGGCTCGACGCCGAGAGCAGCAGCAGGCGCGGCGTCTCGATGGAGTTGCCCGCCACGCAGACCACGCGGGCCTTCTGGCGTTGCTCCTTCTTGTCCTTGTCGAAGTAGACGACACCGGTCACCTTGCCGGCGGGGTTGTGCTCGATGCGGGTCACGTGCGCCTCGGTGCGCAGCTCGAAGTTGCCGGTGGCGTCGGCCTTGGGCAGCTCGGTGTAGAGCGTGCTCCACTTGGCGCCGCTCTTGCAGCCCTGGAAACAGAAGCCCAGCTGCAGACAGCGCCCGCGCCCATCGCGTGGCTGGCTGTTGATCGCCATGTTGCCGGTGTGCACCTCCTTGTAGCCGAGCTTGGAGGCGCCGCTGTACATCACCTTGAAGTTGTTGTTGCCCGGCAGGCCGGGGATGCCGTTGGTGCGCGTCACACCCATCTTGTCTTCGGCCTTGGCGTAGTACGGCTCCAGGTCCTTCAGCGTGATGGGCCAGTCCAGCAGGTTGGCGCCCTTGATCTCGCCATAGACCGTTTTCGTGCGGAACTCGTGATCCTGAAAACGCAGTGACGCGCCCGCCCAGTGGGTGGTGGTGCCGCCCACGGTCTTGCAGATCCAGGCGGGCAGGCCAGCGAAGTCCTTGGCCACGCGCCAACTGCCCGAGGTGGTGCGCGTGTCCAGCCACGCCAGCTGGCTGAACGACTTCCACTCGTCGTTGATGAAGCTGGCGTTGCTCTGCGCGGCTCCGGCCTCCAGCACCACGACCTTGATGCCCTTCTGGCACAACTCGTTGGCCAGCGTGCCGCCGCCCGCGCCCGAACCGATGATGACGACGACCGAGTCGTCGCTGTTTGCAAACGTTGTCATGTGTGTCTCCTGGAGCGTCCCGGTGCGCGCTGGCCCGATCGCTTCTTGTTGAACTCGTGGGGAAAAAGGGCCGGGAATCAGAGATCGGCAGCGGGACTGGCCTGCGCCGTGGGCGCGGGCAGCCACTTCAGGTCCTGGAAGCCGCGCGTGATGTAGCCGCCCTTCTCCCAGGCCGAGCCGGGATAGCCGAAGGTGGCGTAGGCCATGTCGTTGTCGTAGAGCGAGGTCACACACTGGCCGCGCACCGCGCCAAAGAAGGGCTGGCCTTCCATGGCCTTGACCACCTGCAGCTTCTTCGCTTTGCCAGCCTTGGTGAAGTCGCCGTTGGCGGCCTTGTTCAGGGCAGCGATGCCGTCCTTGAGCATCTTGGCGGCGCCGGGGTCGCTGGCGGCCTTGGCATCGAGGTCCTTGGCCAGCAGCGCGTACACCGCATCGGGCAGCTTGTCGTGCGGGTAGAGCACACGGCCCATCGCCATGAGGGTCTCGCCCTCGGCCTGGCTCAGCACCTTGAGTTCGACCGCCCACACCGGCGAGGGCGCGAGACTGGCGAGCAGACTGCCGGCGACCAGCGTGCCCATGAGCACGCCCGATCCCTTGAGGAACTCGCGCCGCGCCAGCGGCAGGTTCATCTTGGGCACGTCGCCCACGTCTTCGTTGCAAGCGCTGGCCGTGGTGACGGCGGGGGCGCTCCCCTGGATGGCTATGACGCGCATGTTGTCTCCTGCTTTTTTGAGGTCTCGCACCCGCAGGGCTTGCAGGTGTGAAAAGCAGTATTGCGCGCCCGCCCTGCGGGCGGGTGGTAGCTCGCTACCTACAGGGAAAACCCGGGCTGTCCGGCGTCCGACGGCTCCGTCAGGACAGCACGGGTTCGATCTCGTGCACACAGAGGCCTTCGGCGAGCTTGCGCGTGCGGCGCCACGGCTGGCTGCTCAAGGCCGCGCGCACGGTCGCCAGGCCAGCCTGATGGCGCAGCTTCACGGTGGTGGGGCTGAAGTCCCCGTCCTTGCCGACATCGTCGCAAGGCAGGCGCGCAGCGTGCAGCTTGACCACGTGCACCACGCTGTCGCAGCCATAGGCGGCGTGCTCGCGCAAGGTGGCGTGTTCGCGTTTCCCGGCAGGCAGGTGATCCATGAGTTCGTGGATCGTGTGGCGCAGGTGGTGCAGTTGGCGCTGGCGCTCGATGTGGCTGTCAGCGCGGCTGGCGAACTGGACGTCCTTCAGCCGCTCATGGACCGCTGCGAGGCTCTGTGGCTCTGCGCCCTCGGCACGCCAGAGATGCGCACTGAAAATCAACGCGTCGCGCCGCGGTTGGTCGTCCAGCACCACCTCGATCGGTGAGTTGGAATACAGGCCACCATCCCAGTAGGGCTCACCGTCGATGCGCACCGCTCCAAAGGCGGGCGCCAGCGCACCAGAGGCCATCACGGCGTCCAGGCCGAGCGCCTCCCGCTGGTTGTCGAAGTAGCGCATCTGCCCGGTGCGGGCATTGACTGCGCCCACGGTCAGGCGCGTCGGCCCCTGCGCCAGCAGTCGGGTGTCCAGCAGTCCTTCGAGCGTGTGGCGCAGCGCTTGCGTGCTGTAGAAGGCCGCGTGCTCGCTGCCCAAGGCACGCTGGTCGCCGCCCCAGGACATCCAGTTGGGTTGAAAAAATCCGGCCAGGCCACCGAACACCACCTCCAGCTTTTGCTGCGACCGTGCCCAATCGGGGGCCAGGTGGGCCCACCAGGAAGAAGGGCCCCGGTGCGTCACGCGTTCCCAGAACGCTTCCATGCGCTCCAGCCTCTGGTGTGGCAGGTTGCCCGCGATCAAGGCCGCGTTGATCGCGCCGATCGAGGTGCCGATCACCCAGTCGGGTTCGATGCCCGCTTCGTGAAGCCCCTCGTAAACACCCCACTGGTAGGCACCCAACGCGCCGCCGCCCTGCAGCACAAGCACGGTCTGCGGCGGGTGTCGTTGCGACTCGGGAGCAATGGGTGTGGTCATGCGGGCGTCCAGTCAGGTGGTGATCACCCGGTGGGTGATGTGTGCCTTGAGAATGCCCCGCGCACGCCGCCCGGTGAATCGCCTGCGCAGCCTACGGTTTGTGCGCCCCGAAGGCTTTCACCCCAGCAACAACGTCGCCGCGATGGTGGCCACGCCCAGAATCAGGTTGACGCCCACCCAGGTGCGGATGTTGGCGAGTGCGGCGCCGCCGGCCGACCAGTCGCTGGCGTTCACGGCGCGCGTGAGGCGCTTGAACAGCGCGAAGCGGATGTGCCCGAAGACCACGATCATCAGGATGCCCAGCGTGGCCATCACCGTCCAGCCCAGCGGCATGTTGAAAGGCAGGCCGGCCTGCACCGTTTCCTTGGCCACGCGGCCGATCATCCACAGACCCGAGAACAGCACCAGCAAAACCACCACCTGCACGGTGGTGAAGAAGCGTTTGAGCACGTCGTGCATGAGGCGGATGCGCACCGGTGGCTCCAGCGACTGCACGGCCGGGCGCAGGTAGGCGTGCGCGAAAAACATGCCGCCGATCCACAAGACGATGGACAGGAGGTGGATGAGCTTGAGGCTGGCGTAGATCATGAAGGCGCTTTCGTTGGAGAGGGAAAAAATCAGACGTCGGACAGCACGCCACCCACGCGGCGCTGCAGGCGATAGGGTGGCAGACCTTGCAGCATGCGCCGACCATAACTCTGACGCAGCAGGCGCGCGTCGTAGCAGACCACCACGGCTTCGTCGGTCTCGCTGCGCAGCGCCCGCCCGGTCCACTGCAGCAGGCGCGCGCCGGTTGCGGGCACCACCAGTTCACTGAAAGGGTCGCGGCCCTGGCTCTTCAACCAGTCGGCGCGCGCCTGGCCCACCGGGTCGCTGGGCGAAGCGAACGGCAGCTTGGTGATGAACACCCATTCGCACAGCTCACCCGGCAGATCGAGCCCCTCGCCGAACGACTGCAGGCCGAAGAGGATGGAGGCCTGGCCCTCGGCCACACGCTCGGCGTGGCGGCGCAGCAGCACGGTGCGCGAGGCCTCGCCCTGCACCAGCACGCGGTCGCGCAGCGCACCGTGTTCACCGCGCTCCAGCAGGCCCTGCGCCTGGCGCATCTGCGCGCGCGAGGTGAACAGCACCAGCGCGCCGCGTTTCACTTCGCGCAGGTCTTCCATGAGGGACGCGAGCATCTCGCGCGTGTAGCCCTCCACGTCCTTGGGATCGGCCACGGTCTGCACCACCACCAGCCGGCCCTGGCGCTTGTGGTCGAACGGGCTCTGCACCTCGCGCGTGGCCACCGCGTCGTCATACGCCAGGCCCGACTCGTGCAGGAAGTGGTCGAAGTTGCCGCAGGTCACGAGCGAGGCGGACGTGACCACGGCCGCACGCACCTTGTTCCACAGATGGTTGCGCAGCAGGCTGCCGGGCTGCAGCGGGCAGGCGTGTGCGGTGAGCGTGACCAGGCCGTGGTGGATGCCGGCCTCCAGCCACTTGGCCAGCGGCGGCTGGCCGTCGGTGGGGGCCTGCATCCACAGCGTGGCGGTTTCCTGTGCGCTTTGCAGGCGCGGAGCAAGCACGCCCAGGCGGCTGTAAAGCTTGGCGCAGCGCGCGGCGTCGCTCGGGTTCTCGCGCGCGTTGGCCTTGAGCTGGGTGGCCAGGGCTTCGAACACCTTGAGCAGCGCGCTGGCGTTGGCGTGCATCTGCGCCACCACCTCGGTCCATTCGGGCGGCAGCGCGCCGCCGTCGAAGCGGTCGACGATGGGCGGGGCGTCACCCCACCGTTCGGGCTGAGCCGATTTCCGTTCGGGCTGAGCTTGTCGAAGCCCTGCGCGCGCAGACCCCGAGAACCCTTCGACAAGCTCAGGGCGAACGGAGGTGTGGGTTCGCCCCGTCAGCTGAGCCCACGCCGGCAGCGCACCGATGCGCTGCATGGCCAGGCGCGCGAGTTCACCCTGCGCGGTCTTGAGGTCCTTGGCGAGTTGCGCCACGTCCGACGTGGGACGGGCATCCAATGCGCCAGCCACCTCGTCCACCGCGCGCGGCAGCTTGTCGAGCCAGTTGCTGCGCATGAGGTCCATCGACGCGGTGAACTGGCCTTGCGCCACCGAGCCCAGGTGGTGCGCTTCGTCGAACACCACATAACAGTCTTGCGGCGCGGGCAGCGCATGCAGGCCGAGCGTGGAGAGCAGCAGGTCGTGGTTGACCACGATCACCTGGGCCTGTGCCAGCTTGGCGCGCGCCTGGTAGTAGCTGCAGCTGTTGTAGCTGGGGCAGTGGCGCGCGGTGCAGGTGTGGCGCTCGGCCGCCACCGGACTCCACAAGCTGCCATCGGGTGGGTCGTCGAGCCGGTCCCGGTCGCCGTCCCAACTGCCGCTGTCCAGCGCGTTGGTCCAGGCGGTGTACTGCACGCCGCGCTCCTGCCAGCGCGCTGCCGCCGAAGCCGAGGCCACGGCGCGCGCGGCCACACCCGAGGCGCTGCTGTCGCTGGGCGTGTCATCGCTCTCGAACATGTCGGCGCTGGTCGCATCACCCCCGCTGAGCTGGTCGAGCTTCAGGCGGCACACGTAGCGCCCGCGTCCCTTGGCCAGCGCAAAGCTGAAGGGCTGGGGCAGCGTGGCGGCCAGCGCCGGCAGGTCTTTCGCGATCAGTTGCTCCTGCAGCGCCACGGTGGCGGTGGAGATGATCACGCGCTTCTGCTGTGCCAGCGCCAGCGGGATGACCGTGGACGCGTACGCCGCCGACTTGCCCACGCCGGTGCCGGCCTGCACCACCGCAATGCCGCGCGCGGGCAGGGCCGCGTCGCTGGCCACCGAATCGTCGCCCGGCGTCACGCCCGAGAGCGTGTGCGCAATGTGCGCGGCCATCTCGCGCTGACCCGGCCGGGCCCGATAACCCGAGGCATGCGCCACCACATGGTCGAAGGC
>QBMB01000103.1 GCA_003241965.1 Burkholderiales bacterium | reverse complement strand
CTTTGATGCCAGCCGGTTCGCGCCTCTGACTGCTTGACAAACAGAACGGTGTCTTGATTTCGCTGCGCAGAACGCCATGCGCTCACGAGCCTGAAGTGATGTTTGAGTGAGCTTTGACGCATACCAACGCGATCATCGGCGGCCATGGTGCACGGCGCAGCGGCATCAAGGAGGAGCCCAGGGCGAAGCCCTGGGCGGGGGACAGCCGCGGAGCCGTGCGCCGTGGCCGCCGATGACCGGAGCAACCGGAGAGAAACTTACCGAGAAGCCCAAAACCCGAGATGCACATCCAACATCTCAGCCTCCAAAGCAGCCACAGGCCCAACGACCTCAACAGACTTCTGCCCCCGAGCCAACACCTCACGACAAGGCAAAGACAAGGTGGGGTTCTCTTCATGGCTTCCTGTGATCGCAAGCAGGGCCTCTTCACTCGCCCCATAGACCACCCGCCCGATGTTGGCCCAGTAAATCGTGCCGGTGCACATGGCACACGGCTCGAATGTGGTCACCAGCGTGCAGCGCGCCAGGTACTCGCCCGGCCAGTTGTCCGCCGCCGTGCGCGCCAGCGTGGACTCGGCGTGGTTCACCGTGTCGATGTTGCCCTGCTCGGCCAACACCGTCTCGCCATCGGGCGCCACCAGCAGCGCACCAAACGGGTGGCGACCCATGCTCGCTGCGCGTCTGGCCACGTCATTGGCCCTTCGCAGGTGCCTCGCAACCTGATCGGGGTTCATCCGTTCTGGCTGCCGCGATGTGCCCAGCCCGTGGTGTGTTTCTCAATGAAGCTGAACAGCTCATACATCACCATGGCCATCGCACCCACCACCAGCAGACCGCTGAACGCCAGACCCATCTGCATTGACGAACCGGCCGAAATCAGCAGGTAACCAATGCCCTCGTTCGACGCCGTCATCTCCGACACCGTGGTGCCTACAAACGCCAGCGTGATCGCGACCTTCAGCGAGCCGAAGAAGTAAGGCATGGAGCGCGGCAGGCCGACCTTGGTCAACACGTCCCAGCGCTTGGCACCCAGCACGCGCAGCACGTCTTCCAGCTCGGGCTCCAGCGTGGCCAGACCCGTGGCGATGTTCACCATGATGGGGAAGAAACTGATGAGGAACGCCGTGAGGATGGCCGGGCCCACGCCGATGCCGAACCACACCACCAGGATCGGCACGAAGGCCGCCTTGGGCAGCGCGTTGAAGGCCGTCATGAGCGGGTAGACCGCGGCATACGCCAGGCGCGAGCTGCCGATGAGAAAACCCAGCAGCACGCCCACCACGATGGCAATGCCGAAGCCGGCCATGGTCACCCAGTAGGTGCGCCAGGCGTGGCCGAGGATGGTTGTCTTGTGCTCCATCGTCTGTTCCCAGATGCGCGATGGGCTGGGGAAGATGAATTCGGAGACGCCGAAGCCGCTGGTGATGACTTCCCAGATGATGATGATGGCCAGCAGCAGCAAAAACGGCGACCAGCGCTCCATCTGTTTTTTGTTCAGGTTCATGGCGTGGGTCCGTTCATTGGTTGACTGGGGTGCGCATGGCGCCGATGTGGCCACGCAGCTCGAGCACGATGTCCGAGAACTCCTTGGTGTAGGTCACCTCCAGGTCGCGCGTGCGCGGGATCGGGATCTCGCGCTGCACCACGAAACGGCCCGGGCTCTTGCTCATGCAGTACACCGTGTCGGCCAGAAACACCGACTCGCGCAGGTCGTGCGTGACCAGAATCACGTTGAAGCGCTGCGCCTCCCACAGGTCGCGCAGCGTGCACCAGAGTTCTTCGCGGGTGAAGGCGTCGAGCGCACCAAAGGGCTCGTCCAGCAGGAGCATCTTGGGCTCGTGGATCAGCGCGCGGCAGATGCTCGCGCGCTGCTGCATGCCGCCGGAGAGCTCCCACGGAAACTTCTTTTCCATGCCGCCCAGACCCACGCTGGTCAGCAGCCGACTCGCGCGTTCCACGAACTCTTTCTTGCGGTCCTTGAACTCGCTGCGAAAGGGCTCCACGATTTCGAGCGGCAAGAGCACGTTGTCCAGCGTGGTGCGCCAGGGCAGCAGCGAAGGCGCCTGGAAGGCCATGCCCGAAATCTTCAGTGGGCCGGTGACGGGCTGGCCGTCGATGCGGATTTTGCCCATGCTGGGCATCTTCAGCCCGGTGGTGAGCTTCATGAAGGTGGACTTGCCGCAACCCGACGGACCGACGATGGCGATGAACTCGCCGCGTTTGACCTTGAGGTTGATGTCTTCCACCGCAAAGACGTTCTTCGCCAGCAGGTCGTCGTTGTAGGCGAGCCAGACCTGGTCGAAATCGACA
The DNA here is from genome assembly GCA_003241965.1 of Burkholderiales bacterium. Taxonomy (GTDB): domain Bacteria; phylum Pseudomonadota; class Gammaproteobacteria; order Burkholderiales; family Burkholderiaceae_C; genus Hydrogenophaga. The sequence continues at coordinate 11,338 of QBMB01000103.1, read as the reverse complement.
AAGGGTTTGTCGCTGGCGAGTTCGGAGGGCGAGGCGGTTTGCATGAAGAGTTCCTGAAAAAAAGCCAGCCGCCTGGTGGGGGCTGGCCTGGGCCAGAGGTGTCGGACTGGCTTTATTTCTTGACGGGCGGCAGCACGTTCAGGTCGGCAGCGGCGGGCATCATGGAGCCGTTCCAGATGGTGGTCGGGTCAATACGGGTTTTGGTGGCATAGGCGTCGGACACCTGCGAAGCCATGAGGCTCATGCGCCCGGGGTTGATCAGGCCGAAACCTTCCTTGCGTGCGTCGGGGCTGGCCACCACGGAGTCGATGGCGAGCTGCAGGCGGCGCGTTTCCAGCGGCACGTTGATGATGCCGTCGCGCGCCTTCACGCTGTCGATGGCCGCAGCCGGGTTGGCCATGACTTCTTTGGCGCCTTTGGCGAAGGCGGTCAGGAAGGCTTTCACGGCGGCCGGGTTCTCCTTGATCATCTTGGGCGAGGCAATGATGGCGTTGCCATAGAGCTTCACGCCGTAGTCGGCGTAGGGCAGGATGATCACGTCTTCGGCCTTCACACCACGCGCTTCCAGGTTGAGCAGCGAGGTGAACGAGAAGCCGGTGATGGCGTCGATGTCGCCGCGCACCAGCATGGTTTCACGCAGCGGCGGGTCCATCGAGGTCCAGGCCACGTTGCTCACGTTGTTGGCCTTCTGGAAAATCGGGAAGGCCTTGCGGCCTGCGTCGAAAACGGGGGCGCCGAGCTTCTTGCCGTTGAGGTCGGACGCCTTGGTGATGCCGCTCTTCTTGAGCGCGAGCACGGCGGCGGGCGTGTTGTTGTAGACCATCATCACGGCCACCGGCTTGTTGGGGGCGTCCGGGTTGTTGGCGTGGAACTCCATCAATGCGGCCATGTCGGCGAAGCCCATGTCGTAGGTGCCCGAAGCCACGCGGGTCACGGTGCCGCCCGAGCCGTTGCCGGAGTCGATCGTCACGTCCAGCCCGGCGTCCTTGAAGTAACCCTTGGCAGCCGGTTGCAGGAACAGCGCGGCCGGGCCTTCGAAGCGCCAGTCGAGCTGGAACTTCACGGCGGTCTGGGCCTGGGCGGTGCCCATGGCGACCAAGGTGGCCAGGGCGGCAGCGGTCTGGATGAAGTGGCGTTTGTTCATGGGTTCTCCTGTGGTGTGAGGGTTGCAAGGGTCCGTGGATGGGGCGCCCGAGCATGTTTCTGCATCAGCAATAAGGGTGCCAGCGGTGCTTACCCTCGGATACAGGCTTGCGGAAGGCGTTTTGAACACAGAATGTGTATACAGATTCTGATTTGCCGGCTGGCGCGCGTCCATATCGGTAACCCTGAATGGTGCGCACCAGATTGGAGTGCACCACAACAGGGTGGTTTTGCCCATGAAAAAGGCCCCGAGCGGGGCCTGTAGGGTGTGCGTCGAATGAGGGTCAATGCGCGTCGGCCTGTTTGGCCGCGTTGACCGCGGCCGCCGTGTCGCCCCGGCTGCCGTTGAAGAACAGGTTGAGCAAGACGGCGCTGAGAGACGCCAGCAGGATGCCCGACTCGATCAGCGGGTGGATGGCGTGGGGCATCCACTGCTTGAAGTTGGGCGCCACCAGCGGGATCATGCCGAAGCCGATGGACACGGCGACGATGAAGAGGTTGTTGCGGTTGCCCTTGTAGTCCACGCCGGCGAGGATACGGATACCGGTGGCGGCCACCATGCCGAACATCACCAGACCCGCACCACCCAGCACGAAGGTGGGCAGCGATTCGACCAGCGCCGCCATCTTGGGCAACAAACCCAGCACGATGAGGATGACGCCACCGGCCACGCAGACGAAGCGGCTCTTGACGCCGGTCACGCCAACCAGACCGACGTTTTGCGAAAAGCTGGTGTAGGGGAAGGTGTTGAAGATGCCGCCGATCAGCGTGCCCAGGCCATCGGTGCGCAGGCCGGCGGTGAGCGCCTTCTGGTCGATCTTGCGATCGGTCATGTCGCCCAGGGCGAGGAACATGCCGGTGGACTCGATCATCACCACGATCATGACCAGGCTCATGGTGAGGATGAGGATGGGGTCGAAGATGGGCGTGGCGATTTCGAACGGCAGCACGAGATCGAACCAGTGGGCCTTGCCCACCTTGTCGAAGTTCATGAGGCCGGCGGCGGTGGCGATCACTCCGCCGATGACGATGCCCAGCAGCACCGAGATGTTGGCGATGAAGCCGCGCGCAAATTTTGCAATCAGCAGGATGGCGGCCAGCACGACGGCGGCGATGGCGATGTGCGGCATCTGCGCATAGGCGGGGTTGGGCACGCTGCCCACGATGGCCAGGCCCTTGGGCAATTCGGGCACGGCCCCGCTGGCGGATGCCTGCTTCACCGCGTCAAGCCACTGCAGGTGCTCGGGGCTGGGGATGCTGGGTGCGGTGGGGCCGAAGGGGTTGCCGAAGATCCAGTTGATGCCGATGCGCATGAGGCTGATGCCGATCACCGCGATGATGGTGCCGGTGACCACGGGCGGGAAGTAGCGCAGCATGCGACTCACGATGGGCGCAATGAGGATGGAGACCACGCCCGCGCCGATGATGGCACCGAAGATGAGCCCGGCGCCCTGCACGCCGGGGTTGCTGTTGGCCATGGCCACCATGGGCGCCACCGATGCGAAGGTCACGCCCATCATCACGGGCAGCTTGATGCCGAACCATTGTGTGGCACCAAGGGCCTGGATAAGGGTGACCAGGCCGCAGCAGAACAGATCGGCCGAGATGAGCATGGCCACCTGCTCGGGGCTGAGCTTGAGTGCGCGCCCCACGATGAGTGGAACGGCGACCGCACCCGCGTACATGACCAGCACGTGTTGCAGGCCGAGTGCGGTGAGCTTGCCGGCGGGCAGGACTTCATCAACGGGGTGGACGGCGGTGGACATGGATGTCTCCTTCAATGCGTGCAAAAAGTGTATACAGTTTATGTGTACTGATTGATGGCGATGGCTAGGGGAAACCCGGTTTCTGATGGGTGGTTTGGGGGCGACTTGCTGCTCTTTGCGTGGTTCCGGTCATCGGCGACCACGGCGCACGGCTCCGCGGCTGTCCCCCGAGTCGGCTTCGCCGCCTCTCCTCCTTGATGCCGCTGCGCCGTGCCCCATGGCCACCGACGACCTCGTTGCACTCGGCGAGGCTCACTCACGAGCCCGCGAGGTGCGGGCACGAAAAAAAGGGACGCCTTGGCGTCCCTCTGCATGCTTAGCGCAAGCGCTCAGGTTCTGACCACACCCTGCGCACTGGCTGCCGCCAGCGCCGTCATGTTGAGCACCCGCCGCACCGTGGCCGCTGGCGTGAGGAGGTGCCCCGTGCCCGCCGAACCCATGAGGATCGGGCCCACCGTGACGCCGCCGCTGGCGGTGGTTTTCATCACGTTGTAGAGGATGTTGGCCGCGTCCAGGTTGGGGCAGATCAGCAGGTTGGCCGAGCCCGTGAGCGTGGTGTCAGGCAGGTAGGCGCTGCGGATTTCAGGCTGCAGCGCCGCGTCGCCGTGCAACTCGCCGTCGCACTCGATCTCGGGGTGCGCGGCCACGAACAGATCGCGCGCGTTCGCCATCTTGCGGGCCGAGGCGCGCTTGCTCGATCCATAGCTCGAATGCGACAGGAAGGCGATTTTGGGAGGCAGGCCGAAACGCTGCACCTCTTGCGCGGCCATCCAGGCGATCTCGGCCAGCTCCTCGGCGCTGGGCAGTTCGTTCACATAGGTGTCGGCGATGAACAGCGGGCCTCGGTCCGTCATGAGCGCGTTGACCGAGGCGTAGAGCCCTGCGCCGTTGCGCCGGCCGAGCACGTGGTCGATGCGTTCCAGGTGCGTCATGTAGCCGCCCACCAGGCCACAGATGAGTGCGTCGGCGTCACCCAGCGAGACCATGAGCGAGCCGATGATGGTGTTGGAGCGGCGCACCGCTGCCTTGGCCACCTCGGGTGTACCACCTTCGCGGCCCATGAGCTGGTGGTAGTGCTCCCAGTACTGGCGAAAACGCGGGTCGTCTTCGGGGTTGACGTTCTGCACGTCCTGCCCGAGCTTCATGCGCAAGCCCGCTTTGGCAATGCGCGCCTCGATCACGGCCGGACGGCCGATCAGGATGGGCACGGCGAGCTGGTCGTCGATCGCCATCTGCGCGGCGCGCAGCGCGCGCTCGTCTTCACCGTCGGCGTAGGCCACGCGCTTGAGGTCGGGCTGCGACTTGGCGGTGCGAAAGATCGGCTCCATCAGGATGCCGGTCTGGTACACAAAGCGGCTGAGTTCCTGCCTGTAGGCCTCCATGTCCTGGATGGGCCGCGTGGCCACACCGGAGTCGGCCGCGGCCTGGGCCACGGCGGGCGCAATGCGCAGGATCAGGCGCGAGTCAAACGGCTTGGGAATGATGTAGTCGGGGCCGAAGCTCAGGTCTTGCCCGGCGTAGGCGTTGGCCACTTCCTCGCTGGTCTCGCTCTTCACCAGGTCCGCAATCTGGCGCACGCAGGCCAGCTTCATTGCTTCGGTGATCTTGGTGGCGCCGCAGTCCAGCGCGCCCCGGAAGATGTAGGGGAAACACAGGACGTTGTTGACCTGGTTGGGGTAGTCGCTGCGGCCGGTGGCGATGATGCAGTCGGGCCGCACGGCCTTGGCCAGCTCGGGGCGTATTTCAGGCTCGGGGTTGGCCAGCGCCAGGATGATCGGCTTGGGACCCATGGTCTTGACCATCTCGGCGGTGAGCACGCCCGGAGCCGAACAGCCCAGGAACACGTCGGCGCCGTTCACCGCATCGGCCAGCGTGCGCAGTGCCGTCTTCTGCGCGAAGCGCGCCTTGGATTCGTCGTATCCACCGGGGCGGCCTTCATACACCACGCCTTTGGAGTCGCAGACGAAGATGTTCTCGCGCGCCACGCCCAGGCCGACCATCACGTCCAGGCAGGCGATGGCGGCAGCGCCCGCGCCACTCACGGCCAGCTTGACCGCGCCGATGTCCTTGCCCACCAGCTCCAGGCCGTTTAGCAGGGCCGCGGCCGAGATGATGGCGGTGCCGTGCTGGTCGTCGTGGAACACCGGGATGCCCATGCGCTCGCGCAGTTTCTTCTCGATGTAGAAGCACTCGGGCGCCTTGATGTCTTCCAGGTTGATGCCGCCCAGCGTGGGCTCCAGCGCCGCGATGATCTCGACGAGTTTGTCCGGGTCTTTTTCATCGAGCTCGATGTCGAACACGTCGATGCCGGCGAACTTCTTGAACAGGCAAGCCTTGCCTTCCATCACCGGTTTGCTGGCCAGCGGGCCGATGTCGCCCAGGCCGAGCACGGCGGTGCCGTTGGTGATCACGCCGACCAGGTTGCCCCGGCTGGTGTACTCGGCGGCCAGCGTGGGGTCGGCTTCGATGGCGAGACAAGGGTAGGCCACGCCGGGTGAGTAGGCCAGCGAGAGGTCGCGCTGGTTGGACAGGGGTTTGGTGGGGTTGACCGAAATCTTGCCGCGGCGCGGCAGGCGGTGGTACTCAAACGCGGCGTCGCGCAGCGCTACTTCGGCGGGTGTCATGTTGTCTCCTGTGGCCGTTGTTGTGAGTTTCATTGTGCCCCCGGCCGAGGCGCGCGCAAGAGGGGGTATCAGCCGGGTTGCAGAAGATCAAACAGCGTGCGCGCAATCACCTTGGTCGCGCGCCTCAGGTCTTCCAGCGCCAGGTGCTCGTCGGCGCGTTTGGCGTTCGATTCGCGCACTGTGCGCGGGCCCGCGCCGTAGATCACGCCGGGAATGCCGTGCTCGCCGTAGATGCGCACGTCGGTGTAGAGCGGCGTGCCCACGGCAGGAATGGTCTCGCCAAAAACGGCCTTGCCGTGCTTCTGGATCGCATCGACCAGTGGCTGGTTGCCGGGGAGCGGTTTGAGCGCGCGCGCCAGCAGGATGCGCTTCACATCGACGCCGATGGCGCGGCCGCCGCGCGGCGGGTTGAAGCTGGCGGCGGCATCGGCGATGGTGCGGCGCAGCGCGGCCTCAACCTCGGCCGGGTCTTCCTCGGGGATCATGCGGCGGTCGATCTTGAGCACTACCTTGCCGGGGATCACGTTGGTGTTGGTGCCTCCGCTGATCTGGCCCACGTTGAGATAAGGGTGGGTGATGCCTTCGACGCCGGAGGTGACTTTCATGTAGTCGGAGTTGAGCGCGTAAAGCGCATTCAGGATGTGTGTGGCGGCTTGCAGCGCGTCGGTGCCGCTGTCTGGAATGGCGGCGTGCGCCATGTCGCCATGCACCGTCACTTCGAGCTGCAGGCACCCGTTGTGCGCCACCACCACCTGGTAGCTGAAGCCGGCCGCGATCATCAGGTCGGGCTTGGTCAGACCCTTCTTCAGCAGCCAGTCGGGGCCGACCTCACCACCGTATTCTTCGTCGTAGGTCACGTGCAATTCCACCCCGCCGGCGAGTTTCGCGTTCAGCGATTCGAGGGCGCGGATGGCGAAGGTGAAGCTGGCGATGTCGCACTTGCTCACAGCCGTGGCGCGGCCGTAAATCTTGCCGTCCACGATCTCGCCGCCATAGGGGTCGTGTGTCCAGCCTTCGCCGGGCGGCACCACGTCGCCGTGGGCGTTCAGTGCAATGGTCTTGCCCGCGCCATACGGTCGGCGCACGATCAGGTTGGTGATGCTCTCCAGGCCGGCGGCTTGCACCTCGCTGGCAGGCACGGCGTGTTTCTCGGCGTTCAGGCCCATGGCGGCGAGCAGCTCGGCCGTGCGCTCCGCGTGCGGTGCGTTGTTGCCGGGCGGTGTGTCGGTGGGCACGCGCACGAGCTCCTGCAGGAAGCGCACTTCCTCGTCGAAGTGGGCGTCGATCCAGGCGTCGAGTTGGGTATGGAGGGTCATGGTTGGTGAGGGCTTCGACAAGCTCAGCCCGAACGGAGAGGGTTGGTGGTGGAGGGGATATCCGTTCGCCCTGAGCCTGTCGAAGGGCTCACCCGAACGTTGGCTTGTCAGGCTTGTTCTTTGGCGAGTTGGTCGAGCAGGTGCGAGAAGGCGTTGACGCACAGCTCGATGTCGTCGCTGGTGGTGGACTCCAGCGGGTTGTGGCTGATGCCGCTGTTGAGGCCACGCACGAAGAGCATGGCTTGAGGCATCACCTCATGCAGCTTCATGGCGTCGTGGCCGGCGCCGCTGGGCATGCGGTGCAGCGGCACGCCCAAGGCGTTCACGGCCCTTTCCCAGCGGGTCTGCCACGCGGGCGCGCTGGGCGCGGCGGCCGCGCGCATGGTTTCTTCAGTCGTGAGACCGATGCCGCGCCGTTCGCAGATGGCGCGCAGCTGTGCCAGCACGTCGCGCTCCAGCGCATCGCGCTGCGCGTTGCTGGGTGCGCGCAAATCCAGCGAAAAGCGGCAGCGCCCGGGAACCACGTTGATCGAACCTCCAGGCACCTGCAGCATGCCGATGGTGGCCACCGAGTCGCCATCGGCGCTGGCGCGCTGTTCGGCGTAGAGCGCGAGTTCGGCCACCGCGCTGGCCGCGTCGCGGCGGCGGTTCATGGGGGTGGTGCCGGCGTGGCTGGCCATGCCGATGGCCTCGCACAGGTAACGTACGCTGGCGTTGATGGAAGTGACCACGCCCAACGGCAGGTCCATTTCGTTGAGCACCGGGCCTTGCTCGATGTGCACCTCGACGAAGCCCAGGTACTTGAATGGATCACGTTTCAGCGCGCCGATGGCCTCCAGCGTGGCGGGCAGGCCGGCGTGGCGCATGGCGTCCCGCATGGTCACGCCATCGGCGTCCTGCTGGTCTAGCCAGGCGGGGTTGAAGTGGCCGGTGAGCGCGCCGGAGCCGAGGAACGTGGCCTTGTAGCGCTGGCCTTCCTCCTCGGCAAAACCCACCACCTCGATGGCGAACGGCAGGCGCCGGCCAGCCGCATGGAGCTGCTTCACGCACGCCATGGGCACGAAGATGCCGAGGCGCCCGTCGTACTTGCCGCCGTTGCGCACGGTGTCGAAATGGCTGCCCGTGAGCAGTGCCTTTACCCCCGCTGCGGCTGGCGGGTGAGGGCTGGCGTTGTACACACCCACCACGTTGCCCACCGCATCGATCGTCACTTCGTCAAACCCGCAGTCGCGCATGCGCACCACGATGTCGGCCGCACAAGCGCGGTGCGCGTCGGTCAGGTAGGTCACGGTGAGTTCACCGCGCTCGGCGTACTCCGGATCGCTGTGACGCGAAAGGTCTTCGTGCCAGTCCCACACCTCGTTGCCCACGGCAGGCTCGAAGCCGAACTTGTCGTTCAGGCGGATCTCGGCGATGCGGTGGATGTGGCGCAGGCACTCGGCGCGCTCGAAGTCCACCGGGTTGCCCAGACGGCGCTCGACGGTGGCGATGATCTCGCGCTTGGCCAACCCGGTACCGCGCGGTCCCCGCACCGCGAGGATGAAGGGGAAGCCGAACCTGGCGATGTACTGCGCGTTGAGCTGCTGGATGTGCGCCAACTCCTCGGGTGTGCAGTTCGTGAGGCCGGCTTTCTGCTGCTCGTTGCTGGACTCGGCCGTGAGCGACTGGCTCACCATGGCCTTGCCGGCGAGCTCGGGGTGGGCGCGGATCAGCGCCAGTTGTGCGTCCACGCTGGCGTGTGCCAGCACGGTGACCATGGCGTGCTTGAGCGCGGCCAGCGATGCGAATGGCCGCTGTGCCAGCGCCTGCTCGGCGATCCACGGCGAATGCTCGTAAAGGCCGTCGAGCATGCGCAGCGCTTCGGCGGGCGATGCGCTGTTGAGTTGTTGCAGGGTGAGTGTCATGGGGTCAGGCGGGTGCCGGGTGGTGTTGCTGCCAGTGGCGGGCGATGTCGATGCGCCGCGCCACCCACACGTGGTCGTGCTGCGCGATGTGGTCCAGGAAGCGCTGCAGCGCAGCCATGCGCCCGGGCTTGCCAAGCAGGCGGCAGTGCATGCCGATGCTCATCATCTTGGGCCGGTCCAGGCCGGCCGGGTCACCTTCCTTGTAGAGCACGTCGAAGCTGTCCTTGAGGTACTGGAAGAACGGGTCGGCGTGCGAGAAGCCTTGCGGCAGTGCGAAGCGCATGTCGTTGCAATCCAGCGTGTAGGGCACGACGAGTTGGTGCGCATTGCTGCCGTCCGTCTTCTGAACCTTCATCCAGAAGGGCAGGTCGTCGCCGTAGTAGTCGCTGTCGTATTCGAAGCCGCCGAAATCGGCCACCAGGCGGTGCGTGTTGGGGCTGTCGCGTCCGGTGTACCAGCCCAGCGGGCGGCTGCCGGTGAGGTCTTGCATGATCTGCATGGCCTGCGCCATGTGCGCGCGCTCGGTGGCCTCGTCGATGTGTTGGTAGTGGATCCACTTGAGGCCGTGGCAGGCGATGTCGTGACCGAGTTCGACGAAGGCGGCCGTCACGTCGGGGCAGCGCTGCAGCGCGGTGGCCACGCCAAACACGGTGAGCGGCAGGCCGCGCTGCTCGAACTCGCGCAGCAGGCGCCACACGCCGGCGCGCGAGCCGTATTCGTAGATGCCTTCCATGCTCATGTGCCGCGCCGGGTAGGCAGCCGGGTTGAACATTTCGGAGAGGAACTGCTCGGACGCGTCGTCGCCGTGCAGCACGCTGTTCTCGCCGCCTTCCTCGTAGTTCAGCACGAACTGCACCGCGATGCGGGCGCCGCCCGGCCAGCGGGCGTGTGGCACATCGCGGCCGTACCCGGCGAGGTCGCGTGGGTACGCGTGTGTCGAGTCGTAGGTCATGACAGGGCCATCGAGATGTCGTTCGTGGGGACTTTTCGGTCGAAGGTCAGGTTCTCTTCGACGTGCTGCAAGTGCTCGTTCATCAGGCGCACGGCCAGCTCTTCGTCGCGCGCGGCCAGCGCCTTGACGATGTCGGCGTGTTCATCGTTGGAGTGCTCGGCGGCCTGGTTGGTCTGGTACATGAGGGTGATCAGTGCGCAGCGCGAGATGAGGTCGCGCAGCAGCTCGGCCAGCACCGTGTTGCCCATGAGCTCGGCCATGCGCACGTGAAAGTCGCCCAGCAGCTCGGTGCGCCCGGCCACGTCTTCGTTGTTCACGGCCAGCTTTTCTTGCGCCACATGCTCGCGCAGCGCCTTGATCTTGGCGTTGGTCACGGTCTTCACGAAGGCGCGGGTCATCTCCGCTTCCAGCATGCGGCGCACCGCAAACACCTGCTGCGCTTCTTCCACCGAGGGTGCGGCCACAAAGGCACCGCGCGCGGGCTCCAGGCGGATCAAGCGGTTTTGCGAGAGCTGGAACAGGGCTTGGCGCACCAGGGTGCGGGACACCCCGAAATGGTCGGCGAGCTTTTGCTCGGCCAGTTTGGTGCCCGGGTGCAGGCGGTGCTCGACGATGGCGCGCGTGAGCGATTCGACGATGTGCAGGGTGCTGGAGGTTTCCATGGATTCATCATATCCAGAAAAACAAAAAGTGTATACACTTTCAGTCGACCGCCAACTGTTTTTGAAAGACAACCATGGGCTTGAGTACACATGTTCTGGACACCATGCACGGCTGCCCTGCAGCCGGCATGCAGGTGGAGCTTCACACCACACAGGGTGACCAGGCCACGCTGGTCAAACGCTTCGTGCTGAACCAGGACGGCCGCAACCCCGACGGGCCGCTGTACGACAACGCTAGCCTGAAGGCGGGGACCTATCGGCTGGTGTTCGATGTGAAGGGCTATTTCGCGAGCAAGGGCGTGCAGTTGCCCGAGCCCAATTTCCTCAACCGCGTGTCGCTGGACTTTGGTGTGGCGCACACCGACCAGCACTACCACGTGCCCTTGCTGGTGAGCCCCTGGAGTTACTCGACTTATAGGGGCAGCTGACGCTGCACCCCCCGCGCCGCCTGCGGCGTCACCCCCCCAGGGGGGCGATGCGAGTGGCCTGGCAAAGCCAGTTCCACCGCATCCTTGGTGAAGGCACGTTGCGCCGGAAGGGGAATTGGCCCAGGGCACCGCGGAACCGGCTTTGCCGGGCCGCCAGTGCCGCCCCCTTGAGGGGGTGACGCCGAAGGCGGCGCGGGGGTGCTCCTTATTTACTGCGTTGTCCTTCGGTCAGCGTGTCGAGCTGGAAGTTGCCGCTCTTGTCCCAGAGCCACACGTCGGTGTAGGTCACACCGCCCATGCGCACCGGCGCTGGAAACGGGGCGGCTGCGCGCACCGTGCGTTCGATCTCGCGCATGACGTCGGGCACATGGCTGGGTGCGCGCATCCAGTTCACGTTGCGCACATTGCCACGGCTGTCCACCTCCACTTGAAGCACGCCCACCGCGTGCATCAGCGGCGGCAACTGGCCTTTGTAGATGCGGGCGCTGTTGCGCTCGTAAATGTGGCGTGCGCCGTCTTTGCGGGATTCCAGGGGAGAGCCGG
>QBMB01000102.1 GCA_003241965.1 Burkholderiales bacterium | reverse complement strand
TGATTCCCGCCACCATTTTCGGCATGGGCATCGCCACCGCCGTGCTGTTCCACGAAGGGTCAACGCTGGTCGTCGTCGCCAATGCGCTGCGGTTGCTTGCCTACAAGTCACCCAACGCTCACTCTGCCTCAGGAACGACGACTTGAGCACTGCTTCACCATCCTCAGGTGCTTTCACGCAAGGCTACTTGTATTCCTCGACATACAAGGACAAGCAGTTCCTGCAAATGGATAGTCTGTCTTCACGCACTGGGCAACGATCTTCTTCAAGCAAGGGGCATGTCAACGAAAAGATCTGCCAGCGCCGGGTGAATGAGCCCGGTCAAAAAGCAGCGCTTGCATTTGGTCTCTTTCCTCAGCGGTGGGCCACGCGGGGTTTTTAAGGTCTACGGCTGGTGTTCGCGTCGACCCGGGCGCACGCACTGCTTCAACGCGCCCCTGCGGATTGAAAGGCACCAAGCTGTAGGCTTGGTTAACGACAGTTTCCGGCGTGTCACCCTTCAGGCGGACGTATCAGTTGGCCAGACGCAAGGTCTGTCCCGCCATGGCTTCAACCGTTGCATCGCCTTGGGCCAGCGCAACATACAAAGCGTGGGGGAGCAGGGTGGACTTCACCGCCTTCGTCGAGAAGAAGAACATACGAGGCATGCGCGGCACTCTCGCCAGTGTTGACGCAGTCGCCCACGCAGAACTCAGGACGGCTACAGACGGCTTCAGCCGTGCTGGACACCGGTGCAAAGCCCCCACCTGACGTGCGAAAACCGTGCTGCTGCTCCCCGGCCTGTTCGCCAGCGCTCAGTTGGCGGTGCTGGGCGCGCTGCCGGCCAGCACTATCGGCGCCATGCTGTTAGTGGCGGGCTTCTCGCTCACCATCGGCACGGCTGGCAGCTCGCGCCACGGTTAAGCCCGCACCGTGCTGCTCACCACCGCTGCGGTGTCGGTGTGGAACGCGGTCGTGGGTGTGGTGGTGGGGGTGCTGCTGGAGGCAGGGTTGAAGTCGAGGTGGCTGCGGATCTGAAGCGGGCTCACGGCTTCTTCATGTTCCCGTGCCCGACATGACCCGCCATCGCGTCCTGGCCGTGGTCGGCCAGTTGGGCGTCAAACCATTGGTGCAGGGCCGACACGAGGTCGGCGTTGGCCGTGGTGTAGTTCAGTTCGGCGCCCTCCTTCAGATCTTTGTAGTCAATGGTGATCTGTCCCGGGCGAGCTGCCTTCAGCGCGGGCAGCCCGGGCATGTCCTGCCCATGAATGCGGGTCGGCCCTGAAAAATCGCCTTTGAGGAACTGGTCGCGAATCTCCCGAAGGTGCAGCCGCGTGAGTCTCACCTGCTCAGCGTCATTGGCGTTCTTGACCACGACCTGTTGCACACCGCCCTGGGCCGTCTTGCTGAAGATGTGGGTGGTCGCGGCCAGGCTGAAGGGCATGACGTCCTTGCCGCGTTGCGCCACGTCCGCCTGCCGCTGACCGTGTGGCATGTTGGCCATGTGGGCACCGTGGTCCATCCGGGAGTGGTCCATGGCTTGGGCGCTGGCACCACCCGTGCAGGTCAGAAACAGAAGCGAAGCAAGTGTGGTTTTGAACATGTGGTTCTCCCAGGTTGAACGTGTGTCGATGAAGGCGATTTTCGGTACGAGGCGTCCGCACACATATGATTTGAATCACACACCCCAACATTCACATGACCCCAACGCCCACGTTACCCGACACGCTGCACAAGCTGCTCCCGGCCAGCCTCACGGCGTTGTCGGCAGCCGTAGAGCTGCGTAAGGGCGAACGTCTGTTCCTGCAGCGCCAGCACCCCAGGCACATGTACTTTGTGGTCAGCGGCGAGATCGTGCTGGAGCGCATGGGTGAACAGGGCGACCCCGTCGTGCTGCAGCGGGTGCGCCAGGGTTTCGTGGCCGAAGCCAGCCTGCAGTCGAGCAGCTATCACTGCGACGCGGTGGTGACCGCTCCGGGCCAGGCGGTGGTGCTGCCCATCGAACCGCTCAAGGCCGCGCTGGCGACAGACCCCACCTTCGCGTTGCGCTGGATCGGCATGCTCAACGCCGAGGTGCGCCGCCTGAGGGCGCAGTGCGAGCGCATGTCTCTCAAGGGCGTGGGCGAACGGCTGCTGCACATGATCGAGACCGAAGGCGTGGATGGCTACCTTCGAACCGGCTCAGGCCTGAAGTCCCTGGCCACCGAACTGGCCGTGGCCCACGAGGCGCTTTACCGCACCGTGGCCACGTTGGAGAAGAACGGCGTGGTCTTCCGCGGGAAGGGGTTCATTGCGCTGGCTCGCAGCACAACGGGTTCTCAGCAGGTATGAGGGCGCTGCAGCGGTCATGCCAACGAGATGTTCGCCAGGTAGACCGCCGGGCACTCACTGGCCTTTGATACTTTGCTTCAAGGCCTCGAAGCTGCCCTTGACTGCCGGCGTGCTCAGCAAACCCGCCTTGTCTTGTCGTGTGACGCCTTCGACCTCGAACCTGTCAGCCAGCTCGGTGTATGAAATCATGCCGTTGAGCTTGCCCCCGCTCTGGGCGATGTTCTCACCACCGAGCCAGACGATGGGTGCCTTGGTGCCAGGTGGCATGAAGGAAACCGGATAGATGAGGATGGGCACCTTGTAGGAGTTAGCCAATTCTGCGGCGACCTGAATGTTGTTGTTGCAGCGTAGCCCGGGCGGATCGTTGCTGACCAGCGTCAGCACTTTCCTGCCGTCAATTTCAACGGGACCCGGGGCAGACTGTGCCCACGAAGATCCGCCTGAGCCCAGCAAAAGTGCCGTAAATGCGAATGTATGGATATTCATGGCGTTCGATCTCAACTCTTCTTGCTCGCACGCGCATTGGCTTGCATACCGCCGCTGGCCTTCCATTCGTTGTAGCCACCGTGCAGCAAGCGCACGTTCTCGAACCCGTCCAGGCGCAGCGCCACGGCAACCATCCCGGCGAAGGAGCTGGTGTTGCAGTACACGAGGATGGTCTTGTCCTTGGGCAACTTGGCACGCTGCGCGAAGACCTGTCGCCATTCGATGTTGACGGCACCCGGGATGTGATCCTTGGAGAATTGAGCGGCGTCCCGAACGTCGAGCACGTACAGCTTTTTGTAGTCCTCGGGCGCCAGTTGCTCGGCCATGATCGTGCCGCCATTGGCATCGGCGAAGTCAAAGTAGCCCTCGAGGGCACTGGCAGTGGCTTTGTCGGCTTGGGCCTGTGCCGCGAAGGGCAGGCAGGCAGCCGCTGCGAAGGCGAGGATGATGGTTGTTCTGCGTGGGCTCACGATTGTCTCCATGGATTAAAAAACTCAGGTGGCGGGATTGAGCCTGGGGTGCGTCTCCTCACCCCAGCGAAACAGCACGGCGCCAGACACCAACATGGCTACCGCGACAAACCAGAATGCGCTCTCGATCCGGCCGCCCCAGGCGGCGGCTGCGCCCAGGCCGAGCGCGCCAATGCCGTAACCCAGGTCGCGCCAGAAGCGGTAGATCCCGATGGCCGAGGCGCGCCAATTGGGGTGTGCGATGTCGGCGACTGCGGCACTCAGGTTGGGATACAGCATGGCCATGCCAAGTCCGGCAATGGCGGCCGATGCACTCCACCACAGCGAGCCGGTGCCCAGTGGCATCAACGCCACGCCTGCACCACATATCCACATACCCCACGCGTTGAGCAGATGTCTCCCGACGCGGTCGGAGAGCCGGCCAGTGAAGAACTGCATCGCGCCCCAGGTGAAGCCGTAAACGCCGACGATCCAGCCAATGCCCGGCAGGCTCACGCCCTGTTGGTGAAGGTAGACAGGCCAAAACGCCCAGACCAACGCATCGACGAACTTCTCGACCAGGCCCGCCTGGCAAATGGCAGCCATGCGCCGGTCTCGCCAACTCATCAGGGCGAGTATTTCGGACGTTGAAGGGCGTTCGCTGACCGACTGGGGATAGCGCGGCCGGAAGGCCGACGCACCTTGGACGGCGTGGCGCTTCACCTCGTCGTGTGCCCAAGGCAAGGTTTCTTCAACCGAGAGCCACGCCAGCACAGTGGCAAGCCCGATGACGACCATGCCGAACCAGAGCAGTCCTTCTCGCGCGCCGAGCATCGAGGCCAGGTAGCCCGTGACTACGCCCGCGATGGCGACGCCGACATAACCAGAGAATTCGTTCAGACCAATGACCAGGCCGCGCTGGTCGGCCCGGGTGAAGTCCAGTTTGGCCGTCTGCGTCATGGACCATGTGAGGCCTTGATTGATGCCCAGGAGCACCGTGGCAAACACGACCCACGACCAGCTCGGAGCGAAGTAGATAAACCCCGGAATGGGTAAGGCGACCAGCCAGCCGAGCAGCAGCACACGCTTGCGTCCCCACTGTTCAGCCATGCGCCCTGCGACGAAATTCATCGCCCCTTTGACGAACCCGAACGCGACGACGAAGGCCACCAGCAACATGAAGGAGCCGCGTGGCACCCCGAACTCGGACTCCGCGAGCGCTGGTACCACGTTGCGCATCATCCCGATGGTCATGCCCACGAGCAGCACCTGCAGCAACTGCTGCAGGAACTGGCCCAGGTTGACGCGTATGCCGAAGTGCATAGGCGGTTCAGGCAGCGGTCGCTGCCGGCACCGTGCCCCGCAGGTTGGCGGCGACGATCAGAGCCATGTCGTCAGGCTGGGGAGGTATTTCAGCTGTCAGCGCCGCGACGAAGTCAGATCGACTCATCGACAGCATGGGGTTGAACCGCTTCTCGAAGCCGATGGTGGACGCAGGTTTACCTGACAAGCCGGCTCCACAGGCACTGCCGGCCTGGTGGCCCGGATAGATTTCCAGCTCCGCCGGCAGCGTGAGCAGTTTGGACTGCAACGTGTCGTACAGCTGGGCCGCCATCTCGTGCTCTCGCCCGGCCAGATCGGGCCTGCCGACGGCACCAACGAACAGCGTGTCACCGGTGATGACAAACCAGGGTTCATCGCCTCGGCGCAGGTCACGCACGACCAGGCAAATGCTGTCGGGGGTATGCCCTGGCGTGTGCACGACATCCACGACCACATTGCCCGCCTCCAGCCGCTGGCCATCACGAAGCGGCAGGAACTCAAAATCCACGCGCCCCTGGTTGCTTTCATGCAGACAGTAGGCAGAACCTGTTCGACGTGCCAGCTCCGGGCCGCCTGAATAGTGGTCCGCATGGACATGCGTGTCGATCACAAAGGCGATCTGCACACCCGCCTTCCCGGCCTCCTCGATGAACCAGTCCTCATCGCCTGCGACGACATCGACTGCAACGGCCTTCTGCAGGCCTGCGCAACCAAAGAAATAGGAAAGCGTGGCGTTGGCCGCCGGATGTTGGCGAAAGAACATGGTCGTCTCCTGAGTCAGAACACCAGCGCCTTGTCGGCCCAGGCGGTCCATTGGGTAAGTTCGTCGAGCGTGCTGCGGTGCGCACCGGGGATGAGGTCCTCGGCCGCCATGCCTCGGGCGTCCATGCAGGTGCCACAGACGCCGATGTCACCTCCATGGCGGAGCACGGAGCCCAGCATCACCTCAAGGTTGTAGAAGCCGGTGGGCACTTTCTGCTTGTTGTGCGCGGCGGCGGCAGCGTCGCCGATAAGGAAAACCTTGACCTCGTGCTCCTCCTGCGACGACAGGGCTCCGGCAAGGCGGGCACCGTTGTAGGTGCGTTCACTCCCGTAGGGTGCATCGTTCAAGACAAGAAGCGTTTTCATGATGACCTCGGTTCAATCTGCGACGGGAAGTCCACGGGCGCGCCACTCGGCTACTCCGTCCGTCAAGTGGAAGGCCTGGTACCCCTTCTTTCGAAGCAACTCGACCGCGTCCTTGGCCATCAGGCAGAAGGGACCCCGGCAATAGGCAACGACCGGGACGTTCTTGGGCAACTCGGCAATGCGCTTCTTCAGTTCGTCCACGGGCAGCGAGCGCGCATGAGGGAGGTGTGCAGCCGCGTATTCATCCTCGGGTCGCACATCCAGAACCAGAACCTCTCCGGCAGCCGCCCGACGAAGGATGTCGGCCCGACTTACGCCTTGCAGTTCATCGCCGTGCTCGACGATGGAGGTGAGCGCCATCTGCAACTCAACCAGTCGTTCCTCGGCCTCTGAGCGCAGGTTGACCCAGAGGTCGGCCACGCTGGTGCTGGCCAGCCGGTACAGAACGTATTTGCCATCCTTGCGCGTGTCGACCAAGCGCGCCAGGCGCAACTCCTTCAAGTGAGCGCTGGCGAGCTTGACGCTGATCTCTGCCTGCGCGGCCAGCATTTCGACGGTCTTCTCGCCTTGGCACAGCAGCTCGATCAGTTCCAAGCGCTTCGGGCTGGCGACTGCCTTCCCGATGCGGGCGACCTGCTCATAAAGTTGGTTCTTGAGTTCTCTCATGCGAACATTCTAATGATTATTTGATTGTTTTTCAAATCAGTGTCCAACCTCTTGGCTGAACGGATTGCTCACAGCAGGACTGGATAACCTCCATCACCAGATCCTGGAGCTCAGGGGCGCAGAGGAGACACGCAACACCTGCTCAAGGCGACTTACGCAGGCGCTCCACCTCGTTGTTGACCAGTTCGAACAGCTGCTCCGGATCGGTCGAGGGCAACGGCTTCCCGTTAACGAAAAAGGTTGGGGTAGCTCGGACGCCGATTGCCTTCAGGTCTGCGACATCCTGCGCGAGCACCTTGTCCGCTGCGCCAGAGGCGACGTGCTTGCGCGCCAGTTCCGCGTCGAGCCCTGCGGACTGCGCAATCGCCCAAGCACGCGCTGACGCGTTTGCGCCTTGACCTGACCACGCCCGCTGCCCGTCCAGCAAGGCTTCAAGCACGGGTTCGAATTTCCGCTGTGCACGCGCTGCTTCAAGAATCCTCACCGCTTCCACAGACGCCTCTCTGTGAAACGGCGTGTACCGAATCACCAAGCGCGTCTCGCGCGGAAACGCCGCAAGGATCTGTTTCACGCGAGGATGAAAGGCCTTGCACGCTTCGCATGCGGGATCGAAGAACTCGACGATGGTGACCGGCGCGTCCGCGTTACCGATGATTGGCGAGTGCGGTGGCACCATCGCACCGGCCTGCTCCGATGCCTGCAACGTCGCAACCTGCAGCGTATGTCGTTGATAAAGAAAGACGGCGGCAGCAAACACCGCGAGGGCAGCCAGCGCCGAGAGAAAAACAATATGGCGCCGGGTCATGCAGAAGCTCTTAGCACTTTGGATACCGACGCTCGATGAGAGACAGGCGCGTTGGCTTCATTCAAGGTCAGCAGCCTCTCTGGTTTCATACTCGGGGCTGGTACGCAATGATCGCCATGCCTGCCAGCGTGACAGCCACGCCCACCCCATCCCAGATCGACGGGCGAACGCCATCGACCGACCAGAGCCATGCCAGCGCCACCGCCACATAGACTCCGCCGTACGCCGCGTAGACCCGCCCCGATGGCGCTGCGTGCAGGGTGAGCAGCCAGGCGAAGGTGGCGAGGCTCACAGCGGCTGCAGGCAACAACAGCAAGCCCGACCCCTGACCGCGCAGCCACAGCAGCGGCAAGTAGCAGCCCACGATCTCGGCGATGGCGGTAGCGAGGTAGAGCAGCAGAGTTTTCATGCCGACAACGGGTGGTCTCAGGCGTCCATGGATTTCAGCAGCGCCAGGATGTCTTCGGCGATCACGGCGGGCTCGGTTCCGTAACTCGAGAACAGACGCACGGCGCCGTTGGTGTCGAACACGTACTTGCCCGCCGAATGGTCCATCGTGTAGGAGGTGGGCGTTGTGCCTTCGGCCTTGCGGTAGTAGATCTTGAAGCTGTCTGCCACGGCCTTGAGCTCGGCCGGCTCGGGCCGCAGCGCCAGAAAGCTCGGATCGAAGTTGGTCATGTACTCCTTGAGCAGGGGCAACGTATCGCGCTCCGGATCCACCGTGATGAAGAGCACCTGCAACTGATTGCCCCGATCGCCCATGAGGCGCTTGACCTCGGCCAGGGTGGTCATGGAAGTGGGGCACACATCGGGGCACTGAGTGAAGCCGAAAAACACCACCACAGCCTTGCCGCGGAAATCGGCCATGGTGCGCACCTGCCCGGTGTGGTCGTTGAGCTTTAGGTCCTGTGCAAAAGCAGCCCCTGTGATGTCGGTGCTCTGGAAGGTGGGCGCCTGGGGTGAACAGCCCGCCAGGAGACCACCTGCCGCAAACCACGAAGCGCCCAACGTCAGCAACTTGCGTCGGTTGAAAGGACGTACGGGAGCCATCTCTCTCATTTTTTCACCTTGGCCACTTCTTCTGCCACCAGTGCGGCAAGCTGATCGGGTCCGAAACTGGGCAGGCTGCGGCCGTTGACGAAGAAGGTGGGCGTCTTGGTGACTTGCAGCGCGGTGAGGTCTTCTATGTCTTGCTGCAGGACGGCCTGCATACCGGGTTTTTCCATGTCCTGCCGCGCCTTGACGAGGTCCAGCCCGGCCTGCTCGGCTACCTTGAATGCGGTCTCAATGCTGGGCTGACCGTGGTCGGCCCAGGCGGGCTGCGCGGCCAACAACGATTCCAGCACCGGCTGGTACTTGCCCTGGCTCTTGGCCGACTCCAGCAGCTTGACCACCACGTCCGAGCCCTGATGAAACGGCGCGTACCGGATCACGAGCCGCACGTCGTCGGGGTACCGGGCCATCAGGTTCTTGACGATGGGATAGAACGCGCGGCAGGTCTCGCAGGCGGGGTCAAAGAACTCGACGATGGTGACCGGCGCGTTCTGCGGGCCGAACACTGGCGAGTGCATCCGCACCAGGCGCGTCTGCTCGGCCTTGACCTGAACGTCTTGCGCGGTCTGCACCCGCGATTGGTAGGCGTTCATGCCCAGGTAGAAGAACAAGGCAACGATGGCCACCAAGCCGATGACGCTGAATTTTTTGGCGTTCATGAACGGGTCTTTCTCAAATAAACAAAAAGCAAGAAGGCGATGGCGATGAAGGCCAGGAGAGACAACCAGGGAATCTGGATGCCACCCAGGATCTCGAGGCTCTGTTCGCTGCACGAAGGTCCGTTGCCGCAAGGAACCCACCACTTGGGCACCCACCCGGCGATGAGTGCGGTGTGGTAGCCGGCCACCGCTGCACCACCCAGGGACAGCGGCAGTGCGTAGATGGCCCCGCGCCGGTCCTCGGCGAAAGCGGCGATGCCCAGGATGATTGCCAACGGGAACATGAAGATGCGCTGGTACCAGCAGAGCAGGCAGGGCGTCATGCCCATGACTTCACCGATGAAAAGCGCACCGAGCGTGGACACCAGAGCGAAGGCCCAGGCGCCCATGATCCAGAACCATCCACGCTTCATGAAGGAAGCTCCTCAGCAGTTTTGCGGGTCGGTTGGCGCGGTGGCGCTTTCAACGAAACCAGGCACCAGGTCAGCGCGGCGCAGACGATGAAAACATCGGCCAAGTTGAACGCTGGCCAATGGATGTTGCGCCAGTGAAAGTCCAGGAAGTCGACTACAGCGCCGATCTGAACGCGGTCCACGAGATTTCCTCCACCGCCGCCCGCCACAAAGGCGCCCAACCAGCGGTCCAGCGGTTCGGCTTGCCGCGCGAGGCACACAACCGAAACGACACCCACCACCAGCACCGACACGCCGATGAAAAACCAGCGTTGCCAGCCACCGGCATCGGCCAGAAACGAGAATGCAGCGCCCGCGTTGAGCACATGCACGAAGTTGAGCCAATCGGTCACGCGAACCGCTTCACCCAATTCGAGGGTGCTTGAAAAATACGACTTGGTGGATTGATCCAGCAAGAGAAGAATGGCCACGGCGGCGAGCCATGTCAACCTGGGGTATCGCTGGGTCCAGCGAGCGGTCATGAGAGAATCCTTCCAAAACGATCCGGGGTCAGCCTCCGTCTGAGACGGCGGCCACTTGAAGCCTGGGGATCGGGGAAGTTTTGTCTGTGAGCGTATCAGGCGACAGCGTTCCACCCCGAACCTGTCGGGGCCGACCACTGGGGTCGATACGGTTGCTCATGCCAGGGTGGCAAGCGGAGTTCGGCTAGGTGTTCGAACTGTTCAGATACTGTGGAGGTGGGCATGAAAGCGGCACTCGCCGTGACAGCAGCGGCGCAGTTCGCGTGGCAAGTTCCGCAATCGAGATCAAAGCCGCTGTCTCCAACGACCACGCCTTCAACGTCCTCTACAGCCTGCCCATGGCCGGGCTGATGGTGCGTGGCTTGCGGCCCCTGCGTGCCTGGAACGTGGCCGCAGCACGCCACTACCGCTGCAGCAGAGAACTGCAACGGCAGCAACGTGAGCATCAACAAGACCAGAAAAGCGCGCATGCGATGAATTTTAAGCGGAGGGTATTTCAATGGCTGCGTGCACGGGCTATCAGCTCAGCCAGCTCGGGACGCACGGGCAAGGGCTCAAAGGCACTCACTGTGGACCGGCCCGGGTTGCCCAGCGGTAGGCGCCCGCTCAGGTGGCCCAGAGGCACCAGCGCCAAGCGCATCACCTGTCCCACCGCCTCGGACCAGTCGCGGGTGCGCAGAGCCAACCTAAACATCTGTGCGTGGGTCTGCAGGTGCGGCTTGAAGTGCAACTGTCCCACGACATGGGCCGCCTCCAGGTACAGCCAGGCACGATCTGCGGAGACTGCGGTTTTTGCGCCCTGGATCAGTTGGGCGTGGGCGGCGCTGTCAAATCGGCGATCGCCCGATGGCTTAGTGGACGTGGCCATGGTGGTCTTCCTTTGCACTGTCTTCGCCCAGCTCACCGCGCGCCTGCCGAAGCACCGTCCAGCCGCCATGCAATGCCAGCGCCGCCATTAGGCTCGCCACCAACAGGTCGGGCCAGGCGGAGCCGGTGCCGAACACGCCCAGCGCGGCCATGAACACCGCCACGTTGCCGATGGCGTCGTTGCGCGAGCACAGCCACACGCTGCGCATGTTGGCGTCGCCCTCCCGAAACGCGTAAAGCATCCACGCCACAGCCACGTTGGCCACCAGCGCCAGCAACGCCACCGCGCCCATGGTCATGGCCTGCGGCACACCGCCGTGCCACACCGACCACACCGAGGCGCCCAGCACATACAGGCCAAAGCCCATCATGCTCACGGCTTTGAGCATGGCCGCACGGGCGCGCCAGGCGAGTGCCGAGGCCAGCACCGCCAGCGACACGGCGTAGTTGAGTGCGTCGCCCGCAAAGTCCACCGCATCGGCCAGCAAGGAGAGCGAGCCGGCCTGCACACCCGCACCGATTTCGATGAGGAACATGGCGGCGTTGACGATCAATGCGATCCACAGAATTTTGCGGTAGCGGCCAATGTTCAGAATGGCATCGAGTTTGGGGGTGTCGTGGTCACAGCAATGGGCAGACATGTGTTTTTCCTTTCGATGCCTGCATTGGAAACCCTGAAGTCGCTACAGCGTCAATCACCGCAATGAAGAAGGGGTTCTGCCATGCAGATCAAGGAACTGTCCCGCGCCACGGGCGTGGATGTGGAAACCATCCGCTACTACGAAAAACAAGGCCTGCTGCCCGAGCCGGCGCGGCGCGACAACGGTTACCGAGACTACGCGGCGCAGCATCTGGAGCGTCTGTCCTTCATCCGGCACTGCCGGGCGCTGGACATGCCGCTGGCCGATGTGAACCGTTTGCTGGGTTTTGTGGACACGCCTGCCGCCGACTGCAGTGACGTGGATCTGCTGGTCGACGAACAGCTGGCGCGAGTGCGCGCCCGCCTAAAAAGCATGCGTGCGCTGGAGAAGCAGTTGCTGCAACTGCGGGCGCGCTGCTCAGGCACACACGGAGGGCATTGCGGGATTCTGGACGAGCTGGTGTCTGCGGCGCATGGCGAGGCTTGTGCTTGCCATGCACTACCAGGCTCCGTCAATGATAGGTAAGAACTGAAAACCAGTCATTGCCTTCGGAATCCTGAACGGCTGCATCGGGCAGGATGCTCATTGCCCCTGTTTCTTCTGCGAACTCCCGCAACAAGTCTTGAGCTGCCCTAGAAGCCCGTTCTTCAACTAGCAGCGGTAGTCGCTCTGTAAATCTGTGCGGCCAACGACTGGATTGCGAGGGTTTGTTGCCTCTCGTCCTCGGCACTCCCGCAAGTCCTATGGATGATAGGAACCCTTCTCCTTGCGCTATGCCTGCAGACCATCACGGAAATCCTGCGTAGCCAGCTACCAAGGATCTCGCTGGGCGGGCAGGCTCTTCAAGCAGGAACCACTTCCGCTACGATTCGACGAGAGTTCTCTTCCATACTCTGTCCATGAAATTCCGGCCCAAGTTCACCCTGTGACCTGGCCCCCTGAATGACTGGACACGGTCTATCGCTTATCTTTGAGGATAGGAGTAGGACTGTGAATACGACTAGGAATAGAGAGACGATCGAAGTGATCACCACGGACCAGCGCCGCAGGCGCTGGTCCCTCGCTGAGAAATCAGCGCTCGTGAGGCGCACCTACGAGCCTGGCATGAGCGTGTCGCTGGTGGCCAGACAGGAAGGTGTTGCTGCGAGCTTGTTGTTTCAGTGGCGCAAGCTTGAACGTCAAGGTGCTTTGACGGCCGTGTCCTCTGGTGAGGCCGTAGTGCCTGCCTCCGAATTGGCGGCGGCCCGAGCTGAGATTGCCAAGCTGCAACGCGTGCTGGGCAAGAAGACGCTGGAGAACGAGATCCTCAAGGAAGCGGTGGAGTACGCCGCCGAAAAAAAGTGGATTGCGCGCTCGCCCTTGTTGCCTGGGGACGGCCAATGACGGCCGTCTGCCAGGCACTTGGGCTGGCGCGCTCGCACGTTCATGCGCTGCGCAACCGCTCGGCCTCTTGGGTTGATGGTCGAACCCAACGCACGCCGCATGGCGACGAGCAGCTACTGGCCGACATCCGTGAGCAGATCACCGAGTTGCCCAGTTACGGATACCGGCGCGCCTGCGCGCTGGTCAATCGCCAACGCGCCAGCTCCAGTGCGCCGCGCGTGAACCCCAAGCGCGTTTACCGGGTGATGGCTGGCAACGCCTTGCTGCTGCCGAAGGCACCGCGACGCCCTCAGTCCAACCGCGCACACACCGGCACCGTCTCGGTCCAGGCCAGCAACACGCGCTGGTGCTCCGATGGTTTCGAGATCAAGTGCGACTCGGGTCAGACAGTGACCGCCACATTCGCAAAGGACTGCTGCGATCGCGAGATCATGGCGTTCCGCGCTTGGGAGGGTAAAGGGCTACCAGGCGAGCCGGTGCGCGAAATGCTCATCGAGGCGGTCGAGAAGCGCTTTGGGGCCGTGGAGGCCATGCCAGCAGGGCACCAACTGCAGTTTCTGTCGGACAACGGCAGCGCCTACATTGCCCATGAAACTCGACGCATCGCCAGATCTCTGGGTCTCACGCCGGTCAATACGCCGGTGTGCAGTCCGCAGAGCAATGGCATGGCCGAGAGCTTCGTCAACACTTTCAAGCGCGACTACGTCAGCCGCATGGACCTCAGCGATGCCCGGACCGTCCTGGCGCAACTGCCAGCGGCGTTCGAGCACTTCAATGAGGTCCATCCACACTCGAGCTTGAGGATGCAATCGCCGCGCGAGTTCAGGCGGCAACGGGTTGAGCAGTCACGCCGCGCTCAACCTGATCAACCGGCGCTACATTGCGCATAGGCCGTGTCCGGAACTACAGGGGCAAGATCAGTGACACCCGATGTTGGGTCGCCGCGGGAGTCAAGATGCTCACTGATAAAGAGATTGAATGCCTACGCAACTGCAACGAATGCGCTGCAGCCTGCCTCCAATGCGCCTCCGCCTGCCTCAAGGAAACATCTGCTTCCTCCATGGCGCGCTGCATTTCGCTGGACTTGGAGTGCGCAGATTTGTGTCAACTCGCTGCCGCATCGATTGCGCGTGGTGATGAGCACATGAAGGCCGTGTGTTCCCTGTGTATCGAAGTCTGTAAATCCTGTAGCGAGGAGTGCGCGAAGCACGCCATGGACCATTGTCAGGAATGCGCTGCAGCGTGCCAGAAGTGCGCTGATTCGCTCCACAGCATGACTCACTGAAGTCTGCTGTTTCCTCAATCGCTCACACCAAAGGATATCCAGATGAAACGCTTCAATTTTATCCCCGTCTATGCTTTGTGCCTGGTTCCACTGACCGCGCTTTGGATGGTCTCTGCTTCAGCGCAGACACAGGCCACTCCACTAGCAAGCCCTGCTGCAACCATGCCCATGGGAGATATGCACAAGGGTGCAACTGGTGCGAAAGACATGAGGGCTTCCATGATGATGGGCATGGAGGACATGCAGAAAATGCCGATGTCGGGTGACACCGACAAGGACTTCGCAATGATGATGAAGGTGCACCATCAGCAGGCACTGAACATGGCAGAGATGCAGCTCAAGAATGGCAAGTCGCCCGAAATGAAGGCCATGGCCAAACAGATCATCGTGGCGCAGAAGAAGGAAATTGCACAGTTCGACAAGTGGCTTGCCAAGCAGAAGTGATCTGCTTGGCAGAGGTGCGCTGTGCGCCCATCCCAGCAATGTCATTCGGAAATATTGGGACGCGACGCTCACAGTCATGTCTCATCGGAAAAGACCGGACATGCAGCGGCCGACAGCGCAGGTTCATGTTCGAACTGCTGGTGCCGCCTAGTGACGACCAACTCGCGCGTGCAGGTGGCAACAGGGACGTCTTTGATCGACGAGCGCGCCCACTGCGGATGCAGCAGACCCTGCGGACATTGCAAGACGCCGGCATCGAGCCTGATGTGTGGAAGGTGGAGGGTCTGGACAGTCATGCCGATGGCGAGCGCATGGTGCAGATCGCACGGCGTGCCGGGCGCGATCAGATCGGCTGCAGCACGCTTGACCGCGGCGCCGATGAAGCGAAGGTACGCAGCTGGCTCACCATCGCTTCGGGCGTGCCGGGCTTCATTGGTTTCGCGGTGGGCCGCACCAGTTTCTGGAATGCGGTTTCCGGCCATCGCGCTCAGACGCTGACGCGCGCCGAAGCAGTGACGCAGATCGCCCGGCGCCTTCGCGAGTGGGTCGAGGTGTTCGAAGCAGGTCGTCCGTCGCGCTCGCCGGGTTCGGTCGCAGCAGCATGGCCAGCGTGATCAGCCCCCTGGCCGGCCAATTGGCCCCGGCCTCAACGCTGATCGATGTGGGCAAACTCGTAGCGGCTTACCACACGGACCTGCCCGACCCGACGATCGCCGCACAGCGCGTGGCCTTCGGCACTTCGGGGCACCGCGGCTCGGCGTTCGAGCGTTCGTTCAACGAATGGCATGTGCTGGCGATCACGCAGGCGATCTGCCACCACCGCAAGGCCCGGGGCATAGCCGGGCCGCTGTTCCTGGGCATCGACACGCATGCGCTGTCGGCACCTGCATGCGCCAGTGCGCTCGAAGTGCTCGCAGCCAACGGCGTGGACGTGATGCTGGCAGCGGGCGACGAGACCACGCCGACGCCGGCGGTCTCGCACGCGATCCTCGGCCACAACCGCGGGCGCATTCGGCCCAATGACACAGGCCTCGCCGACGGCATCGTCGTGACGCCTTCGCACAACCCGCCGCGCGATGGCGGCTTCAAGTACAACCCGCCCCACGGTGGCCCGGCGGGCCAGGCGATCACGGGCTGGATCGAAGCCGAGGCCAACCGCCTGCTCGAAGCGCGGCTCGAAGGTGTGCAGCGCATCGCGCACGCTCAAGCCATGCGGGCCACGACGACGCACCGCCACGATTTTCTGAGCGCCTATGTGGGCGACCTTGGCAACGTGATCGACATGGACGTGATCCGCGAAGCGAAGCTGCGCATGGGTGTCGATCCCCTGGGGGGCGCTGGCATCCACTACTGGGCGGCCATTGCCGAGCGCTACCGTCTCGACCTGAGCGTCATCAGCGAAACCGTCGATCCGACCTTCAGCTTCATGCCGCTCGACTGGGACGGCAAGATTCGCATGGATCCGTCGTCGCCGTATGCCATGCAACGGCTGGTGAACGTCAAAGGCCGCTTCGACATCGCCTTTGCGTGCGACACCGACCACGACCGTCACGGCATCGTCACACCGGGGCTGGGCTTGCTGTCGCCGGACCACTATCTGGCGGCGGCGATCGACTACCTGTTCCAGCACCGCGCGCAATGGGCGCCGTCGGCTGCGGTGGGTAAGACCGTCGTCAGCAGCCGGCTGATCGACCGGCTGGCGGCCAGGCTAGGCCGCCCGCTGGTTGAAGTGCCCGTCGGCTTCAAATGGTTCGCCGACGGTCTGCACAGCGGCGCGCTCGGCTTCGCGTGTGAAGAAAGCGCGGGCGCCACGCTGCTGCGCCGAGACGGCACGGCCTGGACAACCGACAAGGACGGCATCGTGGCTGCGCTGCTCTCCGCCGAGATCACCGCACGCACCGGCCGCGACCCCGGCGAGCGGTACGCGGCCTTGGCCGATGAATTCGGCAGCCCGGTTGCACGCCGGGTGGAGGCACCCGCCACAGAGCAGCAGAAGAAGCAACTGGCCGCGCTGGCGCCGCAGCAAATCACCTTGACCACACTGGCCGGGGAACGCATCGAGAGCATCCTCAGCCACGCCCCGGGCAATGGCGAGCGCATTGGCGGTATCAAGGTCAACACGGCCAACGGTTGGTTTGCTGCGCGCCCCTCGGGCACCGAGAATATCTACAAGATCTACGCCGAGAGCTTCTCTGGCACGGCGCACCTGCAAGGTATCGTTGGTGAAGCGCAAGATATCGTCGATACAGCAATTTCAAAGGAGCGCCCATGACCAACACCACCCAACTCCGGCTCGATCTGCCCTTGGTGCTGCCGGGTATCGACGATGCGCGCGACCGCTGCGTGGCGCGCCTGATCGACTTGCTGGTGGGCCGACCGGGCATCGCCCAGGTGCACATCGTCGGGTCCGATGGACCTTCGCCCGAGCTGTGCATCCACTACGACCCGGCTACCCTCTCGCTCAGCCGCGTGCGCGAATTGGCGCAAGCCGCCGGCGCCGAGTTGAGCGCTGCCTTTGGCCACCTGATGATCACCACCAGCGCGGCCATGCAGCCGCGCGCCGCCAGTCGCATTGCCGAAAGCCTGCGCAAGACACCGGGTGTGGTTGAAGCCGACGTGGCGGCGTCCGGGGCGGTTCGCATCGAATTCGACCGAGGAAAAACATCGGAGAAGTCGCTGCGCGACACCGCCGCCAAGCTCGGTTTGAGCGCCGAGGGGCCGGCGGCAGAAGCCGCCGAGCCTGCGCCAGGTCAGGGTGAGCATGCCGGCCACGACCATGCGTCAGGAGGCCCGTTCGGCGAACGCTCTGAGCTGATCTTCGCCATCCTCGCAGGTGTTCTGCTGGCAAGCGGCTGGCTGATCGAGTGGCGCGAAGTCGGCCCTGGCTGGCTGCCCACCGCGCTGTATGTCGCGGCCTACTTCTTCGGCGGCTGGTTCACCGCCAAGGAAGCCGTCGAGAACCTGCGTGAGCGCCGCTTCGCGATCGACACATTGACGCTGGTAGCGGCCATCGGCGCTGCGGCATTGGGCAAATGGGCCGAGGGCGCGCTGTTGCTGTTCCTGTTCGGTATCGGCCATTCGCTGGAGCAGTACGCAATGGGCCGCGCGCGGCGGGCCATCGAGGCCTTGGCCGAGCTCGCGCCGGACACGGCCACCGTGCGCCGCGATGGCAGCACCCAAAGCATTGCCGTCGGTGAACTTCAACTCGGCGACGTGGTCATCGTGCGGCCGAACGAAAGGCTGCCCGCCGACGGCGTGGTGGTGGTTGGTACCACCAGCGTCAACCAGGCGCCGGTCACCGGCGAGAGCGTTCCGGTGGACAAACGCGCTACCGACGATGCCAAGGCCGCACTCGCCGCGTTCGACAAGCTGGGGTCTGAGTTTCGCGTCTTCGCCGGCACCATCAACGGCGCCGGCGCCATCGAGGTCATGGTGGCGCGACGTGCAGAGCAGTCCACCATGGCGCGGGTGGTCAAGATGGTGACCGAGGCGCAGGCCCAGCGCTCGCCGACGCAGCAGTTCACCGAACGCTTCGAGCGCATCTTCGTGCCATCGGTGCTGGTGCTGGTGGCGGTGCTGCTGTTCGCTGGCTTTGTGATCGACGAGCCGTTTGCAGCCACCTTCTACCGCGCGATGGCGGTGCTGGTGGCCGCCAGCCCCTGCGCATTGGCCATCTCTGTGCCCAGCGCGGTGCTCAGCGGCGTGGCGCGCGCTGCGCGCGGTGGTGTGCTGATCAAGGGTGGCGGTGCGCTGGAGAACCTGGGCTCGCTGAGCAGCATCGCTTTCGACAAGACCGGCACGCTGACCGAAGGCAAGCCCAAGCTCACCGATGCCGTGGCTGCCCCAGGCGCGACCGAAGACGAACTGCTGGCGGTGGCGCTGGCGGTGGAGGAGCAGAGCGATCACCCGCTGGCTTCTGCCGTGGTGACCGGAGCGCGCGAGCGCTTGGCGGACCGCATCAAGCCCGCGACCGTGGCAGACGTGAAGAGCATCACCGGGCGCGGCGTGTCGGCGCAGGTCGACGGGCAGACGGTGCACATCGGCAAGCCGGTGCTGTTCTCCGAACTGCCGGACTCGGCCCTGCCAGCGGCTGTCGCCGAAGCGAACCAACAACTCGTCGCCAATGGCCGCACGACGATGGTGGTGCGGCAAGGCGCGCGCTTTCTCGGCGTGCTGGGCGTGATGGACACGCCGCGCCCGGTGGCGGCGCAGGTGATGGCGGAACTGCGCCAGCTGGGCATCGAACGGCTGATCATGATCTCGGGCGACAACCAGCAGGTGGCCGACGCGGTGGCCAAGACCGTGGGCCTGACCGAAGCGCGTGGCGACCTGATGCCGGAGCAGAAGGTGGAGGCGATCAAGCAGCTGCGTGATGAGCACGGCAAGGTGGCGATGGTGGGCGACGGCGTCAACGACGCACCAGCGATGGCCAACGCTACGGTCGGCATCGCGATGGGTGCTGCCGGCTCCGACGTCGCGCTGGAAACAGCCGACGTGGCGTTGATGGCCGACGACCTGGCGCAACTGCCATTCGCGGTGGGCCTGTCACGCAGCAGCAGCCGCATCATCAAGCAGAACCTCTGGGTCAGCCTGGGCGTGGTGGTGATGCTGATCCCGGCCACCATCTTCGGCCTGGGCATCGCGACGGCGGTGCTGTTCCACGAGGGCTCGACGCTGATCGTGGTGGCGAATGCGTTGCGGCTGCTGGCCTACAAGGGCAAGACGCCTGCGCGCGCCGCAGTTGAAGCCAAGGTGGCGGAGGCGGCGCGATGAATCCGGCTGCGGTGTCGGCGCCGCAACCCGCGCCCGAGGTCGACGCTTCGGGGCTGGCCAAACTGATGCTGCTGATGACGCGCGAGCGCTGGATCGAGGTGGCGCGCATCGTCGCCACCGGCCTGGTCGCGCTTCTGTACTGGCAAGGCCTGGTGCCGATCCAGCTGTTGTGGGCGGCGGTGGCAGTGGGCCTGTATCCATTGGTGAAGACCGGTGTGCTCGACCTGGTCCGCGAGCGCAAGGTCGGCACCGAGATCTTCGTCACCGTCGCCACGCTGGTGGCGATGTTCGGCGGCGAGACGGTGGCTGGCGCGGTGCTGATGGTCATCATCCTGATCGCGGAGTTCATCGCCGAACTCAACACCGACCGGGCCCGTGCATCGATCAAGGCGCTGATAGGCTCGGTGCCGCAGTTCGCGCTGGTGCGAGGCGCGGGCGGCGAAAAGACAGTCGCCATCGCTGCGCTGAACATCGGCGATGTGGTGCTGGTGCGCCCGGGCGAGAAGATTCCGGTCGATGGCGTTGTCGTCGGCGGCGAGGGCTCGGTGAACGAGGCGCCGATCACCGGCGAGAGCCTTCCCAAGGACAAGGCCACCGGCGCGCCGGTGTTCGCCGGCACCGTGGTCGAGTCGGGCGCGCTGGACATCCGCACCGAGCGGCTGGGCACCGACACCACCTTCGCCCGCATCATTGCGCTGGTCGAGAACGCCGAGGCCCAGCAGGCCCCGGTGCAGAAGCTCGCCGACAAGGTAGCGGGCTGGCTGATCCCCGTGGTGTTCGTGTTCGTGCTCGGCGTCTATCTCGTCACGCGCGACGTGCGCATGGTCGTGACCTTGCTGATCTTCACCTCACCCGCAGAGTTGGGCCTGGCCACGCCGCTGGTGATGATCGCGGCCATTGCGCGCGCCGCGCGCAATGGCATCCTGATCAAGGGCGGGCTCTACCTAGAAACGCTGGCCAAGGTCGACGTGATGGTGTTCGACAAGACCGGCACGCTGACGGCGAACCGGCCCGAGGTGGTGGAAGTCACCTCGCGCGACGCCGCCTTCGATGAGCCCGCGTTGCTGCGCCTGGCGGCAGCCGCCGACCGGCGCTCGGCGCACCCGCTGGCGAAAGCGGTGGTCGATGCGGCGGCTCAGCGCGGCGTCGCGGTGCCAGAACCCGATAGCTTCGAGCAGTTGCAGGGCCGCGGCGTGAAGGCAAGCATCGAAGGCCAGCTGGTGCTGGTGGGCAACGCCGCGCTGCTGCGCGAGGGCGGCGTGCCGCTGGACGCTGCGGTCGAAGGCGGCGGGCGCACGCCGGTGCACGTGGCCGTCGATGGCAAGTTTGCGGGCGTGATCTTCATCGCCGACACGCTGCGCCCGGGCGCGAAGGAAGCGCTGGGCGCGCTCAAGGCCAGCGGCATCAAGCGCATCGTGATGCTGACCGGCGACAACGCGGCCACGGCGCAGGTCGTGGCCGCGGCACTCGGTGTCGACGAGGTGCGCGCCGACCTGATGCCCGAAGACAAAGTGGCCGCCATCGCCGAACTGCAAGGCCAGGGCCACCGCGTGGCGATGGTCGGCGACGGCGTCAACGACGCGCCTGCATTGGCGCGTGCCGACGTGGGCATCGCGATGGGCGGCGGCGGCACGCAAGCCGCGCTGGAGGCGGCCGACATCGCGCTGATGACCGACGACCTGGCGAAGATCGTCGCGGCGCGGGCGATTGCCCGCCGCGCCTACCGCACCGTGCAGGAGAACCTGTTCGTCGGTGTCGGCGTGGTGCACGTGCTGGGCATCACCGCCGCGCTGCTGGGCTGGATCGGGCCGATACAGGCAGCCATCCTTCACCTCGGCCCCGACGTGCTGGTGTTCGTCAACTCCGTGAAGTTGCTGCGCGTGCGCATCGCTGGCGCGTGACCAGCTTTAACAGCATCTGCCCCGCGAAAGGCTTCGCATGTCCGACCCTCTGACCCCAGACACCGTGTACAGGTGCGATACCAGTGGCGGGCCGCCTGTTCGGTACTCGAGTTGCCTTGGCGTGTAGCCCTGCAGCAACAACCGCCCACCGGATTTGAGGGCGCTCACCATGCGGGTGAACAGGCGTTCGCGCAGGGGAGGGTCGGCGAACTGCACGAAGATGGCCGCCACCCCGTCGCAGGTGGCCTCGGGCCAAGCGTAGCCATCGCAGTCCGCCACCGAGAATCCCACTGTCACACCGCGCTGCGCCGCAAGCGAGTGCGCCTTCGCCACGCCGGTCTCGGCGATGTCGAAGGCCTCCACGTTCAGGCCCTGTTCGGCCAGCCAGAGGCTGTTGCGGCCTTCGCCATCGGCCACGCACATCACACGCTCGCCCGGTGACCAGACGGCCGCGTGTTCACGCAGCCAGCCGTTAGGCTCGGCGCCGAAGAGGAAGCCGGGTGCGGCAAAGCGCTGGTTCCAGGTGTGCGCTTGATCGCTGAAAGGTGGATCGGTTTTTGTGTTCATGTTCGTCGCAGTTTGGTTCTTCAGGGGCCGGGCCTGAGCTGACGCAGTCGACTCTGCAGCGCGGCCGCGTTGAGGATGCCGAAGTGCGCGTCGACCTGGTTGCCCTGGGCATCGTAGAAAAGCGTGATGGGCCGCGAACCGATGGCCTGTCCCAGTGTGGACCCCTTGTCCAGCAGCACCTCACGCAGAGGCAGGCCCTCCTGGCGCAGGTAGGTCTGCACGGTGGCGGGCGACTCGCCCTGGTTGACAAACAGGAAGCCCACCGCCGTCTCGCGCTGCTGTGCGGCCGCGAGCACGGGCATCTCCACGCGGCAAGGGCCGCACCAGCTGGCCCAGAGATTGACGACCACCGGCCGCCCGCGGGCGGCTTCGGACAAGCTCACGGACCGCGCGCCTTCGAGTTCGGTCAGTTGCACCGGGGGCCATGCGGGCGATCCGGCCAGTCCGCTTGCGGCGGTGGCCAGCCACCACAGTGCCAGGCCCGCCACGCTGCTCACCACCCAGGGCCGGCGCAGCAGCGGCCGGCGAACACTGCGCCACGCCAACCAGGCCAGACCGGCGACCAGCCCGGCCGGGGCAAACCAACCGCCGTCGCGCAAGTCGAGTGCGGCCACCGGAGTCGCCAGGTAGGCGTCCAGGTGGATCGCCACGTAAGCCAGACGCGCGGCCAGCAAACCCAGCAGCGCAGCGTGGATCACGGTGCGGCCAGCCACCTCGCCCAGGGCCTGGTCTGCCCCCTTGCGCGCCAGTCGGGTGGCCAGCCAGGACGCGACCCAGACCGCGATCAGCAGAAGAACAGGCGCCAGGGGCAGCGCCACCGGGCCGAGGGACAGGGACAGCATGGGTTCAGTCAACTCCGTGGTTCAAACGCGGTGTGGAGAAACGCCACCAGGGTTTCGGCATGGGGCGCCAGGGCATGGCGCAAGTCGTGGTCGCCGTCCACCAGCAGCAGACGGGCATGGCGGGATGCCGTCAACAGCCGGCGCGCGTCTTCCACCGGGACCGTGCGGTCGCCGATGCCGTGCACCAGCAAGGTGGGGCAACGCACCGCGGCCAGCGTGTTCAGGGGCGCGATCTTGTCAAACGTGGTGCCGATGACCCGCTGCACATGGCGCAGCGCATACCAGCCCAGCAGCGCATGCGGAATCCTCTTTTCGGCCATGAAGCGGCGCATGGCTTCGGCCGGGTGGGCGAACGCCGAAAGACTGACCACGGCCCGCACATCGTCGTGGTGCGCAGCGTGCAGCAGGGCGGCGGCGGCGCCCACCGAGTGACCCAGCAGTGCAAGCCGCTGCACGTCCACGTTCGGTTGGCGCCTCAGCCAGGCAAGTCCCGAGGCAATGTCTTCTGCAAAGCGCGGCATGGAGGTGAAGGATTCGTCGTCGCTGTGCCCATGGCATCGGGCATCCCCCAGCAGCACGGCGAATCCGGCCTCGTGCAGTGGGGGAACGACCGGCCCCATCATCGCGGCGTTCGAGCCCCAGCCGTGCATCACCAGCACCGCAGGCACGGGTCGTTCACTGGCTTGCGGTGGCAGTACCCACCACCCCACCAGGCGTTTGCCCCCGGCGGTTGGCATGTGGACCTGCTGGACACGATCGGGCGCGAGCCCGAACGCGTTCGAAACGTGTGCGTGCGGCACTCGGGGCGCGCGCAAGCCCCGCAGGATGCCCACGTGGATCAGCCGGCGCAGCGCCCACACGCCACCCAGGGTGGCGGCCGCTCCGAGGATCAAGGGCATGGGCGTGCGGGCAGGTTGACGTGGCCGATTGGAAGGGCTTGGAGCCGCATGCGTTTTGCCGTCTCAGCTTTGGTCGCGCAGGGTTTGGCCGGTGGCGTCGATCACCGTGACCCGCACCGGTACGGCCTGGCGCACGCTTTGGGTGACGGTGCAGAACTCCTCGAACTGCGCCAGGGCGCGGTCCAGGTGCTCCAGGGCGCTGGCGGCCACCCCCAAGGTGATGGTGGCGTGGATGCCCAGGATGCGCAGCCGGCCTTCGGGGTTGCGCCCCACCTCGGCCGTCACCTCGCAGCGCAGGGGCTCGGGTGCCTGCTTGAACTTGCGCAGCGCAAACAGCAGCGAGTCGCTCACGCAGTTGCCGACCGACGCGGCCAGCAGTTGCGCGGGCGAGGGGCCTTCGCCTTTGCCCAGGGGCGCGGGTTCGTCGGCAATCAGGCTCGGGATGTTGTCCCCGAAACGGATGTCGAAGCGGTAGTCGGCTTGCTGGCGGAGCGAAACGGATACGGTGGTCATGCGGAGTTCCAGGTGAGTCGGGGTGAACTCACTTCTTCAGGGAGCAGGTGTTGAACCCGAACATGGCATAGGGTGGGCACCAGCCGAGCAGACCGGTGAGCAAGGGAACGACTCCCAAGTAGCCCCACAGGCCGATGGTGCTGGTGACTGCCCCCGCGATGAGGGCTAGGCCGATGACGATGCGCAAGGTGCGGTCAATGCCGCCAACGTTTTTGGTCATGTTGATTCTCCAAGGTAAGGAAGGGTGCTCATCTAACGGAAAGTGCACTCGGTCAGAGTGCGTTCAGGGGGATCTTCAGGTAGGCCACGCCGTTGTCTTCTTTCGGGGGCAGGTCACCCGCGCGGATGTTGACCTGCACCGAGGGAAGGATCAGCGTGGGCATCTCCAGCGTGGCGTCTCGCTTTGTGCGCATGGTCACGAACTCGTCTTCGCTCACGCCGTCGTGCACGTGGATGTTGTGTACGCGCTGTTCGGCCACCGTGCTCTCGAAGGCCACTTCGCGGTCGGTGGGCGGGTAGTCGTGGCACATGAAGAGACGTGTCTCTGGCGGCAGGCTCAGCAGCCTGCGGGTGGAGGCGTAGAGCGAGTGCGCGTCACCGCCAGGGAAGTCGCAGCGCGCGGTGCCCAGGTCGGGCATGAAGAGCGTGTCGCCCACGAACACCGCGTCACCGAAGCGGTAGGCCGCGCAGGCCGGTGTGTGGCCTGGCACGAACATCACTTCGCCAGACAAGGCACCCAACGGGATGACCTCTCCCTCCTGGAACAGGTGGTCGAACTGCGAGCCGTCCTGCTTGAAACCGGGTTCCAGGTTGAAGATGCCCTTGAACACCTTCTGCACCTGCGTGATGTTGCCGCCAACGCCGACCTGTCCACCCAGTTGGTCACGCAAGTAAGGCGCGGCCGAGAGGTGGTCGGCGTGGGCGTGGGTCTCGAGAATCCATTGCACTTTCAAGCCGTTGGCGCGTACGTACCCGATCACCTGGTCGGCCGAGGCGTGCTGCGTGCGGCCCGACTTGGGGTCGTAGTCGAGCACCGAATCGATGATGGCCGCTTCGCTGCCCGGGCCGTTGTGGACCACGTAGGTCACGGTCCAGGTAGCGGGATCGAACATGCCATGCACTTGGGGTTGCGGGGTTGGGGTCGTTGCGGTTGTCATGGAAAGCCCCTTTTAAATAAGCCAAAGACAATATATTGACAAATAGAATGTTTGTCAATATATTCTCGCCATCCGCTGTCCCAGTGCAGCGCCACCTCCATGAACCGGAAGGAACCTCCGATGAAGAACGCCGTGATGGACCTCGAAGAAATGCAATCGGCTGCGGGCCGCGCCTGCCGCCTGATGAAGGTGCTGGCCAACCCGGACCGGCTGCTGATCCTGTGCCAGCTCTCCCAGGGCGAACGCCGCGTCGGGGAGCTCGAAGAGTTGCTCGGCATCGTGCAGCCGACCCTGTCGCAACAGCTCACCGTGCTGCGCGACGAGGAACTGGTGAGCACCCGCCGCGAGGGCAAGAACATTCACTACGCACTGACCAGCCCCAAGGCGCTGGCCGTGATGCAGGTGCTGTACGAACAATTTTGTGTCTGTGAAAAGGAGTGAGTCATGACGATTGATTGGGCCAACTTCACGCCCTGGGCTTCGCTGTCCGGCGGCATCCTGCTGGGGGTTGCTTCGGCCTTCTTCATCCTGGTCAATGGCCGGGTGCTGGGCATCAGCGGCATCCTGGGCGGCCTGTTGCCACCCAAGTTGGGTGACGCCGGCTGGCGCATCGCCTTCCTGCTGGGCATGCTGGCCGCTCCGCTGCTGTACGGCCTGCTGGCGCCTGCCGGCTTCGTCAAGGCACCGACCATCGACGCAGGCTTCGCCACCATCTTGGCGGCTGGGCTCCTGGTGGGTCTGGGCACTCGCTTTGGGTCGGGCTGCACCAGCGGGCACGGTGTCTGCGGCCTCTCGCGCCTGTCACCGCGCTCGCTCGTGGCCACGCTGGCCTTCATGGGCGCGGGTTTTGTCATGGTCTTCGTGGTTCGCCACCTGCTGTAAGGAGCACACACATGCACCGCATCACCGAATTTTTTGTGGGCCTGCTGTTTGGCCTGGGCCTGCTGCTCTCGGGCATGACCGACCCGGCCAAGGTACTGGGTTTCCTCGACCTCTTCGGCAC
>QBMB01000101.1 GCA_003241965.1 Burkholderiales bacterium | reverse complement strand
GTCGGGCTGGGTCGGGCTGGGGTTCATGGCAGTGAATTATCCAGTTGCAGATCGAAATTTGGTGAAAAGTTCGGTCTTGATGGCATGAACATACGCAGATTCACAAACCCATGCCTCTGTTGGAGCCCTTCATGCCGCGCACCACCGACCGCCTGCCCTTCCCCTACCGCCCCGAAGCCGGTGTGCTGGCCCACCGCCTGAGCGCGCTGCAGGGTGCGTTGGACTGGGCCGCTGCAGCCACGCAGGCCGCACCCTGGGTGCGCGCGGTGCGCGAGAACCCGCCGCCGTTCTGGGCCATGGAA
The DNA here is from genome assembly GCA_003241965.1 of Burkholderiales bacterium. Taxonomy (GTDB): domain Bacteria; phylum Pseudomonadota; class Gammaproteobacteria; order Burkholderiales; family Burkholderiaceae_C; genus Hydrogenophaga. Next base: position 13,788 of record QBMB01000101.1, on the reverse strand, counting down.
AGTCTGCTGAAGGAATACCCCATTTCCAGCGCGGAAGGCCTGGCCCTCATGCGTCTGGCCGAAGCGCTGCTGCGGGTGCCCGATGCGGAAACCGCGATTGCGCTGACGGCCGATCAGCTGGGCCGAGCGGATTTCGATGGGGCGGCGGACTCGACTCTGGCGCGCTTGTCGTCCACGGCAATTGCCATGTCGAAGAAGTTTTTGCCAGACTCGAGCAACGAGTCCGGCTTGATGGTCAAGCTGGGTGCGCGCACGGTCGTGGCTGCCACGCTGCGCGCGGTGCAGTTGCTGGGTCGCCAGTTCGTGCTGGGCCAGACGATCGAGGAAGGCATGAAGGAAGCGGCGTCGGCGCGCAAGCGCCAGGCCAACCTGAGCTTCAGCTTCGACATGCTGGGCGAGGGCGCACGCACCGATGCCGACGCGCTGCGCTACCTCGCGAGCTACCAGAACGCGATTGCGGCCATCGCCCGCACGGCCGACCCTGCGCGTGCACCGAGCCGGAACGACGGCATTTCCATCAAGCTCAGTGCGCTGCACCCGCGCTACGAAGACGCGCAGCACGAACGCGTGATGCGCGAACTCGTGCCGCGTGTGTGGACGCTCTGTGAAGGCGCGGCTGCGGCCAACCTGAACCTGACGATCGACGCGGAAGAGGTCGACCGGCTCGAACTCTCGCTGGATGTGTTCGAAGCGCTCGCCGAGCGGGTGGCGCAACACTGCCCGCAGTGGCAGGGTTTTGGTCTGGCGCTGCAGGCCTACCAGACGCGTGCGGTCGAACTCATCGAACACGTGGCGGCGCTGGGGCGGCAATACCAACTCAAGTTCATGTGCCGCCTGGTCAAGGGCGCCTATTGGGACGCCGAGATCAAGCGCGCTCAAGAGCTGGGCCTGCCGGCTTACCCGGTGTTCACGCAGAAGCCGCACACCGACGTGAGCTACCTCGCGTGTGCCCAGGCTTTGTTCAATGCATCCGACGCCATTTACCCGCAGTTCGCCACACACAACGCCGGCACCATTGCAGCGATCCTGAACATGGCAACGCGGCAGCACGCCCCGTTCGAGCTGCAGCGCCTGCACGGCATGGGCGAGGGCATCTACCGCGAGGTGTTGAAGAATCCCGCCGTGTCGTGCCGCGTCTACGCCCCGGTGGGTGCGCACCGCGACCTGCTGGCCTACCTGGTGCGCCGCCTGCTGGAGAACGGCGCCAACTCATCCTTCGTGCACCAGCTCGCCGACGAATCGGTGGGCATGGACGAGCTGCTGCTCTCGCCGCTGGAGCAGTCGAACCCCGGCGCCATGACTTCCACGCTGCCGCTGCCGCCCGACTTGTATGGCTCGAAGCGCCCCAACAGCCTGGGGCTGGATCTGGCCGTGGTCGCGCACCGCGATCCGCTGCTGGCCGCTCACGCCGCGCTGGTGGTGCCCACCGTGCCCGAGGCCACGGGCGCAGAAGCGCAGGCTGCCGTGGTGAAGGCGGTGCAGGCCTTTGCGGGCTGGAACCACACGCCTGTGGGCGAACGAGCCGCCACGCTGCGCCGCGCGGCCGACGCCATGCAGCAGCAACTGCCGCGCCTGTGCGCGCTGTTGGTGAAGGAAGCCCACAAAGGTTGGGGCGACGCGGTGTCCGAGGTGCGCGAAGCCATCGACTTCCTGCGCTACTACGCGAACGATGCCGAGCGCGTGATGGCGCCGCAGACATTGCCCGGCCCCACCGGTGAAAGCAACACGCTGCGCATGGAAGGCCGCGGCGCCTGGGTCTGCATCAGCCCGTGGAATTTTCCGCTGGCCATCTTCGCCGGCCAGGTGGCCGCCGCGCTGGCCACCGGCAACACCGTGCTGGCCAAGCCGGCGGAGCAGACGCCGGCCATCGCGCTCGAAGCGGTGAAGCTGCTGCACGCCGCTGGCGTGCCTGCCGCTGCCCTGCAACTGCTGCACGGCCCGGGCGAGACGGTGGGTGCGGCGCTGGTGGCGCAACCCGGCATTGCCGGCGTGGTGTTCACCGGCTCCACACAAGTGGCCAAGATCATCCAGCGCGCACTCGCTGCCAAAGACGGGCCCATCATTCCGCTGATCGCCGAAACCGGCGGCATCAACGCGATGCTGGTGGACAGCACGGCGCTGCCCGAGCAGGTGGCCGATGCGGTGGTGCAAAGCGCGTTCCGCAGCGCCGGCCAGCGCTGCTCGGCGCTGCGCCTGCTGTGCGTGCACGAGGCGATTGCCGACGGTGTGATCGAGATGATTGAAGGTGCTGCGAAGGAGTTGGTGGCGGGCGATCCGTCCGATCTGGCCACCGACCTCGGGCCGGTGATCGACGCCGAGGCATTCACCGGCATCACCGCGCACGTGCAGCGTTTGCAAACCGCCGCCAAGCCGTTGCTCGGCAGCCTGGCCACCGCGCCTGCCCAAGCCCATGTGATCGCGCCGCAGATGTTCGAAGTCGCGTCGATCGCCGAGGTGACGCAGGAGATCTTCGGCCCGGTGCTGCAGGTGGTGCGCTGGGGTGGTGACCCGATGGCGGTGGTGCAGCAGATCAACGCGCTGGGCTACGGCCTCACGCTGGGCATCCAGACCCGCATCGACAGCCGGGCCCAGGCCCTGGCCGGTGCGGCGCGCGTGGGCAACGTCTATGTGAACCGCAACATGATCGGCGCCGTGGTGGGCGTGCAGCCCTTCGGCGGCGAAGGCCTGAGCGGCACCGGCCCGAAAGCGGGTGGCCCCAACTACCTGCTGCGCTTCTGCGCCGAGCAGACCCTGACCATCAACACCACCGCCGCCGGTGGCAACGTGGCGCTGTTCACCAGCTGAGGGATCACCCGGCCACCAGCATGCCCGAGGTCGGGTTCTCCAGCATCGCGTCCAGCGCCTCGATGGGCAGCGGCCTGGAGAACAGGTGGCCCTGGAACTGGTCGCAGCCCTGGTAGGCCAGGAAGTCGCGCTGCTCCTGCGTCTCCACGCCCTCGGCCACCACCTGCAGGCTCAGGCTTTGCGCCAGCGCGATGATGGCGCGCGAGATCGCGGCGTCGTTGGGGTCGGTCAGCACGTCGGCCACAAAGCCCTTGTCGATCTTGAGCTGGTCCAGCGGCAGGCGCTTGAGCACCGAGAGCGACGAGTAACCCACACCGAAGTCGTCCAGCGACAGCGTGACGCCCAGGGCCTTGAGCATGCCCATCTTGTCGATGGTGATTTCCATGCGGTCGGCCAGCAGGCTCTCGGTGAGCTCCAGCTTGAGCCGGTGCGGCCGGATGCCGGTGCGCTGAATCGCAGCCATCACCATGTCCACAAAATCGGGGTGACGGAACTGGCGCACGCTCACGTTCACGGCAATGCTCAGGCTGGCGGTCTGTGGGCGGTGCGCCCAGACTGCCAGCTGTTCGCACGCGGTCTCCAGCACCCACTGGCCCAACGGCAGGATCAGGCCGGTGTCTTCGGCCACGGGGATGAACTCGATGGGCGTCACCAGGCCGCGCTCGGGGTGCTGCCAGCGCACCAGCGCCTCCACGCCCGTGATCACACCCACGCGGTCCACCTGCGGCTGGTAATACACAACAAACTGTTGCTCTCGCAGCGCCACGCGCAGGTCGGAACTCACCGTGGCGTTGGCGCTCACCGTGGCCTGCATGGCGGGGTCGAAGAAACACACCGTGTTGCGCCCCAGCGATTTGGCCTGGTACATGGCCAGATCGGCCTGTTTGAGCAGCTCGCCGACATCGTTGTGGTCACCGTTGAACGAGGTCACGCCGATGCTGGGTGTGGAGAAGTGCTGGTGGCCAGTGAGCTGGAACGGCTCCCTCAGGGTGTTGAGCACTTTTTCGGCCAGTGCGCGGGCCTTGTAGGCGGCCGCGTCGGGGTCGGTGCTCAGGTCATCGACCATCACCACGAACTCGTCGCCACCCAGCCGCGCCACCATGTCGGTCTTGCGCACGCTGCGGGTCAGGCGCGAAGCCACTTTCTGCAGCAGCTGGTCACCCATGTGGTGGCCCAGCGTGTCGTTGAGGATCTTGAAGTTGTCCAGATCGATGAACATCAGCGCACCGTGCTGGCCCGAGCGGGCGCTGGCGGCCAGCGCCTGTTGCAGGCGGTCCAGCAGCAACTGGCGGTTGGGCAGGTCGGTCAGTGCGTCGTAGAACGCCAGGTGGCGGATCATGTCTTCGGCGGTTTTGCGCTGCGTGATGTCGCGCCCCACCGCCACCCAGTGCGTCACGTCCTCGGCGTTGGCCTGCACCGAGACCACCTCCAGCTCCACCCAGAACAGCGCACCGTTCTTGCGCCGCACCATCAGCTCGGTGCGGGCCTGCTGGTTCTGCTGCAGACCGGCGGCGAGCGCCTTGAGCTTGGTGATGGCCGGGTCGAGTTCAAGCAGCATGCGTGGGGTCTGGCCCAGCACCTCGGCGCGGGTGTAGCCCGTGTGTTGTTCGAAGGCGTCGTTGACGAACACGATGCGCGGCTCCAGGGCGCTGGCCCCGGTTTCTGCGATGGCCACGATGTCGTTGAGACGGGACACGCTGGTCTCCAGCAGCATCAGCTGCTCTTGCGAGCGCCGGCGCTCCGTCACGTCGCGGAAGTACACCGCCAGGCCTTCGGCGAACGGGTAGGCGCGCACCTCCAGCCACTTGCCCAGCGAGGGGAAAAACTCCTCCAGTTCAACCCGGCGGTTGGTGTTGAGCGAGCGCATGAGCTTCTCTTTGATGCGCTCGGCCAGCGCGCCACTGAAGTCCTTCCAGACCTCTTCGCCCAACAGGTCGGCGGTGGTCTTCTGCAGCAGTCGTTCGCTCTCCTGGTTGAGGTAGGTGAAGCAGCATTGGCGATCCAGCGTGACGAAGGCCTCGGTGATGCTGGCCAGCGTGGTGGTCAGGCGCATGGCCAGGCGCAACGTGTCCTGCTGGGCTTGCTTCTGCGCCGAAATGTCCTGAATCGCGCCCTGGATGCGCACGATGTTCCCGTCGCCGCTGCGCACGGCGGAGCCCACCGTGCGGACCCACTTCGGGGTGCCGCCCTCCACCATGATCTGGATCTCTTCATCGAAGCCTTCGCCGCTTTGCGCGCAACGCTCCAGCCGCTGGCGGATGCCGCTGCGCCACTCGGGGTTGTAGCGCTGCACCATCGAGTCCAGCGTGACCACATGTCGGTGGTCCGGCAGCCCCAGGATGGTGGCGAACTCGTCGGAGTGCGACACCACACCGGAGGCCACCACCATCGACCAACTGCCCGCGCCGGCCGTGTGCTCGGTCAGGTTCAGGCGGCTTTCACTCTCGCGCAACACGTTCACGTTGTACTGCTCGCTCACTTCGCAGCGGCGCCACAGTGTCAGCACCTCGGCGGCGTGTGCGGCGAGCAGTGGCAAGGCGGGCTGAACGGCGTTGGCGCGTTTGCGCACCGCAGTGTCCAGCAGCAAGATGGCCACAGTGGGCGCTGCGCCGCTGGTGGCGCCCGGCAACCACTGGGCATGGCGCATTGCGAGCCACTCGGCACCGCCAGCGGGTTCGACCGGGCGGTTGCCCGGATCGCCCACGCTGGCTTGCACCGCGCGCTCGACAAATGCTTGCGCGCTGAATTGGGTGGCGCTGGACAGTGTTTCTGCCAGCAGCGCGTGCGATCCCAGCGCCAGGGGCGGCCACTGGGTGGTGTCGAAAACCACGGCGCCGGCGCAGCCACCGAGTTGTGCTGCCAGCTGGGCCAGCCGGTTGAAACCTGAAAAATCCCTCGCTGTGGACCATGCGCCGGTCGATTCGAAGTCGGCGGTTTCAGCGATCAGCGCGGTGCGCGTTGTGGGGGGTCCGTGTCGCATGGAATGTGGCCCGGTGGGTTGGGAGCTCAAAATAAATAAGGCGTTGTCACCGTGCGCACACACAGCCGGGCCATGCTTCACGTCGAGTTTGTGAACAACATCACATCAGCGGTGGCGGCGCCGCGAATTTGTAACAAATCCATGGAATTCCGTTACTTCTGTTCTACCATGGCATTCCGCCAAGCCGACAGGTGTCGGACAGCGGTGCACCAACGCAACGACAGAAACGAACTTGGGGAGTCGATTGTGAGCACACTTGCAGAACTCAGGCAACACAGCGATGTGCCCAGCCTGAAATCCGCGTTGCACCAGCTGTGCAGCGAGTTTGGACGCATCACGCGTCTGGACATACTGACCGCCATGCACGAGGGCACCAAGCAGGCGATCTGCTTCCTGCGCATGGAGCGGCCCGAGCAAGAGCATCAGCTCATGAAGAGCCTGGGCGTGGGGCGGTTCGGCGGCGAGGTGGTGTTTGTGTTGAACCTCAACACCCCCGTGACAGCCGATGACTTTGGTCCGTCCTCCCAGTGGGCCGACTCCGACATCTACTGAGTCCGTTCCCGTCTTCACCCTGCACAGGCCCTTTTCAGGGCCTGTTTGCTTGGGGCCAGCGCCTGTCGCGCCATCGACCGTGGCGTGCCGCGATGCAGCGCAGAATCCGCGCATGAAAAACTTGCGCTCTCCCCTGCAGGCCCAGATCGTTCAATGGCTCGTCACCCCGGGAGACACGGTGCGCCAGGGTGATGTGCTGGTGGTGCTGGAGGCCATGAAGATGGAGCACGAGCTGCGTGCCGGGTCCGATGCGCAGGTGCTGGAGCTTCTGTTCGAGGCGGGCGACATGGTGCAGGCCGACGAGTTGCTGCTCCGGGTGGCGCCGCTGCCGGCGAATCAGGTGGCATCGTCCGACGTGTCGCATCCAGCGGCCCCCACCGCTCAGGTGCGCCCGGACCTGCAGGCCCAGCGCGACCGCGATGCCTACACGCACGACGCCGCGCGGCCCGAGGCCGTGGCGCGCCGGCATGCCCTGGGCCTGCGCACCGCGCGCGAGAACATCGCCGATCTGTGCGACGACGGCAGCTTCATCGAGTACGGCGCCTGGGCTGTGGCGGCGCAACGCAGCCGGCGCAGCGCTGAAGACCTGGTGGCCAACACACCGGCCGACGGCATGGTCACGGGGCTGGGCTCGGTCAATGCCGCGCACTGCGGTGCCGAACGTTCACGCACCGCCGTGCTGGCCTACGACGCCACCGTGCTGGCCGGCACCCAGGGCATGCGCAACCACCAGAAAACCGACCGCCTGCTGGGCATTGCGCTGGCGCAAAAGCTGCCCGTGGTGCTGTTCGCCGAAGGCGGTGGTGGCCGGCCGGGCGACACCGACATGCCCATCGTGGCCGGCCTGCATGTGGGCACGTTCGCCAGCTACGCGCGCTTGTCGGGCGAGGTGCCGGTGGTGGGCATCGCCACCGGGCGGTGCTTTGCGGGCAATGCCGCGCTGCTGGGCTGCAGCGACGTGATCATCGCCACCCGGGGCAGCAACATCGGCATGGGCGGCCCGGCCATGGTCGAAGGCGGCGGGCTGGGCACTTACCGGCCCGAGGAGATCGGTCCGAGCGAGGTGCAGCACGCCAACGGCGTGATCGACGTGCTGGTGGACGACGAAGCGCAGGCGGTGGCGGCAGCCCGGCACTGGCTGTCGTTCTTCCAGGGGCGCCGCGCCACCTGGAGCGCACCCGATGCGATGGCCCTGCGCGACGCAGTGCCCGAGAACCGGCTGCGCGCCTACGACACGCGAGGTGTGATGCAGGGCCTGGTGGACGAGGGCAGCCTGATGCCGCTGCGCACCGGCTTCGGAGTCGGCATCCACACCGCCCTGGGGCGCATTGAAGGCCGCTCGGTGGGATTGATGGCCAACAACCCCCTGCACCTGGGGGGTGCGATCGATGCCGATGCGGCCGACAAGGCAGCGCGCTTCATGCAGCTGTGCAACGCACACGGCTTGCCCATCGTGAGCCTGGTGGACACGCCAGGTTTCATGGTGGGGCCGGCCATGGAGGCGCAAGCCCAGGTGCGGCACGTGAGCCGGTTGTTCGTGGTGGCGGCGAAGTTGCGCGTGCCGTGCTTCAGCGTGGTCCTGCGCAAGGGGTACGGGCTGGGTGCCATGGGCATGACCGCGGGCGGCTTTCACGCACCGGTGTTCACGGTGGCCTGGCCCACCGGCGAGTTCGGGGCGATGGGGCTGGAAGGCGCGGTGCGCCTGGGTTTTCGAAAGGAACTGCAGGCGGTGCCCGAGGGGGCTGAGCGAGAAGCCTTGTTCAAGCGGCTGGTGGGCGAGCAATACGCCCGGGGATCGGCCGAACAGATGGCAACCACCTTGGAGATCGACGCGGTGATCGATCCGGCGCACACGCGCCATTGGCTGGTTCAGGGGCTGGACAGCGCGCGCGTGGTCGAGCGCACAGGCGCCCGCTTCATCGACACCTGGTGAGTGCCAGCCTCAGATCAGGTCGCCGAAGCCGGTGTTGCGCACCGAGGCGTTGACCGTCTGGGGCGCCGTCTGGTTGATGTTGATCCAGAACTCGCACACGTGCTTCATCGCGCTGAGGAACTGGGAGAACTCGGTCGGTTTGGCGATGTAGGCGTTGGTGCCTGCGTCGTAGGCGCGCAGCAGGTCGCTGGGCTCGGTGGAAGAGGTCAGCACCACCACCGGGATGTTGTGCAGCAGTTCGCTGCCCTTGATTTCCTTGAGCACACCGATGCCGTCGAGCAGCGGCATTTTGAGGTCGAGCAGCACCAGCACGGGGTTGCTGCCGGTCCGGTTGGTGAAGCCGTTGCGCCGGTGCAGGTAGTCCAGCGCCTGCATGCCGTCGGAGACGTGGGTGACCCGGCCATCCAGGCCATGGCGCGACAACGCCAGCTTGGTCAGCTCGGCATCATCGGGATTGTCTTCAACCAGAAGAATGGCGTCGGCGTTTTTGCTCATGATTCCAGAGGGGCAGGCATGGAATCCATTGAAGATTCCTGCAGGCCGGGGCCTTCAAAAGGTAGAGAGAAGTAAAAAACACTGCCCAACCCAAGCTCACTGTCTGCCCAGATGCTGCCACTGTGCCGCTCAATGATGCGTCGGGTGAGAGCAAGACCGATGCCTGTGCCTTCGAACTCCGACGCGCGGTGCAGGCGCTGAAAGACACCAAAAAGCTTCTGCGCGTATTTTGTGTCGAAACCCACCCCATTGTCACGGACAAAGAAGGTGTAGCCCACCACCGGGTCCACGCTCCAGCCCACCTCGATGCGAGATCGTTCACGCGGGCGGCTGTATTTGTAGGCATTGCCCAACAGGTTGGCCCACACCTCGCGCAGCAACAGGGCGTCGCCCTGCACCACCGGCAGGTCGGGGGCGACCACCCAGTCCACCACGCGGCCTTCGGTGTCGTGCCCGATCTGCGCGACCACGGCATCGACCAGCAGCTGGAAGTCCACCGGCGTGACGTTGACCGCGGAGCGGCCCAGGCGGGAGAACGCCAGCAGGCCGTCGATCAGCTGGCTCATGTGGCGCGCGGAGTTCCCGATGGTGTTGAGGTAGCGCGCGCTCACCTCATCGCACAGGCTGCCCATGTGCTCTTCGAGCAGGCTCACGAAGCTGGAGATGTGGCGCAGCGGTGAGCGCAAGTCGTGCGAGACCGAGTACGAGAAGGACTCCAGGTCCTTGTTGGCCGCCAGCAGCTGTTCGGTGCGCTCGACCACCCGGTTTTCCAGCTCGTCGTTGATGTTGCGCATCAGGTCGTCGAGCCGCTTGGCGTCGGTCATGTCGCGGTTGATCTTGGCAAAGCCGCGCAGTTCGCCGCTGTCGTCGCGCAAGGCGATCAGCACCGAGTGCGACCAGTACTGGGTGCCGTCCTTGCGTGTGTGCCAGTTGTGCAGCTCGTGCTGGCCTCGCGAGGCCGCCAGGCGCAGCATCTGGTCGGCGCGAACCTTGCCGTGTTCCGGGTTGGCGGGGTCGAACAGCATGCCGTAATGGCGGCCCAGCATCTGCGTGGGCGAGTAGCCGTCCATGCGCTGGGCGCTGTCGGTCCAGTCGGTGATGTGGCCCTCGGCATCCATGAAGAAAATGCAGTAGTCGCGCAGGTTGTCCACCATCAGGCGGAAGCGCTGCTCGGCTTCCAGCAACTCGGCCGAGCGCTCGCGGATGCGCTGTTCAAGCTCTTCATTGAGATTGCTCACCCGTTCTTCGACGAGCTTGCTCTCGGTGATGTCGATGATCTGGACGAACAGGCCCTGAACCTTGCCGTCCCGCACATCGGGCAGGTAACGTGCGCTGACAAAAATGTGCTTGCCGTCGCGCGTGGGGCGCCAGGCGGTGAACTGCTGTTCCTGCCCCGCCAGCGTGGCTTCCATGCGGGGCTTGGTGTCCGCCCAGATCTCGGGCGCGATGCAGTCGCCGATGTACTGGCCCAGGATGCGCACCGGGTCCATGCCGTAGACCCGCAGGTGTTCGGCGTTGGCAAACCGGAAACGCAGCCCGGCGTCCAGGTAGGCGATCAGCCCGGGCACCTGGTCGGTGATGGTCTGCAGGAAGCGCTGGTTGTCCCGCAAGGACATTTCGGCGGCCTTGCGCCGCGTGATGTCCACCACCGTCGTGTTGCTGCGCAGGAAGTGACCGTCCTTGTCGCGCACGGCCGATGACGACAGCAGGGCGTGGAAGGTGCTGCCGTCGCGCCGGCGCATCTGGTATTCGACGCCCTCCAGCGCATCGTCCTTGAGGATCTTGCGCATGCGGGCTTCCAGCAGCGGCACGTCGCTGGCCGGAATCACGTCGCCAAAGCCCATCTTGCCGACCACCTCGTCGCGGCTGTAGCCCAGCCAGCCGAGTTCGGTGTCGTTGATCGACACGAACATGCTGTTGATGTCCAGCGAGTGGTAGCCGCACGGCGCCTGGTTGTAGAGGGCCTGGGCCTGGTTCAATGCCTGGTTGAGCTGGCAGTTGGCATGGGTGATCAGATCTTCGGCCGCCTTGCGCTCGGTGATGTCCACCAGCGTGTTGTTGGTGCGAAGAAAGTGCCCGCGGGCGTCTGTCACGGCGGTGCTGCTGATCAGGGCGACAAACGTGCTGCCGTCGCTCCTTCGCACCGTGAACTCGGCAGGGTCCAGTTTTTCGCCTGCCACCATGCGTGCCAGCCGCTCTCTCGCTTTGGGCACCTGCTCGGGGCTGAGCAAATCGCGAAAGGGGATCTTGCCCACGATCTCGTCGCGCTCATAGCCCAACCACTCGAGTTCGGTGCGGTTGATCAGCACCACGGTGCCCTCGGCATCGACCGAGTGGTAGCCACAGGGCGCCTGGTCGTACAGTGCCTGGGCCTCTGCCAGCGCCATGCTGACCCGCGCGTTGGCCTCGGCCAGTTCCTCGGTGCGCTGGCGCACGGCGCCTTCGAGCTCCGCATTGAAGCGCTGGATGCTTTCCTGTTGCTGGTGCTGTTCGGTGATGTCGCGCGAGACCGCCAGCAGCAGGACCGGGTGGCCCTGGGCATCGCAGATCGGCGTGACCATGGTGTCCCACCATTTGGGCGTGCCCTTGAAGGTGGGGCCGTAGGCCACGAAACGTGCGCTCTCGCCACGCCGGGCCGACACGAGCGCCTCCAGCGCGAGCTGCACGCCATCGTCTGGCCACCAATCGATCCAGGCGCCCAGACGCACCTGCTCGAAATCGTCCACCTCCACCAGGCGGCAGCCCTGTGCGGTCATCTGCACCACACGGCCTTCCAGGTCGAGCACCTTGGTGCAGTCGGGGCTGCTGGCGATGATCTGGCGGTTGAGTTCGTCCTTGATGCGTGCTTCGGCCTCCAGCACGCGCATGGGCGTGATGTCCTGGATGAAGCCGAGCTGGCTGGTCACGTTGCCGTGTTCGTCGCGCAGCGGCGAGTTGCGCGCCAGCAAGTGCACCACCCCGTTGTCCGGCCTGACCAGGCGGAACTCCACGCTCAGGCTCTCGCCGGTGGTGATGCCACGGATCCAGTGCTCCTGCACCTGCTGCATGTCGTCGGGATGCACGTGGTCCAGCCAGCCGAAATTGGGGAAATCGTGTTTTTCCAGCCCAAAAATCTGCTGCAGGCGGGCATCGACATGGGTGAGCACGCCCGCCTGGTCGGTGCGGAAGATGCCGATCGGAAACGCGCTGCCCAAGGCTGCAAAGAGGGCCTCGTACTCCAGTGGTGCTGCAGCCGGCGGCACATTGTTGTCGGCCTCCAGCGCCAGTTCGAGCGAGAGAGGCAGAGCGGGGCGAAAACCCGCAGCGCTGGATGCGCCTTCGTGCAGGCTGCCACCCATGTGCTCGGCGTAGTTGCGGCGCAGGTGCAGGTTTTCTGCCTTGAGGGTCTCGATCTCCAGCAACAGCGCCCGTTCTCCAGCCGAGACCGTTGCCTCGGGGCGGTTCACATCAAGACGGCTGTCTTTCGGAGGGAAGAGAGCACTCATTCAACCAACTGTACCCCAGGGGGCACCGTGTTGAACGTGATATTTGCCCCTCAGAACCGAGGCAGTTCGGGGTGCGCCAGACGGCCACCGCGCACCAGCATTTTTCCGTACTCAGCACAACGTTGCAGCGTGGGAATGACCTTGCCGGGATTCAGTAGCGATTTGGTATCAAAAGCCCGTTTCACGCTGAACATCTGCTCGTTTTCCTCGGGCGAGAACTGCACGCACATGCTGTTGAGCTTCTCCACGCCCACGCCGTGCTCACCCGTGACCGTGCCGCCCATGGCCACGCTGGTCTCCAGGATATCGGCGCCGAAGAGTTCGCAGCGGTGCAGCTGGTCGGCGTCGTTCGCATCGAACAGGATCAGTGGGTGCAGGTTGCCGTCGCCGGCGTGGAACACGTTGGCGCAGCGCAGGCCGTACTTCTTTTCCATCTCGGCGATCGCGAGCAGGATGTCGGCCAGCCGCTTGCGCGGAATGGTCGAGTCCATGCACATGTAGTCGGGGCTGATGCGCCCGCTGGCCGGGAATGCGTTCTTGCGTCCACTCCAGAATCGCAGGCGTTCGGCTTCGTCCTGGCTCACCGTGATGGCGGTGGCGCCGCAGCCGCGCAGCACCGCGATCATGCGGCCGATTTCTTCTTCAACTTCTTCGGGCGTGCCGTCGCTCTCGCAGAGCAGGATGGCCTCGGCGTTGAGGTCGTATCCGGCGTGCACGAAGTCCTCCACCGCGGCCGTCATGGGTTTGTCCATCATCTCCAGCCCGGCCGGGATGATGCCGGCGGCGATCACCGAGGCCACCGCGTCGCCGGCTTTGCGGATGTCGTCGAAGCTGGCCATGATGCAGCGCGCCAGCAGCGGCTTGGGCACCAGCTTCACGGTGACTTCGGTGGTCACGGCCAGCATGCCTTCGCTGCCGATGATCAGCGAGAGCAGGTCGAAGCCCGGCACGTCCAGCGCCTCGCCGCCGAAGGTGACGGGCTCACCCTCCACCGTGAAGCCACGCACCTGCAGCACGTTGTGCACCGTGAGGCCGTACTTGAGGCAGTGCACGCCGCCGGAGTTCTCCGCCACATTGCCGCCGATGGTGCAGGCGATCTGGCTGCTCGGGTCGGGCGCGTAGTACAGGCCGTGCGGCGCAGCTGCTTCCGAGATGGCGAGGTTGCGCACGCCCGCCTGCACCACCGCCGTGCGCGAGCGCGGGTCGATCGTGAGGATGCGGTTGAACTTGGCCAGCGACATCGTCACACCCAGGGCATGTGGCATGGCGCCGCCCGAGAGACCGGTGCCCGCGCCGCGCGCCACCACCGGCACGTCCAGCGCATGGCAGGCCTTGAGCACAGCCGATACCTGCGCCTCGGTCTCGGGGAGCACCACCACCAGCGGACGCTCGCGGTAAGCGGTGAGGCCGTCGCACTCGTAGGGCACGGTGTCTTCGGCTTGCCAGAGCAGCGCATGGGCGGGCACCACGGCCTGCAGGGCGCGCACCACCTCGGCCTGGCGCGCGGAGCGCTGGAGCTGGGTGGCTTGGGCGGGGGA
>QBMB01000100.1 GCA_003241965.1 Burkholderiales bacterium | reverse complement strand
GCCCGGGGCTTCGATGGCGGGGGCAACAGGCGGCGGGGATACCTCGGGCTCAGGCTCGCGGTGCAGCGGCAGCGGGCCCGGGTTGCGACCGTAGATGCGGCGAATGCGCTCGGTCAAGGGCGGGTGCGAATCGAACCAGCCCGCGACCTTGCCCGACCCGTTGGCCACCAGCAGCATGTGCTGCACCACCGAGCCCACGTTGCGCGTCTGCACGCCCTCTTGTTGCTGGGTCAGAATCTTGCGCAGCACACCACCCAGGCCATCGCGGCTGCGCGTCCATTGCACCGCACGCGCGTCGGCCAGGTGCTCACGCTGGCGGGAAATGGCGGCCTGCAAGGCGTGCCCGGCCACCCAACCCAGCCAGCCTGCGGCCATGATGGCCAGGCCAATGAGTGCTGCGGCCATGCGCCGGTCCCGGGAGTCCGGCTCGAACAGGGTGTGGCCCATGCGAAAGAGCATTTCCAGGCCAAACACCATGCCCACCAGCCGCATGTTCAGGCGCGTGTCGCCTTCGCCAATGTGGCTGAACTCGTGCGCCACCAGACCTTGCAGCTCCTCGCGCGTGAGGTGGTCCAACGCGCCCTGGGTGACAGCCACCACCGCGTCGTCTTCGTCCCAGCCGGCGGCAAAGGCATTGATGCCCTGATCGCGCGCCAGCACCATGGCCTGCGGGCGCTTCACGTTGGAGGCAATCGCCATCTCGTCGACGATGTTGCAGAAGCGCTGCTCATCCAGGCTGCCCGAGGGTTGTGCGAGTCGGGCGCCCAACTGCTCGGCCAGGCGCACGCCACCGCCCTCGCTCAGGCGCGACGTCTCCACCCACCAGCCACCCAGCACGAAGAGCAGGGTGATGAAGGTGTTGACCTCGAAGAAGTAGCGCGGGTAATTGGCCGCGCTGAACCGTGCGAGCCCGCCGGGAAGGCCCAAGGCCAGCGCCAACGCGGCATTGACCGCCAGAACCAGCAGCACCACGGTGGCGGCAAAGGCCAGCAACAGGCGCGTGGTCTCGCCCCGGGCCTCGCGCTGGAATTCAAAGAACCGCATGGTCGTGCTGCGCGGTGGGCCCGGGGGGTCAGATCTCGATGCGCAGCGTCTGGCGCTCGGCTTCGCTGGTGGTGGACTCCAGCATGGCCTGCGGCAGGAAACCGAACAGGCGCGCCACGATCAGGGCTGGGAACTGCGCAGCCGCGTCGTTGAACTCGAGCACGTTGTCGTTGTAGGCCTGGCGCGCAAAACCAATGCGGTTCTCGGTGCTGGAGAGCTCTTCGCTCAGGTCGCGCATGGTCTGGTCGGCCTTGAGATCGGGGTAGGCCTCGGCCACCGCAAACAACCGGCCCAGCGCGCCACCGAGCAATTGCTCGGCACCCGCCAGGGCGCCCAGCGCGCCGGCGTTGAGCGGGCTGGCGGCGGCGGTCTGTTCGGCCGTGCGGGCCTGGTTGCGCGCGGCGATCACGGCCTCCAGCGTCTGGGACTCGTGCGCGAGGTACTTGCGCGCCACTTCCACCAGGTTGGGGATCAGGTCGTAGCGCCGTTTGAGCTGCACGTCGATCTGCCCGAATGCGTTGGCGATGCCGTTTTTCAACCGCACCAGCCGGTTGTAGGCACCGACGCTCCAGAAGAACACCGCCAGACCCAAAGCCAGCAACACCCACAGCGAGACGGACATGTTCGAAACTCCTTGTATGCAACCCCGCCCCCCGGCAGGCGCCATCAATATAACGGCGGCACACCGCGCGAACGCAGAACGGCACGATGAAAAAAGCCCCCAGTCGGACGACTGGAGGCTTCTGAAGATTCGACGGCGCAAAGCGCCGCGGGGGTGAACCCTTATTCCGCTTCGTTGGTGCTCGACGCGTCGGCCTGCTCGGCCTGGTCGGCCGCCAACGAGATCGCGTCGGCTTCGGAGATGGCACGGCGCTCTTCGTCGTCCATCTTTTCCTTGACCTTGCGCGCTTCGTGGTAGGCCATGCCGGTGCCGGCCGGGATCAGGCGACCCACGATCACGTTTTCCTTCAGACCCCGCAGTTCGTCGCGCTTGCCCATGATGGCCGCCTCGGTCAGCACCCGGGTGGTTTCCTGGAAGGAAGCCGCCGAGATGAACGAGTCGGTCGACAGCGACGCCTTGGTGATACCCAGCAGGATGTTGCTGAACACCGATGGCAGCTTGCCTTCGGCACGCAGCGCATCGTTGGTGTTGAGGATTTCCGAACGCTCGACCTGCTCACCGGCGATGTAGTTCGAATCACCCACGCTGTCCACGACGACGCGACGCAGCATCTGGCGAACAATCACCTCGATGTGCTTGTCGTTGATCTTCACGCCCTGCAGGCGGTAGACGTCCTGCACTTCGTCGACGATGTAACGCGCCAGCTCTTCCATGCCCAACAGGCGCAGGATGTCTTGTGGATCGGCCGGGCCGTCCACCACGCTCTCGCCCTTGTTGACCACCTGGCCCTCGTGCACCAGGATGTTCTTTTCCTTGGGGATGAGGTCGTCCCAGACCTTGCCTTCGGGGTCGGTGATCTGCAGGCGAACCTTGCCCTTGGTCTCCTTGCCGAACGACACGGTGCCGGTCATCTCGGCCAGCATGCCCTTGTCTTTCGGGCTGCGGGCTTCGAACAGCTCGGCCACACGCGGCAGACCGCCGGTGATGTCGCGCGTCTTCTGACCTTCAACCGGGATGCGGGCCAGCACTTCGCCTGGGCCCACGTCCATGCCGTCGCGCACCTGGATCAGCGAGCCGATCTGGAAGCCGATGGTCACCGAGTGGTCGGTGCCAGGGATCTTCACTTCGTTGCCTTGCGCATCGATCAGCTTGACCTGCGGACGAACCACCTTGGTCACGCCGCGGCGCTTCGGATCGATCACCACCAGGGTGGACAGGCCGGTGACATCGTCCACCTGCTTGGCCACGGTGAGGCCTTCTTCGACGTTCTCGAAACGCACCTGACCGGCGAATTCCGTGATGACCGGACGGGTCAACGGGTCCCAGTTGGCCAGGATCGCACCGGCCTTGATGCTCTGGTCGGCCTTGATCGACAGAATGGCGCCGTACGGCACCTTGTGGCGCTCGCGCTCGCGGCCGTGTTCGTCGTGGATGACGATTTCGCCGGAACGCGAGATCACCACCAGTTCGCCCTTGGTGTTGGTCACGTAGCGCATGGTGGCGTTGAAGCCGATCACGCCACTGGACTTGGCTTCCACGCTGGAGGCCACCGCCGCACGCGACGCCGCACCACCGATGTGGAAGGTGCGCATGGTCAGCTGTGTGCCGGGTTCACCGATGGACTGGGCGGCGATCACGCCGACCGCTTCACCGATGTTCACCAGACCGCCACGACCCAGGTCGCGGCCGTAGCACTTGGCGCAGATGCCGAAGCGGGTTTCGCAGGTCAGTGCGGTGCGCACTTTCACCTCGTCCACCGCGGCGGCTTCGAGCATGTCCAGCATGTCTTCGTCGAGCATCTCGCCGGCGGGCACCAGCAGAGCACGCGTTTCGGGATGCACCACCTCCTCGGCCGTGGTGCGGCCCAGGATGCGGTCGCGCAGCGACTCGATGACCTCACCACCTTCAACGATGGCGCGCATCAGCGCGCCGTTGGTGGTCCCGCAGTCCTGGGTGTTGACCACCAAGTCCTGCGTCACATCCACCAGGCGGCGCGTGAGGTAGCCCGAGTTCGCGGTCTTCAGCGCCGTGTCGGCCAGGCCTTTACGAGCACCGTGGGTCGAGATGAAGTACTGCAGCACGTTGAGGCCTTCACGGAAGTTCGCCGTGATGGGGGTCTCGATGATGGAACCGTCAGGCTTGGCCATCAGGCCGCGCATGCCGGCGAGCTGGCGGATCTGCGCAGCAGAACCACGCGCACCGGAGTCGGCCATCATGTAGATGGAGTTGAACGACTCCTGGTCCACTTCCTTGCCATGGCGATCGGTGGTCTTCTGCTTGGCCAGCTGGGCCATCATGACCTTGGAGATCTCGTCACCGGCCTTGCCCCAGATGTCCACCACTTTGTTGTAGCGCTCGCCCGCGGTCACCAGACCGGAAGCGTATTGCTGGGCGATTTCCTTCACCTCGTTTTCGGCGCGGTCGATGATGGCCGGCTTCTCCTTGGGCACCAGCATGTCGTCCACGGCGATCGAGATACCGGCGCGTGTGGCCAGACGGAAACCGTTTTGCAACAGCTTGTCGGCGAACACCACGGTTTCCTTCAGGCCGCACTTGCGGAACGAGGTGTTGATCAGGCGCGAGATTTCCTTCTTCTTCAGCGCCCGGTTCAACACTTCAAACGGCAGGCCGCGTGGCAGGATCTCGGAGAGCAGCGCACGGCCCACGGTGGTGTCCACCAGCGAGGTCGAGGGCGTCCATTCGCCGGTAACCTTGTCCAGCGTCTGCTGGGTCAGGCGCACGCTGATCTTGGCGGTGATTTCCACCACCGCGTTGTCCAGCGCGCGCTGCAGCTCGGACAGATCGGCAAAGATCATGCCCTCGCCCTTGGCGTTGATGCGCTCGCGGGTGGCGTAGTACAGACCCAGCACCACGTCTTGCGACGGGACGATGGAAGGCTCGCCGTTGGCCGGGAACAGGATGTTGTTCGAGGCCAGCATCAGGGTGCGCGCTTCGATCTGCGCTTCCACCGACAGCGGCACGTGAACGGCCATCTGGTCACCGTCGAAGTCGGCGTTGAACGCAGCGCAGACCAAGGGGTGCAGCTGGATCGCCTTGCCTTCGATCAGGATGGGCTCAAACGCCTGGATGCCCAGGCGGTGCAGCGTCGGTGCGCGGTTGAGCATCACCGGGTGCTCTTTGATCACCTCTTCCAGGATGTCCCACACCACCGGCGTGCCGGCTTCAACTTCCTTCTTCGCGGCCTTGATGGTGGTCGCGATGCCCATGGCTTCCAGGCGCGAGAAGATGAACGGTTTGAACAGTTCCAGGGCCATCAGCTTGGGCAGGCCGCACTGGTGCAGCTTGAGCGTTGGGCCAACCACGATGACCGAACGGCCCGAGTAGTCGACGCGTTTGCCCAGCAAGTTCTGGCGGAAACGGCCACTCTTGCCCTTGATCATGTCGGCCAGCGACTTCAGTGCGCGCTTGTTGGCGCCCGTCATGGCTTTGCCACGGCGGCCGTTGTCCAGCAGCGAGTCCACCGCTTCCTGCAGCATGCGCTTCTCGTTGCGCGCGATGATCTCAGGGGCCTTGAGCTCCAGCAGACGGCGCAGACGCGAGTTGCGGTTGATGACGCGGCGGTACAGGTCGTTCAGGTCGGAGGTGGCGAAGCGGCCACCGTCCAGGGGCACCAGCGGACGCAGGTCCGGCGGCAACACGGGCAGCACGTCGAGCACCATCCACTCGGGCTTGATGCCCGACTTCTTGAAGGCTTCCAGCACTTTGAGGCGCTTGGCGTTCTTCTTGATCTTGAGCTCGGAGCCGGTCAGGTCGTTGCGCAGCTTCTCGATCTCGATGTCGAGTTCGATGGCTTGCAGCAGTTCCTTGATGCCCTCGGCGCCCATCTTGGCCACGAATTCGTCGCCGAATTCCTTGCGCTTGGCGTCATAGTCGTCCTCGGACATGATGCCGAATTTCTTCAGCGGGGTCATGCCGGGGTCGGTCACCACGTACGCTTCGAAATACAGCACCCGTTCGATGTCGCGCAGTGTCATGTCCAGGATCAGACCCAGACGCGACGGCAGCGATTTCAGGAACCAGATGTGGGCGCAAGGCGCGGCCAGATCGATGTGACCCATGCGCTCGCGACGCACCTTGGTCTGCGTGACTTCAACGCCGCACTTCTCGCAGATGACACCACGGTGCTTCAAGCGCTTGTACTTGCCGCACAGGCATTCGTAGTCCTTGATAGGGCCGAAGATCTTGGCGCAGAACAGACCGTCGCGCTCGGGCTTGAACGTGCGGTAGTTGATGGTCTCGGGCTTCTTGACTTCGCCAAAGGACCACGAGCGGATTTTTTCAGGCGAGGCCAGACCGATGCGGATGGCATCGAAGTGGTCATCGGGCGTGAACTGTTTGAACAGGTCGAGCAAAGATTTCATGTGACTCTTTCCAAATCGTTAATCAGTCGAGGACAGAGCAAAAACTGCCGGGCAATTTCTGGTCTGTCCCGCAAGGTCTCAGGAGCGTTCGAGTTCGATATCGATACCGAGCGAACGAATTTCCTTGACCAGCACGTTGAACGACTCGGGCATGCCCGCCTCGATCGTGTGCTCGCCCTTGACGATGCTCTCGTAGACCTTGGTGCGACCCTGCACGTCGTCGGACTTGACGGTGAGCATTTCCTGCAGGATGTACGAGGCGCCATAGGCTTCCAGTGCCCACACCTCCATCTCGCCGAAACGCTGACCACCGAACTGCGCCTTGCCGCCCAGCGGCTGCTGGGTGACGAGTGAGTAAGGACCCGTGGAACGGGCGTGCATCTTGTCGTCGACCAGGTGGTGCAGCTTCAGGAAGTGCATGTAACCCACGGTGGTCTTGCGCTCGAAAGCGTCACCCGTGCGGCCGTCGTACAGCTGCGCCTGGGTGCGGGTGGCAGTCAGTCCCTTGACCTCGGCGATGTGGTCCGGATACGCCAGCTTGAGCATGGTGCGGATCTCGTCTTCCGAAGCACCGTCAAACACCGGGGTGGCGAACGGCACACCGGTGGTGAGGTTCTCGGCCATCTCGACCACTTCGGCATCGCTCATGTCGCCCAGCGACTCTTTCTTGCCGGCCTGGTTGTAGATGGTGTCGAGGAAACCACGCAACTCGGAGATCTTGGCTTCGGCTTGCAGCATGTCGCCGATGCGCTGGCCCAGGCCCTTGGCGGCCCAGCCCAGGTGGACTTCGAGCACCTGGCCCACGTTCATGCGCGAAGGCACACCCAGCGGGTTCAGCACGATGTCGGCAGGGGTGCCGTCGGCCATGTAAGGCATGTCTTCCACGGGCACGATCTTGGAGACCACACCCTTGTTGCCGTGACGGCCAGCCATCTTGTCACCCGGCTGCAGGCGGCGCTTGACGGCCAGGTACACCTTGACCATCTTGAGCACGCCCGCTGGCAACTCGTCGCCCTGCGTGAGCTTCTTGCGCTTTTCTTCGAACATCAGGTCGAAGCTGTGGCGCGTCTGCTCCATCGAGTTCTTGATCGACTCGAGTTGGGCAGCCACGGTTTCGTCGGCCGGGCGGATGTCGAACCAGTGGTACTTCTCGACATCGTCCAGGTAGGCCTTGTCGATGGTCGTGCCCTTGGACAACTTCTTCGGGCCGCCGTTGGCGATCTTGCCGATCAGCAGCTTCTCGATCCGGTCGAAGGCGTCGGCTTCCACGATGCGCAGCTGGTCGTTCAGGTCCAGGCGGAAGCGCTTGAGCTCGTCGTCGATGATCTGCTGGGCGCGCTTGTCGCGCGTGATGCCTTCGCGGGTGAACACCTGCACGTCGATCACGGTGCCTTGTGAACCTTGGTCCACGCGCAGCGAGGTGTCCTTCACGTCGGAAGCCTTCTCACCGAAGATCGCACGCAGCAGCTTCTCTTCAGGCGTGAGCGTGGTCTCGCCCTTGGGCGTGACCTTGCCCACCAACACGTCGCCGGGCAACACTTCAGCGCCCACGTAGATGATGCCGGAGTCGTCCAGGCGGTTGAGCTGTTGCTCGGCCAGGTTGGGGATGTCGCGGGTGATTTCTTCCGCACCCAGCTTGGTGTCGCGCGCCATCACCACCAGCTCCTCGATGTGGATCGAGGTGTAGCGGTCTTCGGAGACAACCTTCTCGGAGATCAGGATCGAATCTTCGAAGTTGTAGCCGTTCCAGGGCATGAAGGCGATCAGCATGTTCTGGCCGATCGAGATTTCACCCAGGTCGGTCGATGCACCGTCGGCGATCACGTCACCCTTGGCCAGCATGTCGCCCTTCTTCACGATGGGACGCTGGTGGATGTTGGTGTTCTGGTTGGAACGCTGGTACTTGATGAGGTTGTAGATGTCCACACCCACTTCACCGGCCAAAGCCTCGGCATCGTTCACACGCACCACGATGCGGGTCGCGTCGACGTAATCCACCTTGCCGCCACGGGTGGCGGTCACCACGGTGCCGGAGTCGATCGCGGCGACGCGCTCGATACCGGTGCCCACCAGTGGCTTTTCAGGACGCAGCACGGGCACGGCCTGGCGCGACATGTTGGCGCCCATCAGCGCGCGGTTCGCATCGTCGTGCTCCAGGAACGGAACCAACGAAGCAGCCACCGACACGATCTGCGCCGGCGACACATCCATGTACTGGATGGTGTCGGACGGGGTCAGGATCGACTCGCCTTTTTCACGTGCAGAAATCAGGTCACCGGTCAGACGACCTTCGCCGTCCAGCGTGGCGTTGGCCTGCGCGATGACGTACTTGCCTTCTTCGATGGCCGACAAATAGTCGATCTGGTTCGTGACCTTGCCTTCGATCACACGGCGGTACGGGGTTTCAATGAAACCGTACTCATTCAGGCGAGCGTACAGAGCCAGCGAGTTGATCAGGCCGATGTTCGGGCCTTCAGGCGTCTCGATGGGGCAAACGCGACCGTAGTGGGTCACGTGCACATCGCGCACCTCGAAACCGGCGCGTTCGCGGGTCAAGCCGCCCGGGCCAAGAGCCGACACGCGGCGCTTGTGGGTGATCTCGGCCAGCGGGTTGGTCTGGTCCATGAACTGCGACAGCTGCGACGCACCGAAGAACTCCTTCAGGGCCGCGGAAATCGGCTTGGAGTTGATCAGGTCGTGCGGCATCAGCGGCTCTTGCTCAGCCTGACCCAGACGCTCTTTCACGGCCTTTTCGATACGTGCCAAGCCCGTGCGGTACTGGTTCTCGGCAAGCTCGCCCACGCAACGCACGCGGCGATTGCCCAGGTGGTCGATGTCATCGACTTCGCCGCGACCATTGCGCAGGTCCACCAGAATCTTGACCACGGCCAGGATGTCTTCGTTGGACAGCACCATCGGGCCGGTGGATTCGTCGCGGCCCACGCGGGCGTTGAACTTCATGCGGCCCACGCGCGACAGGTCGTACGTGTCCGGGTTGTAGAACAGGCGGTGGAACAGGGCCTGCACAGCGTCTTCGGTCGGCGGCTCGCCGGGACGCATCATGCGGTAGATGGCCACGCGTGCGGCAAACTCATCGGCGGTCTCGTCGATGCGCAGGGTCTGCGAGATGTACGCGCCCTGGTCGAGTTCGTTGGTGTAGAGACACTGGAGGTCCTGCACGCCGGACGTGCGCAGTTTCTTCAACAGCACTTCGGTCAACTCTTCGTTGGCCTTGGCGATGATCTCACCGGTGTCTTCGTCCACGATGTTGCGGGCGACCACGCGGCCGATCATGAAGTCTTCAGGCACGCTGATGTGCGTGGTACCCGACTGCTCCATCTCGCGGGTGTGGCGCACGGTGATGCGCTTGTCCTTGGCGACGACGACCTTGCCGGCCTTGTCGGTGATGTCGAAACGGGCCACTTCGCCACGCAGGCGCTCGGGCACGAAAGCCATCTGCGCGCCACTGTCCATCACGCGGAAATGGTCGTTGACGAAGAAGTTGGCCAGGATGGTTTCCGGCGTCAGGCCGATGGCCTTGAGCAGGATGGTGACCGGCATCTTGCGGCGGCGGTCGACACGGAAGAACAGCACGTCCTTGGGGTCGAATTCGAAGTCGAGCCAGGAACCGCGGTAGGGAATGATGCGAGCGGAGAACAACAGCTTGCCCGAGCTGTGCGTCTTGCCCTTGTCGTGTTCGAAGAACACACCGGGCGAGCGGTGCAGCTGCGACACGATGACACGCTCGGTGCCATTGATGATGAAGGAGCCCTTCTCGGTCATCAAGGGCACTTCGCCCATGTAGACCTCCTGCTCTTTCACTTCCTTGATCACCTTGGACTGCGCGGTCGAGGACTCGCGGTCATAAATGATGAGCTGCACGCGGGCGCGCACGGCGGAGGCAAAGGTCAGACCACGTGTCTGGCATTCGCGCACATCGAAGGCGGGCTTGGCCAGGTTGTACTCAACGAACTTCATCTCCACAAAACCGTTGTGGGAGACGATGGGGAAAGCGGCTTCAAACGCCGCCTGCAGACCCTCGTTGGTGCGCTTTTTCGGCGCGTTGTCGGCTTGCAGGAACGCCGTGTAGGCGTCCTTTTGCATCTGCAACAGGTAAGGAATCGCGAGAACGTTTTCGCGGGTACCAAAGCTCTTGCGGATGCGTTTGCGTTCGGTGTATGAGTATTTCGATGCTGGGGCCATGAGATCTCCGGGCTTGAGGTCTGCGGCGACTGTCTTGCCTACCAGGAGGGCGGATTCCTGGTGGCTTTCTTGGTGGCTGGCCTCTACCAACCATTGGCGGACGGCCTGCGCATTGCACACAGGCCCGAACCAAGTCGTCTTCTGCAGTCGGGGTCAGAAGACACTCAAAAGCAAGGTCCAGGACCGGGCTTGTGGGTGTGCTCTGAAAGCACAGAAGGCTGGAGGCCCTTTCGAGCACTCCAGCCTCGGGGAACGAGCGAATTACTTCAGCTCGGCCTTGGCGCCGGCATCCACCAGCTTTTTCATGGCGGCTTCGGCGTCGGCCTTGGCAATCGCTTCTTTCACGTTCTTGGGTGCGCCATCGACCAGGTCTTTGGCTTCTTTCAGGCCCAGACCGGTGATTTCGCGAACGGCCTTGATGACCGAGACCTTGTTGGCGCCGGCTTCGAGCAGCACGACGTTGAATTCGGTCTTCTCTTCAGCAACAGCAGCAGCACCGCCACCACCGGCTGCGGGTGCGGCCATGGCGGCTGCGCTCACGCCAAACTTCTCTTCGATGGCTTTCACCAGGTCGTTGAGTTCCATGACCGTCATGCTGTCCAGCGCGGTCAAAAATGCGTCTTTATCGAATGCCATTTTGATTTCCTAACAATTGGTTGAACGAACGGTGCGCGCCACTCAGGCGGCAGCCGCTTCTTCGGCTGCCACGGGGGCAGCGCCTTCGCCTTTTTTCGCCGCCAGCGCGCCCAGCACAACGGCCGTACGCGACATGGGCGACATCAGCAAGCCACACAGCTGGGCCATCAACACTTCTTTCGAAGGGATGCTTGCAAGCTGCTTCACGCCATTGACGTCCAGGACTTTGCCTGCATACACACCGGCGCGGATGACCAACTTGTCGTTGGTCTTCGCGAACTCGGCCACCACTTTCGCGGCAGCCACGGCGTCAACAGAAAAGCCATAGATCAGCGGACCGGTCATCTGGTCTGCGGCCACTTCAAATGCGCTGCCAGCCACCGCACGGCGAGCCAGGGTGTTTTTCAACACGCTCAGGGTCACACCGTTGCTGCGGGCTGTGACGCGCAGTTTGTCCATGTGCGCAACCGTGATACCACGGTACTCCGCCATCACGAGCGTTTGAGCTTTTGCGGCGAGGCTGGTCACTTCGGAAATGACCGCTTCTTTCTCACTGCGATTCAGACTCAAGGTCTACTCCTTAAATGTGCCCTCGGTCCAGGGACCTGGGGCACGCCTCATTGCAGCGATCAACTGTTTCGGAACGGATTCCATCTGCAGCGGGATCGCCATCTGCGTTGGCTTGTCACAATTAAGTCGGACCGCACCCCGGAGGGCTTGACCCGACACCAACGGTCTTGGATGGCCCCACAAACCGGTTCTGCAACCGCCCTGCGGGCCCACCACACGCGGGCAGCCGAAGCCACCCGAATTCTTCACGCCCTGCGCAACGCTTGCGAGTTACGCCGAGATGGACTGCATGTCCACGCGAACACCGATGCCCATGGTCGAGGACACAGCCACCTTGCGCAGGAACACACCCTTGCTGGTGGCTGGCTTGGCCTTGGTCAGTGCATCGAGCAGCGCCACCAGGTTGCCCTGGAGTTTGTCGGCTTCGAACGAACGGCGGCCGATCGTGCCGTGCACGATGCCGGCCTTGTCGACACGGAACTGGACCTGACCGGCCTTGGCGTTGCGCACAGCCTGGGCGACGTCGGGCGTCACGGTGCCGACCTTGGGGTTGGGCATCAAGCCGCGTGGACCCAGGATCTGACCCAGGGTACCGACGACGCGCATGGCGTCTGGCGAGGCAATCACCACGTCGAAGTTCATGTTGCCGGCCTTGATGTCGGCGGCGAGGTCGTCCATGCCGACGATGTCGGCGCCAGCGGCCTTGGCTTCTTCAGCCTTGGCACCCTGGGCGAACACGGCCACGCGCTTGGTCTTGCCGGTGCCGTTGGGCATCACGACGGCGCCACGCACCACTTGGTCCGACTTCTTGGCGTCCACGCCGAGCTGGATGGCCACATCGATGGATTCGTCGAACTTGGCGTTCGCGCATTCCTTGATGATGGCGATGGCTTCGGTCAGCGGGTACAGCTTGTTGCTGTCAACCTTGCCTTCGAAGGCTTTCTGTTTTTTGGTCAGCTTGGCCATTTACACGCCCTCCACAATCACGCCCATCGAGCGGGCCGAACCGGCGATGGTGCGCACGGCAGCGTCCACATCGGCGGCGGTCATGTCTTTCATCTTGGTCTTGGCGATCTCTTCGAGCTGAGCGCGCGTGATCTTGCCGACCTTGTTCTTGTTGGGCACCGAAGAGCCCTTGTCCAGCTTGATCGCCTTCTTGATCAAGGTGGTCGCCGGAGGCGTCTTGATGATGAAGGTGAAGCTCTTGTCCGCGTAAGCCGTGATCACCACGGGCAGCGGCAGGCCTGGCTCAACGCCCTGAGTCTGGGCGTTGAACGCCTTGCAGAACTCCATGATGTTGAGGCCGCGCTGACCCAGTGCCGGGCCGATCGGAGGGGACGGGTTGGCCTTGCCAGCTGGGACTTGCAGCTTGACGAAGCCGACGATTTTTTTCGCCATTTTTTAGCTCCTGCGAGTGCAGACGGCTGCCATGAAAGACAACCTCCTCGCGGTTGGGGACCCGGAAAACTTCAACAGCACTGGCGTCGGGCCGACCCGCCAGCGCCTGGAAAGATCAGGTCTTTTCGACCTGGCTGAATTCAAGCTCGACCGGTGTGGCGCGACCAAAGATGGT
This sequence comes from Burkholderiales bacterium, assembly GCA_003241965.1. Taxonomy (GTDB): domain Bacteria; phylum Pseudomonadota; class Gammaproteobacteria; order Burkholderiales; family Burkholderiaceae_C; genus Hydrogenophaga. Next base: position 1,233 of record QBMB01000100.1, on the reverse strand, counting down.
CACCGACACGCGCATCTTGTTCTTCTCGTAGTTGACTTCTTCGACCGTGCCGTTGAAGTCTGTGAAGGGGCCTTCCTTCACACGGACGTACTCGCCCACAACAAACTCCACCTTGTGGCGGGGTTTGTCGGTGCCTTCCTGCATCTGGTTGACGATCTTTTGAACGTCTTCCTCGGAGATTGGGGCCGGGCGGTTCTTGGCGCCACCAACGAAACCGGTCACCTTGTTGGTGTGCTTGACCAGGTGCCAGGTCTCGTCGTCCATCACCATTTCCACCAGCACGTAGCCGGGGAAGAATTTGCGTTCAGTGGTGCGGCGCTGGCCGTTCTTCATCTCGACCACTTCTTCGGTAGGCACGAGGATGCGGCCAAATTTCTCTTGCATGCCGGCGCGGTTGATGCGCTCGACGATGTTGCGTTCGGCGGCTTTTTCCATGCCCGAATAGGCGTGGACCACGTACCAGCGCATGCCTTCTGCGGCCACGCCGTCGGTCACGGGACTGTTTTGCTCGATCATTATTTTCTCCAGCCCAGAATCAGGTCGTAGAACAGCCATTCAACCGTCTTGTCGGTGAGCCACAAGAAGAGCGACATCACGAACACGAAAGCGAACACATAAGCCGTCATCTGGATCGCCTCCTTGCGGGCGGGCCAGACAACCTTCTTCACTTCGCGCCAGGAATCTCGGCCAAAGGCCAGCAACTGCTTGCCCGACTCGGACACTCCAAACACCACCACGGCCGCGCCCAGCAACACGATCAGGGCAGCCCACTGCACCAGGGAACCCCGGGATGACAGCAGATAAAAGGCCACAAACGAGCCCAACAGCAGCGCGATGGCGGCCGCCAACTTGGCCTTGTCGGCGCCGGTATGGACGGTTTGTACTTCGGAGGTGGCCATGAAAATCCAGACAAAACTTTTCAAAAAACGCGCTCAAAAACCCGAAAGCTTGAGACACGCAAGCCCACCAGAGGTCTCATCGACTTCGGTGGGCTTGTCAAACCACTCAACAGAGCCGGATCAAGTTCCGGGAACACCCTGTTGGGTGGCAGGGGCAGTAGGAATCGAACCTACAACCTTCGGTTTTGGAGACCGACGCTCTGCCAATTGAGCTATACCCCTACTGGCGATGCCCCTGAGGGCGTTTAAGCAATGATTTTGGCGACGACGCCGGCGCCAACGGTGCGGCCACCTTCGCGGATGGCGAAGCGCAGGCCTTCTTCCATGGCGATGG